>JAKPUQ010000169.1 GCA_029572815.1 Bacillota bacterium | reverse complement strand
CGGCAATCTGGTGAAAAGTTTGCCGTTAAAATTTTCCCCATAACAACTTGACGAACTCGAAAACTCTAATGGCGCACAAAGTTCATGCGCCCTGCGAATAGACAAATAGCTCCGAAATTTGCTATAATATTATCGTGGGATTAAATCAAATCCTGCGATACTCAAAACAGAAACGAGGTGATGCGAATGAGTAAGAAAGCGAAAGCTGAGGTCACTGACGAGTCCGCCGTTATCATTACGGATGCTGTGCTTGCCGAGAATAAGGCGAAGCTCGACAGCTATGAAAAGTCTATCAAGGCAGCGCAGGAACGCAGGCGCAAGGTCATCATCGAAAGCAAACTCTACACCTACGATAAGCTCTCACAGCTTTACGGCGGTGCTGAGGGGCAGGCACTTCTCGATGCTGTCATTGCGGAGCATACGCTGATCGGCAAGCTGACCGACAGCGGAATGTCCTACGCTGACATTGAGGGGCTGGTCGATAGCTCTGACGGTGCAGACAGCAAGTCGGGCAACAGCTCGGACAGTGATGTTGCTGACGGACAGACTTCCTTCTTTGAAAACGAAAATCCGTATACGGTTTAATATATCCGACAACAAAACGATAGCTGTGGGGGCGGCTGCAATGCCGTTCCGCACGGCTATGAATATGAGGGTAAGAGATATAAAGCGATGCCCTCTGACCTATAAGCATAGAGATAGACAAGCTAAAGGAGAAAATTCGCTATGAATGAGAATACAACTGCCGCTGTTGCGGTATCGGAAAGTGTGTCCGAGTACCATATCGGGCATACGATTTACAGAGTGAGAACCGTCTTTAACGCAGCTTTTCGGGAAAGCCTGAGCGATATTCTCGCAAGGCTCATAACAGAGGATTGTGAAAAACTCCTCGGTGAAACCGGACAAGAACCCGTACAGCAGGCTGTTTGAATTTGGAATATCGGCGCATTGAAAAAAGAAACAGGGTGCGCTATAATGATAATAGCTTGCTGTATCTGTCGGAAAGTGAGGTTAAAATGACAGACAAGATTACAGCTTTATACTGCCGCCTGAGCCAAGATGATATGCTCGACGGCGAGAGCAACAGTATCACCAACCAGAAGGCTATTCTTTCAAAATTTGCTGAGGATAACGGCTTTCCAAATCCGACTTTCTTCGTCGATGATGGAGTGAGTGGCACGACATGGGAGCGTGAGGGTTTCAAAGCGATGATGGCAGACATTGAGAACGGCAAGGTCGCAACTGTTATTACAAAGGATTTGAGCCGTTTAGGTCGTGACTATCTGAAAACGGGTGAACTTATCGAAATGGTGTTCCCCGACTACGATGTACGCTATATCGCTATCAACGATAATGTGGATACAGCGAAGTCCGAGAACGAACTGCTTGCTTTCAAGAATATTTTTAATGACTGGTACGCCCGTGACTGCTCAAAGAAAATTCGTGCGGTATTCAAGGCAAAGGGACAATCAGGCAAACATCTGTGTCCGCCTATCTACGGATACAAAAAGTCAGATACAGATAAAAATCTGTGGATAGTTGATGAGACTGCCGCCGAAGTAGTACGCAAGATTTTCAAGCTCTGCATAGATGGCTACGGTCCGGTGCAGATTGCCCGTATCTTAACAGAACAGGGTATCCCGACACCGACTGCCTACGCATTATCGCAGGGGCGTGACAACGGACGGCATAATGCTAAGACTTACCGTTGGGGAGCGCAGACTATCTGCCACATACTTGAACGCTTGGAATACTGCGGTCACACCGTTAATTTCCGCACAAGAATGAAGTCCTACAAGGTGCATAAGATCATCTACAATCCGCAGGACGAGTGGCAGATTTTTGAGAATACGCAAGAGCCTATCATCACGCAGGAGACATTTGACTTGGTACAGGAACTTCGCAAGCATAAGCGCAGACCGCAGAGAAAAGCAGAAGTCAATCCCTTTGCAGGAATGGTGTACTGTGCTGACTGCGGTGAGAAGATGTACCTGAGCCGCCGCAAGAATGAACGCCCCGAACAGGAACACATGAGATGCTCCACATATGCCAAAGAACAGGACAAATGCACCGTCCACTATATCCGCACCTGTGTACTGAATGAAATTGTCATCGGTGAGCTGAACAAGCTCCTTGCCACAGTGCGTGAGAATGAGGACGAATTTATCCAGACGGCTATGAGTAATTCCGTTCAGCAAAAGTCCTCTGAGCTTACAAAAGCAAAAAAGGCTCTGAAACAGGCTGAAAAGCGTATCGCTGAACTGGATAAACTGTTCACAAGGCTCTATGAGGATAATGTTCTCGGCAGACTCTCGGACGAGCGTTTCACGATGATGTCCGCAGCATATGAGGACGAGCAGAAAAAGCTCAAAGCAACCGCCGCCGAGCTGACCGCCCTGATTGATACGGCTAAACAGAAGTCCTCTGATGTGACTGCGTTCCTCGATGTTATCAGGAAGTACGAGCATATCACGGAGCTTACGCCGAAGATCATGCACGAGCTTATCGACAAGATCGTAGTCCATGAAGCTGACAAGTCCAGCGGAAAGCGTATTCAGGATATTGTCATTCACTTCCGCTTTGGTGTGGCGGTATCGACTATCTCTGTTGAAACGGGCAAATATGGAAAAAAGACTGCATAACCGATGCGTTATGCGGTCAACATTAAGGGAGAAAAAACTTCTATATCACTACTGTGATTTCGCACCGGGGTTATCATTACCGTAACCTTCGAGGAGGTTTACGACACCCCACAGCGAAACACCGCCGCCGATAAGGCAGATAACGCTCTTGAGTACGGTGCAGGCAGTAGTGATGAAGGACGAGGTATCGACCTCGCCG
>JAKPUQ010000160.1 GCA_029572815.1 Bacillota bacterium | reverse complement strand
AGCCTGCCGTATCGGCTTTGTGCAGTGCTATCTCGGCCAGCTGTATCGTAGCCCCCAACAGCACAATGCTTTGCTGCCTGCTCTCAGCCAGAAAAGCAGCCTTGTATGCAAGTATCTCAGCTTCACTCAGGTTTCCCCTGTGATAGGCCAGCTCCGTCCGGAACAGCACATCCGCCCCGCTGCCGTGGCCTCCCGTAAGCTGTGAATACAACCCTATATACTCCTCCAGTTCCTCCGCTTCCCTATCGGCTTCTCCCGGCACTGTATGCAGTTCCGCCAGGGCGAAGTAATTGCCCAGGCACCAGGGGGCTGAAGGCAGTATAACCCGGGAACATCTGCCTTTGAAAAGCACCGCCGCCTGCCTGAGTACTGCAGTCATTTCGGCAATTTTCGGATAGCTTCTGTAGGAAGCAAGAAGCAGCCATTCCCCCATGAGGCCGGAATCCCCCGACAGCTCCGGCAGCTCTCTCAGCTCCTCCAGCAGCAGCTCGTACTGAGCCTTTTTACCATTCATGTACAATGCCCAGGCAACTCTGAGCATTGACAGCATATTATTTCTTTTTATATCAATCGGGCAGTTTGCAGCTATATCCAGGGCCAGCTCTGCAAAATGCGAATCGCCGATACTTTCTAAAATATTAGTGGAGAAATCCATAGAAAGCATACGCTCATAATCCCCGGCCTTCCAATAAAAGCCCAGGGCGCTTGAGATTTTGCCCTCATCCCTGCATAAATCTCCCGCAGACAGAAGGCACTCCCTCTCAAAAGCGTTCCCGCGTTCTCTGCACTTCTGAATAAGCATCTGGCTCAGAATGCTGTGAAGCTCATACCGTCCTTCATAAGACTCATGACGGATAAATGGGCTTTCAAGGGCATCCAGAGCGTATTCCGGCAGCCTGTCGAAGCCGTTAAGGACACAGGCCTGCTGCACGGTAATCATCTCAAAGGGAGACAGCCGCATAAGAAATACCTGCTGCTCTTCGGTCAGGGTATCCCATACAAGATGCTCCATAAGAGTCAGTATACCCGATGTACCGTATAAAGCTCCCCTATCCATGTAAGCACAAAGCTGCAAATATACTGCTATGATCCAGCCCTCAGTGTAATGCTCAACAGCCAGGGCATCCTCATAAGTGATCCTTAAACCCGCAAGGGTATAGTAACGTCTTATATCCTCAGCATTCAGCCTCAGGTCGGAGGCAGTGATATGAAGGAATCCGCGTCCTGCAATTGCCGAAAGCATATTGCGTTTGAGCATCTG
>JAKPUQ010000145.1 GCA_029572815.1 Bacillota bacterium | reverse complement strand
ATCTATTCAATTATCTTGGACACAACGCCTGAACCTACAGTTCTGCCGCCTTCCCTGATAGCGAAACGGAGCCCTTCGTCCATAGCTATCGGAACTATCAGATTAACATTGATAGTTACATTGTCGCCGGGCATAACCATCTTGATACCTTCAGGAAGATCAAGGTTTCCGGTAACATCGGTAGTTCTGAAAAAGAACTGAGGACGGTATCCGGTAAAGAACGGTGTGTGTCTTCCGCCTTCCTCTTTAGTCAGAACATAGCATTCTCCCATGAACTTGGTATGAGGGGTTATGCTGCCCGGTTTCGCAAGGACCTGACCTCTTTCAACATCTTCCTTCTTCGTGCCTCTGAGAAGACAGCCGACATTGTCTCCGGCTCTCCCTTCATCAAGAAGCTTTCTGAACATCTCAACGCCGGTAACTGTCGTTTCCTGCGTGGGAGAAATACCTACTATCTGAACCTTGTCACCAACCTTGATTATTCCTCTTTCGATCCTGCCGGTTACAACCGTTCCTCTGCCGCTGATGCTGAAAACATCCTCTATAGGCATAAGAAACGCCTTGTCTATGTCACGCTGTGGAACAGGAACATAGCTGTCAACCGCCGCCATAAGCTCATGAATACACTGCGCATCAGGTCCTTCCGCATCATCTGTGTTCAACGCCTTCAATGCGCTTCCTTTAACTATCGGGATATCGTCTCCGGGAAATTCATACACTGAAAGAAGTTCCCTGATCTCCATCTCTACAAGCTCTACAAGCTCGGGATCGTCAACTACATCAACTTTATTAAGAAAAACAACCATGTACGGTACACCGACCTGACGGCTCAGAAGGATGTGCTCTCTTGTCTGAGGCATAGGACCGTCTGCAGCGCTTACTACAAGTATCGCTCCGTCCATCTGCGCAGCTCCGGTGATCATGTTCTTTACATAGTCCGCGTGGCCGGGACAGTCAACATGTGCATAGTGACGGTTCGCTGTCTCATATTCAACATGCGCTGTAGCTATGGTGATCCCTCTCTCTCTCTCTTCAGGTGCCTTGTCAATATTGTCAAAGCTTACAAACTTTGCCGCTCCTCTCGCTGCAAGCGTCTTCGTGATCGCCGCAGTAAGTGTCGTCTTACCATGGTCTATGTGACCGATAGTACCAATGTTTACATGGGGCTTCGCCCTTTCAAACTTCGCTTTTGCCATCATACTCTCCTTTTAAAAAGTTATGCCAAA
>JAKPUQ010000142.1 GCA_029572815.1 Bacillota bacterium | reverse complement strand
CCAGATACCGACGAAGAAGTCCTTGATAGCTGTCCAGACAGATACAAAGAAGTTTTTGATACCGTTCAGCACACCGGAAATAAAGCCGGTGATATTATTCCAGAGATTGACGAAAAAGTTCTTGATCGCATTCCAGACATCGATCCAGAACTGCTTGACAGTTTCAAGGTCAGTGCCGAAAATATTACACAGTACATCGAGGTAGTTTTTCAGCGTATCTTTCAGGAAGTTCCATACCGCTACAAAAATACCCTTGATGCCGTTCCAAACCTTATCCCAGTCTCCCGTGAAGATGCCGATAAATACATCAAGAAGATTCAGGATAATATCCGTCACGGCCTTGAAGATGTTTGCAATCTGCTGAAAAGTTCCCTCGAATATCGGTTTCAGAAACTTACAGAGACCGTCCCATACAGCCTTGATGACCTCGCCGATGTTTTTGAAGTCGAATCCCAGTGCGTTGATACGGTCAACAATGCCCTGACAGAAGCCGGAAAAAATACTCTTGATCTGCTCCCAGATCGCTGTGATCTTATTCCGGAAGTCCTCGTTGGTACGCCACAAATGCACAAAAGCCGCCACCAGAGCGGCAATTACCGCAATGACAGCGACCACAGGCGCGGAGATACCACCAATAGCTCCGCTGAATGCTGCAAACGCAGATTTTGCACCTGCGATGATAGTCGGGAGATTGGAAATAAGCTGCATCAGCTTGCCGACACCGATCATGGTTTTACCGATCACCACAAGCAGAGGGCCCAGTGCCGCCGCCACCAATGCGACTTTGACAATGGTTTCCTTTACTGCAGGATCCATTGCGTTGAGCTTATCCACAAACGCCTGAATCTTGCTGACGATTGCCCGGATAGCGGGCATGAGGATGTCTCCGAAAGAGATAGCAAGCTCTTGTAACTGCGATTTCAGTATCGTGATCTGACCCGCGAGGTTGTCCTGCATGGTTTCCGCCATGCCCTTTGCAGAGCCTTCACAGCCGTAGATCGCATCGGTCAGCTTATTGTAGTCCTCTTCACTTGCGTTGATGATCGCAAGCATACCGGACATATTCTGCTTGCCGAAAATGGCTGCTGCCGCCTGCATCTGCTCCGCCTGTGCAAGTCCCTCAGTAGTCGTGGACAGCTCTGAAACAATGTCATCGAAATCACGGGCATTGCCCTCTGCATCTGTCAGTTCCACATTGACCTTGCCCATTTTCTCACGGAGTATTCCCATGATGTCGCCGAGCGACCGCATATTACCGTCCGCATCGGTCATGAGTGTATTGGCACCCATGATCTCCTTGGAGACACCTTCCTGTTCTCTGGCAAGTGTCTCCTGCGCCCGTGCGAGTTTGAGCTGTGCCTTTTCATAGTTATTGCTTGCAAGCTGTGCCTGTGAGCTGCCCTCGCCGTATTTGCTGATCGCATCATTCAGCTTGATCTGAGCGCTGTCAAGAGAAATGGTTGCATCCTCGACAGCCTGTTCCGCCTTTTCGACCTTGGTAAAGTCAATTTTCTGAATGGTCTCGGTGCTGATAAAGCCGAGCTGTTGCATGGCTGCCGCTTGCTGTTTGGTCGGTTTCGTGAGATTGACCAGAGCATTTTTCAGACTGTTACCAGCCTGACTGCCCTTGATACTGCTGTTAGCCATCAGACCGAGTGCAATAGACAAGTCCTCCGCAGATGCGCCCATCGCACCGGCAACAGGCGCAACATACTTGAAACTCTCGCCCATGAGAGCCACATTGGTATTGGCATTACTCGATGCCGCTGCAAGGATGTCTGCGAAATGTGCGGAGTCTCCGGCTGTCATGCCGAGAGCTGTCAGTGCATCGGTTACAATATCTGAG
>JAKPUQ010000016.1 GCA_029572815.1 Bacillota bacterium | reverse complement strand
GATGTGCTGATATTCTCTCTTGAAATGAGCAGGGCGGAGCTAATGGCAAAGAGCATCAGCCGGCTGACCTTCCAGCTCAGCAACAACGGGGCAAAGGGTAAGCCAAAGACCTCTCTGGACATAACAGACGGCAGTAGATATGAGAAATACGGCAAAGAAGACAAGGCCCTAATAATGAAGGCAATAGAGCACTATGGCGGCTATGCCCGGAGAATATTCATCAATGAGGGCTGTGCAGGGCTGGAAGACCTGGGAGTGAAGGACATTGAAAAGACGATAAAGGAGCATATCGCCCTTACAGGCAACAAGCCGGTAGTATTTATTGACTACTTGCAGATATTGAAGCCGAACAACGAGAGAGCCACAGACAAGCAAAACATGGACAAGGCGGTCCGGGCGTTGAAGCGGCTGAGCATGGAGTATAAGATACCGGTTGTTTGTGTATCGAGCTTCAACAGAGAGGCATACAAGAAGGAAGTACAGCTAGAGGCGTTTAAGGAGAGCGGAAACATAGAGTACAGCTCTGACATAGTGATAGGTATGCAATTCACAGGTACGGGGAAACCCAGCTTCGACATCCAGGCGGAAAGCAAGAAGCCGGTACGTAAAGTGGAACTTGTCTTACTCAAGAGCAAGACCGGCAGCCCTGGTTATGTTATCAAGTATGATTATCATGCAGGATATAACTGCTTCATTCCTACCGGGAGCGACTTCACAGAAGTAGACCTCACAGAGGAATAAACAAGCCGGCTAATTGAGCTATAAGCCCCTGTAATTGACGGGAAGGAAATCATACGGGCGGATGGCCTGGGACGCATCTGGGGCCATCGTAGGGGCTGTGGCGAGGGCTTACGAATAAAGGCGAGAAGGTAGTAGCGGGGGGCTTATGGCCGGCCCGCTTTACTTATGTATCGGTATATGAAAATAGTGCTTGACAAGATGAAGGCATAGGTGTACAATGGCATACAGTTAATATCATCAACACAAGAGCATACACATAACAGTATACACACAGAGAAAGGGGCGAAGAAATGAACGAGCTGCAGATAGTCCAGGGCGGAGACATGGCGGCCCGGCAGGCGATAACGGCGGACCTGTACAGCCGCTTTATAGCATACATAGACGCAAGCCCCAAGACTGTGGAGACATATGGCAAGGCATTAAAACAATTCTTCAGATACCTTCACCTTAACGGCATCGGACGGCCTCAGCGTGAGGATGTAATAGCTTTTAGGGATGAGCTCAAGGCGAGCGGCCACAAGCCCACCACAGTACAGGGATATGTTACAGCCGTTAGGTTGTTCTTCAAGTGGACAGCCCAGGAAGGGCTTTACCCTAATGTGGCGGACCGCCTGAAGGGTGCAAAGCTGGACAGGGAGCACAAGAAGGGCTATCTAACGAGCGGCCAGGTTAAAGATGTGCTTTCAGGCGTAGAGAGGGATACCCTGCAAGGAAAG
>JAKPUQ010000098.1 GCA_029572815.1 Bacillota bacterium | reverse complement strand
TGCCTTTGTCAATAAAAAACTGAGCCACAGCGCTAATAAAAAAGTGAGCCAGTTTTGATAAAAAAATAATGAGCCACTAATCATTATTCATGGTCGAGTCGATACGGTAAGATGAGCTGCAGTTCATATTAAGAACGAAGGATCTGAAAGTGACTCTGTCAATGAGTGCAGCAAGCATCATCTCGTTTTCAAAAAGCTGCGTCCATTCTGAAAATTCAAGATTTGTGCTGATTATCACGCTGGCTCTCTCTGAACGTTCGGATATGATTTGGAATAGCATCTCCGACTGATATCTGTTGAAAGTCAGGTAACTAAGCTCATCGATTATCAACAAATCTATCTTACTGAGACTTTTCTCCAGCCTTGAAAGCCTGTTCATCTGAACAGCTTCTGCAAGTTCAGATGCGAGATTGACCGCAGTGTAAAATTTTACACGGTATCCCGCTTCACAGGCATTCATACCCAGAGCGATCGACAGATGTGTCTTTCCGCTTCCGGGATTGCCTATCATAACGATATTCTGACGCTGTTTTATGAAGTCACAGGAAGCGAGCTGCCGTATTGTACTTTCGCTGACGTTTTCAAGCCTTGTCATATCAAACTCATCAAGTGTTTTCAGCGACGGGAATTTTGCAGCTTTTATCCTGCGTTTCTGACCTGTTACCGAGCGTTCTGCAAGTTCCTGTTTCATCAGCTCTATCAGGAATTGCTCATAACCGTCCTCAGTTGAAAGCTGCCTTATGACCTTATCGTAGTTATTAAAAGTAGGTACTCTGAGCTGCTTGGCGTAAAGTTTGATCGTTTCTTTCTGTACACTGTTCATACTGTATCACCACCTTTCAGCAGTGAATCATATCGTTTAAGATCCGGCAGTATTATCTTTACTGATGATTCTATCGGCACATTTTTTACCGTATTACCACTAACACAGGCGTATAGTGTATCATAGGAATCTACATAAGGCAAGTGCTTTAGTAATTCGTTTCCCGTATCAAGATACAGTCTCAATGCTTTAACGATCTCTTTAGGATTATCGAGTTTCATCAGGAATTGATAAAATTCCTTTGGAACAGTCTCCTTTATCGGCGCAGCATTGTAAACGCTTCTTGGTCGTTTTTCGATAAGTCCTATGTAGTGTTCAAGGCAGTAATGAGTGCAATTGTGGTGATAATCACGGTCATATTCAGCTATGAGATTTCCACCAAACATCATTCTTACCTTATTGCCGCTGCCTTTGACTGTTATAGTTTTGGAGCTATATTGATAAGGAACTGAATACTTGTTATGATCAAATCTCACAAGTGAGAAATCATCAGCCTTGACCTGAATCGTGTTTGATGTATCATAGCGATACGGGGGTAAAGGTATCCAGCGTTCTTTGCAGTTTTCGGCCATTTCTCCGACGGTCATGCTTTTGCCGGATATCTTATGGTTCCTGTACATACTACAATATTCAAGCAGTTTTGTATTGAGCTCTTCTATGGTTGATATATTCGGCACAGGCACGAAAAAGTTTCTTCTGACAAGTCCTACCAGACCTTCTACAAGACCTTTTTCATGACCCTGTGCAGGATTGCAGAACACCGGTCTGAACGAATAATGAGCTGAAAGAGAAAGATACTTATCAGTCGCTTTGGCATGATGTCCAAAGCCTTCTTTTACAGCGACACGAGCGTTGTCGAAGATGATCTTCTGCGGAGTTCCTCCAAAATGGTCAAGTCCCTTTACTATTCCTTCAAGAAAGCTTTCTTCATTCTGCCGATAGAAGGCAGTTACAAATATATCTCCGCTGTAGCATTCACGCATACACCATATCTGTATCTTCTGTTTGCAGCCATCGATGATAACAGTAGCTTCACCCCAGTCGATCTGTACAGCTTCGGCAGGTTCGTATGACAGCGGTACAAATATATCATGAGTATTGCAGCGAAGCTCCGCTACAGTTCTTCTTACAGAGGCTTCACAGCCCTCAAAGCCGTATTCAGCAACCAGACGTTCGTATATCTTATGAGCTGTATGGTGCTGCTTCCGTGGTGCTTTCTTATCAGATTCTATGCATTTTATTATGAAGGCTTTGACTTCATCGGTAATGATATCGTTCTTCCTGCCGCTGCCGGGCTTTCGTTCCCACGGAACGGTCTGCCCCTCCCAGTATTTCTTTACTGTATTGCGTGATACACCAAGTATCTTTGCTACATTACGCTGACTGTAGTCAGTATGCTCCCGATAATATCTGATCTTTTCATAGATCTCCATTGCTATTGCCACTCCTTGTTCCTCCTGTACACAAGCTCTTTCTCTTATTATACAGGATTTTTATTATTAGTGGCTCACTTTTTTATTATCATTTGTGCCATATCTGGCTCAGTTTTATTTTAGCATACATAAGGAGGCAAAAATATGGAATCAATCAAAAAGTACATCGCTGAAGTCATTGGTACATTTGTACTTGTGCTTCTCGGCTGCGGTACGGCAATGCTGGTAGGCTGCGACGCAACATCAGGCGGGGGGATACATCCTTACCGCACTCGCTTTTGGTCTTGTGATAGTCGGCATGGCTTACTGTATCGGAAACATTTCCGGCTGCCACATAAACCCTGCAGTATCTCTCGGAGTTCTTCTTACAGGAGGCATGACATTCACAGACTTTATTGGATATGTAATTTCACAGTGTGTCGGCGCTATCGCAGGCGCAGGTATGCTCAAGGCTATCTTCAATCTTGGTGATGTTACAGATATGACAGGCGGTTACGGAGCAAACGGACTCGCAGGCGTCAACGGAAATGCAGGTGCAGGAATCCTTGTAGAGATTCTTCTTACATTTATCTTTGTAATGACTATTCTTGGCGTTACTTCTAAAAAAGCTAACCACGGTTCGTTCGGCGGACTTATAATCGGTCTTACACTTACACTGGTGCATATCTTCGGAATAGGCCTTACAGGTACATCTGTAAATCCTGCACGAAGCCTTGGTCCCGCACTTTTAGCCGGCGGCGATGCTCTCGGAGATCTTTGGGTATTTATTGTTGGACCTTTTGTAGGCGCATTAATTGCAGCATTTGTTTATAAGTTCCTTGAGTCTTCAAACAAAGCTGTAAAGCCTGTTGCAGAAAAGCCTGCAGTTGCTAAGACAGTTACTCCCGCTAAAACAACAGGTCCAAAAAATAATTCTAACAAGAAGAAAAAGAAATAAGATCCTAAGCTCCCTGATTTCAGGGAGCTTTTTTATAGCTATAGTATGAATTTCCTTGAAAAATCAAAAGAGAAGTGATATAATAGAACTAATGAAAAAAGAGACAAACTTTCACCAAATCAAAGTTTGGTGAAAGTTTGAGCGAATATTAAACAGATGAGAAATATGAGGCGTCTATTTATAATGGATCAAAAGGATTACGATAATAGCTGGAAAAGATACAAACGACCATCTGTACGTGGCGTTATAATCAATAAAGATAAAAAAGTAGCTATGGTTTACAGCAGAAAGTTTGATTATTATAAGTTTCCAGGCGGTGGAATTGAAAATGACGAAGCTCACATAGAGACTCTTAAACGCGAGATCACTGAAGAGATCGGTTTGACAGTTTCAGTGCCTTCTGTTGCCGAGTATGGTTCAGTTCTGCGGATACAGAAAAGCCGTTTTGAAGAAAACGTCATTTTTGAGCAGGAAAACTTTTATTATTTATGTGATGTATTATCAGACGAAAATCAGCAGTCGTTTGATGAATATGAGGCTAATGAAGGATTTGTGCTTGAATACGTGTCACCAGATTATGCTATTTCAGTTAACAGAACACATGACCATTCTGATTATGATGAATACCTTATAGAGCGTGAGTCACTAGTTCTTGAATTACTTGTAAAGGACGGGATATTATGAATAATCTTAACTCCCCCGATAATCCTGAATTTCTCAATGATTATCTGGTCCATATGAAAATAGTTAAACTTCTTGCTCAAAGGACTATTGAAGAATACTACACAGATATACGCTTGTTTCTGCGGTTTATTTATGAGAACGCGCATAACACAGGCAAGCCGCTTGAGGAAATAGAGATCCGGGATATGACTGTGGCAGATCTCAGAAAAATAACAGTTTCGGACATATACAATTTCATTTTTTACACTTCGGATGAACGCAAAAATAAGGACAGAGCCCGCTACAGGAAGATATCATCTCTTCGGAGCTTCTTCAAATATCTGGAAAAAGTTGCACATATCATTGAAAATAATCCCACAAAGGACCTTGATGTCCCTGTACCAAAGGCTTCTTTACCGAAATTCCTTTCTCTGAACGAAAGCTTACGGCTTCTGGAAACTGCTGACAGTGCCGATTCAAAGCGTGATTACTGTATCATAACTCTTTTCCTTAACTGTGGTATGCGTCTCAGCGAGCTTGTAGGCATTAATATAAAGGATATAGATTTTTATGAAAATCGACTTAAGGTACTTGGAAAGCGAAGCAAGGAGCGTATGGTATATCTGAATACCGCCTGCATCGACGCTCTTAACAAGTACCTTGAAATCCGGAAGAATAATCCCAAGGCAGCTGATGAGCCCGCACTGTTTATAAGCAACCAGAACAGGCGCATCTCAAAAAGACGTGTTCAGCAGATAGTTGAGGAAACTCTTCAAAAAGCAAATCTTGATGGTAAGGGTATAACCACACACAAGCTTCGTCACACAGCCGCAACACTTATGTATCAGTACGGAGATGCAGATGTTCTTACTCTCAAGGAGCTTCTCGGTCACGCAAGTATCTCCACTACAGAGATATATACTCATCTTAATGATGAGAACGTAAGAAACGCTATCGAGAGCAATCCTCTTGCAAAAGTAACATCTGAGAGTGATGATGATAAATAATATGTAAAAGAGCTGTTTTACTGTTGCAAAATCATCTGATTTGTAGTATAATATTTTGGGAGATTTATTAGATAGAAAATCGGAGGTAATCCTTTCATGTGTGGGATTGTAGGCTTTACGAATAATATTGACAATACTGACGAAGTTCTTGAGAAAATGATGGACCGTATAAGACACAGAGGTCCTGACGCTGAGGGCAAATACATAGATGATGATATTGCTCTCGGTCACAGAAGACTGAGTATCATTGATATAAGTTCAAGCGGAGATCAGCCTATCTTTAACGAGGATAATTCGCTTGTTATAATCTTTAATGGTGAGATATATAACTATAAGGATATACGCGAAAAACTTGTTGAAGCGGGTCACTGCTTCAGGACAAACACCGATACAGAGGTACTTATACACGGTTACGAGGAATACGGTGAAAAGCTTCTGAATATGCTCAGAGGTATGTTTTCATTCGTTATCTGGGACAAAAATAAAAAAGAGCTTTTCGGCGCAAGAGACTTTTTTGGTATCAAGCCAATGTACTATGCAAATATGAATGGTACGCTGATGTTCGGCTCAGAGATAAAGAGCTTCCTTGAACATCCTAATTTCACTAAAGAACTGAACACAACAACACTTGAGAACTATCTCACCTTCCAGTACTCCCCTACTTCCGAAACTTTCTTTAAAAATGTTTACAAGCTTCCTCCTGCTCATTATTTCCGATTCAAGGACGGAAAATTTGAAGCTAAGCGATATTGGGACGTAAAATTTAACGCCGACGGCAAGCCGCAGCTTGATGAGTGGGTGAATATGATCTCCGATACATTCCATAACTCCGTTGAGGCTCATAAAATAGCCGATGTTGAGGTCGGCTCATTCCTCTCCAGCGGCGTTGATTCAAGCTATGTAGCTGCAATCGCCGATGTTGACAAGACCTTTACGGTCGGATTCGGCAGCGATGAAAAATATAACGAGATAGGCTGGGCAAAGAACTTCTCAGCTGCTATCGGAAAAGAAAATACCAGCAAGGTCATCACTCCCGAGGAATACTGGGACAGCCTTTCAATGATACAGTACCATATGGATGAACCTCTTGCAGACCCTTCTGCTGTTGCACTATATTTTGTCTGCAATATAGCCTCAGAAAAACTCAAGGTCGTTCTCTCGGGTGAAGGTGCTGACGAGATATTCGGCGGATATAACGTTTACAGTGATCCTGATGGTACTCTGTACGATAAGCTGCCGCGCCCTGTAAAAAGAGGTATCGGCAAGATTGCTTCAAAGCTTCCTGCGAAACGCGGAGTCAATTTCTTTGTCCGCAAGGGCAAGGACGTTGAGGAGCGATTTATAGGTAATGCCTATATGTTTACCCCCGCTGACAGAAAGGCACTTCTGAAAATTACTACAGAAGCTCCCGATCCTACTGAAATAACAGCTCATTTTTACAAAAACGTAAAGGGCAAGGATGACGTAACAAAAATGCAGTATCTTGATCTCCATATGTGGATGGCAGGAGATATACTCCTCAAGGCTGATAAAATGAGTATGGCCAATTCTCTTGAACTGAGAGTCCCCTTCCTTGATAAGGAGGTCATGGCTCTTGCGGAGAAGATACCTACAAAATACAGAGTTACTCATGATAAGGGTACTGATGAGACCAATTACATCACAAAGTACGCTATGCGTCTGGCTGCAAAGAAGGATACTCCCGAGCAGACCGCAAAAACAGCAGCAAAGAAGAAGCTGGGCTTCCCTGTTCCTATAAGAGTATGGCTCAAGGAAGATAAGTACTATGAGCTGGTAAAGGGCTATTTTGAGGGTGAGAGTTCCCGGAAGTTCTTCAATACCGCTCCCCTTCTGAAGCTTCTTGATGACCACCGTGCAGGCAAGGCAGATAACAGCCGTAAGATATGGACTGTTTTCATCTTCCTTGTATGGTATAAGGTCTATTTTGAAAACAACGGAAAATATTGATCTACAGGAGATAATATGCCAAGTATTGTTACTTATAAATATATAAAACAAAATCCGGATATAATGGAATATATACGCCGTGCCGACAAGGCTCTTGAGGCGCTGGGATATACCGAGCACTCCTTTCCTCATGTTGAGAGAATTGCACATACATCAGCTATGATACTTGAGACTCTTGGGTACGATGAAAGAACTGTGGAGCTTGCGAAAATAGCCTCCATAATGCACGATATAGGCAATGTCATAAACAGAGTGGACCATGCCCAGAGCGGCGCAGTCATGGCTTTCAGACTGCTGGACAATCTGAGTATGCCTGCAGACGAGATATGCTCTATAATCTCCGCTATCGGAAACCATGACGAGGGTACGGGTCAGCCTCTTGACCCTATTTCGGCTGCAATGATAATCGGAGATAAGACCGATGTAAGGAGAAGCCGTGTACGCAATCACAATCTGCTTACCTTTGATATCCATGACCGTGTTAACTATGCAGTTGTCAAATCCAATGTTAGGTTCAATGACAGCAGGACCTCTATTATACTTGAACTCCAGATCGATACGGAAATATCATCCGTACTCGAATATTTTGAGATATTTATGGAGCGTATGCTGCTGTGTAAAAGAGCTTCTAAGTTCCTGGGAGTTCAGTTTGAAATGATGATAAACGACAGTAAAATACTGTAAATAATACAACGGAGGTTCAAATATGTTTTCAGAGTATCAGCATCTTATCGATCTGAATGATTATCCTGTTTCATGGTGGAAGAGCGTGGTAGAGCTTGGCGAGAAGATATACCGCTCACCTGCTGATTATGCTCATGAATGTGACGGAAAGATAATGGCTACACTTTTTTATGAGCCGTCCACCAGGACACAGATGTCTTTCCAGACTGCCATGATAAGACTTGGCGGACAGATAATCGGATTTGATAATCCTGCCAATTCATCAGTTGCCAAGGGTGAGACAATCAAGGATACTACAAAGATCGTCAGCAATTATGCAGATGTCCTTGTTATACGTCATCCAATTGCAGGAGCAGCAAAGGCAGCTTCACTGACTACAGACTGCTCTGTAATCAATGCAGGAGACGGCGGTCACCTCCACCCCACTCAGACACTCACCGATCTGCTCACTCTGAAAATCGAAAAGAAGACATTATCAGGTCTCACTATAGGAATGTGCGGCGATCTTCTTAACGGAAGAACTGTTCACTCTCTCTGCAAGGCTCTGAGTATGTTCGAGAACAATAAGTTTGTATTCATTTCCACAGCTCAGCTTGGAATGCCTGCATACATAAAGGATATAATCAAGGCGAACGGAAGCAGCTTTACCGAGGTAAACACCCTGGAAGAAGCTATCGGAAGTCTCGACGTACTCTATATGACAAGAATACAGCAGGAGCGCTTTGCAAGCGAGGAAGAGTATCTTGCTCAGAAGAACACATATGTCCTTGACAAGAAAAAGATGCTTCTGGCGAATAAGGATATGATCGTTATGCATCCCCTGCCGAGAGTTGATGAGATCACGGTTGATGTGGATGATGACGAAAGAGCAATGTACTTCAAGCAGGCCAAGTACGGTATGTATGTGCGTATGGCTCTTATAATGACTATACTCAAGGAGAAAAAGCCCTCAGAGACACTTAAAGGAAAGGTTTTTGCCGGCGTAAGATGCAGTAATCCAAGATGTATCACCAATCATGAAGAGTACCTCCCAAAGAGTTTCCGTTCAAGCGGCGATGAAACTTTGCTTGAGTGCGAATACTGTGACGAGAGAAAACTTATATAAAAAACGAATATCCGTACAGATCACTCTGTACGGATATTTTTTGCGCTCTCAGAAAAATTTTTTGAAAAAGTACTTGACAAATCTGTCCTAACTGTGTATACTGTATATATACAGTATGAAGGGAGTGAACAGATGAACATTTTTATTGATAACCGAAGCGGTGCTCCGATCTATGATCAGATCTATAATCAGATAAAAGACCTGATCATAAGCGGTGAACTTATGGAAAATGATCCCTTGCCTTCTATCCGAAGTCTCGCAAAAGATATGCGTATAAGCGTTGTTACCACAAAAAGAGCCTATGACGAGCTTGAGCGCGAAGGCCTGATATATACGCTTCCCGCAAAGGGCTGCTTTGTTGCTCCGCAGAATACTGAGATATTGCGCGAACAGCATCTGAAGAAAATAGAGGAACACATATTGGAGATAAAAAAGCTTGCCGCCTCGTGTAAGCTTACTAAAGAAGACATTATAGTAATGTTTGATATACTTGATGAACAGGAGTGATCTTATGAACGCATTGGAAATTAAAGATCTTACAAAGGAATATAAAGGTTTTAAGCTGGATAATCTTTCACTAACACTTCCTACAGGATGTATTATGGGACTTATCGGCGAAAACGGAGCAGGTAAGAGTACAACTATAAATTCCATTCTTGGTTTAAAAAAATATGATCACGGTACCATTAAGGTGCTTGGACAGGATATGAGCGCCGAACTGAAGAAGGATATCGGAGTAGTACTTGACGAAGTTGGTATTCCTCAGGCACTCAATATTAAGAATGTCAGATCGGTGATGAAGAATATATATTCAAATTGGGACGATAAGGCTTTCGGATACTACGTAAAGAAGTTCTCACTTCCTGATAACAAAAAATTCAGCGATTTTTCAAAAGGAATGAAGATGAAGCTTGCAATTGCCATTGCACTCTCTCATAACGCAAAGCTTCTCATACTTGATGAACCTACAAGCGGTCTTGATCCACTTGTCAGAGACGAGATAATCGACATTCTCAATGACTTTACAAGAGATGAGGGACATTCAATACTTATCTCCTCTCATATTGTAAGCGACCTGGAAAAGCTTTGCGATTATATAGCTTTTCTTCATAAGGGAAAGCTTATGCTCTGCGAGGAGAAAGACGTCCTGCTTGAAAGATACCGCTTTATAAACGCAACAGAGGAACAGCTTTCCGAGCTTGATCCTGACGCGATAAAGGGTAAAAAAATAGGTAAATTCAGCACAGAGGCCATCGTTGATCAGGAGCTTATTCCTGCAAGCTTCCGGACTGCTCCTATCACTATTGAAGATCTTTTTGTATTTATGGCTAAGGAGGAAAACTGACGTGAAAGGTTTACTTTTAAAAGAAATATTTGTAATGTTCAAGAATAATAAACTCTCTATTATCATTATACCGATTTTTACACTATTTGGAATTTTCAATAAGCAGTTTATGTTTGTAATGCTAATTCCTGTACTTCTTTCAATGCTGACACTTGGAAACATGACTTACGATGAATTGAGCCGCTGGAATTCATTTGCACAGTGTATGCCATTAGAAAGAAAGAGCATTGTATCATCCAAGTACATTACCATGGTGCTTATGGCTTTGATCGGCTCAGTTGTTGTAAGTGCAGTACACTTTATCCAGTCAATGATATACAATACAGTTGACGCTCGTTCGACGCTTCTCATGGCTCTGGCTTCATTTGCTCTTGCTCTTGTAGTCCCCTGCCTGTCTATTCCTCTCAACTTCAAATTCGGAACCACCAACGGCAGAATATTCTACCTTATAATTACAGGCGTTATCTGCGGCGTCGTTCCCGCAATGGTGATGTCTGATTCAAAAAAGTTCACTGCAAAGGCTATGAAGCTGTTCAGTAACTTCCCTGTTTTTATAGTTTTATCAATAGTTGTTATAGTCTCAGTAATCGTAATTTCGTGGCTTTCTTCAATAAGAATATATGAAAGAAAAGAGCTTTAATAAATGAAAAGAACCGCAGCAATCTGTTAAAGATGCGCTGCGGTCCTTTTTTGTAAAAAACATAGCATTTCCGAGTGATCTCAGAAATGCTATGGAAATAATTTCTTTAGTTCTTCTTCTTAGCTTCGATCTCAGCAAGAGCGTCCTTGCGTGAGAGGTTTATTCTGCCCTGACGGTCGATCTCTGTTACCTTAACAACGATCTCGTCACCGATAGAAACAACATCCTCAACCTTCTCGACTCTCTGCTTGTCCAGCTTGGAGATGTGTACCAGACCATCCTTACCGGGAGCGATCTCTACGAAAGCACCAAAGTCCATGATCCTTACTACCTTACCCTTGTAGATAGCGCCTACTTCAGGGTCATTTGCGATAGTGTGAATTATCTGAAGTGCCTTGTTTGCATTATCACCGTCAACACCGCTGATGAATACATTACCGTCATCACTAATGTCGATCTTAACATCGCAGTCTGCAGAGATCTTCTGGATGACCTTTCCGCCCTGACCAATGACCTCACGGATCTTGTCAACGGGGATCTTTGTCTGGAGCATCTTGGGAGCATACTTGTTTACTGTAGGTCTGCTCTCGGGAATAGCCTTGAGCATGATCTCATCAAGGATATAGAGACGAGCCTTTCTGGTCTTCTCAAATGCTTCCTTTATGATAGCGGGGGTAAGTCCGTCAACCTTAATATCGACCTGGATAGCAGTGATACCCTTGTGTGTACCGCCTACCTTGAAGTCCATATCGCCGAAGAAATCCTCAAGACCCTGGATATCTACCATTGTCATGAACTCATCGCTGTCAGGAAGTGTGATAAGTCCGCATGAGATACCTGCAACGGGAGCCTTGATCGGAACACCTGCGTCCATAAGAGCAAGAGTTGAACCACAGATAGAGCCCTGTGATGTGGAACCGTTGGAAGAAAGTACCTCTGAAACCAGTCTGAGTGCATATGGGAATTCCTCGACAGGAGGAATTACAGGAGCAAGAGCTCTCTCTGCAAGAGCACCGTGGCCTATCTCACGACGTCCGGGACCTCTGCTGGGCTTTGTCTCACCTACAGAATAGCTCGGGAAGTTGTACTGGTGCATATATCTCTTTGAGTCTTCTTCATCGAGTCCGTCGATCTTCTGAGAATCGCTTACAGGGCCGAGAGTTGCGACAGTGAGTACCTGTGTCTGACCTCTTGTAAAGAGACCTGAACCATGTACACGTGGAAGAACACCGACTTCAGCAGCAAGAGGACGGATCTCGTCGATTCCACGTCCGTCAACACGCTTGCCTTCATAGAGCCATGTACGAACGATCTTCTTCTGAAGCTTGTAGATACACTCATCGATCATGGGGATCTGCTCGGGATACTTCTCATCAAAGTTTGCATGAATATCGTCAACAATGGGAGCAAGTCTCTCATCACGAACATTCTTGTCATTTGTATCAAGAGCGACCTTTACGCGGTCAGCAGCAAATGCTTCGATAGCATCGAACATATCGTGGTCAACTTCCATTGACTCGAATGTGAACTTGGGTTTACCGATCTGAGCGCGGATATCGCTGATGAAAGCGACCATCTTCTTGATCTCCTCATGACCCTTGAGGATAGCCTCAAGCATTGTGTCCTCGGGAACTTCGTTAGCGCCTGCCTCGATCATAACGATCTTCTCGGCGGTACCTGCAACTGTAAGTGTAAGGTCTGTCTTAGCTCTCTGCTCAAGAGTAGGATTGAGAACGATCTCACCGTCTACAAGGCCAACATTAATACCAGCTATAGGACCATTCCACGGAATATCGGAAATAGAGATAGCTATTGAAGTAGCGATCATACCTGCGATCTCGGGTGAATTGTCAGGCTCTACTGCAAGAACTGTCATTACAACAGAAACGCCATTTCTCATGTCTTTGGGGAACAGAGGACGGATAGGTCTGTCAACGCAGCGTGATGTAAGGATAGCCTTTTCGGAAGGCTTGCCCTCACGCTTTGTAAACGAGCCGGGGATCCTGCCTACTGAGTAAAGTCTCTCCTCATAGTCAACTGACAGAGGGAAGAAATCAATGCCCTCTCTGGGCTTTGCACTTGCTGTAACATTAGCCATTACTACTGTCTCGCCGTATCTTACCCAACATGAACCGTTGGAAAGTCCGCAGGTTTTGCCTGTTTCAACGATAAGCGGTCTTCCCGCATATGTTGTTTCAAAAGTTCTGTAGTTTTCAAACATATAATCTGCCTCCAATTTGATTATTTTTTATCAGAGGAGAGCCTTTAGAAGTTAGAGGTAAAAGCCTGCAAACAGTCGTTTCCGACCCTTACCTCTGACTTCTAATCCCTGCACTCTGATAGACGTAAAGGCAGAAGGGCATAGAGCCCCGCTGCCTTCGTACACATGATTACTTACGGAGACCGAGCTTCTCTACGATAGCACGGTATCTGTTGATGTCCTTCTTCTTGAGATAGCCGAGAAGGTTACGTCTGTGACCAACCATCTTGAGAAGACCTCTTCTTGAGTGGTGATCGTTCTTGTGGGTCTTGAGGTGGTTTGTAAGGTCGTTGATCCTTCTTGTGAGGATAGCGATCTGAACCTCAGGAGATCCTGTGTCGTTTTCGTGTGTTCTGTTAGCCTCGATAACGGCTGTCTTTTCATCCTTCAATAACATTTGAAGCACCTCTTGATAAAATATATTTCGTTAACTCAGTATGGGGTGAAAGTCGAGGACAAGCCCCGAACCAAGTACACGGTGATAATATTATACCACATAAAATCATTTTTGTAAAGCCTTTTTTGGATTTTTACGAAAAAAGCTGCTTTTATTAAGTTATATGTTCTGCTGTTTTAACAGTTTTCTTAAAGAATATAGTTGACTAATGATGCGTTATGTGGTAAAATAGTAGTTAAGAGGTCTGCCTATTAACAGATTGGAGGATTAGGTTATGAAAAAAAATGCTTTCGACTATGTATGGACAGATAAAAAACGTTCACTTTTCGGTCTGCCTCTCACATTTACACGGTATTATCTTACCGAATCGAAATTCATTACCAGAACGGGATTCCTCAGTATCGATGAGGATGAGATTGACCTTTACAAGATCACAGATAAAAAAGTAAAGTATCCGTTTTTCCAGCGCCTTTTCAATTGCGGTACCATTATCATATACAGCCGAGATGCTGATACTCCTTCCAAGGAGGTCCACTGCATAAAAAATGTCAGAAAGGTCTCAGAGCTCATTGATAAGTATCTCACTGTCATGAGAGATAAGTACGGGATCAGAGGCAGAGATATGATGGGCTTCCATTCAGGTCACGATCAATACGACGAGTACGACGATATGCATGACCACAACGGAGATTTTTGATTTCAGAGGTGATTGGGAGAATGCTCTCGTTTATAACAGAAAAACAATCCAGCTGGGACAGACTAAAAGCTGAAAAGCGTCCTATCTTTATATATGGTATGGGTGACGGAGCACTGAAGATCATGTCTGTTTTCCGTAATAAGAAAATCACTGTAGCAGGTATCTTTGCAAGCGATGATTTTGTACGCGGACATTCTTTTGAGGGTTACAGAGTACATAAGCTTTCGGAAATAGAAGAAGCTGTTGACGATTTTGTTGTTGTTCTCGCATTTGCAGCAGGTTATCAGGAGATAGTGGATAAGGTCCACGCTATTGCTGCAAAGCACACGTTGTATGTCCCTGATGTTCCTGTCATCGGAAGCGGTATTTTCACTTATGAGTACTGCATGGAGCACGCTGACAAGATACAGCAGGTCTATGACAGCCTTGCTGATGATTATTCACGAAAGGTATACGCAAATATCATCAATTTCAAAATAAGCGGAAAGATCGAATACCTGTCAGCAGTAACTACTCCAAAGGCTGAGATTTATAAAAAGATCATCAAGCCAAACCTCAATGAGGTCTATGTTGATCTGGGAGCATATAACGGAGATACTATAAAGGAGATCCTTGAGTTTACCCATGGCAAGTATGTTTCAATATACGCTCTTGAGCCTGATAAAAAGAACTTCAAGAAGCTGGCTAAGTTTGTTGACGGTATGCCTCATGTTTACGCATATAATGCTGCGGCATGGTGTGTTGATACTGAGCTCCCATTCTCCGCAAAGGCGGGACGTCAGTCCGCAATAAGCGCAAGCTCTGACAATATGGTGGGAGCACTTTCCGTAGACAGTATCCTTGCCAAAAAGCCTGCTACAATAATCAAAATGGACGTTGAAGGCTTTGAACGAGAGGCTATATGGGGCTCTGCACTTACGATCTCACACTACGCTCCTAAGCTTATGGTTTCACTTTATCACAGAAACGAGGACATTTTTGAGCTTCCGCTGCTTATCAAGAAACTCAATCCTTCATATAAGCTCTATATCAGACATCAGCTCTATATCCCCGCGTGGGAAACCAATCTCTACGCTACTTTATAAAAAATGAACCTCCTATGGTATTCCATAGGAGGTTTTCTGTTAGTGATAATTATGACTCTGCTTGAGTACCATATCCTTTACCTTCATAAGAGATGTGGTGGTGCTTCTCTCGTTTTCTGAGAGCTTCATGGTTATGAATTTGATCGTCTCCTCATAGTCAGGTATCATTATATGCTCAAGAGCATTTACACGTCTGCGTGTCTTTTCTATCTCGTCTGCCATAAGCTGGCAGGCTTTTTCTATTTCAGCAAGTCTTATCATCTTTGGAAAGACAGCGCTGAGGGCACTTACTGCGCCGTCAAGGTCAATAGATGTGAACGCCATACCGTATGAATATATATCATTGGTATCATCTGTCCTGAATTTGGTCTTGAATTCGGGGATATATACACTCATTACATTTTTTTCACTGACGTCCAGCTCTACTTCCTGCTTCGGAAGCATCAGCGCAGTTTCAAGTACTTCCTTCTGCATCACAGAGCCTGCAACAGCCATATATCGGTTGGCTTCATTTATAGCCTTTTCGACTTCTGTTCGCAGCTGGCGGTTTTCCTTTATGAGTATCATAAACTGTCTCATAAGCTCATCGCGTTTATCCTTGAGAAGCTTGTGACCTCTTCTTGCTGAGGAGAGCTTCTTTTTCAGCTTGCTAAGCTCCATTCTGGTGGGATTAACATTTAATCTTGCCAATCAGCTCACCTCATTTCTGGGTATCATAGTACTTGACCAGATATTCCTCTCTTATTCTGCGGAGCTCGCTTCTGGGGAGGAGCTTCAGCAGCTCCCAGCCGATGGAAAGTGTTTCCTCGATGCTTCTGTTGTTCTCAAAGCCCTGGGAAACATATCTTTTCTCGAACTCATCTGCAAATTTAGCATAAAGCAGGTCTGTAGGCGTCAGAGCTGCCTCACCAAGAACGACCATGAGTTCCTTTGCATCTTTACCTCTTGCATAAGCGGAGAAGAGCTGATTCATAGTGTCGGAGTGGTCGGCTCTTGTCTTTCCTTCGCCGATACCTTTATCCTTAAGTCGTGAAAGTGAGGGCAGAACATCAACAGGAGGATTGATTCCCTTTCTGTAAAGCTCACGGGAGAGGATTATCTGTCCCTCTGTGATATAGCCGGTAAGGTCAGGGATCGGGTGTGTCTTGTCGTCCTCAGGCATGGTAAGGATCGGTATCATTGTGATACTTCCCTCTTTTCCGTTTTGACGGCCTGCGCGCTCATATATAGTAGCAAGGTCTGTATACATATAACCGGGATAGCCGCGGCGTCCGGGAACTTCCTTACGGGCTGCGGAGACCTCACGAAGAGCATCTGCGTAGTTTGTGATATCAGTAAGGATAACAAGAACGTGCATTCCCTTCTCAAATGCAAGATACTCAGCGGCGGTAAGAGCCATTTTAGGAGTAGCAAGGCGCTCAATCGCTGAGTCGTTAGCAAGATTTATAAAGAGAACTGTGCGGTCAAGAGCTCCTGTGCTTCTGAAGCTCTGAACAAAGTATTCAGACTCCTCGAAAGTAATACCCATTGCAGCGAATACAACAGCGAACTGCTCGTTCTTGCCGCGAACCTTAGCCTGTCTTGCTATCTGAGCGGCAAGCTGTGCGTGAGGAAGACCGCTGGCAGAGAATATAGGAAGCTTCTGTCCTCTTACAAGGGTGTTAAGTCCGTCTATTGCCGAAACTCCTGTCTGTATGAACTCCTGAGGATACTGTCTCGCAACAGGATTCATAGGGAGACCGTTTACATCAAGTCTCATCTCGGGGATTATCTCGGGACCATCATCAATAGGCCTGCCAAGACCGTCAAAAACTCGTCCGAGCATATCCTCGGAAACTCCAAGCTCCATCTGGTGTCCCGAGAATACTACGCTGCTGTCCTGAAGATTGATACCTGCGGCGTTCTCAAAGAGCTGTACCAGCGCATTGGTGCCATCTATCTCAAGCACACGGCAGCGGCGCTTTTCACCGTCTTTAAGTCTTATTTCGGCGAGCTCACCGTATGTTACGTTTTCGACGTCCTTTACAAGAAGCAGAGGACCAGCCGCTTCTTCAATGGTTCTGTATTCTCTTGGCATCAGTCTTCCTCCTTGTCCAGCAGATCGTTGAGCTCAGAGGAGATCTCTACCGAGAGCTTGTCGAATTCTGCGTCTGTTTTATCTTCTTCTATATACTTGAAACGTCCGATTTTTTCTCTTACCGCAAGGTTTGCAACTTCCTCAATGTCAGCACCTTTTGCTACAGCATCAGCAGCTTCATCGTTGAAGTTGAGTATAAGCTTCATCATATAGAGCTGTTTTTTGAGGCTTGTATAGGTGTCGACCTCGTGGAATGCAAGCTGGTGCAGGAAGTCCTCACGGATAGAGCGGGCTGTTTCCATCTTTAGTCTGTCTTTTGCTGACAAAGCGTCCATACCTACCAGCTTTACTATTTCCTTAAGCTCTGCTTCATCGTGAAGTATCTCCATAAATCTCGCTCTGGACTTCATCCAGTCCTTTGATACGTTATTATCGTACCAGTTTGCAAGTGAATCAGCGTAGAGCGAATAGCTGGTGAGCCAGTTTATAGCGGGGAAATGTCTCTGATAAGCCAGATTTGCATCAAGTCCCCAGAATACCTTTACGATACGGAGGGTTGCCTGGGAAACAGGTTCGGAGATATCACCGCCGGGAGGCGAAACAGCTCCGATAACTGATAGTGCTCCTTCCCTGCCCACGGTTCCGTTTGAGATAACTCGTCCTGCGCGCTCATAAAACTGTGCAAGACGGCTTCCAAGGTATGCAGGATAACCTTCATCACCAGGCATTTCCTCAAGACGTCCTGACATCTCACGGAGAGCCTCAGCCCAACGGGAGGTAGAGTCTGCCATAAGAGCTACAGAATAGCCCATATCGCGGTAATACTCTGCAATAGTGATACCTGTGTAAACAGATGCCTCACGGGCTGCAACAGGCATATCAGATGTATTTGCGATAAGCACTGTTCGCTCCATAAGCGATTTTCCTGTGTGCGGGTCGATAAGCTCGGGGAACTCGTTGAGAACGTCTGTCATTTCGTTTCCGCGCTCGCCGCAGCCGATGTAAACGATGATGTCAGCTTCAGCCCATTTTGCAAGCTGATGCTGGGTTACTGTCTTGCCGCTTCCGAAAGGTCCGGGGATAGCTGCAACGCCGCCCTTAGCTATTGGGAAAAGACAGTCTACAACTCGCTGACCTGTTACCAGAGGCATATCGGGTGAAAGTTTTTTCTTATAGGGTCTGCCGCGTCTTACAGGCCATTTCTGTATAAGTGAAAGCTCTTTGTCACCCTTGGCTGTTTCTACAACGCAGACAATATCATCAGCATGGAACTCGCCTTCGGATATTTTCTTGACTTTTCCTTCAACACCGTTCGGTACCATTATCTTATGGAGAACTATATCAGTCTCGGGAACAGTTCCGATCACGTCTCCGCCTGTGACCTTATCTCCGGCTTTTGCTGTGGGAGTAAACTTCCACAGAGGTTCTCTTTTCAGTGAGGGAACTTCAACACCCCTCTGAAGGTTATTTCCGCAGACCTTTCTGATATCGTCAAGGGGACGCTGTATTCCGTCAAAGATGCTTCCGATAAGTCCAGGACCAAGCTCAACGCTCATGGGCTCACCTGTAGACTCAACGCCTTCTCCCGTACCGAGACCAGAGGTCTCCTCATAGACCTGTATTGAAGCACGGTCGCCGTGCATTTCTATTATTTCGCCGATAAGGCGCTTTTCGCTTACTCTTACAACGTCAAACATATTGGCGTCGCGCATACCTTCGGCAACGACCAGCGGTCCTGAAATTTTTACTACTGTACCTTTGCTGTTCATTTATGCAAATCCGCCTCTTTCCTAATTCAGTATATCTGAGCCGACAGCTTTCTCTACCGCCTCATGAAGCGCCCTCATGCCGTCCCCCGTATTGCCTTCAATGGCAGGGATAAGGACTATTGAAGGGAGCTTGCTGTTTCTGTATTTCGCTATAGTATCGCTCACAAGAGCAGCGGCGGGCTCTGTGATGTATATCACAGCAAAGTCATTAGCCGCAAGTCTTGAAATGAGCTTGGTGATCTTTTCGGGTTCAGTCTCACGGAAAACGGAAAGTCCAAGGGCAGCAAAGCCTGATATGCTGGCACTGTCGCCGATTACTGCTGCTTTATACATATAGCTTTCTCATCCTTTCCGTGATAGTTTCCTTGTCTGCGCCGAATTCCTTGCAGACAGAGAGTATCCTGAGATTCTTTATCTCCGCTTCCTTTGCAATGAAATAGGCAGCAAGAGACTCTGAGCCGAAAGCCAGCATTCTCGCTGACTCTGCAAGCTCCATGAGCACATCATCACACCATTTTTCGTACTTTGCAGCAGATTCTTTCAGAAGAGCTGCTCCGTCGCTGTAAGGCGTAGTCTCAAGGTGCGAGAAAAACTGCTCTGTACCGGCAAGGGACGCTTTTATAAGTGCATCCTTTTCAAGCTCCGGGCTTCCGCATACAGCGGTTTCCGTGAACTGGGCAGATTTTCCCAGCAGACAGCATCTGTAGGCAGTCTTTAAATCTGCGCAGGCTGTAGTAAGCTGCGCATATCTCTGCATAAATTCGCTGCCTGAGGCAGCAGCGCTGTTCTGCATAGCTTCCAGTGCGGCTTTGTCGATCAGCGAGTCTGAAAGCTGCCCGTCAAGAGTCCTGGTAACCAGTTCATAAGCCTCAGAAGCTGTCCTGCGCATATACTCGGGAAGTCCGCTTGGGTCTTTGGTGTTTATTGCTTCAGTCAGCTCTTTTAATCCCACATTTGAAGGAGCTATATAATACTGCTTGGGATCTCTGTTGGAGATTATTGCCTTAAGCACAGCTTTAAGATTATGAAAATCGTTCCTGTACAAAAGTATCTCCAGCTCTTTGCAGTCCGGAGCATATTCCATAAGCATAGCCCAGACATCAGAAAGGTCTTCGGACTTTGCAGTGCCGGTCTTAGAAGCTGTGATAGAACTCATCTCTGCTTTGGATCGAGCGTTTATTAGCTGTTCAATGTCACTTCTGCTAAGGAGATTATTCTCCATAGCTCTGACAGCTCCGACAGCATTTGCGTATTTTGTTCCGTTCATGCTATCACCTACCTGAACAGTATCCTTGCAGCTGTGTCTCTTATATCTTCCTTTTCAGCTTCTATCATTGCGCGGAAGCTGCAATTCTCGGAGATAAGTCCATAGCTGAGTATAAAGCCGTCTTCGATATCAGCAGGCTCTTTTGAAAGCTCTATTCCGCCGTCTTTAGCAGCAAGCTCATGCAGTTTCTGCTCAAAATCTGCAGGAACGCGTTTCAGATCTAATTCACAAAGAGAAAGTACGCCTTTTCCCTTCTGTACATGACGCTCTATTAGCCTGAGGAGCAGCTCAAAGTATTCCTTATCGGGAAGACTTTTGAGCTTGCTGATGGTCTTTTCGATGGCAGCGTCAATGATCTCAACCTTGCAGGCGAGGATTTTACGCTTCATGGAAGCATCGACTGAAGCGCAGGAATTTTCAAAATCCTTTTCAGCCTGAGCTTTTGCTGTCCTAAGATGTTCTTCGTAAGCCTTCTTAGCCTTTTCGTCTCCCTCGGCTTTTATGACGGCTGCTCTGCTTTCGGCAGCATTTATAATATTTTCTTCAGTCTGCTTCTGCTGCTGTTCAATGAGAGTTAAGATCTCGTCAAGTCCTGACATAATCCTACCTCCATTATACAGCGATATTCAGTATCATAAGGACTGATATGAGAAGTGCGAGGATAGCGTATGTCTCTACCATTGCAGCCATGATGATAGCCTTACCGTTGTGGTCTGGCTTCTTTGCTGTAATACTTACACCGGCAGCTGCTGTTCTTCCCTGCATGATACCTGAGATGAGACCCACAACTGCGATAGGAAGTGAAGCTGCAAGGAAGCCAAGTCCCTGCTGAGTTGTGAGAGCCTCTGCACCACTGCCGAGAACTCCTGTGCGGAGAAGAATAAACATAGCTGCGATAAGTCCATAAAGTCCCTGCGTACCGGGAAGGAGCTCAAGCAGGAGCACCTTGCTGAACTTTGAAGGATCTACAGAAACAACGCCTGCAGCAGCCTCACCCACAAGGCTTACGCCCTTTGCTGAACCTATACCTGCTAAAAGTGCTGCAAGTGCAGCTCCTATAATTGCTAATACTAATCCGTTAGTCATTTGAATTTTCCTCCTTGAATTTTATATACTTTGTATTTACAGTCAGCGGAGCGAATTCCCTTCCGCCGCCGGTGTAGAATTTGCTGAAAAGCTCGACGAACTGCAATCTGTCGGTATGAACATAGGCACCCAGCAGATTGATCGCAAGGTTCGCGACGTGTCCGACAACAAAGACGATCACCAGAAGAATGAGTTTTATGACCTTGTTTTCGGGCATGGTGCCGATAAGATTTATGACGCTTGCGATACTTCCCGTTGCGAGTCCGAGAGCCAGAAGCCTCGAATATGAAAGTATGTCACCAAGATATCCTGTTGCGGTGTTGTATAGTGCGTAAAGGCCGCCGAAGAACTTTCCGAATACTGATTTCGACGTTCTTCCCGCTGTCAGCACAAGCATAATGACACCTGCAAGAAGCATATAGGTACCTGTCTTAGTCAGTACAGATGGTACAGATATGAACATTCCTGCGCCGATAGGAGCTACACCGAGAACTATCAGATATATTGGCAGCGCATCAAATACTGCATCAAGCTTTTTCCCCGTATCCCAGGTCATCTTGAATGCCACGGCAACACCGAGGAAAAGATGAAGGATACCAAGTCCGAAGGACACAAGAAGCAATTTTACGGGATCGGTCAGCGGTTCGAACCAAAGCGCTATACTTCCGATCTCTTTCCCGAAGAATTCACGTGAAACGACCTGTACGATATCACCGAACCAGCTTCCGAACAGTGCTCCCCAGAATACGGTGGAAATTCCGCAGTTACGGAACATTGTCAGTGTTTTCTTCATGCTTGTTTCAAGCTTGAATTTTTTGAGAGCTATTGTTGTGCCGATGACCATGAGAAGTCCGTATCCTGCGTCCGATAGCATCATTCCGAAGAACAAATAGTAGAAGAACGACATTACAGGCGTCGGGTCAACATCGCCCTTTGCAGGAAGTGCGTACATTTTGGTTATGCCTTCAACAGGTGCAGAAAATCTGCTGTTTTCAAGCAATACAGGGACATCCTCGTCTTCGGCGGGATCGGTAAAGGTTATTGAAGCAGTATACTTCGCTTCGATCTCCTTTTTCAAAGATTCCGCATATTTTTCCGGGATATAGCCTGTGAGAACAAAAGTTGTCTCGGTAAATCCAAGTCCGCTCAGTGCGTCGTACTTCTCCTTTCTCATTTGGAGATAGTCGATGACGAACTGAAGCTGTTTTCGGTTTTCTGCCAGCTTTTCGATATTTGCCTTTGCTTCCTCAGACTTCTCCTCAAGCTTATCTATCTCTTGCTTATAGAGATCATAGAGTTCAGACGGAGTCTTATTGTCTGTCTCAGATATTGTAACAAAGGTAAGCTTGCGAAGTATACCCTCAGCTTCTTCGTATACATCTTTGCTGCAAAGTATAAACAGATTTGTTTGTTCCTTAGAGCCGCTTACTACCTCAACACTGCACATATCAGGCAGCTGGGCTTCAAGTTCTTCTGCGGAGACCTGATACGGAAGCGTGCCTATAAAGGCAGATGTTGTTGCGGTTCCCCTGAAGTTGAGCGGAACGTCGAGAGGCAGCCATCTGTCAAGCATATCACATTTAATCTCAAGCTGAGATACAGCCGCTGCTGACTCGTTGATGAGCTTCTGATTACGTATGATGTCATTGGCTGCGCCCATTACCTTTTCCATCTGCATGGCTTCTTTGCCGAAATCGTGCTTCTCAACTTCAGTCTTTCCGCTGAACATATCGGCAAGACTTGCCTTTTCCGGAGCATGGGTATCAATGATCTCAAGTGCCTGAGCAGCAGTACTGCGAAATTTTTCAAATTCCCCGACAACGGCTGTAACATTAGTGTTTTCCAGTTCTTCATCGGTATTCTGAGAAATTTCGACTACTCCTCTTCTTTGCAGAAGCTCTATGATCTTTTTACTGTCGGTAAGCATAGCAATAAGCTCGATCTTTTTCATTCTGAGCTTCGCCATATTTTACATCACTCTCCTTTCAGGAACAAACATCAGAAAAATCTGTTGATTATCTCATCAACAGCTTTATCGGTATTTGCACCTGCGAGTTTTTTTATTTCACTTATCTTTTTGTCGCAATCACTCTCTGCCTTTTGGCGGTAGCTTTCAAGCTTTGAGTCATAAGTCTGTCTTAGCTTTGATGCTTCGGAAGTGGCTTCACTTATTTTTTTCTGGATAGCGAGTGAAGAGCTTCCTGAGGCAGAACTGATTATATCCTCGCGCTGACGTCTTGCCTCGGCATTCTTCTTATCCGAGAGTGCTTCAGCTTCGAGGATCTTTTTTACAGCTTCTGACGCCATTTCTATCCCTCCTTAAAATGACTGATGGTCATTTATTGTTCTTAGTATAACACTTATTAATTTGATAGTCAATAGAATTTTTGTTAATAAACTCTAACAAAAAACAGAAAGGGAGCTAACCCTACAGACAGCTCCCTAATCAGATTATTCAAATCACATATAATATTATACCCTTTTTTGAATAAAAAGTCAATAAAAAATATTGATTTTTAGTACTTTTTTTATTTTATACTCCAAAGATCTCGAAAACCTCATCTTTAAGAGAAATGGAATTATAGCACTCTTTTTCAAGTGAATTATTTTTATCCTTTATATAAGCATTAAGTATAGCGCGGCTCATATTCGTTATATCGCTGCGCTTCACTGCTTCCTCGGGTTTGAGCAGCAAAACTTCGCTGTTTTCGTAGCCATCGGACTCAGGCTCGCCAGAGATATATCTGAGTCTGAAAACGATTATCCACTGTTCTTTTCTGAACTGCACCGCAAAAACAGATTCAGCTTCTGATACAACGCCTGTTTCCTCCATAAGCTCTCGCTTTACAGCTTCAGAGGGGAGCTCGCCTTCCTTGACATATCCTCCGGGGATCAGTATCCTCTCTTTTGCGGCACCGTATGTGTGCCTTACAAAGAGTATTCTTCCATCTATGTCAAGTATACCGCATACTGTGTAATAACGATTACTCATTTTCCTCTTTCTTTACAACGGAAATACCAAGTACCTCAAGACTCTCGTCATCTACAGTTGAAGGACACTCAGACATGAGTTCACTTGCATTCTGAACCTTCGGGAATGCTGTTACATCACGGAGGCTGTCAGCCTTGCACATTATCATTGCGATACGGTCAAGACCGATACCCATACCACCGTGAGGCGGTGCACCGTATCTGTAAGCGTCAACAAGGAAGCCGAATTTTGCCTGTATTTCTTCATCAGTCATGCCAAGTGCTTCAAACATTTTCTGCTGAAGCTCAAAATCGGTTATACGCATTGATCCGCTTGAAAGCTCTGTACCGTTAAGTACCAGATCCCACGCCTTTGCGCGGACATTTGCGGGGTCTGTATCGAGATACTCAAGGCACTCCTCCATAGGCATTGTGAAGGGATGATGTGCTGCTACCCAGGTATTATTGTCATCATCATGCTCAAAGAAAGGCATTTCCGTGATCCATAGGAAGTTGTACTGATCCTCGGGAATAACGTCCAGCTTCTTTGCGCAGATAAGTCTGATCGCACCAAGAGTTGCAAGAACGGTTTTTGTTCTGTCCGCACAGATAAGAACTAGGTCACCCTCATGTGCATCAACTGCTGTACAGATCTTTTCCAAGTCTCCGTCAGCCAGAAACTTCTTGAATGAACAGTTAGGCTCATCCGCCCAGCGTATATAAGCCAGACCCTTTGCGCCAATGCCCTTTGCGTGATCGACGAGCTTGTCGATCTCCTTACGGGTGTAAACAGCTGCGCCGTTCTTTACGTTGATGGCACGTACAGAGCCGCCATCTTCGATAGCATTCTTGAATACTACGAAATCAATATCCTTGACAGTATCAGTTATATCCTGTATCTCAAAGCCGAAACGTGTATCCGGCTTATCCGAACCGTAGCGGTTCATAGCATCCGCAAATGTCAGACGCGGAAGAGGTGTGGGAATATCAACACCGAGAACTTCCTTGAAAAGGCGCTGGATATAGCCTTCAACACACTCCTGTATATCTTCAGCATCAACAAATGACATTTCAAGATCTACCTGTGTGAATTCAGGCTGCCTGTCAGCTCTCAGATCCTCATCGCGGAAGCAGCGTGCAAGCTGGATATAGCGGTCGAAGCCCGATACCATAAGAAGCTGCTTATAGATCTGAGGAGACTGAGGAAGTGCGTAGAACTTGCCCTGATGTACTCTTGAAGGAATGAGATAGTCTCTCGCACCCTCGGGAGTAGACTTCATCATCATAGGAGTTTCTATTTCGAGGAATCCGTTCTCATAGAAGTATTCGCGTGTAACCTTGGCTATCTGATGACGCCTGATGATGTTCTCCTGGAGAGGAGCTCGTCTCAGGTCAAGGTAACGGTACTTCAGACGAAGCTCATCATTTACCTTTGTCTCGTCGGTGATCTCAAAAGGAGTAGTCTGAGCCTTGGCGAGTATCCTGAGATCGGTTACAAAGATCTCAACATGACCTGTCTTGAGCTTATCATTTTTGCTCTCACGCTCACGGACTTCTCCCTTTGCCATGAGAACATACTCGCTTCTGCATGATGAAGCCTTTTCAAAAAGCTCCTTGTCTGTCTCGTCATTGAAAAGAAGCTGTACAACACCTGTTCTGTCGCGGAGAACAATAAAGATAACTCCGCCCTTGTTTCTTATTCTGTCAACGAAGCCGCCAACTACTACTTCCTTGCCGATCTCAGTGACCTCTCCGCAGTAATGTGTGCGCTTCAGACCTTTCATACTGTCTGCCATTTTACTTATCCTCCCCTGTGAATGCGAACATAGACTGGTTTTCCTCGTCTATAACATCAAGTACTTTGTTGAAATACTCGTTTTCAAAATTTGCAGTGAATTTTTCATTGAGAAGCATTTCCTTCTCCTCGCCGCTCTCCATTTCCTTGAGGCGGGCTTTTCCATCATTGAGTTCGTTGTCTCCGATTACCATTGTATAAACTGCGCCGATCTTGTTGGCGTACTTCATCTGAGCCTTTATTCCTCTGCCCATGAGGTCATATTCAGCACGATAACCGAATTCACGGAGATCCTTTACCAGCTCCATAGCTTTTTCAAGAGCAGCATCGCCCATTGTAGCAAAGTAGATGTCACATTTCTTTGGAGCAAGATAATCACATTCCTGCTTGTCCATAACAAGAAGGAGCCGCTCAATTCCCATACCGAAGCCGAGAGCGGGAGTAGGCTGTCCGCCTAACTGTTCAATAAGTCCGTCATAGCGTCCACCGCCGCAGACTGTTCCCTGTGCGCCTATCTCTGTGGTTATAAACTCGAAAACAGTCTTGGTGTAGTAATCAAGTCCGCGTACGATCTTTGGATCGACAACATAGGAGATCTTAGCATTATCCAGGTATTTTTTCAGCTTTGCAAAATGGTCGCTGCACTCCTCGCAGAGATAATCGAGAATAACGGGAGCATCCTTGGCTATTTCGCGATCCTCAGGGCTCTTGCAGTCGAGTAGTCTCATAGGATTCTTTACGAGGCGCTCCTTGCAGGTATCGCAGAGCTCGTCCTTGTGTGGTTCAAAATAAGCCCTCAGTGCCTCATGATACTTAGCACGGCAGGCCGGGCATCCTATAGAGTTAATGTGGAGCTCTATCTTCTTCAGTCCAAGCCTGTCAAGAATATTCTTAGCAAGACTTATTACCTCAGCGTCTGCCGCAGGTGAGGAGCTTCCTGCCATTTCCAGTCCGAACTGGTGAAATTCGCGAAGTCTGCCGGCCTGGGGTCTTTCATGACGGAAGCATGAAATGATGTAGAATATCCTCTGGGGCATAGCCTCGTTGAGGAGTCCGTTCTGGAGCATTGCACGAATAGCACCTGCTGTTCCCTCGGGACGGAGTGTGAATTCAGTCTCTTTTGCCTTAACTGTGTACATCTCTTTCTGAACGACATCTGTGGTTTCACCGACAGAACGCAAAAAGAGGTCTGTATTCTCAAAAGTTGGAAAACGCAGTTCGCCGAAGCCGTAGCTCTCAGCAGTTTCGCGCGCTATCTTCTCAATTGTATACCATTTATGGATATCCTTAGGAAGAACATCTTCGGTGCCGTTGGGGCGTTTGATATTCATTGCCATATATTTCAAGCCTTTCCTTGTGTGTTTTAACATGAAAATTGTCCCTTGATGAAGGGACAATTAAATATCAGATGCTCGGATTACCGACCTCACGCCAATCAAGGTCTCCTCTTTCAAGGGCGAGTATCAGCGCTTCGGCAGTAGCGATATTTGTTGCAACAGGAACGTTATGAACGTCACAAAGTCTCAGGAGGTTCATACCGTGAACATCTGCTGCCTTAGGATTGATAGGATCTCTGAAGAACAGAAGGACATCGACCTCATTGCACGAAAGAAGTGCAAGGATCTGTTCTGCTCCGCCCTGTCCGCTGAGATATCTCTTTATCGGAAGTCCTGTTGCTTCGCTTACCTGCTTACCTGTAGTATTGGTGGCGATAAGTGTATGCTTGGATAAGATTCCGCAGTAAGCGTTGCAGAACTGGACCATAAGTTCCTTTTTAGCGTCATGCGCAATAATTGCGATCTTCATATATATGTCCTTTCCCCGCAAAGCGGTAAATTTATCTTTTAAACAGTCTTAACTGTCAGCGGAACGAACTCTCCGCCAAGGCGCTTCGATATAGCATCAAATGCTCTGAGAGCCTCGCTGTCTGTAGGGATCGGAGTTCCCTTTCCGGTAGCAACAGTCATTTTGAAGTCATCAGGGATAACACCGATGAGCTGGACGCCGACCTTATCAATGATTTCGTCGAGGTTAGTGATAAGTTCGCTTCCGATGATCTTCTTGCTTATCTTGTTTATGATAAGACGCTGGCTCTTGTTGCCTCTGTTATAGAATTCATCAGACATGAGGCTCGCGTCTCTGATGCAGACTGGATCGGGGGTAGATATTACGAGTATCAGGTTTGCCTGCTCAACAATATCAAAAACGTGAGAATTAATACCCGCACCTGTATCGATGATGATGTATTCAAAGTACTTCTTTACCGAACGGCAGATCTCAACGATCTGTTCGGCGTTTACTGCGGTCAGAGTCTTAGGTGCACAAAGGATATTCAGATTTGAAGCCATAGGTATCTGAGCAACAGCTTCCAGTGCAGTCTTTTTACCGCTGAGAACGTCTCCCAGGTCATACTTGATATTATCCTCAACTCCGAAAATGATATCGAGACATCTGAGGCCGAAGTCCAGTTCAATTATGAGAGTCCTATGACCCTGTTTTGCAAGAGTGTAACCAAGACCTGCACAGACGGTGGACTTTCCAGTACCGCCTTTTCCTGAGGTAATAGCAATAATTTTAGACATTTCGTTTCCTTTCCGATATCCGCAAGCCAAAGCAGTTTTGCTGCATAAACGGCACCGGACTCTGATAATTATTAATAATAATAATCCTACTGTACATTATAACACATAATTACCTAAATGTCAAAGAACTATTTGAAACAAAAGATAAAATTGTGCAAATATGCTTTTTTGAGGCTTACAATTGTTTAATTCTTACAAAGAACTCTTCAGTTCAGCCGTGATTTTATTTACGGTCTTTTCTATGTTGCAGCCATTCTCATCAATGATGACATCGGCATACTTTTCATAGAGCGGTACCCCCTCTTTATATAATGCACTCAGAGACTGACCCTTGCGGATAACAACTCCCCTGTTTTTTATGTTGCCAAGGCGATATTTCAGCTTATTATAGTCAAGCTTAAGGTAAATGACTATACTGTTTTTTGACAGATTTGCCATCGCGTCCTTTCCGTAGACAACGCTTCCGCCTGTTGCTATTACGGACTTTTCAGCAGAAAACTTACTGAGTATCCTGTTTTCTGTCTCAATAAAGCCATCTATCCCTTTTTCGGATATGACGTCTTTAAGAAGCTTTTTCTCTATATTCTGTATGACGAGATCTGTGTCGACAAAGCTGTAGCCCAGCAGTTTTGCAAGAATAACTCCGACTGTGCTTTTTCCTACTCCCGGCATACCGATAAGTATAATATTTTTATGCACTTTATACTCTCCAGCATATTATGATATAATATTATTTTAACTCATATTGTGCAAAATGTCAATAGATAATTCAGCCATATATTGCGATATTATTTTTTATATACTGATTATTGACAAAATTCAGCTGATATGATAACATATTTTCACAAGGAGTGGTAATATGAGCAGAAGTCCTTTCCCGTTTTCATGCGATAATAAGCGCTATCACACGCTTAATTACTATAACAGAACAAAATTCGGAGGAAAAATTTATAAAGCCGTCATAGACTGCGGATTTACTTGCCCGAATATAGATGGTACAAAAGGCACCGGAGGCTGTATCTTTTGTGACGGCGGCAGTGGATACTTCACTCATTCAGCTGCTGATATTACAGGTCAGCTTGAGCTTGAGCATAAACGAATAACACACAAATACGGTGAAGGCGCTCGGTTTATAGCCTATTTTCAGGCGAATACCAACACTTATGCTCCTGTTGACACGCTCAGCGAACACTTTGAGACTGCTCTTTCCTTTCCTAATGTATGTGGAATTTCAATCGGTACACGCGGAGACTGTCTTTCTGACGATGTTTTTGAGCTTCTCAAAGAGATTAATCGACACACAGTCCTGACGGTTGAGCTTGGGATGCAATCCTGCCACAACTCAACGATTAAACACATTAACAGATGCTGTACCCATGAGGAGTTTCTTGAGGGCTTCTACAAGCTGAAAAGTGCCGGGATCCGTACCTGCCTGCATATCATAAACGGACTTCCGTTTGAAAATGAAGAGATGATGCTGGAAACAGCTAAGGAACTGGCGAGACTTTCTCCTGAAGCCGTAAAAATACAAATGCTCCATGTTATAGTAGGCACAGAGCTTGAAAAATGGTATAACGAAGGTAGATTTTCTCTTATTGGGCGAGACGAATATATCAATATCGTTGTGAAGCAGCTTGAGCTTCTTCCGCCGAGCACAGTGATCGAGCGTATTACAGGTGACGGAGACAAGCGTAAGCTGATAGCCCCCGACTGGACCAGAGACAAGATCGCCGTTCTCGGCGGCATTGACAAAAGACTTGCAGAACTCGATACATGGCAGGGCAGGCTATATAAATAATATAACGGGCAGAGTTTTTCTCTGCCCGCTGTTTTTATATATCGTTTCTGATAATGTCATCAAGAGTCTCTCTCTTGACTGCGATACGCGATTTACCTTCGTTTACAAATACTACCGCAGGCTTCTGGAGTCTGTTATAGTTTGAAGACATGGAGTAATTATAAGCGCCTGTTGCACAAACGGCAATAATATCGCCGGATTCAGCGTGCTGGAGGGGCATATTCTCGCCGATAAGATCTCCGCTTTCGCAGCATTTTCCTGCTATAGTCACCTTCTCTGTCTTTTCCTGATCTGCCTTATTTGCAACTATTGCTGTATATTCCGAGCCATAGAGGATATATCTCGGGCTGTCGGCCATGCCTCCGTCAACAGAAATATAAGTCCTTATATCGGGGATCTCCTTGCGCGCGCCTACCGTGTAGAGTGTAATACCAGCTGGAGCGGCGATAGAGCGTCCCGGCTCAATAAACATCTTGGGAAGCTTAACGCCGAGGCTTTCGCACTCGCTCTTTACTACCTGAGATACTCTCTCGAGGTATGTTTCGAAGGGTGACGGATCGTCCTTGTCGGTATACATTATGCCAAAACCGCCGCCGAGATTAAGTCCTTCAATATCATAACCGAGTTCGTTCTTTATTTTGGCAATGAAGGTCAGCATAACCTTTGCAGCCTCTTCAAAAGGAGCTATATCGAATATCTGTGATCCGATATGGCAGTGAAGTCCATAAAGATTTACATTCTTGCAGTTAACAGCTTCCTTGACAGCATCAAAAGCCTCCCCTGTTTCCAGCGCGAAGCCGAATTTACTGTCAATCTGACCTGTCTTTACGAAATCGTGAGTATGTGCATCAATTCCGGGCTTTATCCTGAACATTATGTTCGGACGAACACTGAGATCCTCGGCTATTTTTTCAAGTCTGTGAAGCTCGCTTGTATTGTCGACAATAATATGTCCTACCTTGTTTTCTACAGCGAAGCGAAGCTCCTCATCGGTCTTGTTATTACCGTGGAAGCCTACTTTTTCCATGGGGAAACCCACTTTCAGAGCGGTGTAGAGCTCTCCGATGGAAACGGCGTCCAGTCCATCGCCTTCACTTGCAACTATCCTGCACATTTCCATGCAGGAAAATGCCTTGCTTGCGTAATGTACCTCACCCTGACCGTTATAATACTTGTTCATACTGTCGTGGAAACGGCGGAGACTGCTGCGTATCATCTGCTCATCCATGACATAAAGCGGCGTACCGTATTCTTTTACAAGCTCAACGGTGTCCGCGCCGCCGATGGTAAGATGCCCCTCGGGTGTGACATTGAGATTTTCGGATACAAACATTTTTAACATCCTTTCGGGTATAATTTATTCGTCAGCGACGTCATTGTCGTCTGCGATATCCTCAACGATCTGTCTGAGTTCTTCAACTCCCTCGAATGTCTGGGAAGAAAACGGGATAGTGTGTATATCCTCAAAACAGGGTATCTCATTTTTGAATGCCTCAAGCCTTTTTGCACGTTCGGTCTTGTTAAGCTTATCAGCCTTTGTAAGAACAAGAACAAAGGGCATTTCCGTATCTATGAGATAATTTATCATCTGTACATCATCCTTTGTGGGAGCATGACGCATATCCACAAGCATGAATACAAGACGTATATCTCTGTCTGAGCTGAGATAGCCCTCGATAAGTCCCGACCAGCGCTCTTTTTCAGACTTTGAGACCTTGGCGTATCCATACCCTGGAAGATCCACAAAGTAAATATTTTCAAGTCCGTAAAAATTGATAGTGGCTGTCTTTCCGGGAACAGAGCTTACTCTGGCGAGATTTTTGCGGTTAAACAGCTTATTTATGAGCGTAGATTTCCCCACATTTGAGTGCCCTGCAAAGGCTATCTCTATCCTTTCCGGAGCAGGGATCTGCGAAAATTTGCCATATGCGGCGGTAAACTCCGCTTTGTTGTAATTAAGTTTCACGGCGTTACCTCCTTACGATGATTATTTTATAAGGGCAGTGTCCAGAACGTCAGTGAGATCCTCTGCAAATACAAAGGTTATAGCGTTCTTTACAGCTTCATCAACTTCCTCAAGATCAGGCTTGTTTGCTACAGGTATAATCACGGTCTTGATCCCCGACTTGTATGCAGCCATGGTCTTTTCACGAAGTCCGCCTATAGGAAGCACCTTTCCGTGAAGGGTAACTTCACCGGTCATAGCTACATCTGATCTGACCTTAAGTCCCGACAGTGCCGAAACCAGGGCTGTTGTCATAGTAACACCTGCGGAAGGACCGTCCTTGGGAACAGCGCCCTCAGGAGCGTGTATGTGAAGATCCTCAGTCTTATAGAAGTCAGGATCAATTCCATATTTATCAGCGATACTGCGGACGTAGCTGACAGCGATCTTTGAGCTTTCTTTCATTACTTCGCCCAGTGAACCTGTAAGCTCTATCTTGCCTGTTCCCTTCATAGTTATAACTTCTATGGGCATGAGAACTCCGCCTACAGACGTCCATGCGAGGCCATTTACTACTCCGACCTGATCCTCCTTAGAAGAAAGATCGCCCAGATACTTGCGTATGCCGAGATATCCTGTGATATCCTTTGCCTTGATAGTTACACGCTTTACTTCATTGGCGGCTATGCGTTTTGCAGTCTTTCTGCACAGTGAAGCGATGCTTCTTTCGAGTGAACGAACTCCCGCCTCCTTGGTATAATACTGTATAAGCTCGTCAATAGCATCATCACTGATCTTGAGCTGTGAAGCCTTGAGACCGTGTTCCTTGAGCTGCTTTGGAATAAGGTGTTCCTTTGCAATGTGGAACTTCTCCTCAGCTGTGTAGCTGGGAAGCTCTATAACCTCCATTCTGTCAAGGAGAGGAGCAGGAATAGCTCCAACGTTATTGGCGGTCGTAATGAATACAGCCTTGCTGAGGTCGAAGGGCACTTCTATGAAGTGGTCGCGAAAAGCGTTGTTCTGTTCAGCGTCCAGTACCTCCAGCATCGCGGATGAGGGATCGCCCTTTATATCGCTGCAAAGCTTATCGATCTCATCAAAAAGAATGAGCGGATTTGCGGAGCCTGCCTGGGAAATAGCTGTGATGATACGTCCCGGCATTGCGCCGACATAGGTCTTTCTGTGACCTCTGATATCGGCTTCATCACGAACACCTCCGAGAGATACTCTGGCATATTTTCTGCCCATAGCCTTGGCAATTGACTTTGCTATCGAGGTCTTGCCGATACCGGGAGGGCCTGCGAGACAGATGATCTGTCCCTTGATCTCGGGGTTGAGCATATGTACAGCGAGGAACTCAAGAATACGCTCCTTGACTTTCTTCAAACCATAGTGATCTTTTTCGAGAACGGCTTCTGCCTTTTCCATCGACAGCTTGGCCTTGGTATACTTACCCCAGGGAAGATCAAGAACTGTATCGAGATAATTTTTTATAACAAAGGCCTCCTGTGAAGAGGGCGGCAGCTTTGTGAGCTTGTCAGCCTCTTTAAGCAGCTTTTCTTTGCTCTTTTCGTCCAGCTTCAGTTCCATAATGTCGTTGATATAGCCAAAAGCTTCTTCACCCTCGTCCTCACCGAGCTGCTCCTGTATAACTCTGAGCTGCTCACGAAGGTAAAACTCGCGCTGCCCCTTGTCTATGCTGTTCTTCGTCTGCTCATTGATGAGGTTTTCAAGTTCAAGGATCTCCACCTCAGACGTAAGGCAGGCAAAAAGTACTGACAGCTTATTTATGACATTTGTCTCTTCAAGAAGAGTCTGCTTATCTCTGTAGTTCAGGTTACAGTTAAAGGTCACTGTCTCAAAGAGCTTGATCGGCGAATCCTGTGTCATGATGGATGTAAGAAGCTCCTTTGGCATTCTTGGAAAGAATGAAGCATAACGTTCAAATACGTCCTTAACGGAACGCATAAGTGCTTCTTCCTCAACCTCATCAACCTTCGCTCTCGAGTAAGTGGGAGTTCTCTTAACTTCAGCCTTGAGTACCTCTCCGTCATCTATTAAACGAACAAGATTTGCTTTGTATACGCCCTCTACGAGGACCTTCATAATATTATCAGGCAGCTTCAGTACCTGCTTTATCTCCGCGACAACTCCAACCTTATACAGATCGGAAGCTTTCGGGTTTTCGATATATGCTTCATGCTGAGTAACAAGAAACAGTTTGCCGCCCTCTTTGAGAGAACGCTCAACGGCAGCCATAGACTTGCTCCTGGAAACATCAAAGTGCATGACCATTTTCGGGAATGCGACAAGTCCCCTCATCGCAACAGTATAGAGGATATTAGCCTCTTCAATATTCTTATCACTCTTTATTGTCTGTTCCATAAATTCACCGCGTTTCTGTATGGTATCATATTCATCCTAATGACCGATAATGTCGGTTTCTTTATATTATACAATAAAAACAAATAAAATTCAACCCCTTTCAGGATCATATGTGGCGAAGAAGGTATATCATTTTCTGATATCTATTAAATTATCAATCTTGCACAATCATTTAATATATGATTTAAGTCAAAACCTGCTATTCAATATACGAATATTTGCGGTGCTTTGGTTATTATCTCCATTTTTTGCGAACTTTAAGAAATAATCTTTACTTTTTGTTGAGAATGTGATATCATATACTCAAAGGTGTAATGTATAATGGTTCATTATAATGTGAACTTATTCTTTTAAAAAAGGCTTTACTTTTACGGAATAATGTGTTAAAATGTAAAGTAAGAAATTGTTGCATACGCCTTTACGGCAGATTGGAGAATAACTATGATCGACAAAATCAAATCAGAAAGCATGGATCTGCTCTTTGAAGCAATACTTACCCTTGACTCGGTCGACGATTGCTATAAGTTTTTTGATGACCTCTGCACAAGCATTGAGCTTAAAGCTTTTGCTCAGCGTCTTCACGTTGCAAAGCTTCTTGATGAGCACAGAGTATATAACAGCATTGTTACTGAAACAGGAGCAAGTACAGCTACTATCAGCAGAGTAAACCGCTCGCTGAAGGATGGAAATGACGGTTATAATATCGTTTTTGACAGGCTCAAGAAGAAAAATCTGCTTAAGTGATACGGCTATATTGGACAGCTTCAAGGCGAAAGTCGTCCATTAGATAAAAATTACAACCTGAAAGGAAGATCTTAATGAAAAAGGCGAAGATGTTCAAACGATCATTAGCCTGCCTTTCAGCAGCTGCAACACTTTTGTCATGTAGCATGGTGACAAATGTAAATGCCGCTGTTATCACGGAAGGCAAACCAAACAACTACGACAATTTTGCTGAGGCACTTCAGCTTGCGTTATGCTTCTATGACGCAAACAAGTGCGGCGATGAGGTTGCCGATGACGGCTACTACTCATGGAGAGGAAATTGTCATGTAAAGGACGCTGAGATACCGCTCCAGCCTATGAATCCTATGCCCGAGCTTTACGGCGAGGCTAAGAATGACGGCTCTCAGAACGGTAAGGAACAGGAAAAGAAAGAAGACGAGCAGCCCAAGGGCGAGGGCGACGGTGACGGCGGTCTCAGTGCCGCAAAGGGCCTCTATGAAGGCGTTAACATGTCTTCAAAGTTCATCGAGGCAAACCGCAAATACCTTGATCCCGACGGCGACGGAAAGCTTGATCTTACGGGCGGCTGGCACGATGCCGGTGACCATGTTAAATTCGGTCTCCCCGGAAGCTTCTCCGCTTCCACAGTAGGCTGGGGTTACTATGAATTCAGAGACGCATACAAGGAAATGGGCCTCGATAAGCACGTTGAGGACGAAATGCGCTGGATTAATGATTACTACATGAAGGCTACCTTCCTCGATGATGACGGAAATGCTATCGCATACTGTTATCAGGTCGGCGAAGGTAACAATGACCATAACTACTGGTGTGCTCCTGAGCTCCAGGTAGATGATACTGTTGTTGCTTCATCAAGCTGTGCCGTTAAGAGACCCGCTTACTTCGCAACTACTGAAATGCCAGCTCCCGATCAGTGTGCAGGTGCATCTGCTTCTCTGGCTATCAATTACCTTAACTTCAAAGATACAGATCCTGAGTATGCTGCTGAGAACCTCAAGTACGCAAGAGCTCTTTATGAGCTTGCTGTTGCTACTCATGAGGAGTCATGGCAGCCCGGTTCAACACCCAGTTCACTGGTTCTCGGCTACGATGGTGGCTTCTACCACTCAAGCTATGACTATGATGAGCTCTCATGGGCAGCTGTATGGCTCTATTATGCAGCAGTTGCTGAGGACGAGACTCAGAAGGACGCAGCTTATGATAAGTACATCAGAGCTATCATCGATGTAGATGAGACAACTACAAACGACAAGGGGCGCTCATCCGTACACAGGTTACATGAAGCGTATCATCACTGATACAGGTAACTGCTGGCAGAATATCTGGGTACACTGCTGGGATACAGTTTGGGGCGGAGTTTTTGCAAAGCTTGCTCCTGTTACAAACACAGCTCGTGACTGGTACATCTTCCGTTACAACCTCGAGTTCTGGTCGGGCTGCAACGCTGAAGTTGATGCTTCAAAGTGGGGCTATGAGCCTGTAAGAGGTCATAAGTACTTCGGTATGGATGATTACCTCTGGAACACTCCTATGACCTGCGATCAGATCCCTGATCTCCCCGATAGTGATACAAGCAGCGACTTCATTGCTAAGTCACCTTATGGCTGGGCAGTTGTTTCAGGCTATGGTTCAGCTCGTTACAATACAGCAGCAGGTCTCTGCGCTTGTGTATACGCTAAGACCACAGGCGACGAAACATTCCTCCCCTGGGCAAAGGCTCAAATGGAATACATCCTTGGTAAAAACCCCATGGGTTATGCTTACGAGGTAGGCTACGGCAATAACTTTGCTTCACAGCCTCACCACCGTTCATCACACTGCTCAGGCAAGCAGAGCATGGAAGATCCTACAGTACAGGTACACACCCTCTGGGGAGCTCTTGTAGGCGGTCCTGACCTTAAGGATTTCCACAACGATGTCACAAAGGACTACATCTATAACGAGGTTACAGATGACTATAACGCAGGCTTCTGCGGCGACCTTGCAGGTCTGTACCACTTCTACGGTGCAAAGGGCAAGGAGCTTGAAAAGGAAAATCACATCAATCCTGATTTTGATATGTCAGCAAACGCTATCGGCTACAATCAGGTAGATGAAGACGGCAACCCCCTTCCTGTCGGCATCTATGCTGCAGGCGGAAAGAACCAGGAGCAGGACAGCAGCGTTCAGCTTAAGGTCGTAATCTACAACAGAACTATCGATCCTCCGAGATTTGAAAGTGATCTGAGGGCAAGATATTACTTCAATGTTTCTGAGCTCACAGAGGCAGGCTATGATGTAGATTATATCGTTCCCAGAATCGACTATGACCAGGAAAAGAGCTACTCAAACGGCAAGAATGAGGCTAAGTTCACAGGCCCCTTCAAGTATGACGATAAGGGCAACTACTATGTAGATATTCAGTGGAAGAACTGTGACTTCTACGGAAGCCGTGTATTCCAGTTCGCTCTTACTACAAAGATGGACGAAGAGAAGTGTGTATATCCTCACTGGGATTCTACAAACGACTATAGTTATGCTGATCTCGTTTCCTTCGCTGATGAGAACGAAGCAGCTGCTATAACAGACAAGATCACACTTTATGCTGACGGCGAGCTTATCTGGGGTGTTGAGCCTGACGGTACAAAGCCCGGTGAAAGTGAAAAGAATACAACAGCTACAGAGTCTGAGCCTGATAAGACAAAGGTTCTTTACGGCGATACAAACTGTGACAAGGTAGTTGAGCTTGCGGACGCAGTTCTTATCATGCAGTCACTTGCTAATCCTGATAAGTATGGTATAAAGGGTTCATACACCAAGCACCTTACAGAACAGGGACGTACCAACGGCGACTGTGATCTTACTCAGGAAGGTCTCACTTCCAATGATGCTCTTGCAATTCAGAGATCACTGTTAAAACTTGCTACTCTCCCGATAAAGGCTGAAAAGTAAAAAAAGGAGGACTTTTAAGTCCTCCTTTTTTTATATTACAAAATTCAAAGGCATTCCGTTTTTCATTATAGCGTGAAGCTCACCCTGAATAAGGGGCATTAGATAATCATAAGCAGGCGGCAGAACATTGTTGCCTGCTTCATTTATCCATTCCTTGGGGAAGAATTTTTCAGAATTAGCAGCCTTTGAAGCTTCTACTGTATCGATCCTGTAGCTGTAAGGCATATCCGATTCGCGGACAAATGTCATCATACAGCCTGATTTGCCATTAAGTCCTGCATCAACTGCTGCCATACCAATTGCCTCTGAGGACTGTATATCCTCAAGTGAAGCAATGTGAGAGCTGCATCTCTGCATTACATTTAGTTCTATAGAGCGAACCTTGCAGCCGATCTCGGCGGCAACCAGCTTCTCCAGAAATTTACCTATGCCGGCAAGATAAACGTGCCCGAATACATCCTTCTGGCCTGACTGGAACTCTTCTGCCGCAAATTTTCCTTCGGCGGTCTTAACCCCTTCAGATACTACAACAATAACTGCTCTGTGCTTTGTCATCTGTTCCTTTACGTCGGAAAGAAAACGTTCGATACTGAATGTAGTCTCAGGAAGATATATCAGGTGCGGAGCGCTTTCCCCGTTTGCACGTATACAGCAGGCTGCTGCTGCGAGCCAGCCGGCGTGGCGTCCCATAGTTTCAATGATGGTAACCGACGGGATACTGTACACATTGCTGTCCCTGGTGATCTCCTGCACTGTTGCCGCAACATACTTCGCAGCTGAACCAAATCCAGGAGAATGATCTGTCTCACACAGATCATTATCTATCGTCTTTGGTATACCGATTATTTTAATATCGTCTATATTCTTATCTGCAAGATATGCAGAATATTTCGCAACTGTATCCATCGAATCATTTCCGCCGATATAGAAGAAAATACCGATATCGCGGCTGTGAAGCACTTCTGTGATTCGCTCGTATACATCCGATCTTTCTTTGTGATCGGGAAGCTTTTTACGACATGACCCCAAAACTGCTGAAGGAGTTCTGAGTAAGAGCTGATAGCTTACATCGCTGTTTATCTTTTCAGCGAGATCTACCATTTCGTCATTGATAATTCCTTCAATTCCATTAATTACGCCATAGATCTTTTCAATTTCCTCTGATTTCTGAGCTGCGCTGAAAACACCTGCCAAAGAAGCGTTAATAGCACAGGTCGGACCGCCTGACTGAGCAACTGCAATATTCATGATCTCTTATCTGTCCGAATATTCGGACATTTCCTCTCATTTTATTTGCCATAGGCATCAATAATATTATAACATAGGCCCATAAGCATTTCAAGGAGAAGAACTTACAAAAAAGCAGCACAAAAAATCGCAATATTTGATAATAAAAGCAATAATCGCCTATTAAATGGAGAAATTATTAAATCAGACCATAATGTTTAAGTGCATTTGCTATACCATCTTCTTCGATAGGAGATGTTATGTATGAGACATACGGATAGATATTTTCCGCGCCTCCCATAGCGATACTGTTTGGAACAGCTTCAAGCATAGGCAGGTCATTCATACTGTCGCCGATTGCATATGCTCTTTCCATTGGAATATCAAGGAGCTTCAGTATCTTTTCAATGCCTGTAGCTTTAGTGTATCCGAGAGGAACATTTTCATAAAATCCGCCTCCCCTGTCAATAATAGAATAATTTTTGCTCACCTCAGCTATGAAGCGCTCCATATCGCTGTTTTCATTTTGCCATATAACAAATTTATCAAATCCAAAGCTGTTGTCCTCAACTCTTCCACTGACATCGATGCCGCTGTCCACAAACACTTCCATAAAGTATCTGAGGCCTTCGGTCATAGGCGCCTTATCATCAAAAAAGTATCCGTTTGTATGCTCATATACCGGCGTTACATTACATTCTCTGAGCGGTTTGGCTATGCGGATACACTCATCTTTCGGAACTGTACGCCATAACTGCACCTTTCCACCGTATTCGATATATGTACCGCAGCCGCAGATATACCCGTCAAATCCTAGCTCCTTTACCTTCGGGCTGATATTGAAGGCGGTTCTGCCGGAATTGATAAACGTAAGATTTCCCTTTCTTCTTGTTTCGGCGATAGCCTCACGGGTACTCTCCGGTATAATAGCTCTTTCATCTTCGGTAACGATAGTTCCGTCAATGTCGAAGAAAATAATGGAACTCATTAAAACACTCCTTAAATTATGATAAGCTTTTTATTAAAAAAGCAAAAAAAATGTATTGATTATCCTCGCACGATATGTTATAATACACCTATGAGGTGATATGAAATGTTACATATTTATTATGGTAATGGCAAAGGAAAAACCACTGCTGCAATTGGCTTGACTATACGTGCTGCAGGTTCTGGTATGAAGACAGCTTTTTTTCAGTTTCTGAAAAACGGTACATCATCTGAAATATCAGTCCTTCAGAGGCTTGAAAATGTGATTGTGATATGCTGCGAGGAGTGCAACAAGTTTACCTTTGCTATGAATGATCTTGAAAAAAGCGAGGTAACTCTCTGCCATAACGATATGCTGAAAAAAGCATCAGAGCTTCTGATAAAAGGCGAAGTTCAGCTTGTAGTCCTTGATGAATTCATCGACGCATATAATAAAAAGCTCATTGATACTGAGCTTGCAGATAACTTTATAAATAATGAACTCTCAAAGGGAGAAATCATTATGACAGGCAGAAATCCCTCTGACAAGCTTAAAAAACGTGCTGATTATCTCACGGAAATGAATGCTGTGAAACATCCTTTTGACAACGGTATAACCGCAAGAAAAGGAATAGAATATTAAAACTGCCGCAGAAAAAGCTGCGGCAGCTTTTTTATTTCAGTTCTTTCAACTCGTCAAGTATTGCCATGTCCTCTTCATTTATCTTTATATTAGAGATTATAGTCTTGTTGTCAGGAGAAATGACCTTCACCTCTATTACCGTTCCCTCGCCTATAGAGCCAACTGCCGCTTTAAAAAAGGGAGAAAGCTTAGGGTGATTTACAAGAAATCTTTCAAGAAGGGATTTAAGCTTAAATGCATTCATTGGATTCATTTGATTCACCTCTTGAATATTATACCATAAAAGGTCAGAAATGGCAAGAGATCAGGTTGAGCTGTTCAGGTTTTATTTTCCTTTTCAGGAAGCTTCCTGCTGATCAGGAACTGTGCACATAGGCCTGTAAAAGCTCCTGCGATACAGCCTGTGATGATCAGAAAAGGATATACGGAAATTACTGCTAATGAGCGCATTACGATAATTGCAACGATTATCTGTCCTGTATTGTGCAGTATCGCGCCGATTATACTGCTGAGCCAGATAAACTTAAGCGGAACGATCCGTTTGACTAAAAGCATACCCGTCAGACAAAAGACAGCACCTGTCATACTGTACATTATAGCAGATATATTTCCGCCAAAAACAGCTCCCAGAATAACTCTCGCAAATACGATCATTGCAGTTTCTTTAGTGCTGTACTTATATACCGCATAAACTGTTATTATGTTTGCGAGCCCAAGCTTTGCTCCGGGGATAGGGATAATATCAATCCTTAGTTCGATTATGAATATAATAAGTGCGAGTGCAGTCAGAAGTGCCAGTCTTGCCAGCTTATGTGCCTTCATCACTTCCCTGCCCCCTCTTCTGAAAATCGAATTACCAGCTTATGTGGCAAACACACAATAGGGATATTTTCAGAGCGCAGTTCTCCTGTTTTGATGCAGGTATGATCAGGACAGTCCGCATCAGCAATGCATATATGTCCGTCTTTGATCTGCACCTCGTTCCAGCCGCCTTCCGGATAATCTATCCTGAATGTTCTGTCTTTTTCTTCGGAAAGATCCAGCTTATAGATGACTTTGTTATTCTGAACTATCTCTACCCATGTACTTTCGGATGGCTTCAAGCCGATAACAGCCAAAACTACAGCTGCGGCAAAAATTAGCAATACCGCTCCAATGAGCAGTTTTACGCCTTTAGTCAAGTGCGATCACCTCTGCTTCCATACCGCTTATGTTTGTAAAGCTGTCAGCAATGCCGCCTGAATAGAATATCTTCATGTCATCGGTCACTAGAATAAGATCAAAAGATGGATCGGATCTCAGAAATTCAACCGCGCCGTCATATCCTTCAACAAAAAGTGCAGTTGAGAGAGCATCGCAGTCAAGTCCGCAGTCACCTATGACAGTTACTGAAACCAGACCATTATCAGCAGGATATCCATCATCAGGATCCAGAATATGCCAGTACACATTTCCGTCATCAGTGGTAAAATATCGCTCATAGTTGCCGGAGGTTATAACAGCCTTATCATCTATTTCTATTATACACATATCCGTATCCGGCGCAAAGGGGTTACGGACAGCAACCTTCCAGTTGCTTCCGTCAGGCTTTTTTCCAAGTGCCTGAACATTTCCTCCAAGACTAACGATAGCCGAGCTGACACCGTTTTCTTCCATAGTTTTCATTATCTCGTCGCCGGTATATCCCTTTGCAAGAGCGCCAAGATCTATTTCTGTTTCTTTAGGCAGAGTAACTTTATTTCCGCTGATTGAAACCTTACTATAATCTACATTTTTAAGAAGGCTTTTCAATGTATTATCATCAGGAACTTTATATTCTCCCGTAGTAAATCCCCATTCCTTTAGAACCGGATACAGAGTTATATCCAATGCGCCATTTGTTTTCTTGCCCATCTCAATGGCTTTATTTACTATAAGCGCCGTATCATCACTTACATCAACAGCCGTTCCGCTGCTGTGATCAACAGCCCATACATCGCTGGTCTCACTTGTAACGGAAAGCTCATCTTCAAGCTGAAGAATACGCTTTTCAGCTTCACTCAATGCAATATCTGCATTACCGCCATACGCCTTAATGTTCATAAAGGTATCCATAGCAAACACATCTCTTGACTTTGATGACATATCAGCTTCCGAAACAGCTTTTTCTTCAGAGCAGCCGCTTGAAAATATAAGTCCTGATATTAATAAAGCGAATGCAAATACTTTCTTTACCATAAAACAGCTCCTAACACATACTTGATAATATTATATCATAAGTTGTTAGTATTTGCAACCATAATTTACTCTGCGCAACAAAAAAGCCACAACAGACTAAGCTGTGTGGCTTTTTATAGTTTTAATTACTTCTTGAGCAGGCTCTTACCTGTCATTTCAGCAGGCTGAGGAACTCCCATAATATCAAGCATTGTAGGTGCAAGATCAGCAAGTACACCGCCTTCGATAAGCTGACCCTCAACGCCAACAGCAATAAGCGGAACGGGATTGGTAGTGTGTGCAGTGAAAGGACTTCCGTCAGGCTCCATCATCTTATCGGCGTTACCGTGATCTGCAGTGATAAGAGCAGCACCGCCCTTAGCCAGTATCTTCTCAACCATTCTGCCTACACAGGTATCAGTAGCTTCAACAGCCTTTACAGCAGCATCGAAAATGCCTGTATGACCGACCATGTCGCAGTTAGCATAGTTAAGAATGATAACGTCATACTTGTCGGAGTCGATAGCTTCGCAAACAGCATCGCAAACCTCATAAGCGCTCATCTCCGGCTTGAGGTCAAATGTAGGAACATCAGGTGACTTGATAAGGATACGATCCTCACCCTCAAACTGCTTCTCCTCACCGCCGTTGAAGAAGAATGTAACGTGAGCATACTTCTGAGTTTCAGCAATACGGAGCTGTGTCTTACCGAGCTTTGAGAGATACTCTCCCATAGTCATTGTGAGCTGCTCAGGAGGATATGCAACGGAAACATTAGGCATTGTTGCGTCATACTGAGCCATGCATACGAAATTCACAGGGAAGAAGCCGTTTCTTCTCTCAAATCCTGTGAAATCAGGATCAACGAATGAACGTGTGATCTGTCTTGCGCGGTCAGGACGGAAGTTGAAGAAGATAACGCTGTCATCAGCCTTGATCTGTGCTCCGCCTTCGATTACAGTAGGAAGCATGAACTCGTCTGTGATCTCGTTAGCATAGGAATTCTTTATAGCTTGTACAGGATCCGACTCCTTAACGCCCTCACCGTAAACCAGTGCAGCATAAGCTTTCTCAACTCTGTCCCAGGCGTTATCTCTGTCCATTGCATAGAAACGTCCTGAGATAGTAGCTATCTTGCCAAGACCTCTCTTGTTAAGCTCAGCAACAGCCTCCTCCATGAACTCAGCAGCGGATGAGGGAGGAACGTCTCTGCCGTCGAGAAATGCGTGGATATATACCTTGTCGAGACCATTCTTCTTAGCCATCTCTACGATACCGTACATATGCTCCATGTGGCTGTGTACGCCGCCGGGAGAAAGAAGTCCCATGAGATGGAGAGCGCTGTTCTTTTCCTTGCAGTTGTTCATAGTGTTGAGGATAGCATTGTTGTTGAAGAAAGTGCCGTCCTTGATGTCCTTGGAGATCTTAACGAGCATCTGGTAAACGATACGACCTGCGCCGATATTGGTGTGGCCTACTTCGGAATTGCCCATCTGTCCGTCGGGAAGTCCGACATCAAGACCGCTTGCGCCGATAATAGTGTTAGGGCACTCAGCCATATATTTGTCAAGATTAGGCTTCTTTGCTGCGGCAATAGCATTGCCGTATGTATCGGGGTTATAGCCGAAGCCGTCCATGATAATAAGTGCTACGGGTTTCTTTGACATAAAAATTCTCCTTTAAAGATAAGTTTAAATATCTATATGTGCCGACAAATGCCGGTCACGCAATAAACGTACTCCCCTTTCGGGAAACACGATTTCTGCCGTTAGTTAGTTATGGTGCTCATGACCAGAATAAAACCGGTCCGGACGCACAGTCATTAAGCAGATAGCCCACATTACTGTGCTTAGATGATATTTTCGTAAAAATGTCAAATATAATATATTGCAGTACATCAAAACAATCAAAATTATCTGAAATAAGTTTTGTACCGCTCATAAAGTTACTGAATAATTTAGAAAGAGCAAAATTGTCGAAAAATATACATTTTAGTTTTATCAAAAGTTTTGTAAAGCACAAAGAATGTAATTCATCAAAAACAGATCACTGTTTAGATAAATACAAAATAAAAAATCGATCAATCGATATATTTATTCTCCCGACTGTATAAAGCAGTCGGGAGAATAAGATATATCAGATTTATCAGCCTTCTACAGCTGCCTGAACGATTGTGTTGAAGTCAGCAGCCTTCAGTGAAGCACCGCCGATGAGACCACCGTCGATGTCAGGCTGTGCAAGAAGCTCTGCAGCATTGCCTGCATTCATTGATCCGCCGTACTGGATAGTTACAGCGTCAGCAGTTGCCTGATCATACTTCTTAGCAAGCTGTGCACGGATAAATGCACATACTTCCTGTGCCTGATCAGGTGTAGCAGTAAGACCTGTACCGATAGCCCATACAGGCTCGTAAGCGATAACTACGTTCTTTACCTGCTCAGCAGTTACGTCCCAGAGATCAAGCTTGATCTGACGAGCGATAACTTCCTCAGTGATGTTGCACTGACGCTCCCACTTGAGCTCGCCAACGCAAACGATAGGCTTGAGACCTGCAGCCAGAGCAGCAAGAGTTCTCTTGTTTACTGTTTCATCTGTTTCACCGAAGTACTGTCTTCTTTCGCTGTGACCGATTACTACATACTCAACGCCCAGCTCTGTGAGCATATCAGCGGAGATCTCTCCTGTGAAAGCGCCGCTCTTCTCAAAGTGAACGTTCTCAGCACCGATCTTAACGTTGCTGCCAGCTGTTGTGTTGATAGCTGTCTCAAGGTTTGTGAAAGGAACACAAGCGATAACCTCGATCTTGCCCTCAGCGTTAGCTACGAGAGGCTTGATAGCCTCGAGAAGCTCCTTAGCTTCAGGACGAGTCTTGTTCATTTTCCAGTTTCCGGCAATAATTGCCTTTCTTAATGACTTGTTCATGATATTAACTCCTTTATCAGAATTTTATTTCGTCGTCGTCATCATCATAAGGAAACATATCGGCGTCCTTGTCGCCAAAATTGTTTCCGCTGTTGTTTCCGATAGCGATGCCCTTCTTTATAGGAGAAAGAGCAAAGCCAAGAACAACTCCGAGAAGAAAGCAAACGACTGAAAGAAGAATAAGAGTTGTCTTATCCTCCTGAGCTCTTGTAATGAGTTTCATAATAACACCTCATTTACCACAACAAGGGCGAATATTTCTATCCGCCCTATTGATTATATAATTACTTTTCAGCGATAGCTGCAACACCGGGGAGAACCTTGCCCTCGAGGTATTCGAGAGAAGCACCGCCGCCTGTTGAGATGTGGCTCATCTTGTCAGCGAAACCGAGCTGGATAGCAGCTGTAGCAGAGTCGCCGCCGCCAATGATAGTTGTAGCATCTGCTTCAGCAAGAGCCTCACAAACTGCTACTGTACCCTTCTTGAGTGTGGGGTTCTCGAAAACGCCCATAGGTCCGTTCCAAACAACAGTCTTTGCTGTCTTAGCAGCTTCAGCGAAGATAGCAGCTGTCTTAGGACCGATATCAAGACCCATCTTGTCAGCAGGGATCTTGTCAGCGTCAACATACTCTACGCTGATCTCTGCATCGATAGGATCAGGGAATGAAGCTGCGATAGCTGTGTCAACAGGAAGGAGGATCTTCTTGCCGAGCTTCTCAGCCTTAGCGAGCATCTCCTTACAGTAATCAAGCTTCTCTTCGTCAACAAGTGACATACCGATTGAACCGCCCTGTGCCTTGATGAAAGTATAAGCCATACCGCCGCCGATGATGAGTGTGTCACACTTCTCAAGAAGGTTGGAGATAACATTGAGCTTATCAGCTACCTTAGCACCGCCAAGGATAGCAACGAAGGGTCTCTCAGGAACCTCTACTGCATTACCGAGATACTGGATCTCCTTCTGCATGAGGTAGCCAACAGCTGTTTCCTTAACGAACTTTGTAACTCCTGCTGTTGAAGCATGAGCTCTGTGTGCAGAACCGAAAGCGTCCATAACGAATACTTCACCGTCAACGAGGTCAGCGAGCTCCTTAGAGAACTCCTCACCGTTCTTTGTCTCCTCGTTGCCGCGGAAACGTGTATTCTCAAGAACAACGATCTCGCCGTCCTTCATAGCAGCAACAGCCTTCTTAGCGTTGTCGCCGACAACTGTATCATCAGCTGCGAATGTAACCTTTGTGTTTACCAGCTCAGCAAGTCTTGCTGCTGCGGGAGCCAGTGAGAACATAGCCTCGGGACCATTCTTGGGCTTGCCGAGATGTGAGCAAAGAACAACCTTTGCACCGTTCTCAACGAGCTTATTGATAGTGGGAAGAGCAGCCTGGATTCTGTTATCGTTTGTGATAACGCCGTCCTTCATGGGAACGTTGAAATCTACTCTTACGAGTACCTTTCTGCCCTTAACGTTAATGTCTTCTACAGTAACCTTGTTTAATCCTGCCATGGGTATGACATCCTTTCGTAATAAGATACATTGATCGCTGTTGTTATATTATTAACAACGTACATTACTATTTTACACTATTTCATGATATTTTGCAAGTATTTCCTCAATATTTTTCATCTTAAACATGAAAACTTTTTGTGACGGCTGTATATATATTGAAATTGCCTTGTTCTACGCTAAGAAATCCATGCTGAGCTTATAGAATTCGACCTGATTTGTCATCATGGCAGGGTGGTCGCCACTTTCAAACAGGTGCATACTGCCATTGGTCAGCTTTTCAAGCATATTACCGTATACTTTTTCGTAGTAATCATGTGCAACACTGTACATAAACTTATCGCCTTTACTTCCTGTGAGCAGCACCTTAGCTTTAAGATCACTGATAGGTTTGTGGAAGAAATTCACAACTTCTTTTGAGTGTCTGATTATAGCCGATGTGTCATTATGTACGATCTGCTCCCAGTCATCACCGTGCATATAGGAGTAAAATACCCTTGCGTTTGTATCTTCCAGCGAAGAACTGCGGTCGGAAAGCAGATTTTTTACAAAGGCTTCATCAGCTTTCTCGCCCTCAAAACTGTCAGCAATGACTTTGTCCACACATTCGGACGCCTCAAGTGCTACATTCAGAGCAACAATTGCTCCCCCCGCTGCAACCTATAATGTTAACCTTGTCATAATGTTTATGCCTGAGGAATGCAATTGCCTGCTGAGCCTCATAAAACCATAAATCGGCAGGAAATTCCGATAACCTTTCCGATCTTCCGTGTCCGAGGAAGTCTATGAGTATAACTTTGTAACTGTCCGTGTATCGTTTGCTGAAATCTGTGAACATTTTAGAAGAAGCTGTGTTGCCATGAAGGAATAACAGTGGTGTTCCGCTGCCATTCTCCTCATAATATATCTTTTTATTATCAAATGTAAAATAACTCATATCACACCTCCGTTATGACATAATTATAATGGATTTATGATCGGCTGTCAACAAAAAAGTCACGGCACCTGAATGCCGTGACTTTATATGCAATGTGTTCAATTTATATCACTTGAATACAGCCAGGAGGAATCCTGCTGCGATAGCAGAACCGATAACACCTGCTACGTTCGGTCCCATAGCGTGCATGAGCAGGAAGTTTGAGGGATTAGCCTTCTGACCTTCCATCTGAGATACACGGGCAGCCATAGGAACGGCTGAAACACCTGCGGAACCGATAAGAGGATTGATCTTACCGCCTGAAAGCTTATACATGATCTTTCCGACGAGAAGTCCGCCGATAGTTGAGAAAGCAAATGCTGTAAGGCCAAGAACGATGATCTTGATGGTCTCAAGCGAGAGGAATCTGTCAGCAGCTGTAGTTGCGCCAACGGAAATTCCAAGGAATACAGTTACGATGTTCATAAGAGCATTCTGAACTGTGTCTGATAGTCTCTCTGTAACTCCACACTCTCTCCAGAGGTTACCGAGCATGAGGCAGCCTACAAGAGGAGCTGTTGAAGGGAGAAGAAGGATTACGAACATAGCAACGATTATGGGGAAGATGATCTTCTCTGTCTTGGTTACGACACGAGTCTGCTCCATCTTTACTTCTCTTTCCTTCTTGGTGGTGAGAAGTCTCATGAGCGGAGGCTGTATCATGGGGATAAGAGCCATATAGGAGTAAGCTGCAATAGCTATAGGTCCGAGGAGCTCAGGTGCCAGCTTTGTTGTAAGGAAGATAGCTGTAGGGCCATCAGCGCCACCAATGATTCCGATAGATGCAGCCTGATTTCCACTGAATCCGAGGCATACAGCGCCGAAGAATGCGAGGAATACGCCCATCTGAGCAGCAGCTCCAAGGAGAAGGCTCTTGGGATTGGAAATAAGGGGACCGAAGTCTGTCATAGCACCAACGCCCATGAATATGAGTGAAGGGTAGATACCCGCCTTGACACCTATGTAGAGGATATCAAGAAGTCCGCCGTGAGCCATGATCGCTCCGTAGCTGTGATAGTCTTCGTGAGTAGGATCAAGGAAGTTATCCCAGAGATTCATGTGGTAAAGCGCGTCGGATGTGTCTCCTGCTGTGAAGTAGGAAAGGTTTACAAGGAGACAGCCGAATGCGATACCAACAAGAAGAAGGGGTTCAAACTTCTTTTTGATACCAAGATAAAGGAGGACGCAGGAAATAAGGATCATTATAAGATTTTTCCAGCCTCCGTCAATGAGAAAGCTGTGGAAACCGGAGCTTTCCCAAAGGGTCTTCAGGGTTTCAAGTATATCCATTTCAAGTCCTCCTTATGCGATAACAACCAGAGGAGCGCCTGTATCTACAACAGAACCCTTGCTTGTAACTACCTGAGCAACTGTACCGTCCTTAGGAGCTACTATCTCATTTTCCATCTTCATAGCCTCGAGAATAACGAGGATCTGACCTGCCTTTACAGCGTCGCCCTTTGCAACGTCAACTCTGATGATGTTTCCGGGCATAGGAGCTGTTACAGTCTCGCCTGCTGCAAGGTCAACAGGTGCTGCAGTTGCAGGAGCGGGAGCTGCTGCGGCAGCAGGTGCAGTTGCAACAGGAGCAGCGGCGGCTGCAGGAGCTGGCGCAAGTGCCTCATATTCATCAAGCAGAACAGCTTTACCCTGCTCTACCTCAACTTCATAGGTTTTGCCGTTAAGAGTTACTTTATACTTCATGATTATTTGACCTCCTTAATGGAAATAAAGTGCAGCTCATTGAGCGGCTTCTGCATTTTGTCGGCAACGATAGCCATTATCATAGCAGCTTCCTTATCAGGAACGTCAAAGAGCTTAACATGACCTGCTGAGCCGGGAGCAAGAGGAAGCTCCTTTTCAGCTTCGGGAGCAGCCTCGGGAGCGATCTTCTTTGCAGCTTCTGCAACGGCGCTTTCCTTTTCGTTCTTTGACTTGAAGTAAGCACCTGTGCAGTAGAGAACGATCATCAGAAAAATAAGTCCGCAGAAAACAACGCAGTAACCGAACACAGCAGTGATCGCTGCGTCACCGATAGACATTTCCTTTACGTTTTCGGCAGCAGCAGTAAAAAAGTTTGAATCAAACATAACTCTGCCTCCTTACATTTCCTCAATAGTGTAAACAGCTTCGTTTTCTTCCTTAGCCTTGCGGTCCTTGAGGAAATTGAGAGTCTGGTCGGGATAGCAGATGTAGCTCATTACATCCTCCTCGCTGCGGCAGAGGTCTCCGAGAGCTTCTCTTGCAGCTGTGAACTCCTCACCTGTTCTCTTCTGGTCTTCGATACGGCAGTCAACAGCCTCGCCATCGCCAAGAACCTTATCTACGAGATCCTGTGCGATAGGTGCGGGAGGATTACCGTACTCGCCCTTTATGTAGTTCTTGATCTCCTTGGAGATATTCTTGTATCTTTCACCAACGAGCACGTTTGTAACAGCCTGATTTCCTACCATCTGAGAAAGAGGTGTAACCAGCGGAGGATAGCCCATATCAGCTCTTACCTTCGGGATCTCTGCGAGAGCCTCGTCAAACTTATCCATTGCGTGCATATCTGTAAGGTTAGCGATCATATTTGAAAGCATACCACCGGGAACCTTGTAAACCAGAGCCTGAGCGTCTGTACCAAGGCTCTTGGGATTGAGCTGACCATTGTCGATGTACTTCTGCTTGATAGGCTTGAAGTAGTCGTTTACCTTATTGATGATGTCCTCGTTAAGACCTGTTTCGATACCATACTGACTGAGAGCGTAGAACATACTCTCTGTTGCAGGCTGTGATGTACCGCCTGAGAAGCATGATGTTGCGCAGTCGATAACGTCGATACCTGACTCAATAGCCTTTGTGAGTGTCATGTAAGCCATGCCTGTCGTGCAGTGGGTATGGAGAATAAGGGTCATATCGCCGATAGCGTCCTTGATGCCCTTGATAAGGTGCTCAGCCTCGTAGGGAGACATAGTACCAGCCATATCCTTGAGGCAGATAGTGTCAAAGCCCATCTTCTGGAGCTCCTTACACATTTCGATATACTTGTCTACTGTGTGTACAGGGCTCTGTGTATATGAGATACATCCTGAAGCGATGGTCTTCTCTGTTGCGTACTTCTTTGTTGCATTGAGAGCAGTCTCGATATTTCTGAAATCGTTGAGAGCATCGAAGATACGGATAACATCGATACCATTTTTGATAGAAAGTTCGATAAACTTCTCAACAACATCGTCGTGATAGTGCTTATATCCCAGAAGGTTCTGACCTCTGAGAAGCATCTGAAGTCTGCTGTTAGGAAGATTTTTCCTAAGATTGCGGAGTCTCTCCCAGGGATCCTCACCGAGATAACGAAGACAGGAGTCAAATGTTGCTCCGCCCCAGCACTCGATAGAATAGTAGCCTGCCTTGTCCATATCTGAGAGTATACCCTCATAATCGGAATATGGCAGACGCGTAGCCATCAGTGACTGATTGGCGTCACGCAATACGGTTTCTGTCAGTTGCACTTTTTTCATGTACAAGCCTCCTCAAAATAAATCTGCATTGCAGAAAAAATATACTGAAATGTGATCGGAAATAAGAAGCATTTTCGACGTTCCTTAAAAAAATCCCAATCAAATCTTATTATAACATATTAGAGAATGAATTTCCACTATTTTTTCAGAAATTATAATTATTTTTTTGTTTTATTCAAATATATCATTATATATAACCAACAAAAGCAGACCTTTTTAAGATCTGCTTTTATTTCACATTGATTCAATGAACTCTTTTATAGAACGCTCGGCAGCTTCGTACCTCTTTCTGAATTCTGCGGCAGAGATCCTCATAGCGCCGTTTCCGAGAATTATCATCTGTTCAAGACCGTCAGAGGTAGCTACCCTCACTTTATGCTTCTTTGAGAGCTCATGTGTAACTCTCTCGATATAGGAGTCTGCCGTCTCCGATTCCTTGGTGTATACAATATTGATGTTGCAGTATTTTTCGACTTCACGGTGTTTGCCCTTTACGCGATACGCATCAAAAACAAGTATCAGCTCACAGCCCGCATATCCCTGATAATTACACATACGGTTGATGAGTTCTCCTCTTGCGGCATCAAGGTTATCCTCTGCTATTTTTTTCAGATCCTCCCAGGCGAAAATAATGTTGTAGCCATCTACAAGAAGATAGTCGGGTCCTTCGTATTTAGGCAGGCGTACTTTCTTATCATCTATGGAGACAGCTTTTGTTTTCTTGAAGGCTTTATGGCGGTCACGGTTGATCTTACCATAGGTCCTTTCAAATATCTCCATAAGCTCTTCATCACTGACAGCCTTTTCAAGGAATTTCCGGGCTTTGTTTCTTCTCTCTTCGGGAGCTTCATCAGTCTCATCGTTTTCACTGAGATAAAGCGGAAGGTGCATATGATCATATACCTCATCCCACTTTACAAGATACCCTGCACCATGTGAGCAGAATACAGAATCAGCGCTGTTTTCCGTATCATTATCGGCAGAATATCCGAAAGCGCTTATTACATCATCTGAGTTGTGACATTCTTTATAGCCTCCCATAGAAAGAGAAAGCTTGCCTTTTCCATGAGAATAGGCGATTATCTCCGCCTGGTAGCTGTTCATCTCGGATACAGGTGCACTTCCTCTTATAACAGAGTTCTCCCCAGTATTGTCAGGAGTATCAAATTCAGCGCACATACGCTGAAGGTCGGAAATTGCTCTTCCAACGTTTTCTGTGGGCACTTCGATCTCATAGTCATAATATGGCTCAAGCAAAACCGCCTCCGCAAGTCTTAATCCCTGTCTGATGGCACGATAGGTAGCCTGTCTGAAATCTCCACCTTCAGTATGCTTGAGGTGAGCTTTGCCTTTCACCAGTGTAAATTTAATATCAGTAACAGGAGAGCCTGTAAGTACACCGATATGAGTTTTTTCCTTTATATGCGTAAGGATAAGCCTCTGCCAGTTCCTGTCCAGCTCGTCCTCGGGACAGACTGTATCAATGACTATACCGCTTCCCCGTGGTAGGGGCTCCATAAGAATATGAGCCTCGGCATAATGGCGGAGCGGCTCATAGTGTCCTACGCCTTCAACAGAAGTTCGTATAGTCTCCCTGTAGGTAACTGCACCGTCAAGAAATGCGATGTCAAAACCAAATTTATCGTAAACAAGCTTAGTAAGCACCTCAGTCTGTACTACTCCCATCAGCTGGATATGGATCTCTCGGTTCTGCTCATTCCAGAGTATGTGAAGCTGAGGATCCTGATCCTCAAGCATACGCAGCTCCTTAAGCGCCTCATGAACATTCTTTTCCTCCGGAAGGGAAACGCGGTATGTCATTACAGGTTCCAAAGCTGCTTCATCGGAATCCTTTTCCTCTCCAAGCCCCTGCCCGGCATAGGTACCTGTAAGTCCTGTGACGGCGCAAACCTCGCCGGCGTTGACCAGATCAGCTGTGCGGAACTTTTCTCCGGTGTAGAACCTGACAGAACTCACCTTTGCACTAACATCATTTCCATCCTGATCCTTATAGCTTAGATCATCACGCATTTTGAGAATTCCACCTGTAACTTTAAGATGAGTCAGACGGCTTCCTTTTGTGTCATATGAGATCTTATAGACCTTTGCGCCAAAGCTGTCGCAGTAGCTTTTATTTACAGTATATTTATCAAGGAGCGCGGTAAATTCCTCTACTCCATGCATTTTCAGTGCTGAACCAAAGAAACACGGAAAGATCTGCCGCTGAGCAATATAGGAAGCTATAGTATCTCTTTCAAGAGTACCATTTTCAAGATACCGCTCCATAAGCTCCTCAGAGCATGAAGCGCAGTCCTCAGCAATTTTGTCATTGGCTGCTGTAAAATCCACACATCTGTCAGAAAGCTCCTTGCGAAGCCTTTCGGTAAGAAACTTTTTGTCAGCACCGATAAGGTCCATTTTATTAACAAAAATAAAAACAGGGATATTGTATTTGCAAAGAAGCTTCCACAGCGTGGTAGTATGGCTTTGTACACCGTCTGTACCGCTTATTACAAGAACAGCATAATCGATCACTTGCATAGTACGTTCCGTCTCGGAAGAGAAATCAACGTGTCCGGGTGTATCAAGCAGGGTAAATCTTGTATCCCCTGCTGTAAACTCGGCCTGAGACGAGAAAATAGTGATACCTCTTTCGCGTTCTATTGAATTAGTATCAAGAGTGGAGCTGCCGCTGTCAACTCTCCCAAGACTTCTTATAGCTCCAGAGGAATAAAGCATTGCCTCTGCAAGAGTGGTCTTTCCCGAGTCAACATGAGCAGTTATACCAATAATTACATTTTTCATTTCAACGCTCCAAAAATATTATTACTTTATTTTAACATAGAATCCGGGTTTTGTCCATAGAAATGAAAAATAACACATAAAAATAAAAAAAGAATATAATAAGAGGAAAAGGAGGTGTGTATCATGAGAAGAAGACCAAAACGAAAAAGCAGCCGCTTCAGAATGATTTCCCTTATCTCAGCTTTATTGATACTATTATGCATTATTGTCACAATAACAGAGAAAAAAATACACCCTGTCGCTCAGCTGCGTGCTGAACACTTTGCACAAAGAACAGCCAGTGATGTAATATCCGCTGCTGTTACTGAATATCTGAATACAAACAGATTTACATATGATGATTTTGCGGCTGTGCTCTACAATGATAATAAGGAACCTGTTTCTATAGAGGTTATACCGTTTACTGTTAATAAGGTTCAATCTGAGCTTGCAATTGCAATTAACCAGAAGCTTGAAACCTCAGCCGGCAGGTCAGCAAAAATTCCTCTCGGTTCTCTTTCAGACTCAACTCTCTTAACCGGAAAAGGACCTTCGATCAGAATAAGAGTTTGTCCCGTAGGAGCAGCAGACGTAAGTCTGAAAAGTGAATTTACAGATGCAGGACTTAACCAGACCTGTCACCGTATTTCCGCTGTGGTAACTGTTCATATGACATCTTCTGTCCCGATGTACAGCTTCAATGTCAGTTCGGAATTTGAGTTTATTCTGGCAGAAAGCATTATAGTGGGAGAAGTTCCGAAACTTAGTCCGTATTTAAAAGGGAATGGAAAAGCCGTATCTCCTGATACGGCTTAAAATCACTTATTTCCTTCAGCGCATACCCATTTTTCTCCGTCCTTTGTGTGAACTTCAACATTCCTGAAGCCTGCCTTCTCAAGAAGCTCCCTGAACTGAGCGATCGTAGGATTAAAAAGATCATATTTCCTTATACCCTCAAGGTCAGCTTCATCAAGCTCGGCATCTCCGTTTATATCGGCAACAATCAGAAATTTACCGCCCTCATTCAGAACTCTGTAAACTTCTTTCAGGTTTTTCTGAGGATCAGGCCAGAAGTAAAAGCTCTCTACGGTTATTATCTTGTCAAAGCTTTTATCATCAAATGGAAGCTTTTCGACTGAGGCTTCAGTAATGCGGATTTTTCCACATTCAACAGATTTTGAATTGCACTTTGTTGATAATTCTACTGACAACGGTGAGTAATCGACTCCGAAAACCTTACCATTTTTTATCTTTTCAGCGATCCTGTGAATAGTTTCTCCGCCTCCGCAGCCAATATCCAGAACCGCATCATTTTCGTTAAAGCTGAAAAAATCCAGAGCCCAGCCTGTTACAGCGTAGTGGCGCTTATTCATCCCCTCAAGCATTTCAGCTCCGGCTTCACCATGGGGCTTGCGGGGGTTTCCAAGTTCAGTTACAGATATTTTTTTCTCATTCATTTTCTATTCTCCTTAAAAGCCATTTTGCAACTCCATCATTATCATTACTATCAATAACAGCTGTTGCTTTCTCTTTTAATTCAGTCGCAGCATTTGAGACTGCATACGATTCGTCAGCACACTCAAAAAGGTCCTTATCATTCAGAGCGTCCCCGAAGACTACAAGTTTGTCACAACCAAGCTGTCTTTTCAGTTTCAACGCAGCCACAGACTTTGAAGTGGATTGCGGCATTATTTCAAGCCACTGCTCTTTTGAATAAATGTCTCTTTGAAATATACAATGAAAGTCTGTCCTGTACTTTTCATATAAAGGCAATAAGCGCACAAATTCATCTATACAAGCAAGATAAAATATGTCGCCTTTGTATAGCTCAGAAGCAGAAGTAACAGGATTTGTCCTGCTGTCCCCTTTTCTGGACTCCACAAAATCAGCCATTCCATTTGTCGTTTTATCAGCGATAAACGAAAACTTCTCTTTATCATCACGCACAGAGTAAACATTGGGATAAATCTCGTTACTGATCATAAAGTCAATAATTTCTCCGACTTCATCACCAAAATAGTTACTGATAATTCTGCGGTTATTTACGCTGTCTACCACAAAGGCACCGTTATATACTATCGCCGGGATAGACACATTTATACCGGAAGTCACCTTTGAAGCGGTACTCCATGAGCGGGCAGTTGCGTAAGAAAAGATCATTCCGTTACTGACAAGATGGTTAATAGCTTTATTTGTGAATTCAGAAGTCTTCTGGCTGCTGTTAAGAAGTGTTCCATCAAGATCTGACAGGTACAGTGTTTTCAATACCTATTCCTCCAATACAAAAAGGCTGACATAAAGTGACAGCCTTTTTATGATCAATTATTCAACAGTTACACTCTTTGCAAGATTTCTCGGCTTATCAACGTCATAGCCCTTTGCAACTGAAACATAATAGCCCAGGAGCTGGAGAGGGATAACAGAGAGGCTTCCCGCAAAATGTGAATCAGTCTGGGGAATGTATACCGTAAAGTCGGCAAGATCCTCCATGCTGTAATTTCCATAGGTTGTAAGTCCCATAAGTGAAGCGCCGCGGCTCTTTACCTCGACCATGTTGCTGACGGTCTTCTCGTAAAGCTCCTGCTGAGTAAGTACACCGATAACGGGTATACCTTCTTCAATAAGGCTAATGGGACCGTGCTTTAACTCACCTGCAGCATATGCCTCAGAGTGGATATAGCTGATCTCCTTCATCTTGAGGCTTCCCTCAAGACCAATAGCATAGTCGATACCGCGTCCGATGAAGAATGCGTCCTTAGCGCCTGCAAGCTTGTTGGCGTACCACTGGATTCTCTCCTTGTCCTCGAGGATCTTCTCAATCTTATCGGGGATAGTGTAAAGCTCATCAAGAAGCTCGCTGCACTTCTCCTCTGACATCTCTCCGCGGGCAACAGCAAACTGCATAGCCAGAAGATAGCCTGCTATAAGCTGTGTGCTGTATGCTTTTGTAGTTGCAACAGATATCTCAGGACCTGCAAGTGTATAGAATACATTATCGGCTTCACGAGCAATAGAAGAACCAACAACATTAACAATGCCAAGTGTCTTGATGCCCTTTTCCTTTGCTTCTCTGAGAGCAGCAAGGCTGTCTGCGGTCTCGCCGGACTGGCTGATGATTATTACAAGGCTGTCCTTGACAAGAGTCATCTTTCTGTATCTGAATTCGGAAGCAAGCTCTACTCTGACAGGTATAGATGTAAAGTCCTCGATAACATACTGAACTGCCATACCAACGTGATATGCACTTCCGCAGGCAACGATATAGATCTGGCTGATCTTCTGCATCTCCTCATCTGTGAGGCCGATATCTGAAAAATCGATCTTTCCGTCCTTGACAACTGAATGGATAGTATCACGTACTACCTTGGGCTGCTCATGGATCTCCTTGAGCATGAAGTGCTCGTAGCCGCCCTTTTCAGCAGCCTCTGCATCCCACTTGATTTCTGTGAGAGACTTCTCGATCTCCTCACGGTCAATATTGTAGAATGTAACGCCGCCCTTGACAAGCTTTGCGATCTCCATATTACCTATATAGTAAACATTTCTTGTATACTTGAGAATTGCAGGAACATCGGAAGCCACGTATGTCTCGCCGTCAGCAATACCGATGATCATAGGGCTATCCTTTCGGGCAGTATAGATCTCACCGGGATAGTCCTTGAACATAACACACAGAGCATAAGAGCCTCTGATACGGATCATTGCCCTTGCAATAGAGTCAACAGGTCCCAGACCGTACTTTTTGAAGTAATAGTCGATAAGCTTAACTGCAACCTCAGTATCAGTCTGTGAGTAGAACTCGTATCCACTCTTTATGAGCTTCTCGCGGAGCTCCTGATAGTTTTCGATAATACCATTGTGTACAGCGATAACATTCTCATCATCACTGCTGTGGGGATGAGCATTTACAGCAGAAGGCTCACCGTGAGTTGCCCAGCGTGTGTGACCGATTCCACAGCTTCCCTTTACAGCGTCACCGTCGTTGGTCATTTCCTTCAGCACCTTGAGCTTTCCCTTTGCCTTTACTACTTCAGTCTCCTTCTCTCCGTCCCGAACCGCGATGCCAGCCGAGTCATATCCTCTGTATTCAAGCTTTGAAAGTCCGTCAAGCAGTATGGGAGCTGCCTGTTTACTTCCTGTAAAGCCGACTATTCCGCACATAATCTGTTCCTCCAAATAAATTTTCTATTTATCAGTTCCAACCTATATGTATGGCAGTTATAAAATGCCATATTACATCTATTATACTACAATATAAGTTTTTTGTCAACCGGATTATTTCCTTATATTATGATTCTGCGGCGGAACAGGATTTGCTCTTGCAATGGGGCTCTTTTCTGTTTTGACACCGAGATATGTGTCATCATTTACTCTTAGTCTTACGCCGTTTTCCTTCCGGTAATCCGCTGCGCCTGTCTGTTTATGCACAGATTTCATGCTTGACTTCATGATAGAAACAGCTATAAAAGCAACAACGAGACCGATTATGAGACATATAATAAATGACTTCACAGGATTATATGCCCTGTCTGATGACCTTGAATCATGTGACGAGCTGTAATACACATCGTCATCATCATAGTTAATATCGTGATCGTCATCGATATCTATATCATCAATGTCAACATCTTCGTCCACAAATTCAAAATCATAGTCTGCATAGGCTGTCAAAGCAGGCTTTAAGACGACCTTCTGTTCGCTGAACGCCAGGGGAGCTGCCAAGAGAAGGAGTGCAGATGCTGCTGATGCAGCTATTTTCTTTAAATTCATACAATTTCCTCCTTACAGTCCGAGCAGAAACGATAATCCGAAGCAAACAGCGGTCACACCTGCGGCAATAGCAAAGAACCATTTTGTCGCTGCTCCCGAGTCAACAGGAAGATTTCCCACGAATTTACCTGTCTGTCCGTTCATTGCGAATGTATACTTATTTCCGTTCCATGTGGTATTAAGCAGCCACACAGGATAGAGTGCATATTTCGCCTTTCCGTTGCTGAGCTTAATGTTACCGCTCTCCCTTGTAAATGAGTCATAGCCCTGAACTGTACTGTCGAATATCTGCTGTGTTGTCCTCTTTATACGCTCATTTGCACGTGCAATGCTGTCCTCGGCAGAAACGTCATATCTGTCTGCAAGGTATCCGGAGAGATAGGCAGTCTGGAAGTCAACAGCGTCCTTAAAGTTGAATGGTTCGATAGACTCCATAAGCTCATCCTGCATTTTGGTTGAACCATCAACGGGAACAAGCTCGAATGTCACATTACCTTCACGCTTTACAGAGCAATATTTCCTTTCGATATAGCTGAAATTGTTATCGCTCCATCTGCGGATCTTCTCTGCCTTATAGAGCATGCTTCCGTCTGCCTCTGCGTCAAAGAGCCAGACAGGAACATAAAGTCCCTTTATCTCGTCGATATGGTTCTGATCCTTGAAAACCTTTGGGAGGAGTTTCCTTCCCTCAAGGTGTTTGTTAAGAGCTTTTTTAGCCGCTTCCTTGTCAAATTTGAATGGAATTACATAGTCAGGCTTCAGATCCCCCGAAAAATTACCTGACATTACAACGGGATTGTCACAGTATGGACACTTTGATGCGGCTGTTGTAGAGTCGGTGATTATCTCGCCGCCGCAGGACTTGCAGGTGTATATACGCATACCTTCAGTTTCTCCATCCTGCCAGTCGCTGCCTGCTGTAGTATCCCAGTTCATTTCATCAGGCTTGGTATTTTCAAGAGCAGTGTCATGATCCTTCAGTGACTCTACGTCAAATTCGGATTCACAGAATGGACACTTCATCTTCTGAGCACCGCTGTCAAATTCAAGTTTTCCTGCACAGGCAGGGCATTTGTATTCTATAATATCAGACATTCATTTCACCTCTGTTATTACATATATCATTTTTTACTTCTCAGTACGCTTTTCCCAACTGATAAAATCCCTTACACTCCATATCTTCTGATCTTTAAGATCCTTTGAGTTACAGTATTTTTTTATCTTTTTAAGCTTTTTTCCAAACATAGATGCTAAATCAATGCTAAGTGGCAGCCATGTGTATTGAAAGATCGACATTATTTTTAAAGTCATTCTCCACTCCCCTGCTGCTTTGGCAAAGGGAATGAAAAAGCATGCAAAAATTAAAGCTTGTATCAGAATAGCGATCAGAAGACAAGGAAAAAGCACTCGCCTTTTCTTCGGTATACCGTCAACACGCATTTTTCCTGTCTGCCCGTTCATGGCAAATGTATAGTCCTCTAAATTATATGTTATGGTCAGTAACCAGACAGGGACAACATAATACGAGAGCTTCCTGTAGCTTGTATTTTCAAAGTCAAGCTTAACACCTTCGAGACTGTCAATAAGATCCTCTGTTGAGTATACTTTTGGCTTTTTCTTATCAGATTTGAATTTATAATCGACCTTTTTCTGAGAATAATAGATATCCTTAATCTCTTTATCAACAGTTTTCATTGCATTTTCCGCACCAATGATATATCTGCTGGCAGGAAATCCCGCAAGACATGATTCCGTAAACTTCTCCGCTTCATCGAATTTATAAGGCAGAATAGTATAAAATACTTCCCTGCTTATATCCGTATCGTTTGCAAGGATAGGGTAATCCTTAGTCCAGAGAGGTTTGTACGAAGGATCGGTATTTCCCTCGCCGCACAGACAGCTGTAGAGCCACACAGGAATATAACAGCCGACAACCTCCTTCACTGCATCAATGTCTTTAAACGGCTTCGGAACTTTTCTTATCCGCGAGATATATTCCTGATACTTTTCAATGAATTCTGCTTTTGTAACTTTAAACGGAATGACCTTATCGGGACGGATATCGCCGTCAAAATCCGATGTGATCACAACATCATGCTTACAGAACGGACACTTAGCTGTTCCATAATAAGCTTTTGTTGATATTTTTCCTCCGCAGGAAGGACGGTCAAATTCTTCGAGATATTCCTGATCATAAGGCTCCCAGACATATTTCGTTCTGTCTATCCAGTTAAAATCCGAAAGTTTTTCATCAGTAACCTCAGTAAAATGAGTGCGTATATACTCCAGATCATATGTATTGCTGCAAAAGCGGCACTTGAGTTTCTCGTTTGAGATGCTATACTTCATCGGAGCTCCGCAGGACGGGCACGAATAAACTCGGGTTTCTTCCATTTCTCGCTCCTAAAATCTGAAACAGGCGGACGCTAAGGTCCGCCCGTTATGTATTATTTTACTTCACTATATCGTCATCAGTGAAAGGATCGCCGCACTCAGCGCAGAACTTAGGAGGATTGAACGGATCCTCAGGCTCCCAGCCGCACTTATCGCACTTATAGAGAGGTGCACCCTCGGGCTTCTTCTTTCCGCACTCTGAGCAGAACTTGCCCTTATTTACAGCACCGCACTCGCAGGTCCAACCGTCTGGTGTGAGCTTAACAGGCTTGGGCTTGCCGCAGGTCGGGCAGAACTTGCCTGTATTTGTAGCACCGCACTCGCACTTCCATGTCTCACCGGCAGGTGCTCCGCCGGCAGGAGGTGTAGGCTGTACGGGCTGCTGAGGCTGCTGCTGAGCCATGCCAAAGAGGCCCTGAGCGTTTGCACCGCCCATCTGCTGAGCCATACCCATACCGAAGAGACCCATAGCTGCTCCGTTAGGGTTATTTGCTGCATTCTGCATAGCCTGAGCCTGAGCCTCGACCAGAGTAGCAGCAGCGTTGCCGGGATCACGGTTCCAAGCTCTGTCTTCAAACTCCTGGATCCTCTTGGTGTCTTCCTCAGAGATTGTAGCAGAGTTGATATTAACTGTCCAGATCTTGAGACCTCTCTTCTCGTTCCAGATAGGATTTACCTCTGTCTCGATAGCAGCCTTTACCTCGCGCTGTCTTCCGGGAAGCTCATCATATCTGATGCCTGAAGCTGAGATAGCAGCGAATGCAGGCTGGAGCGAATCGAGGAACTCGCTCTTGAGCTGGTTGTCAAGCTCTGAACGCATATAGCGGTCTGTTACGTTACCGCAGACATTTACATAGAAAAGAACAGGATCAGCGATCTTATATGAGTAGATACCGTTGCAACGAACGCCTACGGTGAAGCTTCTTCCAAGATCCTGATAAGCCATTCTGAAAGGAACAGGGTTCTGAGTACCGAACTTGTTGTCAAGGATCTCCTTCATATTGAAGAAGTAAACTCTCTGATCCTTAGCAGCAGATCCGCCATACTTGATACGCTCCCACATTTCCTTGAATGTAGCCTTAAGACCTGCACCGAAAGTGCTTGAGAAAATACTGGGCGCAGTACCTGTTTCGTACTTGTAAACGCCCGGCTCGGTAGCGATCTCGGTAACTACGCCCTGATCGACCATGATCATAGCCTGGCCTTCGTGTACAACAATGCCGCTTCCGTCAGTGATAACATTATCATTGCCCTTTGTATTGGAAGAATGTTTACCCAGCTGCTTCTTACCTCTTACAACGAGGCAATCTGTAGGAATTGACTCACAAACGAAGAATTCCAGCCATGAATCAGCCAGTGTCTGACTTGCTCCAACGAGAGCTGCCTTGATAAGTCCCATAATTTTAGCTCCTTTCGGGAAATAATCCCTATAAAAATAATATTTAGCGGAAAACAAGTTTTTTTCCGTTTTCTGTCAGTGATCAAAAACTAACATAATTGAATTATAACATATTTTGAAGTGAAATGCACTACCCTTTTGTCAATTTTTTTCGCTTTTGGATATATTTTTATTTTTTAACATAATTATTCCCAGTCTTTCCAGACTTCAGGGCAGTATCCTATAGTGGCTTTCTTGCCGTTTCTTACTACAGGAGTTCTTATCAGCTTGGGATTTTCCAGTATTTTCTCCTCTTTATCCTCATCTGAAAGATAGTTTATAAGTGCAAGAAGATCCTTATCCTTGCAGGATGTGTCAATAAGAGCGTCGGTTCCGCCCACAGCCTGCTTCACATTATTGAATTCGCCTCGGCTCATCCCCTTTTCTTTCATGTCTATGAACTGGTATTTTATACCGCGCTCCTTGAAGTAACGCTCTGCCTTTTTGCTGTCAAAGCATTTTTTTGTTCCGAAGATCTGTATATTCATCTTTTAATCCTCCGAAGCGAATGCTATATCCATATTATCGACTGTCCTCACAAGCTCAAAATCAATTCTGTGAAGATCAAGTCCGCTCTGTGCAAAATAGAGCCTTATTGCCGTAAACTTAGAGAAGAAAGGTATTTCCTTGGTATAGGAAACAGGTTTGCCATCTGTACCGTTCCATGTAAAAGTACCGCAAGGAGTGCCCATAGCAAAGAATGTCATAGGTATCTGTGCAAGGCTGCTCTGCGTAGATGAAGCCGTAACAGTAACATTATAAAATCCGGGCTGATTTACTATTACCGCAAATGAGTAGTTCTCGTCCTTTACACTCTTTACGCCGTTAAGGTCAAGAGTAAACCGTTCACTGAGCTCATAGAAAGTAACAGGCTCATCGTCGTTTCCATCCATGTCGAAACGATTTATGATCTCAACTGTATCCTCTTCACCCATAATGCGTTTCATTGCATGGGTATCCATAAGCATACCAAGCACATTTGCCGCATTTCTCTGTAGCTCAGCTCTCGTCAGAACGCCGTCTGCAACAGCCTTCGCGATGTCCTCATCGACACATGAACTGTCGGAGCAAACCATATACACATCATTCTGAGCCTTTGCCATTGGAACATAATTGCTTCGTCTCGGCTCTTCGCCGCGGAAGTTTACATTTGCCCACCAGTCGGTCATAGTAAAGCCTTTAAATCCCCACCGATCCCTGAGGACAGTTGTGTTCAGATCAAAGTTTCCTGCTGTCCATACACCGTTCAGCGAACCATATGTGGTCATTATTGTTTTTGCGCCGCCCTCTTTGACAGCTATCTCAAAGCCTTTGAGATAGATCTCTCTCAGAGCACGCTCAGAAACCACTGAATCAACAGTATGTCTGTTAGTCTCTTGATTATTTGCGCAGAAATGCTTTATAGTGCCTGTTACTCCCACACTGTGAAGCCCCTTAAGCTCAGCGGAAGCCATCTTTCCTGTGAGGAAGGGATCTTCAGAGAAATATTCAAAGTTTCTTCCGTTGAGCGGGTGACGATGAATATTCATACCGGGTCCAAGAAGGCAATCAACTTTATTTGCTATCATTTCCATGCCAACAATTGCATAAAGTTCCTCAATGAGCTCCTTATTAAAAGTGGAAGCGATAAGTGTGCCGTTGGGAAGACTGAAAGCCTTTGTGCCGCAGTCCAGTCTCATGCCTGAGGGACCGTCATCGCAGCAGCCTGCCGGTACGCCGAATGCTGTAAGTATATCGGAAACTCCTCCGAAAGCAGAAGCAGTTCCGGCTGTAACTCTGGGACTTCCCATACCTTCTCCTCTGATTATGCAGGAAAGATCATGATCGGAAAGCTGGGCGATAAACTCGCTCATGGAGCACTTGCCTTTCTTGACATCTGCCAGCTTGAAGCCCTTGTCCCCTGTATATTCTATTTCAGCAGGGATACTTTTCAGTATTCGCTGCTTTTCGTCCACGAGGCTGAGAGGAGCTTTCTCTTTAACTGCCGTAAGAATGTTATCTGAAGTAACTGCCTTTATACGCTCAAATTCAACTACAGGAGCAAGCGCCTGTTCACACTTTTCTATAATAACATCATTTTCAAGCTCAAAATGGAAATAATCTGTACAATTTCTTACATCGCTTCCGATATGGAAAGTATACTTTCCTTTTTCAAGTATCCAGCAATAAGCTGAATCAGAGCCGTTATTATCGTCATATGAAGCTATGTCCTGTGATCGATCTTTATTTTCAGTGACTGGGACTCTCCCGGAGCCAGCTCTTTTGTCTTCTCAAAGCCGCAAAGTACTCTTGCAGGCTTGCCAAGTCTGCCCTGAGGTGCCTCACAGTAGACCTGAACTACCTCCTTGCCCTTGTAGCTGCCTGTATTTGTAACTCTGACGTCTATAACAGTTTCAGTTTCAGTATTTCGGGCATAGGTCATAGCAATATCAAATGTAGTATATGAAAGACCGAAGCCGAAAGAATAAAGAACACTGTCCTTTGCAAATGTCTCAAACCAGCGATAGCCGACAAATATATCCTCTGTATAAGGCTCTCTGATCTTATTGCCGAAATAGTGATCAGAGGGATAGTCCGACACTTTTTTTGCAGCAGTATCGGGAAGCTTACCTGATGGGCTGACTTTTCCCGTAAGAACATCAGCCGTTCCTGTGCCGCCTGTCATGCCGCCCTGCCATACATATAGCAGCGCATCGGGAGCACAGTCCTCAATATCAGTAAGATCCATAAGTCCTCCAACATTGAGGAGAACTATAACTTTATCAAAATACTTTCTTACCTTCCTGAGCATATCGATCTCGGTTTTGCTGAGAAGATAAGAACCTTCCTCAAGGCGCAGATCCTGTTCCTCGCCTGCTGTACGTCCGATTATTACTATAGCTTTTTTGCTGACAGAAGCAGCCATTTTTACAACGTTATCATCAATAGGCATTTCCTTCTGTGACCAGGGCTCACCGCCCCAGCCTGACCCCTGCTCAACAGGATTTTCCTCATCCCACTTCCTGTAAATGCCAAGCAGCTCCTCGTTTACCTTTACGCCTGCCTCAAGAAGTCCGTCAAGTATTCCTGTTACCTTTGAAACATTTACCATACCGCCCGAGCCGGTTCCGCTTTTATAATAGTGAAACTGTATACGTCCGAAAACAGAAACCGTCTCATTTGCAGCAATGGGAAGGGCTTCATTGTTATTTTTCAGCATAACTATACCTTCCGATACAGTGCTTACCGCTTTTTCAATATATTTATTCCAGTCAAGTACCATGTTCATAGCACAACCTCCGTTCTAAACATTATGAATACATTATAACAAATTCACTTCTGTATTTCAAGTCTTTTGGTCATTTTTACACAAAATATTAATAATTGAGCTTTGAAAATAAAAAAACTGACGAGGCTGTTGCCCCGCCAGTCATATATGTATATATTAACCGAAGTATCTCTTGAGAAGTCCCTCGAAAGCCTTGCCGTGACGTGCCTCGTCCTTTGCCATCTCGTGAACTGTGTCGTGGATAGCGTCAAGGTTGAGCTCCTTAGCTCTCTTGGCAAGCTTCAGCTTGCCCTCTGTAGCACCGTGCTCTGCAGCAACTCTCTTTTCAAGATTTTCCTTTGTGGAAGATGAAAGAACTTCACCGAGAAGCTCAGCAAACTTTGCAGCGTGCTCTGCTTCCTCAAATGCAGCCTTCTCCCAGTAAGCACCGATCTCAGCATAACCCTCACGATAAGCTACTCTTGCCATTGCCAGGTACATACCTACCTCTGTACACTCACCTGTGAAGTTTGAACGAAGTCCTTCGATGATCTCGGGATCTGTTACAGCCTTTGCAACACCGAGCTCATGCTCACAGGCAAATACGAGCTTCTCGCCTGCTTCCTTCTCTATAAACTTAGATCCGGGTACGCCGCACTGAGGGCACTTCTCAGGGGGTGCATCTCCTTCGTGAACGTATCCGCATACGGGACAGACATATTTCTTCATAATAGTATACCTCCATTGTTTTGATTATAATTGAGTCCCTGCGGAAGAGCTCCGCCTTCCGCGTACAGGGACGATCATACTGAATGCTTTACTCTGTCGCGTTCCTCGGCACGCTTGCCGTTGTTGAAACGGTCAAGGGTTCCTACCAGATAGCCTGTGATCCTTCTGATCCTGTCAAAAGGAACGTCTTTAGCGAAATCATACTGGAGATCAACGTAGTCTCCGTCAGTTTTTACAGTCATGCCGATAATTTCCCTATCGCTGTACTTCTTTCTGCCGTAGTCGATATATGCGTCGATCTCGTTCTGAGAAAGCTGTTCGCCTATAACTTTTACATTCATTGTGAAGACCTCCATATAGAATAGTATTGACTTTTGTCTGAATATATTGTATCATAAAGGAAAAGAAAAATCTGTTGCATATGCAACAACGGAGGATATTTTTATGTTACCGGAAGATAACGTTTTATTTAAAGGTATAGATCAGCATGACTGCCGAAGGATGATAAACTGTTTTAATGCGGATATCAGGAAATTCAAATCCGGCAGCAGGATAATGGACTACTCTGATAATCCAGATAAACTGGGTATTGTACTGAGCGGAACGGCTGTTATGGTAAGATATGATGTAAACGGGGTACGTTCGATAATGGAGTCTCTCAGTGAACAGAGCGTATTCGGAGTTTACTTCACATTTACGGCTTCACAGAGAAGTGGAATTGAGATAATGGCGGAGACGGACTGTGATATAATGTTCGTAAAACGTTCAGAAATCACCAAAAGGTGCGAAAATGCCTGTCAGTGTCACTCAAAGGTCGTTGAAAACCTGCTCGACCTTATGTCGGAGAAGGCCATTTCACTGAATGAGCGCATCGAGGTACTCAGTCAGCGTTCCATTGAGGATAAGCTGATAAGCTGTCTCAGGATAATCGAGGAGAAAACTCCCGAAGGCAAAAGTCCGCAGATTCCATTCTCCACAACAGCCCTGTCGGACTATCTCTGCGTCAACAGAAGCGCACTTCAGCGCGAGATCACAAGGCTCAAAAATGCAGGTATCCTAACTATTTCAAAGAGAAAATTCAAACTTATGAGAAATCATGACTCTGACAATTGACATACAATTATAAATATGCTATAATTTACCTTGTATTTTAACTGAAAGGAACAATATAATATATGATCTGGGAGATAATCAAAACTATAATCCTCGGTATTGTGGAGGGAGTTACAGAGTGGCTTCCCATAAGCAGCACAGGACATCTGATCCTTGTAGGAGAATTTCTCAATCTTGACAAGTCGGATGAGTTCAAGGAAATGTTCGATGTTGTGATACAGCTTGGTGCAATTATGGCAGTTGTAGTCGTTTTCTGGAAGAAACTGTGGCCCTTCGGGCGCAAGAACAACGCTCACCCTCTCAACAAGACGCCATTCGGCAAAATGATAAAGACCGACATTTTCATGATGTGGTTCAAGGTTCTCGTAGCCTGTCTTCCCGCTGCCGTTATCGGACTCATTCTTGATGACTGGATTGACGAACATCTCTACAATCCCTGGACAGTTGCCATTGCACTTATCGTTTTCGGTATAGCCTTCATCATCATAGAAAACTGGAACAAAGACAGAAAGCCCAAGATAAACACTATTGCAGAGCTTGGCTTCAATACAGCGTTCATTATCGGTGTGTTCCAGCTTATCGCCGCGATTTTCCCGGGAACCTCCCGTTCAGGTGCCACTATCGTAGGTGCTCTCCTTATCGGAGTATCAAGAACTGTTGCGGCTGAATTCACCTTCTATCTTGCAATTCCCGTAATGTTCGGTGCAAGCCTTCTCAAGCTTGCAAAATTCGGCTTCAACTTCACAGGAAGCGAGCTCGCCGTTCTACTCACAGGTATGGTAGTTGCTTTCCTCGTTTCCATAGTTGTTATCAAATTCCTTATGGACTACATCAAGAAGCACGACTTCAAGGTATTCGGCTGGTATCGAATAGTTCTTGGTATACTTGTACTGATTTACTTTGGTGCAAAAGCTATTATAAAATAAGAAAAAGCAGCTCGTTGAGCTGCTTTTTTATTATTCAAATGAATCAAGATCAATACCTGCAAGAAGCTCCTTGAGCTCAGCAAGCTCGTCCGCTGAAAGGGTAACTCCCTTGCCCATTCTTGAATGATCGGGAGACCACTCTCTTATATCATACTTCGGATCATGCTCGTTCCAGCTGACCATATTGAGCTCCTTTGTCCAGCCCTTTGCATTTTCGGACAGCACACCGATCTTCTCGGTTATCTCATATTTTAGCTCTGCCATATACTACCTCTCCTTTCAATATACGGCATACTTGCCGTTACAAGTTTACATTATATCATATATTCAGAAAAAATGCAACTGCCGGACAAAAAATTTTTTATCATATAGAGACGCGCAGATAATCAAGAGCTTTGCTGTAGAGCTGCCGCAGCCTGCTTTTTTCACTGATAAGAGACTCGGCAAAGCAGACTGCGTCCTCTATATTCTGCGAAAAATCAGGTATACATTCTTTCTCGCCGCTTCTATGGTCAAGAACCTCAACTCCGTATGTAATGACTTCGTCGCCGAAAAGTGACATTCTTCCGCTGAGGACACGATATGCTACCTTATTATCGCCGAATATCTCCATATACAGCGTTCTGTCCATTACCTCATGCTTAACTTTTTTACGATCCCGAACATTTTTATGCTCCTTTCTGTTCTATTTATTATGTAAGTTTATTATATCATCATCGGTAACATATGTGAACGGGTATTTTTTTGTAAAAACATAGGCTTAAAGACAGTTTTTGACGAAAAAGCTCACCCACAGGTGAGCTTTTCTTTATTCCATATCGTTTATCTGCATATAAATGCGCTGCATCTGAATATCAGTCTCAGCTATACGCTCTGCACACTGTCTGAGTTCCTCTGATATTTCGGGAGAGAGCTCGGCAGAGGTCTTATACTTGAGCTGATGCTCAAGACTTGCCCAGAAGTCCATGGCAATTGTCCTTATCTGTATCTCAACGGGTGCGTACTCCTTGTGAGTGGATAGATACACAGGTACATTGAGTATCATGTGATAACTCCTGTATCCGCTGGGCTTGGGATTTTTTATGTAGTCCTTTCGCTTGATGACCGTGAAATCATCACGTCTGCCAAGCTTTTCCACAAGTGCATAGATGTCGCTTATATAGTAGCAGGTAACGCGTATGCCTGCAAGATCAAGGAGATTTTTCCTGGCTGCATCTGTTGACAGCGGAAGTCCCTTTTTCTGAAGCTTTCCTATGATGGACTGAGGCGATTTAAGTCTGCTCTCAATATTATGTATAGGATTGCGCTGAAACTTTACGCTGAACTCGTTATCAAGTATATTAAGATAAGTCTTTACGACTTCTATAGCCGAGTCATACAGATGAGACGGCTGGAGAAAATCGTAGAAAACATGAGAAAAGGTCTCCTTGACCGATTCGTTGTTGTCAGTAAGTGCAGGCAGGTTGTCAAATGCCTCCATGTAGAATTCCCTTTCATCCATATGAAATCCTTCCTTTCTGTCTGACGGGATATTTCTGTTTAGTCCTCGCCTTCTGTGTATTCAAAACGTTCTGTACCGCTTTCAGCCTTGCTGAACTGAGTTCTGTAGAGCTCGGAATATACTCCGCCCTTATTTACAAGCTCGCTGTGAGTGCCTCGCTCTGAGATAACGCCGTCCTTGATAACGAGTATTTCGTCCGCCGCGAGAATAGTTGATAAACGATGAGCTATAAGTATACTTGTTCGTGATGAAATAAGCGGCTCGATGGCGTCCTGTATCTTCTGCTCCGAGATGGAGTCCAGAGCGGACGTTGCCTCGTCAAATATCATAAGAGCAGGATCCTTCAGCAGAACTCTTGCAATCGATATTCTCTGCTTTTCGCCGCCTGAAAGCTTCAGTCCTCTGTTGCCCACCACCGTGTCAAGACCTGTCTCCTGTTTTTCGATGAATTCATAAATATTTGCCTGTTTGCAGGCTTCTATGAGCTCCTGCTCCGTAGCGTCGGGCTTTGCATAAAGAAGATTTTCACGGATAGTACCGTTGAAGAGATAGGTCTCCTGACTTACGATCCCGATATGCTTTCTCAGATATGCAAGATCAAGCTTTCTTACATCTGTACCGTCAAAAAGAACAGTACCTGCTGTAACATCATAAAGTCTGGGGATAAGGTTTACAAGAGTACTCTTTCCCGAACCTGAAGGTCCTACAACAGCGATACACTTGCCGCTGTCCAGTCTGAAGTTGATATCATCAAGTATCTGTCTTTCCTTGTCATAGTAGAAGCCAACGTTTCTGAACTCCACCTCGCCCTCGGGCGCCTTTTCGGGGGTTATAGCATCAGGAGCGTTCTCTATCTCCACAGGCATATCGAAATACTCGAAAATTCTTGTAAACATAGCCATTGAGCGTATCCAGTCAACCTGAATATTGAGAAGCTGGTTCACAGGACCGTACATCTTTCCGAGAAGTGCTACAAGAACAGTTATATCGCCGACGGTAAGGCTTGAATCGAACTTCATCATAAGTATTCCGCCTGCAAGATATATCAGCATAGGACCTATACTTGAAAAGGTCGTAAGTGCTACTCTGAACCAGCGTCCTGCCATACCCTCGCGGATATTAAGCTTTATCATCTTGTGGTTGACCTTCTCATACTTATCGTACTCGGTCTTCTCCATACCGAAAAGCTTGACAAGGAGCTGTCCGCTGACGGACATGGTCTCGTTTAGTATGCCGTTTATCTCATCGCTGCACGCCTGAGACTCCTTCGTGATTGACCATCGGGTCTTTCCGGCGCTTCTTGTAGGTATAGCAAAAAGCGGTACTACAAGTATGCCCACTATGGCAAGAATCCAGTTTTGTCTGAACATAACTATCATTGCAACGATAAGAGTGATAGAGTTTGACAATATACTTGTGAGAGTATTTGTGATTATCTGCTGGACACCCGAAATATCGCTGGTCATTCTCGTTATGATGTCTCCCTGATTATTGGAGGTAAAGAACCTCTGTGACATCTTCTGGAGATGAGCATACATTTTGTTTCGCATATCATAGGTGATATGCTGTGCGATCCATGTATTCATATAGCTCTCAAGAACTCCGATGAGATTTGCTCCCAGAGTAACACAGAGAGACAGTACGATGAAAAGGATCAGCTTTTTCAGGCTGCGTCCGATAAGTCCCTCATCAATTATCTTACCGGTCAGTACTGACGGCAGAAGGTTAAGTGTAGACGATATGATTATCGCTATAAGTACAACAATCATCTGCTTCCAGTAGGGCTTAAGGTATGAGAATATCCTTTTGAGAAGTTCCTTTGTGACCTTAGGACGATTTTTCTTCTCCTCTTCTGTGAGGTAGCCCATTCCTCTCGGTCCACCTATTGGCGGCATAATTATCAACTCCTTGAATCTTTTTATTCCGTCTTTTACACAGAAGCTGTTTTTCCGTCAAGTGCCTCGATTATCTTGTTTGCAGCTCCGAAGTAGTCATCCTTAGCAGTCAGCTTATTCGCTTCTATCAACGCCTGATTAAGCTTAGCCGGGATTTTATCGTCCGAATAAGCGATCATGGTCTTTGTGTTGGTGTCTGCCATAAACATTATACCGTCACCGCTTTTGTACTTACGTTTGTAATAGCTTTTTAGTACGTCCTCGTTTGAAGCAGAAGAGCCATTCCGCGAAGCGAGCAGAGTTACATCATACTTGCACGAAGCCAGTGCTTTTTCCAGAGAATTCATTACATCGTAGCTGAAAAGCTGTGTATTGTCAACTATATGATCGTTACAGAGCTCTCCAAGCTGAAGAAGTCTCAGTATGCCGCGCCTGTAGCTGCCGCCGACTATCTCTTTTGTAGCCCAGTATACAGCATTATCCTCTGAAGTCTGGCTTATATCCGTAAGGCAGGACCCGGTTCGCCAGATACTGTCCTCGTTAGTATCATTATTAATAAGTACCAACAGCCCGCTTCCCTTCCCCTCATACAGCTTGTTGTACTGCTCAAGGGCAAAGTCTGAGGGAGACTTCCCTCCAAGATCATTGGTAGTTACAACTGCGGCATTAATAAGCTTCTGAGAATAGAGCCAGCCCGCGTAGTCGTTGCAGGCTTTTATGTCATCTGCACTGAGCAGACCTGCGTTGTCAAATATGAATGTTCCTTCAGCAGTTTCGACCTCCCTTTCGGTGAAGGGCTGACTTGTTGCCTCGGTATTACTATTGCTGTCATTACTGCTTTTTGAGGCACAACCGCACAAAAACAGTCCAAATGCCAGCACTGCCATTGTAAAAGATATGAATTTTTTCAAAAAAATCATTCCTTGCTCTTGTATTTACTATTATATTTTAGTATAATTTAATAGAAAAATCAAGTATAACCCCTCATTCAGAACAAATATTTTCAGAAAAGGAGTAAAATTATGGATTATCGTGTTCAGGGAAATGATATAATTGTTTTTGAACCCGACCTGGATCTTGACGAGACCCTCGACTGCGGACAGGCATTCCGCTGGAAGAAGATCCCCTCGGACTACATCTCAACATACGAAGGAGCATTCCTGAATGACAAGCTTAAAGTATCCCAGACCGACAAGGGAAGCTTTATATTCCATGACACTGATGAAAATGACTTTATTTCCAAGTGGATAAACTATTTTGACTTTGAGACCGACTACTCCGAGCTGAAACGCCGATTTTCCGAGGACGAGACTCTCGCAAAGGCTGTTGGCTTTGCAGGGGGTATCCGCCTTCTACGTCAGGACAGCTGGGAATGCCTTATTTCCTTCATTATTTCCCAGAATAACAACATTCCCCGTATCAAAGGCATAATTGACAGGCTCTGTGATCATTATCACGGCAGATTTCCAAACACAGATCAGCTTTCTCAGGAGACCGAGGAGTCCCTTGCATATCTGAGAAGCGGCTTCCGTGCAAAGTATATAACCGACGCCGCATCAAAAGTACAGAGCGGCGAGTTAAAACTGAATGAAATAGCTGCAATGCCTATTGATGAAGCACGTACAGCACTTATGAAGATCAAGGGTGTGGGTCCGAAGGTGGCTGAGTGCGTCCTCCTTTTCGGAATGTACCGAACAGAAGCATTTCCGAAGGATGTATGGATAAAGCGAGTACTTGCAGAGTATTATCCTGACGGATTCCCTGCTTTTGCAGCCGAAAAGGGCGGTATCGCCCAGCAGTACCTATTCCACTACATAAGGAACCTTGACTCTCAGGCTGAATAAAAGCCGCCAAAATGTCAATACTTCCTGCAAACAACTATTTCGGAGGTATTATGATAAAAGGTGTCAATAAAAGGATAGTCGAGGTAAACGATCCTGACAGTTTATATTTTGAACGTGCAGTATTCTATCTGAGGCCGAATGTCAGTGTTATCCCTGATACGATCTCTCATAATGAAGCGGAAAGGCTTTACAGCCTGGCATCTCCCCACAGAGCTATATGCCGCCGTAAGATGAACGTAAAACGCCTGCTTTTTTTCTCTGCGGTTGCTGCGGTCATACTGCTGCTTATAAAGATATTCTGAACGGATCAAATGTATTTTGCCGCAGAGCGCTGTCTCCCAGAGGCTCTGTAAGTAAGGAGTTTATTATGGAGATTCATGGATCCAACGGCTTCAGGAATAAGCTTTCAAAGCGTCTTATCTGTACGCCCAGCCCTGCTGCCAAAAATACTTTTTTCTATATTCAGGAAACGGGCTCACTAAAAACCGAGGACGCAGCTGCTACACAGAGACACACTCTGGATTCCTTCCTTATCGCTGCAGTTATCAGCGGCAGAGGCGAAGTTACTATCGGCAATGAGACCTATCCCCTTGGCAAGGGAGACTGCTTCTTCCTTGACTGCCGTATATCCCACTTTTACAAAAGCTCTGCCAACGACCCATGGGAACTTATGTGGGTGCACTTTAACGGAAGTACCTCACAGCAATATTATGACTACTTCATTTCACAGTCAAAAAACGTTTTCAGACCGCCTTTCTTCGATAAAGTAGTCTCCGCAATCACTGATATAATCGACATAAACGAAAAAAAGCTACCCGATGCAGAAATAACAACATCGAAGCTGATCGTGGATCTGCTGACTCTTTCCCTTACGGTCAACAATACAGCTCAGCAGTATGACTCAGCATTAAAGCAGAAGCTGGCAGCTGTACATAACTATATAGATGACCATTTTAATGAGGATCTTTCTCTTGAAAAGCTGTCATCTGAGTTTTATATCAGCAAGTATTATCTCACCCGAGAATACAAGAGGATATACGGAAAGACCATCTTCCAGCATATTATCACCGCCCGTATCAACTACGGAAAGAAGCTGCTGCGTTTCTCAGATAAATCCGTTGAGGAAATATCACATCTCTGCGGCTTTAATGACCAGAGCTACTTCGCAAGGCAGTTCAAAAAGACCGAGAACCTCACCTGCTTCTCCTACAGAAAGATGTGGAGGGACTGACATACAAAAAAAGAGAGCGTAAGCTCTCTTTTTTTATGACCAGACCGATAAGCCGGGTTCTGTCGTGTGCGGTAATTTATCTACGCTTGCCGTCGCCGGTAAGCTGAAGCCGTCATTACCTGTTATCCGCCGAGCCGACGTTGAGATAACAGGCACCAATAGACGTTGCATCGGATAGGGTTTACATAGCAGCACCGTCTCCAGTGCTCTGGTGAGCTCTTACCTCGCCTTTCCACCATCACCGCCATAAAGACGGCAGTATATCTCTGTTGCACTTGCCCTAAGGTCGCCCTCGGCTGCCGTTAGCAGCTACCCTGCTCTGTGATGCCCGGACTTTCCTCGTAAACTATATCGTTTCCGCTACCGTATAGTCTGCTCACCTGAATATAATACCATTTTTCTCAAAAAAAGTCAAGTTCTGACCTTTTCTGCAAGTTTATATCCGAGAATATCAGCTATCTTGCGTACCTCCGACGCCTTCATCGCCTTTATCTTAAAGCGCCTGTGTTCCTCGCCCTCAAACCATATGCTCATGGCGCAGCGTCCGCTGAGAGCCTGAAGCAGATTCTGCTCAAGCTCCATCTTTACGATCTTTTCTCTTTCAGAGACAACTGTGTGAAATCTCGTCCAGGCGGAGCAGCGTATCATGATCTTATCATCGTAAAGTGCCACTCCGCTTGTGAGAAGAGCAACAAATTTTACGATAATGAACCATACCGCAGGTATCTCCAGCATGACAGCAACGAAGAAGGAGAGCTCGGCGAAGCGTGGGAATAGTCTCGCCACCCAATCGTGCGAAGGCACGATAAGTGACGCAATAAGAAGCGGTATCAGAAGGTATGAGCCTATTCCTGCAGGCTGAGCGCTGTAATCATTATCAATGCCGCTGTATATGCCTATGACCTGCAAATTCTTGCCAAGGCTTTTTTCATGCTTGACAGGAAGCAGCACAGGAAGCCTGTTTTTTTGATGAGCCATAGCCTGCACAGCTTATATTTACAGCCACAGCTCCCATAAGCTTCATGATCAAATTCTGCCGCAGGTCTGTATAATTGATATGGGAATTCTTTATCCTGTATTCCTTTCGGTCGATTATACCGTAGCCCACCTTCATACAGTTCTTGTCACATTCAATATTGAACTTTCCGTATCTGAACACATTGACAAGAAAGGACAGGAACCAGGACGCGATAAAGAATACGCCGATAAAAATAGCCGCTGTTGGTATCTTAAGCACCAGCTTTTCCGTTATTTTGGCGGTTTCAAGAGTTATGATATTCAGCGAACGGCTTATAATGTCATAAGCGATATCTCCGCCTTTGAAGAAGAAGGTTGCAAGATATACGGTTCCCGAAAAACCGCTTGAAAAAAAGACTGAGAAAAGCAGTATTGACAGCGCTTTAGGCTGAGGTATGCCTTCAATTTTCTTTTTTTCGTCCACATCAATCATATGCTCCATTATCTTTCTGCGGGTCTTGTTGCTGACAAGGAGCTTCAGATCTACCGTCTTGAATATTCCGGCTCTTGTGTCACATCTGAACCTCATTGCTCCGAGAGGTGCCATATATATGGGACGTTCAACCGTAACAGAGCTTATATTCCTGAAAGGTATATAGGTATTGACTCTTACAAATACGCCGTCGCGGTGCACCAGCTCGTCCTCGGTAAAGTCAATCCTTGAAAATGCCCAGCGGGTAAAGCCGAATATTATGATGGCTCCCAGAACAGCTATATCAAACCATGCACCCTGCACCCAGCTGTAGAACCAGTTTTTGTCAAAATGATAGGTATATATACCTCTGAGCAAAGGAAATATCAGGAGCCATATATTCTTTGCGGAATATTTGAGTATCTTCAGAGGATGTTCACGGCACATACTTATCCCCCTTTACGCTGACACCGCCGGAAAGCTTTATGATCTCCTGAGCATCTGCCTGTTTAAGGAAAAGAAGTCTCAGCTGTCCGCCATAAACAAAGAATATTATAAAGTTAAAGCCGGTATATTGAGAAAAGGGACTGCTGATGACAGTTGTGTACTGTATCGAGGAATATCGAACCGACTGGTGGACCTTTATGAAAACTCCGCTGCTTTTGGTTACCTCTGTACTGGTAGCGGAATAACTGATGGAATTGAAAAACATGGGTAGATGCACGAACATCTCGAAGCAAGCAATAGCGATAACTACGATAATACAAAGCATAACGATCTTATCAACAGGTATGAAGTATCTTACGGCAAAAAGAATGATAACAACAATTGCGGTTATCAGAAGTCTCAGCGTGGTGAGACAATGTCTATCAGGATAGAATTGCTTCATTTTCCGCCCCCTTTCGCAGTATATTTTTATTATAACACAAATACTATTTAATGTAAAACAAAATTTAAAAACAAATTGTAAACTTTATTGCGATAAAATCGCGGAAAGAGTGTGAATATGGCGGAAAGAATAAATGCAATAATATGGGGAGCTCCGACTGTATTCCTGCTTATATTTACAGGAGTCATTTTTACTGTAAAGCTCAGGTTTATACAGTTTGGAATGTTTTCATACATATTAGGTAAGCTGAAGAAAGGCAGAAATATACGTCCGCAGCTGAAAACCTCGTGTATGGCTTTGGGAGCCGCTATGGGCACCGGCAACATCACAGGAGTAGCATCTGCGCTTTCCATAGGTGGACCGGGAGCAGTTTTCTGGATGTGGGTGTCCGCTTTTCTCGGAATGGCAACTGTCTATGCCGAAAATCATCTTTCGGCGTTATACACTGATGAATGTGTAAAGGGTCCTATGGCATATCTTCAAAAAGGGATAGGAAGCAGGCTTCTTGCAGGTGCTTTTGCCGTATGCTGTGTTCTTGCGTCATTCGGCATGGGCGGTATGGTACAAATAAGCAGTATGAGTGAAAGCATAAAAAACTGTGTGGATATATCACCGCTGCTGCTTTCATTTATAATTTTTGCAGCTGTTTTCTTAACAATAAAGGGAGGCGCTTCACGAATAGGCTCAACTGCACAGCTGCTTCTTCCGGTTGCTTCAATTGCATATGCAGCTATATGCGCGACCGTAATAGCTGTGAACTGCAATCGTCTTCCAGGTGCTATTTCAGCGATAATAAGAGGCGCATTCGGCGTAAAGCAGACGCTGGGAGGTTCGGTCGGATACACTGTTTCAGCTGCTGTTTCCGCAGGCATAAGGCGTGGGATATTTTCAAACGAAGCAGGACTGGGAAGTTCACCTCTGCTTCACAGCTCGGCGGAGAGCAGCCGTTCAGTAAAAACTCAGGGTATGTGCAGTATGCTTGAGGTCTTTATAGATACCATGCTTTGCTGCACTCTTACAGCGCTCACCCTCCTTTGTAGCGGCACGGGAAACGACATCACACAGGCGTTTGAATTAGTTACTGGAGAACACACTGAGTATATCATTGCTGCTATAATGACATTATTCGTTCTATGTACCGTAATAGGCTGGTACTACTGCGGTGAAACTGCTTTTCACTATCTTTTCAGCCATCATTCAAATAATGCTTTTCCGTTTGTTTTCGCAATAGCCGCAGCTTCAGGAGCAATATTCAGCGCAAGAACGCTCTGGACAGTATCTGACATATTCAACGGACTTATGCTGCTGTCAAATATCGTCGGCCTGCTCTTCCTTGCCCCAAAGGTAAAAAATGAATAAATGCCGAAAAACAGTCAATTATTCAATTAAGCATAAAAATCCCTTCCCCATAATTATTTAAAACATTGATAAAAATTTATTGATAATGCCAAATGTTGATTTCAGCCACTTTTGCTATTGACATTAAGCTCTTGTTTTTGTATAATTATAGTGTGAATAATTATGCTCTGATACGTATAAACAATGAGTATTTTTATATAAAATTATTACGGCTTTTATGACGAGAACGATCGTCATTAAGATATAGGATCGCAGGGCGATAGGCGATCCATCTGGTTTCGGAAAAATATATTTTCAGGATCACATATGTTCAATGCAGGTTTTGCTCCAAAAAGAGCTTGTACGTTCCCTGTTTTCTGTGTGGTCAGTCTTTTTATCGCCTTTTGAAAGTAAAGATCCTGTGGATCTTGCATTCCGAAGCCTTTTACATAACCTTTTCAGACTTCTGCGCCGTTCATGCAGAGGTCTTGCGATTTTTGAAAGTGAGGTCATATAGTGAACGAAAAAGAAAAGAATACAAGGGCTAAGAAGAATAATTCTGAGACGCCTAAAAGAACTTACAGAAAGAGAACTGCTGCTCCCAAGGATAAAACCGTAAAAGAAAAGCCGGTTAAGGAAAAAGCAGTCAAGGAAACTGCTGCAAAAGCCGAAAAGGCAACTTCTGCCAAGCCCAGGTCGCGTACAAGGCAGCCCAAGGAAGTTAAGAAGACTCCGGTAAGGATAATCCCTCTGGGCGGTCTCAACGAGATCGGCAAGAACATGACAGTATTCGAGTGTTCAAATGATATGTTCATTCTTGACTGCGGACTTGCCTTCCCCGATGCTGATATGCCCGGCGTTGACATTGTTATCCCCGATTTCACCTATGTTGAGCGCAATCAGGACAAGATAAGAGGTATCGTCATCACCCATGGTCATGAAGATCACATCGGTGGTCTTGCTTATCTTCTCAAGAAGATCAATGTACCCGTTTACGCCACAAGGCTCACTATTGGTCTTATCGAAGGCAAACTCAAGGAGCAGGGATTTTACGGAAAGGTCAACCTCAATGTTGTTGAGCCAAAAAAGACAGTAAAAATGGGCTGTATGGCTGTTGAATTCATCAAGGTCAACCACTCTATCCCCGATTCTGTGGGTATGGCTATCCATACTCCTGCCGGCGTTATCGTTCATACAGGAGACTTCAAGGTAGATTATTCTCCCATCGACGGTAAGATCATTGACCTCGCACGATTCGGTGAGCTCGGAAGCCGCGGTGTTCTCGCACTTATGGCTGACTCCACCAACGCTGAGCGACCAGGATATACTCACTCAGAAAGGACCGTCGGCGAGTCCTTTGACAAGCTGTTCCAGAAGGGTGAGGGCAAGCGCATCATAATCGCTACCTTCTCCTCCAATATACACCGTGTGCAGCAGATCATCAACTGCGCCGTTAGATACGGACGTAAGGTGGCTGTTTTCGGGAGAAGCATGATAAACGTTATCAATACCGCCATCGAACTGGGATACCTTGATGTCCCTGACGGTATTATCATTGATATCGAAATGATGAACCGCTATGAGAGCGAAAGGATCGTTCTCATAACCACAGGAAGCCAGGGAGAGCCTATGTCTGCTCTTACCAGAATGGCTATGAATGACCACAAAAAGGTCAATATCACTCCTATGGATTTCATCATTATCTCAGCAACTCCTATCCCCGGCAATGAGAAATTCGTCACAAGAGTTGTCAATGAGCTCATGAAATCGGGCGCAGAGGTAGTTTATGAGGCTATGTATGAAGTACACGTTTCGGGACACGCCTGCCAGGAAGAGCTGAAGCTCATGCAGGCACTTACCAAGCCCAAGTTTTTCATACCTGTCCACGGCGAATACAAGCACCTGAAAAAGCACTCCGACCTGGCACTGCAGATGGGTATGCCTAAAGAAAACATCATCATCGCTGAAATAGGCAATGTTATAGAGACTGATGGAAATACTATGAAGATCGTTTCACAGGTTCCTGCAGGACGCGTCCTTGTCGACGGCCTCGGAGTAGGAGACGTCGGTTCCATAGTTCTCAGAGACAGAAAGCATCTTGCTCAGGACGGACTTATCATTATTGTTATCGGCATCGAAAAGAGCACCAATGAGATAGTTGCAGGTCCTGACATAATATCAAGAGGCTTTGTTTATGTCCGTGAATCAGAGGAGCTCATGGTAGAGGCCCGCGCTCTTCTTTCAGATACTCTTGCCAACTGCTCGGCAAGTGAGCTCAGGGAGTGGAATTCTCTCAAGGGCAAGCTTCGTGACGCACTCTCCGATTACATCTACCAGAAAACAAAGCGCAGCCCTATGATTCTTCCTATAATTATGGAGACATGATCTGTCCGAAAGGAGCTTAAAGGTGAAAAAGAAATTTCCGGCAGTTCTGATGATCCTGCACCTGCTTGCGCTAGGTACAATGATCACCACTTATCTGCTGATCGGTAAAACCGACCGAACAGTTGACTGGCTGTTTCTTGCTTCTGCCGTTATCATTTTTATCTGCATTATCTATACTATCATCTATTCAAGGAATTCAATGCGGCATATCTCTAAAATGAACAAGCATCTTGAAAGCTCTGCCGCTGAATTCATGAATTCACTTCCCGCTCCTGTTGCTGTCATTGACGATCACAGGCATTTTGTCTGGTACAACCAGATATTCGCGGAAAAGATAGGTCTTGGTCAGGATGTCTACGGTCATGACTTTGAGGGTTTTGTTAAGATGGATATAGACTCACTTATATCCAACGGAAAGGCTATCTGCCCTATCAACGGCAGTATCTATGATGTTACGGCTGAAAAATTCGACAAGAACGATATGTCTTTCCTTGTCCTATACTTCCATGATGAGACGAATTACTTTGCAATAAAGAAGAATATGGACGAGTCTCGCCCCAATGTAGTCGTTATAACCATCGACAATTATGACGATATCATGCAGAACGCCAAGGAAAGTGAGAAGGCGCAGACATCTGTCGAGACCGAAAAGCTTATCGAAAACTTCATGAGCAAGACCAATGGCTTCATAAAGAAGACATCCTCCAATACATTCTTCGCTATCATCGAAAACCGTCATCTCAATGATATTATCGACAGCAAGTTCAAGATACTTGACGCGGCAAGAAATATCAAGATCGCCGGAAAGTATCCTCTTACCTTTTCCATCGGTGTAGGTCAGGGAGCTTCCTCCCTTTCGGAAAGCGAAAATATTGCAAGACAGTGCCTTGATATGGCTCTGGGACGAGGCGGCGATCAGGCAGTTATCAAGACCGATAACGGCTACCGCTTCTTCGGAGGCGTTTCCAAGGGCGTTGAAAAACGGTCGAGATCGAAGACCAGGATAATCGCAAATGCGATGCAGGATCTCATAATGAGCTCTGAAAGAGTCTTCCTTATGGGTCACCGCTTCGGCGACCTTGACTCGGTTGGCGCTGCCTGCGGCCTTGCCGGTGCGCTCAAAATACTTGGCAAGCAGGCTTATATAGCCGTTGACCGCTCAAAAAATCTGGCAAGAAACCTCATCGATATAGTTGACGAGGAAACAAACTGCGGACTATTCATCACTCCGGCCGAAGCAGAGGAGATGATAGGTCCCGATGAAATTGTCAATAACACTTGACACATTTTTCTCAAAAATTTTGACTAAGCAGCAGCGGATAATTCAGCATAGAACCTCTGGCGTTTAACCGCCGGCGGAAGTCCGCCGATAGATGAGCAAATTCTGCGGTTTGACCAGTAGCTCATAAAGTATCTCCAAACCATTGTTTTTAGCTCAGCTATGGTGAAGTTCTCCGATCTTCTGCCCCTGTTGTAGAAAAGCTCTTCTTTCATTCTTGCCCATATGCTTTCACACCGTGCATTGTCATGACATCTGCCGCCGGCACTGTTCATGCTCTGAATAATGCCGCATTTCTGCAGTGTGTCTCGGTATTCGGAACTGGTATACTGGCTTCCTCTGTCGGAATGGATAATTGCTCCTCGGATTGCAGGATAGCACAGGTACGCATTTTTAACCGTTTGGGAACAAAGTTCCGCACGCATATGATCTGCCATTGCAAGACCGTTTGGCATCAGGTCATAACAGTCAAAAATTGCGGAAACATAGAGCTTTCCGTCTTTTGCTTTCACTTCTGTAATATCAGTAACACACTTTTTGAGCGGCTCATCAGCCGTAAAATCACGTTTAAGAAGATCGTCCGACTTACGTGCTTCGCGGTCAGCTTTGGTGATTCCGCCCGGCTTGCGTTTCGGCTTATGGATGAGATTTATCTCCTCCATAACCTTACGGACAGTGCCTTCAGAAGGCACATGAACGTCCGTAAACTCTCCGATTTCCTGCCTGTAAGTGAGTGCCTGGTACATACGCACTCTGCCGTAATCTTCATTACATTCGTCTTCAGCGTGGATTTTCATCATGGCATTCGCAAGATTCTGATACTTCCAAGGTTTGTTCTTGCGGTCAAGATAGTCGTAAAAAGCCTGTCTGCTGACTTCAAGAGCCATGCAATAAAATCTGATTTTTCCTTTCATTCTGCCGTCATCAGTGCGGAGTGCAATGTATTTCAGTCTTTGCTCTTTCCCGACTTCTGACGGCTCGCTGCGAAAAAAGCGGCGGCATCCTCTAAGAATTCATTCATTTCGCTTAGACGTTTGTTTTCTTTTTCCAATGCTTTTATCCGTTTCCTCAGCTGTTGGTTTTCTTCTGCGATATTCAGTGCATCTTCAGGGTTTCGCTCGCCCAGACCGATATCAAGCCCTCCAGCCTTCGCCTTTTTAACCCAGCCATACAGCGTATTAGACGGCACGTTTAGTTCCGTAGCTGCTTTTTCCGTGCCTATCTCCTTAGCAAGCTTTACCGCCTGTACCTTGTAATCATTGTCATACTGTCTGTTCTTTGACATCATTTTCTCCTCCTGGTTTTCATTATTTTCATTTTATTACTTTGAGGATTAGGTGTCAAGTTTTATTATACTACATCACGATGATATGCTCATTATCGTGGATACCCACAACAAGGATTATGTTGAAAGCCGCGACCTATACGAAAAGGCCCAGTCCGTTGTTGTCGTTGACCACCACAGAAAAACTGTCAATTTCATCGATAATGCTGTTATCTTCCACCATGAACCCTATGCTTCATCAGCTTCGGAAATGGTAACCGAGATAATCCAGTATTTCAATTACAGCTCCGATGAGAAGATCGCAAGCTGTCATGCTGATGCACTGCTTGCAGGTATTATGCTTGACACCAAGAACTTCGTCATGAGAACCGGCGTAAGGACCTTTGAGGCTGCTGCATACCTGAAAAAAATGGGTGCTGACACAGTAGCTGTAAAACTCCTTTTCTCCAATTCTATCGACTCTTACAGAAGAAAGACCCAGATCGTCGCTTCTGCAAAGATACATAACAACTGCGCTATCGCAGCTGCTGATTTCAAATCAGATGACATAAGGCTCGTAGCACCTCAGGCTGCCGACGAGCTCCTCGGCATAACAGACGTTGACGCTTCATTTGTTATATACAAGACAGGAAGCACAGTAAATATATCCGCAAGATCTCTCGGCGCACTTAACGTTCAGATCATTATGGAACAGCTTGGCGGCGGAGGTCACCAGACTGTGGCGGCAACTCAGCTTGAAGGTGTTACTGTAGAGGACGCTGTAAAGGCTCTTATCTTTGCAATAGATGACTGCCGCAATAATACTTCGGAATAATAAACAAAGAAAGGTCGGTATAAATATGAAGGTTATTTTCTTAAAGGACGTAAAAGGCTCAGGCAAAAAGGGCGAATTAAAGAATGTTGCGGACGGATATGCACGCAATATGCTTCTCCCCAAGGGACTTGCTGTTGAGGCTACTCCCGAGAATATGAACAAGCTGGAGGGCGCTCAGGCTTCTGCACAGCACAAGATAGACGTTGATATCCAGAACGCTAAGGACGCAGCCGCTAAGCTCAAGGGCAAGAAGATCAATATCAAAGCCAAGGCAGGCTCAAACGGCAAGCTTTTCGGTTCTGTAACAGGCGCTAATGTTGCTGAGGCTCTTGCCGAACAGGTCGGTGTTACTGTCGACAAGAAAAAGATCGCACTCAGCACAGACATAAAGAACTTCGGCTCTTATACTGCCACAGTCAAGCTGTACAACGGAATTTCCGAGACAGTTGATGTGGAAGTTATAGAAGGCTGATCGGTGAAAAATATGGACGAAAATGATATCCTGCTCTCCGCCCGCGAACTGCCCCACAGTATCGAGGCGGAGCAGTCCGTTTTAGGAGCTATAATCTCCGATCCTTCAGTACTCTCTGACGTACTTGAGCTCATAAAGCCCGAGTACTTCTATAACGATCAGCACAAGGCTCTTTACTCGATAATGCTGCAAATGAATTCCATGAGTCTCCCTGTTGATATCGTAACAGTGCTCAATGAAGCAGAAAAACAGCATATATTCGAGAGTCCGGCAGAGGGAAGGCGTTATCTTGCCGAAATAGGAAATATGCTTCCCTCTACCGCTAATATAGAAAGCTATTGCAAGATCGTTGCGGATAAGTACTTCCTGAGGAGCCTCAGCTATGTAGCAAGGACTATACTTGAAGAAGTGCAGTCTGGCGAACAGAACGCCCAGCTACTTCTGGACTCTGCCGAGCAGAAAATCTACGATATCAGGCAGGGACGCGATGTCCGCGGACTTGTTCCCCTTTCAGAGGCTATCGCCGAGGCTTATGACCGTCTCGGAAAGATCTCAGGTCCTGACAAGGACAAGTATGTTGGTGCGAGGACCGGCTTCACCCTTCTGGACAGCATAACATCAGGTCTTAACAAATCTGATCTGATAATTATAGCTGCCCGTCCAGGTATGGGAAAGACATCTTTCGCTATGAATATAGCTACCAACGTCGCAAGACGTGCTGAAAAGGAAGTCGTTACCTTCAACCTGGAAATGTCAAAGGAGCAGCTGGCTACGAGAATACTCTCTACAGAGGCTCTTGTCGAGTCCAACACCCTCAGAAACGGAAGGATCTCAGGCGATGACTGGGTAAAGCTTGCTACCAGCGCAGGCTATCTCAGCTCTCTCCCGCTGTATATCGACGATACCGCAAGCATGACCGTTCAGCAGATGAAGGCTAAGCTTAGACGTACAAAAAATCTCGGACTTGTCATCATCGACTACCTTCAGCTCATGGAGTCCACCTCACGCTCTGATAACCGTGTTACCGTTATCAGTGAGATAACCCGACAGCTAAAGGTCATGGCTAAGGAGCTTAATGTTCCTGTTATCCTCCTTTCACAGCTCTCCCGTGCTGTTGAGAGCCGTACAGATAAGCGCCCCATGCTTTCTGACCTGCGTGAATCAGGATCAATCGAGCAGGACGCAGATATAGTTCTTTTCCTCTATCGTGAGGCTTATTATAATAAGGAAAGCCAGAGACAGAATATCTCCGAGTGTATCGTGGCTAAAAACCGTCACGGTGAAACGGGTACTGTCGAACTCATATGGGACGGTCAGTATACAAGATTTTCAAATCCTGATTACGAAACTCCGCCCGAGAATGTATGATCATGTTAACCAAGGTTTACAAATTTATATCCGAAAATAATATGCTCAGCAGCGGCGATACAGCAGTCTGCGGCCTCTCGGGAGGCGCCGACAGTGTTGCCCTGCTGCTTTCGCTGTATCAGCTAAGAGAAAAACTGGGTATAACTGTAGAGGCTCTGCACGTCAACCATTGTATCAGAGGCGAAGAGAGCGACAGCGATGAAGAGTTCTGCCGCAAGCTCTGTAAAAGCCTTGATATAGCCTTTACGGCTGTGCGCTGTGATGTTGTCAGTCAGTCAAAAAAATGGCAGAAGTCCACAGAAGAGACCGCGAGGATAATGCGCTATGAGGAGTTCGCAAAGCACTCTGAGGGTAAAAAGCTTGCAACCGCTCACAACGCAAATGACAACCTTGAAACTGTCATCCTTAACCTGACCCGTGGTACAGGCATAAAGGGACTGGCGGGCATACCTTGTGTTCGAGGTAATATAATCAGACCGCTACTCACAGTTTCGAGGGCTGAGATCGAAGAATTTCTAAAAATATCGGGACAAAACTATGTTACTGACAGCACTAATCTCTCAGATGATTATACGCGTAATAAAATAAGGCATAGGATAATCCCCCTTCTTGAAGAGATAAACAGCTCCGTTGTTGCTACCTCTGTAAATACCATTGATACGGTCAGAGAGGAAAATGCAGTTATCGAGGCCGATACAGACCTTGCTATGAAGCAATGCAGAGACGGAAATGCCCTTGTCGGACTGAGAGGTTACCCGTCTGTTATCCGAAAACGCTGTATATCACGACTACTCTCGGATAATAAACTCCCCTACTCACATAAGAGACTTAAGGAAGCCGACCATATACTCCTATATGGCGGCAAGCTCAATATTTCCGGTAAGATTTACCTTATAGCCAATGAGGGAAGCATTATCCTTCGTTCAATAGATAAAGCGGCCGAAATAGCTGTTGAAATGCCTTTGCAGCCCGGTGAAAACGTCATTTGTGACAATTGTATCGTAAGGTGCGATATTATAGAATGTGATAATTTGAAGAAAATTGAAGCTGTTCACAAAAAATCCACATTTTATCTGCTTGATTATGATAAAATAAGAGGAAGGCTTATTGTGCGTACCAGAAAATACGGCGATAAGATAAGACTTAAAGGAAGGGAGTTCACTTCCTCAGTCAAAAAGCTTATCAATGAAAAAATACCGCTCGAAAAGCGAAATGGTCTTCTCTTTATCGAAGACGAAGAAGGTACGATCTTAGCAGAAAGGCTCGGGATCGCTGACAGAACAGCTCCCGACAGCAATACAGCCAGATTTCTTGAAATATCATTTTTACGATCATAAAGAATGGAGAGGATAATTTGACACCAAAGAAAAGCAAGGGTATCATTACCTACCTGCTGTTAATCGTTATTGCGGTTTTCTGCCTTGTTTTCATCAGCTCAAGGATCAATGCTGACGCGGATAAGACCGAATACACCACCGTTATCAGTTATTTCGACGATAAAAAGGTCTCTGAATACACCCTTGATCTGGGAACGGGAGATCTTACCTACAAGCTGAAGGGCGATGATACCGAGAAGCATTACACTGTACCAAACGTTAACATCTTCCTTTCAGATACCGAAAACTACCGTAAGGAGTATAATAAGGCTAATCCGGACGCTCCTCTTGTACAGGACTACATCAAGGTCACTGACAGAACATGGCTCTATTCACTTATCCCTGTTCTGCTAACCATAATTCTCGGAATCGCTATCCTCTACTTTATGATGAAGCAGAGCGGCGGCGGCGGTAAGTACACTACCTTCGGCAAGGCTAATCTGAAAAACGGCGCAAGTGCAAGAAAGGCTACATTCAAGGATGTTGCTGGCGCTGATGAAGAAAAGCAGGAACTTGTGGAGATAGTTGATTACCTCAAGAACCCTAAGAAATATACTGAGCTGGGAGCTAAAGTGCCTAAGGGCGTACTTCTTCTCGGTCCTCCCGGTACAGGTAAGACACTTCTTGCCCGTGCAGTTGCAGGCGAAGCAGGCTGCCCCTTCTTCCCCATCTCAGGTTCGGACTTCGTTGAGATGTTCGTAGGTGTTGGTGCTTCAAGAGTCAGAGACCTCTTTGAACAGGCTAAGAAGCACGCTCCTACTATTATATTCATCGATGAGATCGATGCTGTCGGACGTCACAGAGGCGCAGGTCTCGGCGGCGGACACGACGAACGTGAACAGACTCTTAATCAGCTTCTCGTAGAGATGGACGGTTTTACAGGCAACGAAAGCGTTATTGTTATCGCTGCTACGAACAGACGTGATATTCTCGATCCCGCTCTTCTCAGACCGGGAAGATTTGACAGACAGATCGTTGTTGGCTATCCCGATGTAAAGGGACGTGAAGAGATACTCAGAGTACACGCAAAGAACAAACCTCTTGGCCCCGATGTCGATATCAAACGTATCGCAAGAACTACTCAGGGCTTTACAGGTGCGGACCTTGAAAATGTACTCAATGAAGCTGCTCTCCTTGCTGCAAGAAATGAGCGCAGCGCTATTACTGAGGCTGATATCGAGGAAGCTACTCTTAAGGTAATTGCAGGTCCCGAGAAGAAGTCAAGGATCGTTACAGAGCATGACAGAAAGGTAACGGCTTATCATGAAGCAGGCCACGCGATCGCTTCATACAACCTTCCCACCCAGGATAAGGTACATCAGGTTACTATTATCCAGAGAGGTATGGCTGCCGGTCTTACTATCTATCGTCCTGATACAGACGATCAGCACGTTTCCCGCAACCAGATGCGTGAGCGCATAATCACTATGCTGGGAGGCCGCTGTGCAGAGGAGATCTTCCTGGATGATATCTGTACCGGAGCTTCCAACGATATCGAAAGAGCTACAGCTACCGCAAGGAACATGGTAACTAAATACGGCTTCTCATCTAAGCTTGGTACTGTTACCTACGGCTCTGACAATGATGAAGTCTTCCTCGGAAAGGACTACGGTCACACCAAGAACTACAGCGAGGCTGTTGCCGCACAGATCGACGAGGAAGTTCGTTCCATCATCGAAAAGGCTTACAGCGACTGTACTGAGATACTCAGAGCAAACGCTGACAAGATGCACTTCCTTGCAAAGTATCTTCTCAAATATGAAAAGATCGACGGAGACGATTTTGAAAAGCTTATGAGAGGCGAGATCAGTGAATCAGTCCTCACAGATGAAGCTCCCGAGGAGCCAATGGGCGGTCTTGGCTTTGATGAAGAGCCCGCTCCTGAAAACAACTAATAACGAAAGATCCTGAAGAGCTTTTCTTCGGGATTTTTAATGCAGCAGTTTTATTGTTGAAATAATCATTCTATTGTGTTATAATATAAAAAGTATTTTTACACGGAGGTGTTACTTTGGATTCTCTGAATCTCATATTGTGTGCTGTTGCGGCGGCTGCACTGGACATATGTATCCTTGTGCTCATTATAACAGCTTATCGTGAGAAAAAATCTACAAAAAAGAACTGGCATCAGGTCTCAAATGATATGGAGCTTGCCGAGCAGGACAAGACCTATGAACTTGGCTGCGACGAGGTGCTTATCGGCAGGCACGCTTCAGCTGATATAAGGCTCCCGGATCTGTCTGTCTCAAGATATCACGCCATGCTCACTGTTGCTAACGGTGTATGGACAATAAAGGACATCGGCTCAAAATCCGGCATATTTGTAAACGGTGAGCTTACACGTGAAACAATTCTTCACGAAAATGACATGATAAAGCTTGGAAACCGCAGGCTTCTCTTCCGAAAAAGGAGGGATCCCCGTGTACGCTAATCCTGTTGCATATGTTTTCTCATGTATTTTCGTACTAATTGCTCATTTTGCCATGCTCACCAATATCTGGTTCAACGGCAATTATACTGAGGTCCGCGATGTGGCAGTTCTTGGTGCTGCGGTGATTATTCTTGACATAGCCTATTTTGCTGTCATACTCGCATTCAAGCAAATTTCCTATGCCCTGGATTTCCTGCTCATTCTGATAATAGGTATGAGTGTCATATTCCAGTCATGTTTCGGCAAAGTAGGCTTTGATGTAAAGCACTACACAACCTGTATAGTATGCCTTGCCGCCTGTAAAGCAGGATATATGCTGTGCAGGGATCACAAGCTCCTTCAGGATAAAAAGCTATATATATACGGCGCTATCGGAGTAATGGTCCTTATCACCCTTGTATTCACAAGTGCTGAGAATATGTGGATAGAGATCGGTTCATTCACATTGCAGCCTTCTGAGTTCATCAAGCCTCTGTTCGTACTTGCCTGCGCCACATCTATTGCAGATCAGCAGAAAAAACATAAAATACTTATTTTTAATGTAGTCTATGAAAATATCGCACTTTTCTGTATAATGGCGGTTATCTGCCTTGTACAGGTCAAATCCCACGATTACGGAAGCCTTCCCACATTTCTCAGTATTTACGCAGTCGGCTTCCTTCTCAGGATATGCTACCCCAAGGCTAAATTCTCCAAGAAAAAGCTTTTCGGAGTTATAGCTGTACTGGTTGTATTCCTTCTTATCGGACTTAAATACGCTCCCGATTACGTTCAGCACAGACTACACGTTGATATATGGAGCGATAAGACCGGCGACGGCTATCAGCAGTCTCAGGCGCTTATCGGGATCGCCAACGGCGGGTGGTTCGGAGTAGGTCCCGGAAAGGGATTTCTCGTCAACGTATTCGCTTTTGACAATGATATAGTTTTCGCTACAATAAGCGAGGAATGGGGACTTCTCTACGCCCTTATGATGGTTCTTGCCATTATTATAATAGCGTCAGTTCCCCTTATCAATCCTACACGTTCATATTTTCATGGCTCAATGTCTGCCTGTGTCTGCGCAGCTTTCATTGTACAGATGGCCCTGAATATTTTTGGCTCATGTAATCTTATCCCATTTACGGGAGTTACTATCCCCTTCATCTCCACCGGAGGAAGCTCATTGCTCGTCAGCGGTCTTATGATAGGAATGCTCATGGCAGGACAGTCCCCTGTTTTCAAGGAGCATAAGCAGAAGAAGCAGGAAGATCCCGAGCCCGCATGGAGGTGGAAGGAATGAAGAGCATAAAAAGAACACAAAGGCTTATCAGCCTGATAATCACGCTGTTCATACTCGGTATGGCTGTACTCGTATTCAAGCTCATTCATGAATCCTCATTCTACATGATGAATTCCGACAAACACGAGCTGGGATTTGTCTATGACCGAAAAGGTGATGTACTCTTTGACGGTACGGGAGAGGGCTCATATCCTGATAATTATTTCCTCGACGTTGGAAATATCATCGGCGATGATAAGGGCCAGATGAACAATACTCTTGTTGCAAATAACATTGAGAAGCTTAATAACTACAGCTTCTCAAACGGACTTATGCAGAACGGCGGCAAGGCTGCTATCTATACTACCCTTGACCACGCTTCAAACCGCGCTGTATTCAATGCCTTCGGCTATCAGGACGGCTGTGTATGTGCCTATAATTACAAGACCGGTGAGATGCTTGTGAGCGCAAGTCTCCCCTCTCTTGATGTTACCAAGGGTTATGCTGACATTGGCAGTTTCCGCCCCGGTACTCTCCTGTCCAAGACTTTGTCAGGTACGGTCCCGGGCTCTACACAGAAGGTCTCAACTGTTGTTACAGCCCTTGAGATAATGGGAACAAGCAATCTCTACGCCAAGAGCTATAACTGCTCAGGCAAATACACTAACCAGACCGGAGATACCATTGACTGCCACAACATTTACGGGCACGGTACACAGAATATCCAGGAAGCCTTTGAAAACAGCTGTAACCCATTCTTCGCACAGCTCATTGAGGATGATGAAATGCCTCTGGACCGTGTTATGAAACAGTACGAAAAGATGGGCTATGTTCTCAACGGTGGTGAACCAACCTATTATGAAATAGATGGTATCCAGTGCGATACAGCTTCAACGACTCTAGAGGACAAATATCAGTTCAAGACCCAGTGGGGCTGCATCGGTCAGGGAGACACCCTTGTAAGTCCAATGCAGCTTATGATGTGGCAGAGCGCCATAGCAAACGAGACAGGCAGAATGACTATGCCTTACTTCATCGACCACGTAACGGACGTCAAAGGTAGTGTTAAGGATAAAGCCAAGACACGCTACAGCGACAAGCTTTTCTCCGAAAGCACCGCTTCTTCTGCAAAGCAGATACTTCTCACAAACGGAGCTGACAGGTACGCTTATTCTATCTCAGGATACACTGTCGGAGTAAAGAGCGGTACTGCTCAGGTAGATGAGGGTGCGCATGAAAATTCACTTCTTGTTGGATTTGTGGACGATCCTTCCTTCCCCATCGCTTTCTGCATTCTTATCGAACACAAGGACAGCGGATATCTGACCACAGAGCAGATAGCACAGGTGCTTCTTGATAATTTAAAAAACAATAATTGATGTCAGATTAAACAAATAATAGATTTCTCTTTGTGCATTTAAACGAATTTAACAAAAATACCTTGTAAAAGCTCTTATATTATGGTATAATGTAACCATAAACTTATGCTATGTTTTTCACATAGCTTAAAGGAGGACTAATATGAAAACTACCATCACAGCTAAGAAAATGCAGATCCCGACTAACTTTACTGAATACGCTGAGAAAAGGATCGATACTCGTCTCGGAAAGTTCTTTGGCGACGATGCTGATGCAAAGATCGTTATTTCTGAGATCAGAAATCAGATCATTCTTGAGCTTACTGTAAAATACAACAGCATTATTTTCCGTGCAGAGCGTACAGCTGAAGACAAGTATGTTGCTCTTGACGATGCTATCGATAAGATCATCAGACAGATCAGAAAGAACAAGACCAAGGTCGAGAAGAAGCTTAAGGATACAGCTTTCAAGGAGGCTTTTGCTTATCCTGTGCCTGATACAGTTGATTACGAGGTAATCAAGCACAAGAAGTTCAAGATGAGACCCATGGATATCGATGAGGCTATTCTTCAGATGAATATGCTGGATCATGAGTTCTTTATGTTCACAAATGCCGAGACAGGTCTTATTAACGTTGTTTATAAGCGCGCAGACGGCAACTATGCGGTTCTTGAGCCTGATAACGACTAAGTTCATAATAACGGTATGCGGGGCAGTATGTCCTGCATATTGATTTTTTAAGGAGTGTTTACAATGGATAGTAACAAGAAAACAATAATCGAAAAACGTATCAACGCTGTAGGTGAAAAGCTGCGTAAGAACAATATGGAGTTCTACTACGCCGAAACTAAAGATGACGTCTGTCCTATAGTAGCTTCCCTGCTGAAAAAGGGTGATGTGATCTCTAACGGCGGTACAATGACAATTGCTGAATGCGGACTCAGCGAGCTTCTCTCCTCACCTGACTATACCTACCTTGACCGCTCAAAGGTAGCACCCGAAGAAGTCCGTGACCTTTATATCAAGGCATTTTCAGCAGATGTGTACATTTCAAGCTCCAATGCTATCACTGAGGACGGTGTTCTTTACAATGTTGACGGCAACAGCAACCGTATTGCTGCAATAGCTTTTGGTCCCAAGTCCGTTATAATCATTGCAGGATACAATAAGATCGTAAAGGACCTCAACGAGGCTGAGATCAGAGTTAAGAGAGAGGCTGCGCCCCCCTAACTGTGTACGCCTTAACTGTGAGACCTACTGCAAGGAAAAGGGCGAATGTGTTTCCCTCTCCAAGGCCGGCCGACAGATAAGCGACGGCTGCGGAGGTGACGGCAGAATATGCTGCAATTACCTCATTTCAGCTCAGCAGAGATACAAAGGCAGGATAAAGGTCATAATCGTCGGCGAAGAACTGGGCTATTGATATATGAACGATACCCTCATCACAGTCTTTCACACTGCAAGCTACTTTATTATATACGCATTCTTTGGGTGGTGTCTTGAGGTAGTATATCAGGCAGTAGAACATGGAGAATTCATTAACCGCGGTTTTCTTAATGGGCCGTACTGCCCTATATACGGCTTTGGCGTTATTCTTGTCTGCGGTGCTCTTGATCCCATAAAAGAAAACATCATCGTTCTTTATTTCGGAGCAGTTATTATGACTACTGCTCTGGAATTCATCACCGGATTTCTGCTTGAAAAGATATTCAGGCAGAAATGGTGGGACTATACAAATGAGCGTTTTAATCTGAAAGGCTATATCTGCCTTAAATTCTCTCTGCTGTGGGGCGTTGCCTGCCTCGTGACAGTGCGGCTGATACACCCGCTTGTAACAGCTTTTGTAGAGAAAATGCCTCCTAAACTCGGCTTAATTCTTCTGTCGGTCATACTTATAGGCTTTCTCAGCGACGCTGTCATCACAGTATGTGCTATCATCCATATCAGGAACAAGCTCATTATCACAGAGCGCATATCTGCTGATATGCGAAAGCTCTCAGACGCTGCAGGTGAAAGAATATTCAGCGGCGTTGAGTACGTTATGGATAAGAAAACAGAGCTTGACAATAAAAATGCGGAGCTGAGACAAAAGCTTGACGGACTGGCTGATAAATATAAAAAGCTCAGTGAGGAACGTGATATTACTCTGAAGCGTATTTCAAAAGCTTCCCCGAAGCTCTCTGTTGACAGAAAAGCTGAATTAAAGGAACGCCTGGAGAAACTGAAATCAGAAATAATGAGTAAATAGTATAAAAATGGGGACATTGTCTGAAATGTCCCTGTTTTTTGTGTGTGTTTTGATATAAAACGCAGAATTACAAAAAATGTTTGACAACGATGAAAAAGTATGCTATACTATATATGTTGTGACTTTAAAGCATTACAGCGTAAAGCGTTACAGCGTAAAGTGCTACAGTATCACGGAAAGAGGAATAATTATGAAAGAGATATCTAAGCTTATGAATTACAGATCAGATGTGAGAGTTGTTGACGCAACTCTGCGTGACGGAGGACTCGTAAACGATTTCAGATTTACCGATGAGTTTGTAAGGGATCTTTATCTCTCTAACCTCAAGGCAGGCGTTGACTACATGGAGTTTGGCTACAGAGCTGATAAGGAAATGTTCAAGGTGGAGGATTTCGGTTCGTGTAAATTCTGCGATGATGAGTATATCCGCTCTATCGTAGGTGAAAACCACACTGACCTTAAAATTGCTATCATGGCTGACGTAGGACGCTGCAACTACAAGCAGGATATCGCTGAGCGCGAAAACAGTCCCGTTGACCTTATCCGTGTAGCTACATATATACACCAGATTCCCACAGCCGTAGACATGATCGAGGATGCAAAGAAGAAGGGCTACGAAGTAAGCTGTAATATCATGGCCATCTCCAACGCACAGGAAAGCGATATGAAGGTCGCACTTGATATTCTCGGACAGTCCCCTGTTGATGTTTTCTATATCGTTGACAGCTTCGGTTCACTTTACCCCGAGCAGATAGCTCGGATAGCAGACCTTTACCTTGAGGTCGCATCTAAATACGGCAAAAAAGTCGGTATCCACGCCCACAACAACCAGCAGCTCGCTTTTGCAAACACCATCGAGGCAGTCGGTGACGGAGTTGACTGGCTTGACGCTACATACTCCTCTATGGGCAGAGGTGCAGGAAACTGCGCTATGGAACTCCTTCTGGGCTTTCTGAAAAATCCCAAGTACAATGTGTACCCTGTCTTCCAGTTCATTGAGAAGCATATGGACAAACTCCGTGAGGAAGGTGCTGTATGGGGTTACGATCTTCAGTATCTCCTTACAGGTCTGTTCAATCAGCACCCCAGAACCGCTATCCAGTTCACAAAAGAAAAGCGTAAGGACGTTTCCGAATTCTACAAGGAGATAATATCACAGGAATAAAAAATCAAGGACTGCTGTAATAGCAGTCCTTTTTTTATCAGAATGTAAGCTGATTGCTGTCGCCAAGCTCCTTTGCAGGCTTTCCTGCGGCAGGAACACTTTTGGCTCTGTATTTCTCAAGCTCGGGAAGCTCTTCCTGAGTGATGATGGAAGCAGATGAAAGCACAGCCTTCTTTCTCAGGTTGATCACCTGAACGCCCTGTGAGTCTCTTGTAGACTTGGGCAGTATCATGCCTGTGTTGAATACAAGGGCGTGACCGCTTGAAGTTCTAAGCAGTATATCTGCGTCCTCACCCACAAAGAGAGCAGCCACAAGAGGTGACTTGGAAGAATAAGCATTTGCCAGCTTCTTACGGTTAGTCTTGGTCTCATATGACTTCATTGGAACCTTTGCAGCCTTGCCGTTCTCAAAGAAGAATACGATGTATCCGCTGTAATCAGTTGTAGGAACAAGAGTTTTAAGTCCCTCATTCTCGTCAAAGCTGAGCTTTGCAGGGATATAATCGCCCATAACGCTCGCCTTTGTGTCATCAAAGGCGCTTGCCTTTGACTTGTATGCCTGTGCCTGATCTGAGAAGAATACAAGATCGGTCTTGTTGGTTGCTTCAAAGCTCTGGCTGATGAAGTCGCCCTCCTTCAGCTTCTGCTCACCGCTCATTCTCAGTGACTGAGGCGTTATCTTCTTGAAGTAGCCGCTGTCTGATACAAAAAGATGTACAGGATAATCGGGAGTATCATCAATTACCTCCTCTTCCTCCACGTCAGACTGATAGTAGAACATGGTCCTTCTGGGCTTTGCGTAGTTCTTTATTACCTCGCGGAGCTCATTTACAATGATCTTCCTGATTTTCTTCTTGTCGCGGAGTATCTCCTCCATCTCCTCGATATCCTTTTTCAGCTGATCCACTTCCTCAACCCGGCGGAGAATGTACTGCTTATTGATGTTGCGGAGTTTTATCTCTGCCACATACTCGGCCTGAACCTCATCTATGCCAAAGCCGATCATCAGGTTAGGAACAACGTCTGCTTCGTTTTCGGTCTCACGGATTATCTTTATAGCCTTATCAATATCCAGAAGTATCTTTGATAGCGCTTCCAGCAGATGTAGTTTTTCCTTTTTCTTCTGGAGGTCATGATAGGTCCTGCGCTGTATGCACTCCTCGCGGAAAGCGGTCCACTCGGTAAGTATCTCACGGACGCCCATTACCTTGGGAGTTCCTGCGATCAGGATATTGAAGTTGCATGGATAGCTGTCCTGGAGCGGAGTCAGACGATAGAGCTTCTGCATGAGCTTATCAGGGTCAGTTCCGCGCTTGAGGTCGATAGCGATCTTGAGACCATCTATATCTGTCTCGTCACGGATATATGAGATCTCTCTGATCTTTCCCTGTTTTACAAGGTCGATTATCTTCTCGATGATCGCCTCAACAGTAGTTGTGTAGGGTATCTCTGTTACCTCTATGCAGTTTGCGCTCTTGTCATAGCTGTACTTTGAGCGAACCTTTATACTTCCGCGTCCTGTCTCGTAGACCTTGCTGAGCTCCGCCTCATCATAGAGCATGAGTCCTCCGCCGGGGAAATCCGGTCCCTTGAGAGTACTGAGGATATCGTGGTCTGGATCCTTCATCAGAGCGATAGTGGTCTCACAGACCTCCTCCAGATTGAAGGGGCACACATTGCTCGCCATTGAAACGGCGATACCTGTGTTTGAGTTTACGAGAACTGTGGGGAATGTTGCAGGCAGAAGCGTGGGCTCCTGCATGGTATTATCATAGTTTGGAACGAAATCAATGGTCTCTTTGTCGATATCACGAAAGAGCTCATTGCATATCTTCTCAAGCTTAACCTCTGTGTATCGGGGAGCAGCAAAGTGCATCTTGCTTGAATACTGCTTACCGAAGTTGCCCTTGCTGTCGATGTAAGGGTGGAGAAGAGCTTCATTTCCTCTTGTCATACGGACAAGGGTCTCGTATATGGCCTGGTCACCATGGGGGTTGAGCTTCATGGTCTCACCGACAACATTAGCAGACTTTGAACGCTCCTTTTCAGGATTGAGCAGCCCCCTCTTGTACATCATATAAAGAAGCTTTCTGTGTGAGGGCTTGAAGCCGTCAATCTCGGGGAGAGCTCGGGAGATGATAACGCTCATGGCATAGGGCATATAATTCTTTTTCAGGGTGTCTGTTATCTTCTCATCAACGACACTGCCCGAACCCTCTATATAAGCCTCGTGCCTGAACACGGGCTGCTTTTTGGGAGTTTCCCTCTTTCTTGGCATTTATGATTCTCCTTCTGTACGTCTTTCGTTTTTTTTCACAAGCTTTTCCGGATCCTTAACAAATGTTCTCACAACGCTTCCGCAGTCGCGGCAGATAGTGTGATACAGTGAAGTTGAACGGAGCATACTGTCTGCGCTGTAAACCGCACCGTAAAAATTCTGATAGCCTGTAATGAACTCTGTTCCGCCGCAGAATCGGCATTTTGTCATTCTGACCCTTTTCATATCAAATCTCCTTAGCTTATATCTGCTAATTCAAGATAATCTGCACCATATTCTGAGATGTAGTCCTTACGTCCCTGGAGGTCATCTCCCAGGAGCATCTCAAAAATCTCCGCAGACTCTGTAATATCGTCGGAAGTTACCTTGATAAGGCGGCGGGTGTCGGGATTCATAGTTGTAAGGCTCATCATGTCCGGCTCGTTCTCGCCGAGACCTTTCGAGCGCTGTATGGTATACTTCTTGTCGCCTATCATCTCGAGAATACGCTGCTTTTCCTGCTCGGTGTAGGCAAAATAGGTCTTTTCCTTGGTATTTATCTCAAACAACGGAGATTCGGCGATATATACATATCCCTGCTCTATGAGCGTAGGAGTAAGTCTGTAAAGCATTGTCAGGATAAGTGTTCTTATCTGGAAGCCGTCAACGTCCGCATCGGTACAGATAACTATCTTGCTCCAGCGGAAATTGTTTATATCAAAGTTTGAAAGCTCCTTGTTGGCTTTGGTGGTTACCTCCACTCCACAGCCCAGTACCTTTATAAGGTCAGTGATTATCTCACTCTTGAATATCTTTGTATACTCAGCTTTAAGACAGTTGAGTATTTTACCGCGGACAGGGATAATAGCCTGGAACTCCGCATTTCTCGCCAGTTTTACAGAACCCAGAGCCGAATCGCCCTCCACTATATAGATCTCGCGGCGCGAAACGTCCTTGGTACGGCAGTCAACGAACTTCTCGACCATGTTTGCAAGGTCGATAGTTCCCGTCAGCTTCTTCTTGACGTTGAGACGAACCTTTTCAGCATTCTCACGGCTGCGCTTGTTTATGAGTATCTGCTCGGCTATCTTCTGAGCCTCATCGGGATTTTCTATGAAGTATACCTCCAGCTGATGGCGGAGAAACTCCGTCATTGCCTCACGGATAAACTTGTTTGTGATAGCCTTCTTGGTCTGGTTTGCGTATGAGGTCTGTGTGGAAAATGACGAGGATACAAGTATGAGGCACTCCTCAACATCGGCGTAGGTTATCTTGCTCTCGTTCTTCTGGTAGCCGTTTATAGACTTTATATAGCTGTCTATCTGGGACTGGAATGCTCGCTTTACTGCCTCGGCAGGTGAGCCGCCGTGCTCAAGATAGCTTGAGTTGTGATAATACTCCGTAAGCTTTGCCTTATTTGAGAAGGTCAGGGCCACATCAAGCTTTACCTTATACTCGGGCTTGTCCTCACGGTCCTTTCCCTTTTTCTCAGCAGTCCAGTGCTGGATAGAAGTGAGAGCGCCCTCACCTGCTATCTCCTGAACATACTCGGTAATTCCCGACTCATAGAAGAACTCCTGCTCGTTGAAGCCGCCTGCTTCGTTCTCAGAGCGGAAAACAAAGAGGATATTTGGGTTTACTATTGCCTGACGCTTGAGTATATCGCAGAAAAACTCGTCGGAAACATCTATATCGGTAAAAACCTCAAGGTCGGGGCGCCAGCGGGTCTTGGTGCCTGTCTGCTTTCTCTTGCAGGGCTCCTTTTTCAGTCCGCCTACGTTGTTTCCCTTTTCAAAGTGAAGATCATACTTGAAGCCGTCACGGATTACCTCAACGTCCATGAATTCCGATGAGAACTGTGTGGAACACAGACCAAGTCCGTTCAGACCCAGAGAGTACTCATAGGATTCCGCTGATGTGTCATACTTACCGCCTGCATAAAGCTCACAGTAGACCAGCTCCCAGTTATAGCGCTTCTCATTGTTATTATAATCAACAGGACAGCCTCGTCCGAAATCTTCTACTTCTATCTCATTATTCCTGAAATGAGTGATGATGATCTTATTTCCGTAACCCTCACGGGCTTCGTCTATGGAGTTTGAGATGACTTCAAAGATCGAATGTTCACAACCGTCCAGACCATCTGATCCGAATATAACAGCAGGACGCTTACGGACTCTGTCCGCGCCCTTCAGCATTGAGATACTGTCATTGCCGTAATCTTGTTTCTTAGCCATAATCCACTGCCTTTCAGTCACGTTTTAATGCATACTTAATTATTATAGCACAACAGAAATGATTTTGCAAGTCCGCGGTAAAAATATCCCCTATATACGGAAAAAAGCAGCAATAAAAGCTGCTTTTTCTCTTATTTTGCTCCAAGATATTTGTATCCCGCATCAGTTATCGCTTTCTTTACCGCTTTTTCATCAAGAGCTCCTGACAGAGTAAGCTTTGCAGTTCCCTGTTCATGGCTTGTTACAGCCTCGTCAACAAATGACAGCTCCTCAAGCGCTTTTTTTACCCTCGCTTCACAGTGACCGCACATCATACCCTTTATTTTCAGAGTTACTTCACTTGTATCACTGCTGACTTCTGCAAGAACGTTACTGCGCTTCTTGTCATGGCTGCTGTCATGTACCTTGAAGAAATTAAGCCTGAGAGCATTCGATACTACAAAAAAGCTTGAAAGACTCATGGCTGCTGCTCCGAACATGGGGTTCATCTGCCAGCCAAAAAGCTTGTAGTATACACCTGCGGCAAGAGGTATGCCTATGATGTTGTATATGAACGCCCAGAACAGGTTCTGGTGGATATTTCTCAGAGTTGCCCTGCTGAGGCGAACTGCCGCAGGAACGTCACTAAGGCGGCTTTTCATGAGTACAACATCTGCTGCATCTATGGCTACATCAGCGCCTGCACCTATAGCTATGCCCATATCGGCAGCAGTAAGCGCGGGAGCGTCATTTATTCCGTCGCCCACCATAGCGACCTTGCCCTTCTTTTTAAGACAGCGGATAACGCTTTCCTTTCCGTCGGGAAGCACTCCGGCTATGACCTCATCTACGCCTGCCTGTCCACCTATAGCCTTGGCAGTTCTCTCGTTATCGCCTGTCAGCATGACCACATGGATGCCCATGTTCTGAAGCTCCCTGACTGCCTGCGGACTGTCCTCCTTTATGACGTCAGCAACTGCGATGATGCCCATTAGCCTTCCGTCCCTGGCAAAGAACAGCGGAGTCTTTTCCTGCTCTGAAAGCAACTCGGCAGAAGCCTTCATACCCTCTGGTACTTCTGCCTGTCCGCAAATAAAACTGAGATTGCCGCCTGTCAGTGTACTTTCTCCCCACTTTCCGGTAAGACCGTTTCCGGCAACAGCTCTGAACTCGTTTACATCTTCTGCAGTGATATTATTCTTGTCACCATATTTAAGTATAGCCTTTGCAAGCGGGTGCTCGCTTTTCTTCTCAAGAGAATATGCAAGACGGAGAAGCTGGTCCTCTGTCACATTATCCGCTGTAATGATGTCTGTCACCTCCGGCTGACCGCTTGTTATGGTGCCTGTTTTGTCCAGCGCAACTATCTGCACCTTTCCTGTCTCCTCAAGTGAAACGGCAGTCTTGAAAAGCAGTCCGTTCTTTGCACCGACGCCGCTTCCCACCATTATTGCAACGGGAGTAGCAAGTCCCAGAGCACAGGGACAGCTTATAACAAGCACTGAAATGGCTCTTGCAAGAGAATATCCCACAGGTCTTCCGACAAGCAGCCAGACTATAAGTGTAACAAGTGCAATTCCGATAACCACAGGAACAAATACTCCCGATACCTTATCAGCTATCTTAGCTATAGGCGCCTTTGTAGCTGCGGCGTCACTCACCATTTTTATTATCTGAGAAAGAGTAGTGTCCTCGCCTACCCTTGTAGCCTCACATCGCAGGTATCCAGACTGATTTATTGTAGCAGCTGAAACACCGTCCCCTGCTGATTTATCTACGGGAATACTTTCACCCGTCAGCGCAGCTTCGTTCACAGCACTCTCACCATCTATGATAACACCGTCCACGGGGATGCTCTCTCCGGGGCGTACTGCGAAAATGTCACCCTTTTTGACCTGTTCCACAGGCACCTCTGTCTCCTCGCCATTGCGGACAAGAACAGCAGTCTTTGGAGCAAGCTTCATAAGTCCCTTTAGAGCGTCAGTGGTCTTGCCCTTGGAGCGTGCTTCCAGCATTTTTCCAACGGTAATGAGGGTCAGGATCATAGCTGCGGACTCAAAATAGAAGTTATGCATATAGTTCATTACAGCGTCAGTGTTCCCCTTTAGCTGAGCATCTGTCATGGCAAAGAGTGCAACAGTGCTGTATGCAAAGGAAGCTCCGGATCCAAGAGCCACAAGAGTATCCATATTTGGTGAGCGGTGAATAATCCCCTTGAAGCCATTTATAAAGAACTTCTGATTAATGACCATAACGATAGCAGCAAGCAGCATCTGAGCAAGTCCCATCATGACGTGATTTCGCTCCATAAATGATGGGAGTGGGAAGTCGAACATCATGTGTCCCATGGAAATGTACATAAGAAGCAGCAGGAAGCCAAGTGAAGCAATAAGCCGCTTTTTCATAGCAGGCGTTTCGGTATCTTTAAGCTCGTCATCTGCGGCTGATGAAACCTTTGCACCTTTTACAGAGGCTCCGTAGCCTGCGTTTTTTACTGCATTTATTATATCGCTGTCGGAAGCTGTTCCCTCTACTCCCATGGAATTGGTAAGCAGGCTCACAGAGCATGATGACACGCCTTTGACGGACGAAACAGCCTTCTCTACTCTTGCGCTGCAGGCTGCACAGCTCATGCCTGTTACATTGAATTGTTTCATCAAAACACCTCTGAAATTACTTGCTATTATTATATCAAATTCGCTGACAAGTGTCAATTAACCTAAGCTAACAAAAAACGGACCGATCAGGTCCGTTTAATAGTTATCTGACAGCTTCCTCGTATTCGCTCTCTTTGAAGCCTATGATAATTTTACTGCCGTTGATAAGTATTGGACGCTTTACCAGCATACCGTCAGTCGCAAGAAGCCTGAGCTGCTCCTCATCAGACATATCCGGGAGCTTATTCTTGAGCTCCATTGACTTATAAAGAAGTCCGCTGGTATTAAAGAACTTTTTAAGCGGAAGTCCGCTCATTTCGTACCATTTCTTAAGCTCGTCATAAGATGGATTATCCTCTTTGATGTCTCTGAGTTCATAGGAAGCGCCCTTAGCATCAAGCCATTTTCTTGCCTTCTGACAGGTAGTACATTTAGGATAGCATATAAACTTCATATTATTCCTCCATAAAAAAATTCTGAAAAATGTCACATTTCCGACTTTTGTCTCGTTTATATATATGGTGAGCATGAGCAGCGATACAAACTGCTCTTCTCAGAAACATTATAACACACATCTTTGTATTTATCAACTTCGGCTAAAGAATAAAAAACAGTCGGCAGTACGCCGACCGTTATTTCCTATTAATAGAAGTGATTGCTGTATCCGTCACCCCAGAAACCAAGGTAACCCTGAGTAAAGGATTCGGTATCTGTAAAGTAAAGTGTAACTGCGTCTTTGACGCTCTGAGTGACTGATGAAGAATATGTGCCCAAATTTACATATCCAACTGCTCCCGTGAACTGATACGGCTGTGTAAGCACGTCATAGATCGTATTCGGGAATCTGGGTGAATTAACTCTATTCATGATCACCTCTACAACATACGCCTTGTCAGTTGTGCTTATCCAATTGCAGCCTGCTTCGTGTGCAACTGCGTTACAGAGTATGATAAACTCCTCATCAGATATAGGAAGTGACCCGCTATCGGAAACTTCTTCAACCTCTGTCCATACTTCAGGCTCCTCCGTTACTTCGACGTATGTGGTGGTCGGTTCGGGAGCAGCTGTAGTAGTAACAGCTGTCGTTGTTGTTGCCACGGTAGTGGTGGTCGTTGTTGCAGCGGTAGTAATTATCGCTGTAGTTACTACAGGCTTATAAGCTGTAGTTGTTACCTTCACATCAGTAGCTGTTATCATAGCAACCTTTGCTGCTGTTGTAGCTGCCTGTGTGGAGGGCTGTGTTAATGCAGCCGGCGCGTGAGCCGGTGCTGGCACCGATCTTGAAATCTGTGAAGCTGCTGTAGCGGCCTCTGTTTTGTACTGGGAAGTTGTGCCTTCCTCTGTGTACATTGAGAATTTGCTTGCAGCCGTAGTATTTTCGGCTGTGTAAGATTTCTTGGTGGTTGTTCTGTTGTATGTAGTTGTTTTCTCGTTAGAAACTGCAAATGAAGTACTTGCAGTTGCTGAAGCGTTTGAACTACCGACGACAGGATCGTCAGTATTTTCCTCAGTAACGAGATCAGCTGTGCTTACGGTCGAAGATGTAAGATATGCAACTCCGAATCCTCCGCCCAGGACTGATGCAACTACTCCGCAAGCTAATGCCGCGGCTCTGAGATTACCCATCAACTCATCCTTTCCTGAAAATTTAATTTCATTCAATTTTTTTCGGGCTGATGATATGATAACACATATCCTACGAAATATCAATACTTTCAGGATTTTTTCCATTTTGTGGCTGCTTTTTTCCACAATAATTCTATCCCCGAAGTAAATCTGCACATATTAGATTGCTATTTTATGGATTAAATATGAACTCGTAATTAATAAAACTGTTTATTTATCAGCCTTTTATTACAAAATGGTAACAAAATCCATGCATTCAGAGTGAATTTATAAATTTCCAAATGCCTATTTAACGTCATTTTTCCTTTTTTCGACATATACATATCCCCTAAAAAGTAACTGAAAAATTACATTGGCATTTTGCAAAAATATACAGATAGCTATTGCAAAAGGACGGCTTTGATGTTATAATAAATAGGTATAAACATATTTTACAGGAGAAACGATATGAACAAGACGTATTATACAAATCAGATCAATTCTGTCATTGCCGAGGTCAAAAAGGCTGTTATCGGCAAGGACGCTATCATTATCAAGGCTCTTCTTGCAATGCTTTGTAAGGGTCACATCCTCATTGAGGATATCCCCGGCGTTGGTAAAACCACCCTTGCACTTGCCTTTTCAAAGGCACTTTCACTGGAGCACAACCGTATGCAGTTTACTCCCGATGTCCTCCCCTCTGACGTTACCGGCTTTTCTGTTTATAATAAGAGTAACGGCAAATTCGAGTTTCGTCCCGGCGTTGCTTTCTGCAATCTCTTCCTTGCCGACGAGATCAACCGTACATCAAGCAAAACTCAGTCTGCTCTCCTTGAGCTGATGGAGGAAAAAAGTATCACTGTTGACGGAAATACCTATAAGCTCCCCGAGCCCTATACCGTTATTGCTACCCAGAACCCTATCGGTTCCGCAGGTACTCACAATCTCCCCGATTCCCAGCTGGACCGTTTCATGATCAAGCTCAGCATGGGTTATCCCGATTTTGACGGAGAGGTCACTATACTGAAGGCAAAGCACAGTAAAAATCCGCTTGAAAATGTTAATCCTGTGGCTGATAGTTCTTTCATTACTGAGCTTCAGGAGTATATTTCCAATATTTATGTTGATGACAGGATCTATGAGTACATAGTATCGCTTTCAGCTGCTACACGTAATCACCCGATGCTCAAGCTCGGTGTCAGCCCCAGAGGTACACTGGCTCTCATGCAGCTCTCTAAGGGTATTGCTGTTGCAATGGGCAGAGATTACGTTATCCCTGAGGATATCTCATATATCTGCAATGACGTTTTCGAGCACAGGATCATGCTCAACTCAAAGGCCAAGCTGTCAGAGACCAGTGCCTCTGACATTATTACCGAGATACTGAAGACTGTTCCTGTTCCAGGGATCAGCGCAAAGTAAGGGAATAATATGATCCTGACAAAGATACTGTTTATTATACTTATAATAGTATGTCTCTGCTTCTACGTTCTTTATGTGTGGGACTTTGCTCTTATACTGCTGATCGTCATTGCAGCTCTTCCTATTATAATGTTTATAACCACATTTATTGCCAAGAAGCTCATAACTGTGGAGTTTGCCGTAAAAGACAAGAATGTCGCCAAAAACAAGGACTTTCCTGTTCAGCTGGTAGTGACTAACAGAAGTATCTTCCCTATCGGAAAAGCAGAAGCTCATATAGAATATTATAATGTGTTCAGTGACCAGATCTCTGCTTTTGATCTTTATCTGCCCATACAGTCACGTAACTCTCAGCGTGTGACATTTCAGCTGAGCTCTAAATTCTGCGGAATAATCAAGATACGCTCTGCATATCTCAACATTTATGATCCGCTGAGATTATTCAGATTCAGGACCGCAAAGAATATATGCACTGAGGTCGCTGTAACGCCGGAATGTCACGAAATCGGAGGAATAGTACACTATACGGATCGTGCAAACGAGGAAAGTGATATTTTCTCAGAGTATAAGGCAGGAGATGACCCGTCGGAGGTATTCGATCTCAGAGAGTACAATCAGGGAGACAAGCTCAACCGTATACACTGGAAGCTGAGCTCCAAAAAGGACGACTTTATCGTCAAGGACTACAGCCTTCCTATTGATGTCCCCTGCTCGCTTTTCCTTGATCTCAAGTGCTATGAGGACAGCGAGCTTACACTGCCTGTTTTCGATACACTTATCGAGACGGCTATATCGCTTTCACAGTTTCTCCTTGAGAACGAGCGCGGTCACTCTGTCATCTTCTTCAATTCATCACAAAACAGGTTTGTAGAGCATACAATTACAGCTCCCTCAGACCTGACAGTTCTTATAAACGAAATAATAAACTCTCTCAGGGACGATCTTTTCTGTCAGTCTCCTGATGTCTACTTCTCTGAAAACAATTCGCTTTCATATGCTTCGTTCTCGATGATAAGTTCAGCCACAGACCTAAAAATGCTCGATCATATCGACGAAAACATTGAAGCTGACTTTAAGAACGCAATTCTTGTCGTAAACTCGGCTCAGAGTCTTGTTGAAAAGCTTTCGGGATACCAGTCTCTCAGTGTTATTCCCGTTGCCGTAGGTAAGATCTCCGCCTCGATAAAGGATATAGATATATAATGAAAAGAAAGAACATACAAAACAAAAACGGAATTTCTATCAGCGACAGCATTGTTATGTCCGTTAAAAGGAAACACGCCAATTACCGCAAGCCCTTTTCAGCAGCAATTGCTATAATAGGCTTTATTTCGGTTATAATGGCGTTTCTTGGAATGTTCAGTTTTAACTATTCGCCGAAGAAGATCTTCTTAGCGGCAGCTGCTATCGGAACATTCTACCTTGTGCTGGCACTTATATCAAAAAAAGCCCTTTGGGTCTATGCAGCCTCAGTTATTTTATTCGTAATCGGCGCATACAAAAAAGCCGCAAAAATAGCTCTGGGCTTCAAGTTCATATACAATATTATATATAAGGACGCTTATCACTCAAATATCGAATACTATAAGGGGCTCAAGTCAGCTCTGGAGATACCGGCGGTAAACACCCTGTTCATTTTCTATATTTGGCTGCTGGCAATAGTGATTTTTTTCTTCACAATCTGCCGTCCGAATCCTGTACTACCGCTCCTGGTAACATTCCCTGTACTCGAGATAGGAATGTACAACGGCATCAGAGTACCTGTTTTCTGGGGAATACTCTGTATCGCCTTCTGGCTCGCTCTTCTGGCAATGTCAACCATCGATGTGGGTGAATACTCAGGAGGTCAGAGCGGCTTCGTCAGAAAGAATGACCTTTTCTTCCCGAAACGGCACATGAAGCTGAAGGTTACAGAAAAATGCGGAATGCTCATTGTTGCATCAGTGGTCGCTATCGCAGGTGTTTCATCATGCTTCCTTAAGCTCACACACTATAAAAGAAGTGAAAAGCTTGATAATAAGCGCCGTGACGTCACTGAGGCACTCAATGATTTCTCATTTGATAATCTTGCTGAGAGCCTTTCCAATCTAAGCAGTGCCATCGGTCTCGACTTTGAATACGAAAACCACAAGCTCGGTACCAATGACCATGTAAGATACAAGAATGTCACAGACCTGACTGTTACATTAGACCATCCTATTAGCGGAGCCATTTATCTGAAGGACTACTCGGGATCAATCTATAAGGACAATGAGTGGTTCAAGCTTCCCTCATCTGCCTATAAGAATCAGATCTTTGATGACTTTAAAGAATATGACCTGCATCCACAGGATTTCCCTGCTCTGTTTACTGAGATTCTAACTCCGAACTACAATGAAAACACGATTTGGATCAAGACAAGTCAGAAAAAAAGCCGTCACTCTTATGCGCCTTATGGTACACTTCTGACAAGCGGAATAGAATATAATAATGACCTTACGGTATCCTCTAAAGGCGCCAAGAAAGGCGAAGGATCTTATAAATTCATCAATATTAATATTGATGATCTCTCAAACAGGCTCATTTTCTCGGAACAGCAGAACAAACAGGTTCCTTCAAGAGTGGTATACTCCGCTTCTGATATAACCGACAGCAAGAAACGTGAGAAGATCCTCAAATACTGCAAGGATAATGATCTTATCTCCTATGATGATTTCTTCCCTGTAGACTTTGACATTCATGCCGATCCTGCTTATCTGCTGAATGATGGAGACACTCTCCTTGCAGAGCTGCTCCAGAACAGCTACAAGGACTTTGTTTATGATAACTATCTTGAAGTCCCCGATACAAAGGCTATGGAGGAGGTTCGTGAAAAATATGCGGACATTCTTGCCCTTTATGATGGTACTGTCGAGAGTACATTCGCCGTACTTGATGGCATACACAGCCGTATGGAGACTGAATGCACATACTCGCTCTATCCGAGAAAAACGCCTTCAAATCGTGACTTCGTAAACTACTTCCTGCTTGAGAACAAAAAAGGATATTGTACTCACTTTGCAACTGCGGGCGTTATGCTTGCAAGAATGGCAGGTATACCTGCAAGATACGCTACAGGATACATCGTTGTTGAGAACGATCAGAGTGCAGGAAAGCAAAATAATGACGGTTCACTTACCATCGACGTAAAGGACAACAGAAGCCATGCATGGGCTGAGATCTATCTTGACAGCATAGGCTGGGTCCCCTACGAATTCACCGCAGGGTACTCCACACGTGAGATAACAACCGAGCCTGTCACTACTGCAGAGCCTACTACTAATAATGATGCTACTACCACACTCACTACAGCCGAGCGAACAACCGGCTCTGTAACAAAGCCTTCTACCACTACCACTGTATCCGCTGTAACAACGCTCAACACCTCCACGGGAAAAGGTGGGCTCGGCTCAGGAACAGGACATGGAATACATATTCCCAAGGTATTAAGAAATATCCTTCTTACCTTGTTTGCCCTCATTCTTATAGTCGGCTTCACACTGCTCAGAAGACGGTTTATCATCAATCTGAGACAAAAGAGATTCACCACGGGCAAAGCCGAGAAAAAGGCAGGATATATCTACGCATATGCCGAAAAGCTCCTGGAAGTTCTCGAAATGAAGAGTGAAAATGGTAATTATAAGAGCTTTGCCGAAGATGTTGAAAAGGACTATGGCGGCATCTATTTTGAAAACGGTGCATTCGAGAAGCTTACTGAAATAGCCCTCAGGGCAAGCTTTAGTAAGGAAACTCCTACTGCTGAGGAAATAGCTGAGTCGATCAGAACAGTCAATTCCATCTCGGACAAGCTATACAGCAAGGCAAATCGTATAAACAAACTGAAGCTGATGTATTTCAGCGTACTGAAATAGGAGGGGTATCATGAAAATAGATAATTCGGGTTATTTATTCAAAGCTATCCTGCTGACAGCCTGCGGTATCCTTCTTACATTCTTCCCCGGTGTTCTGGCTTGGGTCTTCTATATAATCGGTGGCATCATCATTATAGGAAGCCTACTTACAGGACTGACAGGCGGTGAAGGCGGCGCACTGTTCTCAGTGGGTATGGTCGGAGCAGGTATCGGTCTTTTCATTATGTACCTTCCCAAGCTTATCAGCTCACACATAGCTGTAATTGCAGGAATGGTACTTGTTATCGTGGGAATAGTTCAAATTGTCAAGTCCCGGAAAAAAGACCTTTCAAACGGAATGAGGAACGTGCAGCTGGTATTCGGAATACTGCTTCTGGTAGCAGGAATATTCTTCATGTTCAACCCGTTCCACGCAAGCAAGATAATCCGTATACTTACAGGTGTTCTGCTTCTCCTCTTTGCCGCGTTCAACTATTATGTTGTTCACGTTATCAACCAGAGAAATGCCGGAAATTCAGGCGGAAGCAGCAGCTATCCGGATATAATAGATGCTTCCGGAGTTGAAAAGCCTGACGAAATAAACAAGCGTATTGAATAACACTGATACTGCCGAGAGATCGGCAGTATCTTTTTTCTCCCGCAATCGAACAAGTGTTTGACAACAGTATATATATGTGTTATAATATAAGGTGAACTTGCAGAAAAGGGGGCGTGAAAAATGTCAGATGCTAAAGAGATACTTCATCAAATACTCAATGACGAAAAACTTCTTAACAGCCGTGCCTTCCGTGACAAGGTATACACTGATGAGCCGATAATCCGGACTGCGTCGCAAATTCCACGTCCCAGAACGCCGGAGAAGATAAAAGAAATGAAGGGGCTCGCCTTCACCCCCGAAGCCTACTGGAAAACATCCGCCTGGTTATTCTACACTCAGGGTAAATTCATGGAAGACTTCGAGGACGTTTACGATTTTAAAGAAGATTTCGTTAAGTACTTTCCTTCCTACCGCGACATGACCATCGAACAGCTCAGAGGCTATTTCTCATGGCGTACAAAAGTCAGAAAGGGCAATATAGAGAAAGCTCCTGCACCATTTGTCTACATCTACCTCTATGAGCTGATAAACTGTATCGGCTATACCGCCCCCTGCTGACTGCTTTAAGATGTTCAGAAGCTTCTGCACAGAGTATTCCGCCATTGATGAGAGCATAAAAAAATACACCGATACCTGGCTAAGAGATTTTATTGTTTATTATGATCTGGACAGCTCTCTTGCAGATGATCTTGATGACATAAAGTACGATAAACAGCTCCTCACTCTCATACACTGGGATGAGCACAGCGACGAAGAACTTTTCAATGCTATTGAGGCACTCTCGGCATATCAGCTGAAAAAGTCACTGTTCTATGCAGCCTGTCCCGATGATATGAAGGAAATAACTGTCAGGTGCTTCAGAAAGCTCTCGGAATTCTTCCGTGATAAGCGAAAAAACTCACTATGCGGCAAGCTTTTCGGGAACATAGTTGAATGTTCATATAATATGTTCGCCTCGTCTATATTCTATGACAGGCAGTCTCTCCGTGACTGTGAGTACGCGCTCAACGAAATACATTCATTTACCTGTAAGAGCGGAAAATGGAAATGCAGTAAGTACTACGGAAACCGCAGCAGGAACAGTCGTCTCGGCGATCTTGTAAAAGCTATAGACAGCCTTATGCGCGATAAAAATGACTTTAAGCACAAGATAAGCTATACGGGTGTTTCAAAGACTGCCGTGAAGACCATTCAGGGTGAGATAGACTGCCTTTATGAAGAAAAACACCGCGCTGAAGCTTCAAGGATAGAGATAGATCTTTCAAAGCTTGCAGGCATTCGCAAGGCTGCCGACAGTACCCGTGAAAAGCTCCTTGTTGACGAGGAGGAACCAGCTATCGTTACTTCCGTACCCGGACCTGCTTCTATTGAGAAAAAAGAAGTCACCACAAATACAGCTGAAAGTCCCCTTGACGATGAGGAGACGTTATTTATAAAAGCGCTGCTGTACGGAAGAGATGCTGGTGCTGCTGCCCAAAGCTGCGGTAAGATGGTTTCTATCCTCGCTGACAGCGTAAACGAAAAGCTTTTTGATATTTTCGGAGATACGGTCATAGACTTCTCTGCCGATAGCCCCGAGCTTATTGAAGACTATACAGATGAACTGAGAGAAATGTTCCCTGATAATAAGGAGTAAAATTATGAAAATACCCAAGAGAATAGCCTCCGCAGTAATAAACTCTCTGAAAGGCGGAGTTGTACCGCGTACCGGTCTCCCATATATAACCGTAGGCCGCGAGACCGAGATAGACGCTCTTCTCCACGATGTGGATATAATCGCTGACGGCGGGGCTGCTTTTCGCTTTATCTCAGGTAAATACGGAAGCGGCAAGAGTTTCCTGCTGCAAACTATAAGAAGCCATGTAATGGACAGGAATTTTGTTGTTGTAGACGCTGACCTTTCCCCAGAAAGAAGGCTTCAGGGTACAAAGGGACAAGGACTTGCCACATATAAGGAGCTGATCCGCAATATGTCAACCAAGACCCGTCCCGACGGCGGAGCTCTTACACTTATCCTTGACAGATGGATAAGCGGTGTGCAGACAGAAACTGCTGCAGATACAGGCCTTTCCCCTGACTCTGCCGAGTTCGGCAAGGCTGTGGAAAGGAAAATATATGAAGTTATAAATGCACTGAATGAGATGGTCCACGGCTTTGACTTTGCAAAGCTCCTTACAATATACTATCGCGCCTCATCTGATGGCAATGATGAGGAGAAAGCAAAGGTAGTAAAATGGTTCCGCGGTGAATATGTCAACAAAACAGAGGCTAAATCAGAGCTGGGAGTCAATATCGTCATTGGCGATGATGACTGGTATGAGTACATCAAGTTATTTGCTATGTTCCTTAAAATGGCAGGCTACAGCGGTCTCCTCGTTCTGATTGATGAGCTGGTTAATATCTACAAGATACCGAACAGTATCACAAGACAGTATAACTACGAAAAGATACTGACTATGTACAACGACACCCTCCAGGGAAAGGCAAAGTATATGGGAATAATAATGGGAGGAACTCCTCAGTGTATCGAGGATACACGCCGCGGTGTCTACAGCTATGAGGCCCTCCGCTCCAGACTGGCTGAAGGCCGCTTTGGACGTGTAGGTGTCAGGGATATGCTGGCACCTGTTATACATCTCATCCCACTTACATATGAGGAAATGCTGGTTCTGACGGAAAAGCTTGCTGATATCCATGCTCAGCTTTTTGACTATGTCCAGAAGATAACTCAGGAAGATATGGTACGGTTTATTCAGCTGGAGTTCTCACGAATAGGTTCAGACAGCCACATCACTCCTCGTGAGGTAATACGCGACTTTATAGAGCTTCTTGACATTGTTTACCAAAATCCGCAGATAAATGTCAGCGAGTTCATAGCTTCTGATTCCATGTCTCATGTAAAACCTGCTGTTGGTCAGGAGGATCAGACTGATGAAGAATTCGCCGAGTTTGAAATATAAGGATCTGTATTATGAGTATTTTTGACAGATACGCGCCTTTCATACAAGACTTCATTTACCGTAATAACTGGGGGTCCCTCCGCGCTATACAGGCGGCAGCAGGCGATGCTATTTTTAATACCGACGAGAATGTACTGCTTACTGCTTCAACAGCTTCCGGAAAAACAGAGGCTGCCTTCTTCCCTATCCTCACGCTGTTCAGCGAGGATATGCCCGGAAGCGTCGGCGCCATTTACATCGGTCCTCTGAAGGCGCTTATAAACGACCAGTTCATGCGTCTCAATGAGCTTTGTGAGGAGGCACATATCCCTGTCTGGCACTGGCACGGTGATGTTGCACAGTCCCATAAAAGCATGATGCTGAAAAATCCCTCCGGAATACTCCAGATAACCCCTGAGTCCCTTGAGGCTATGCTCCTTCGTAAGCACGCCCTGATACCCAAGCTTTTCGGTGACCTCAGGTTCATTGTTATTGACGAGATACACTCCCTTATGCGCGGTGACCGCGGAGGTCAGACTATCTGTCTTATCGAGAGACTTTGCAGAATGGCAGGTGCAGATCCCCGAAGGATAGGTCTATCCGCAACAATAGGCGATCCTACAGCCGCGGGTGAGTTTCTCTCATACGGCACAGGCAGGGGCACAGTTATCCCGAAGATAGAAAATAAAGGCGTGAAGTGGAGACTTTCCATGGAGCATTTTTACATTAGTCAGCAAAATCAGCCTGATGAGAAGGATAATACTGAAGCACTGCCTGTTCTTGATGCTAAATCGGATACTGCTCCCGAACACGCCGACGCAGGTATGGGCTATATTTTTGAACATACAAGAGGCAAAAAATGTCTTGTATTTGTCAATTCCCGTGAAGAGTGCGAGGCGGTTACCACCACACTGCGCTCCTACTGTGAGGCTAATCATGAGCGAGACAGATTTCTCATACACCACGGAAATCTTTCTGCTGCTTACCGTGAGACAGCCGAGGAAGCCATGAAGGACGAAGACACCTTTATGACCACCTGTACTACGGCTACACTTGAGCTTGGCATAGACATAGGCAGGCTTGAACGTGCCTTCCAGATCGACGCCCCCTTTACCGTTTCATCATTCCTTCAACGAATGGGACGTACGGGGAGACGTGATCTGCCTCCTGAGATGTGGTTCGTTATCCGTGAGGAGCTTCCCGAGCCGCGCTCAATGCTTCCGGAGACTATCCCGTGGAAGCTGATACAGGGTATCGCTCTTATTCAGGTGTATCTTGAGGAGCGCTGGGTAGAGCCGCCTAAGCTTGACCGTCTCCCATTCAGTCTGCTCTATCATCAGACAATGAGCACTCTCGCTTCCAGCGGAGAGCTCTCCCCTGCAGCACTGGCATCAAAGGTACTTTCACTTAAGTATTTTCACAGGATAACCCAGGAGGACTACAAGGTACTTCTGAGACATCTTCTTGAAAATGACCATATACAGCGTACTGAAGAAGGCGGTCTCATTGTCGGGCTTGCCGGAGAACGTATTGTGAACAGCTTCAAGTTCTACGCGGTATTCCAGGAAAACGAGGAGTACACTGTCCGCTGGGGGTCTCAGGAGCTTGGAACGATCGTTATGCCGCCTCCTAAGGGCGAAAAGATCGCCATTGCAGGCCATGTGTGGATAGTCGAGGAAGTCGACCATAAGAGACGGCTTGTTTACTGTGAGCAGATAAAAGGAAAAGTCCCCGCATATTTCGGAGACTGTCCCGGAGATATAAACACTAAGATCATCATGCGTATGCAGCAGGTACTCAGAGAGGATAAGAAGTACCCATATCTTATGAAAAACGCCGTGGCAAGACTTGCACAGGCTCGTATGACTGCTCAGAACTCAGGCGTCACAGATCAGCCTCTGATATGTCTTGGCGGCAATATGTGGTGCCTGTTTCCGTGGCTTGGTACATATGCTTTCTTCGCTATGGAGCGTTTCCTGAAGCTGAAATGCGGCGACAGACTCGGTCTAAGAGGTATGGACTCTTCCCGCCCATACTATATTCAGTTTACAATGAAGGTCTCACCGCAGGAATTCTTCGCGATTCTGATCGATGAGGCGCAAAAGGAATTTGATCCCATGGATCTGGTATATCAGGGAGAAGTTCCTGTATTTGAGAAGTATGACGAATTTCTTCCACCCAAACTTGTAAAGAAGGGATTTGCCTATGGAATACTGAATATAAAGGAAATGAAGTCACGAATACTTGGCTGGAAAGAATTAACTTATTAATCGCAAAATATGCCTTGATTTTTCAGCTAAAAAGTGATATAATATTAAGCACAAAAATGACAAAGGATAAAGGTAGGATGTTTTATGAAAATTCAGCAGCTCGAATATGTAATCGCTGTAGCCAGAGAAGGTAGTATCACTAAGGCAGCAAAAAACTGTATCAGGCTCAGCCTAATATCAGTATTGCACTTAAAGAACTCGAAGCTTCACTTGGCATACAGATCTTCAACCGTTCTCCCAACGGCATGATACTTACTCCCGAGGGAGAAGAATTCCTTGCAAGAGCTCAGACTATCGTTGATGAAATGCAGAGCCTCGAGAGAGACTATGCTCAGACTCCCGATAATGAGCTTAAGCTAAAGGTTGCAGCCGCACGTTCCACCTACGCTACATCTGCAATGGGCAAGCTCATCAGCGACTACTCTGAAAGGACCGATAAGATCGAGGTTCACGTAATGGAGACAAGTACCGCCAAGGTCATGGAAGATATTTGCGCCGGCAAATATGATATCGGTTTTATCAGGATACCAAGCACTTATGCAGAAATGATCGAAAGCCGTCTCAAAGCCCGTAACCTCGTTGGACGCACCGTAATGGAATTCCCTCTCCAGATCGTCATGGGAATGAATCACCCTCTTGCTAAATATGAGGATATCCCCTATGAGCTTCTGTTTGATTATCCTGAGATAATCCACGGTGATGACGAGCCGGAAATGATGAGAAGAGCCTCGATCAACCAGGACTATGATGACAAGCGTTCCACAAAGCGTATTTTCATCTATGACAGAGGTACACAGGTAAGTATGCTCAAGACTGTTAAGAACTCCTATATGTGGGTTCCGCCCATGTCGCAGAAGGTACTGAAGTACAATGACCTGGTCACAAGAAAATGTTCATATGCAAATAACCTTAACAGAGATATGATAATCTATCGTAAGGCAAGTGAAAACAGTACACTCATTGCTGACTGTATAAGAGCAGTTTATGAATATGCTGATAAAGTTGAAGGACTTGAAATATAATTATACCCCGATCAGACGGCTTTCCGTCTTTGATCGGGGCTTTTTTGGCGAAAAAAAGAATGAGAGCCATTAGGGGGGGAGGTTCTCATTCTTAATAAGGGGATATGAGATTGTCATTTATGAAAGAATGACTTTCCATAAATTATTATAGCATAAGGTGCTATTTAATGCAAATATAAAAATTTAATTCCTTTATATGTAATATTTATTATCGATTATTTAAGTAAGCAATTTACATTTCATTAATATTTACTTCGATTTTTCTTCATAATGTTATCATTAAGTAATTGTCCTTATCTTTATTATCACAAATCCCGTGCTTTCATACAGCTGCACTGCTCTACTGTTCCATTGGGCGACAGTCAGGGTTATCGGCTTTTCCGTATAACTTCGTATATGATTTATTGCCCACAGCAGAAGCTTCCTTCCGTATCCTCTGCCTTGATATGCACTGTTGACTATAAAATCATCGATCACTGTACCAAAGCAGCCTACGCTGCCTATGATCGTATTGCCATCGAATAAAAGATATATGTGTTCTGCTTTTTCTTTCAGCTGAGATATGTCATTATAAAAATCATATGGCTTTACATCAAGCGCCTTCCTCATTTCATAGAAGCATTCGTTGTATATTTGCTCATACTGAGGATAATATTCCTCGCTGAATCGGATAAGACTTATATCAGGCGGAGCTGATGCTTCTCCCCTGAATTCCATTTCATATACATTAAAGCTTTTCATCATTCTCTCCGTAAATAGTAGTGTTGTATCAATTATACATTATAAATCAAACCATGTCAACAGAAAAGCCATAGTGTTCACTTATAATGAAACACTATGGCTTATTTTCGTAATAATAGGCTTAGTCAGCCATGAATACCTCAAATGCCTTGAAAGCCATGTAGGTATCTACCTTTGAAACTATCTCATAAGGAGCGTGCATTGAGAGCACGGGTACTCCCAAGTCTATAGTATCAACATTGAGATTTGCAATGTATGCAGCAACTGTACCGCCGCCGCCTTCGTCTACCTTGCCAAGCTCACCTGTCTGCCAGATTACGTCCTTAGCGTCCATAAGGCGTCTGATACGTCCTGTGAACTCTGCGGAGGCGTCTGATGTGCCAGCCTTGCCCCTTGCACCTGTGTACTTGGTAACAACTACACCGTGATTGATATATGCACTGTTGTTGCGCTCATTAACCTCAGGGAATGTGGGATCATATGCAGCATTTACATCTGCGGAAAGGCACTCGGAAGCCGAGAGGACTGTTCTTGCATCTGAGCCGAGAGCCTCTGCAATATCAGCGACAAAGTACTCCAGGTATGCAGAACGAAGGCCTGTATTGCCGTCACTTCCTGTCTCCTCCTTATCGGTAAGGACTGTTACAACGGTATGCTTGGGCTTCTTGCACTCAGCTGTAGCCATAAGTGCTGTGTATGCGCAAACCTTGTCATCGTGACCATATGCGCCGATCATGCTTCTGTCAAAGCCGATATCCTTTGCCTTGAACGCGGGAACCGCTTCAAGCTCGGAGGAAATGAAATCTGCCTCAGTGATACCGTACTTCTCGAAGAGTATGTTCATAATAGCAAGCTTTACTGAGCCGCTCTCCTCATCGTCCTTAAAGGGACGGGAGCCGATAACGATATTCAACTGCTCGCCAGTTATGCCCTTGCCCATAGGCTTCTGCATCTGAGCAGCCGCCAAATGAGGAAGAAGGTCTGTAACCACAAATACGGGATCCTTTTCGTCCTCGCCGATATTTACGGGGATGCTTGTTCCGTCAGACTTGATGATAACACCGTGAAGAGCAAGAGGAATGGTAGTCCACTGATACTTCTTGATGCCTCCGTAATAATGGGTCTTGAAAAGAGCCATCTCAGTGTCCTCATAGAGAGGATTCTGCTTCAGATCAAGTCTGGGTGAGTCGATATGAGCTGCACAGAGCCTTACACCTTCTGTAATGGGGGATGTACCGATTATTGCTGCAAGAACAGCTTTGCCGCGGTTATTGCGGTAAACTTTGTCTCCTGCCTTCAGCTTCATACCTTCCTTGTATTCTACAAATCCCTTCTTCTTGAGAAGGTCAATAGAATAGATAACTGCTTCACGCTCGATCTTCGCCTTGTTCATGAAGTCCTTATAGCCTTCACAGAACTTGTCACAAGCTTTGAGATCCTTGTCAGAAATGCGATGATAAGCGTTTTTACGCTGCATAAGGAGCTTTTCTTTGAGCTTCTTTGCTGAGTCCTTTTTTTCTGCCATTAATTGTATTCTCCTTTCGCAGAAAATTAATAGTCAACGTCATAGATGCTCCGACGTTGACTATGGATATTGATTTATAGCACAGCCATATCGGCTGAGTTACTATACTGCACAGGAGCCTGCTTGCTTTTGAAGAGCTCCCTGATCTTTCCCGAAACTTCCCAGGAAATACCGTTTACAGTATCGAGATTTCCGTTGTTGTGGATTATGTAATCCGAATGGCTGCGGAAAAACTCCTCATTAAGCTGGGAATTCATTCGTTTTCTCGCCTGATCTGCGGTAAGACCGTCGCGTGAGATGATACGCTTTTCGCGTATATCAGCATCTGCAAGAACAGATATGATTATCTCGCAGAAATCATCGGCTCTGCTCTCAAAAAGTGTGGGAGCATCAAGAAGAATGAGCTTCTCCCCCTTCATGGAGTGAACTCTGATCTGACGAAGGATCTCGCCTGTTATATAAGGATATGAGATAGTATTGAGCATCTCAAGCTTAGACTTGTCTGAGAAAACAATGCCTGCAAGAGCCTTGCGGTTAAGAGTACCGTCCTCGTTGATGACCTGAGAGCCGAAGAAATCAGCTATTTCGTCAAGACATTTAGTCCCCTTCTCAACGATCTTTCTTGCGACCTGATCAGCGTCGATGACTGCAAAGCCATTTGAGGCAAATATCTTTGAGACTGTGCTCTTGCCTGCCCCAGTCTGACCTGTAAGCCCGACTACCATGACTCCGTTGAGACTGTTCATATCCTTATCACCTCGAATCCTGCCGCCCTGATAAGGCGGTTATATACTGCAAGTCCTACTCCCTCGGGACTGGGAGCACGAACATAGACCTTCTCTGCACCTATGTCATCAAGCTCGCGAAGACGCTGGAAAAGCAGATGTGCCTGCTCGGAGCTGTCTTTGCCGTAGGTCATATATCTGTAAGGGAAATTATCCCTGTCAGTGTCAAAAATAAGGGAATATACGCCGTCACCGTATTTTTCGCCAACGTAAGAAATAAAACTGCTGAGGTTGCCTTCTACCATGATTATATCGGCTCTGGGCGAATAATGCTTGTACTTCATTCCCGGAGAAGCTGCCTTCTGTCCAGCCTCAAGCTCATGAAGGATAGCATGGTCGATAATGACCTCGTCGCAGACCTCGGAAAGCATCTCCTTTGTGACACATCCCGGGCGGAGTATCCTTACGGAATTCTCTCCTTCAATTGAGATAACCGTGGATTCAACGCCGTATTCCGAGCTTCCACCATCGACTACAGCCGCTATCTTTCCGTTCATGTCTCGCATAACGTGAGAAGCCGATGTAGGGCTGGGATAGCCCGAGGTATTGGCTGAAGGAGCAGCAATGGGACAGCCTGAGAGCTCAATTATCCTGTGCATTACAGGGTGTGAAGGAACTCTTATTCCGACGGTGTCAAGCCCCCCTGAGGTTATCATGGGGATCCTGTCATTCTTTGGAAGCACCATTGTCAGCGGTCCGGGGCAAAATCTCTCAGCAAGCTTGTAGGCAAGCCTGGGGATAGAACTTGTATAGTTCACAGCCTGAGAAAAATCAGCCAGATGTACTATGAGCGGATTGTCGGCAGGTCTGCCTTTAGCCCGGAATACCATTGCCACAGCCTCCTCATTGGAAGCATCAGCTCCGAGACCGTAGACAGTCTCAGTAGGTATACCTACTATCTCGCCGGTTTTTATAAACTCAGCCGCCTTTATAAGATCTGATTTCCTGTCGCTAAGTAAAACTGTATCCATAAAAACTACGCTTCCTGATTTGCGAGCTTGGCAGCCTGATCGGCAGTAGCAAGCGCATCAAATACTTCATCAAGATTTCCGTTAAGGATATCCTCGAGTCTGTATATAGTCAGACCTATACGGTGATCCGTAAGACGTCCCTGCGGATAATTGTAAGTCCTGATCCTCTCGGAGCGGTCTCCTGTACCGACCTGCATTTTTCTCTCCGATGCGATCTTAGCGTCGTGCTCCTCCTGCATAGCTTCGTAGATCCTTGAGCGCAGAATTTTCATTGCTTTATCTTTGTTCTTATGCTGGCTTCTTTCGTCCTGACACTCCACCACAACATTGGTGGGCAGATATGTTATTCTTACAGCGGACTCTGTTTTATTTATATGCTGTCCGCCTGCACCGCTTGCGCGGAAATAGTCTATTTTCAGATCCGTGGGATTTATTTCAAGCTCGACCTCGTCTGCTTCGACAAGGACTGCCACGGTAACTGTCGAGGTGTGGATGCGTCCCTGTGACTCAGTCTCGGGAACGCGCTGTACGCGGTGGACACCGCTCTCATATTTAAGGCGTGAATAAGCACCCTCGCCCTCAATAGAGAAGCTGATCTCCTTGAAACCTCCCAGCTCGGTAGGATTGGCACTGAGCACCTCCTGCTTCCAGCCGTTGGCTTCCGCATACATTGTATACATACGGTACAGTGAATTGGCAAAGAGAGAAGCCTCCTCGCCGCCTGCACCGCCTCTTATCTCAATTATTACGTTCTTATCATCGTTGGGATCCTTGGGAAGAAGCAGAACTTTCAACTCCTGAGTCGTGCTCTCTATGGACTCTCTTGACTCATCGTACTCAGCCTGAGCCATTTCCTTGAATTCCTTGTCCAGCCCGCCGCCTTCCAGAAGCTCCTTAGCTTCATCAAAGGACGCCTGTGCTTTTTTGTATTCCCTGTATTTCTCAATGATGGGAGTAAGATTTTTAAACTCCTTCATAAGCTGTGCATACAGCTTATTGTCACTGATGACTTCGGGGTCAGCAAGCCTTTCGCTTATCTCGTTATACTTCTGCTCCATTAATGCAAGCTTTTCAAACATTGGGTATTCTCCTTAATGCTAAAAATATTACAGAATATGTTGCAGTCAGCTAACCTTCATCAGCGTGTTTTACGGTTCGGATACTCTTCTCTATCTTGTTTCGGGCAACCATGAATTCTCTCGCACACTTCATACATCTGAGCCTGAAGTCCATTCCTGAGCGGATCACAAACATTTCGTTTCCACCACAGGGATGATTTTTTTTCATAGTAAGCACATCGCCCGGTCTGATATCCAAAGCAGTATCCCCCTTCCGCAAAAAATGAAAAATCGTACATTTTTCATTATACCCTAAATACGCTCTCAAATCAATATTTTAGGAGTATATTTTTTTCATTTTGGTGAAAAATAATAAAAACTCCCAATCAAACATATTGAACCCATACAAAAAACAGAAAGGATATTTACAATATGATATCAAGAGTTACCGCTGAATTTGAGACTCCCGAGCTTGCGGAATACGCGATGAAGAGAATAAGGGAAAGCGTGGAATATGTGTATTCGGCAAAAATGATCTATAACAGGTTCTCAGAACGTGCAGAACGTCTTGGCCGGAGCACAACATTTACTGTTATCCCGACCTATTATAATTCTCACACCAACTTCCTGACCTCAGTAATGGAGTCCCCTGCATCAAAGGATATTATTCCCGAGCCCGCAAGGAACAGAAAGACTACGACTTGTATTATCTGCGGCAGTGCAGCTGTGGATAATGTCATCGCATTTCTTAATGCCATGGGAGGACTGAATATCAGATTCGCGCAGTAGAATATTCACATTTATCTCATCATATAATCAACTACACAGATTTTATAATTACGGAGGTATAAATATGGACTACAGACCTGAAGGCTGCATTTTTGAAAGTATAACAAATCAAAGGCTCATCTCTTCATATGAAGGACTTGCCGAGGCTATGGAAAAAGGGATAATTCTTGAAGCAAATGCTGTTCTGTGCACAAGCTCTCATGACCTTATAGTTGAGCTGCCCTGTGCAAAAGGCGTTATCCCCCCCGCGAGGAAGGTGCTATCGGAGTTAAGGAAGGAAATACCCGTGATATAGCTATTATATCACGGGTAAACAAAATAGTGTGTTTCAAGGTTAAGGAGCTGACTCTCGGAGTTAATGATGAACTGATCGCAGTATTATCCAGAAAAGACGCTCAGCTGCAATGTACTGAAGAATACATATCCGGACTTTCCTCAGGAGATATAATCGAAGCACGGGTCACACATCTTGAGCAGTTCGGAAGCTTCGTGGACATTGGCTGCGGTATTCCCTCGCTCATACCTATTGATGTAATGTCAGTTTCACGAATATCACACCCTTCCGACCGTTTCACCACAGGTCAGCTGATCAGAGCTGTAGTAATACAAAATGAAAAAGGCAGAGTATTTCTTTCGCACAAAGAGCTTCTTGGTACATGGGAAGAAAACGCACATCAGTTCAAGACAGGAGAGACTGTGCCCGGGATCGTTCGTTCCATTGAAGAATACGGAATATTCGTAGAGCTTTCGCCAAATCTTGCAGGACTTGCAGAGCCAAAGGAAGGCTTAAAGCCCGGACAAAGCGTAAGTGTATACATAAAAGCGATAATCCCCGACAAAATGAAGATAAAGCTCATAATCGTAGATGTATGCGGCGACAGCTCAGAGCCCATGCCATTAAAATACTACACGGACGAAAATAAAATACGTCTCTGGCAATACTCCACAGCTTCCTCTGAGAAGGATATAAAAACAGTCTTCTGATTATAAAAAATGCACCTGAAATGATCAGGTGCATTATATTTCTTATACTTAGAATGCGATCTGCTCTGCGATATGGTGGAGCTTCTCATCGTAAGGCTTCTGCATTGACAGAGCCTCCTGAATATCATAATCAACGATCTTGCTGTCCTTGATACCAACAACTCTGTTGCCAATACCCTGCTCAAGGAGCTCAACTGCATAGTAGCCCATTCTTGTAGCTTCAACTCTGTCTCTGACTGTAGGTGAGCCGCCGCGCTGAACGTGACCGAGAATAGTAGCTCTTGCCTCGATACCTGTCTTCTCCTGGAGAGCTGTAGCGATCTCCTGTGAGTGACCGATGCTCTCGGCAACGATAACAACGAAGTTCTGCTTGCCCTTAGCCTTCTTAGCAAGCATAGTGTTTGCGATAGCGTTGATATCGTAAGGAACTTCCTTTGTGATGATATCTGTTGCTCCGCAGGCAATACCTGTATTTACAGCGATGTGACCTGCTCCGCGTCCCATGACCTCAACAACCGAGATTCTGTCATGTGACTGAGAGGTGTCACGAAGCTTATCAACAAGCTCCATAGCTGTGTTCATAGCTGTATCAAAACCGATAGTATAATCTGTGCAGGCAATATCGTTGTCGATAGTACCGGGAAGACCGATACAAAGAACGCCCTGTGCTGAAAGGTCAGCAGCTCCTCTGAATGAACCGTCGCCGCCGATAACTACCAGACCCTCGATACCAAGCTCATCGCATTTAGCCTTGCCCTTTGCAACACCCTCTGCTGTTCTGAACTCAGGGCATCTTGCTGTATAAAGAACAGTACCGCCTGTGTGGATAATATCAGAAACACTTCTCTCGTCCATCTTGATAATGTCACCGTTGATAAGTCCAACATAACCTCTGCGGATTCCGTAGACCTCCATGCCCTTGCTGAGAGCTGTTCTTACAACTGCTCTGACTGCGGCATTCATTCCCGGAGCGTCTCCTCCACTTGTTAAGACACCGATTTTCTTGATCATACATATTCTCCATTCTGCACTTGGCATATATTGTTGAACCCGCAGTTTTGCTGCGGCATAATTTCATACTCTTATATTTTACTACTTTGTGGAAAAAATGTCAAGTATATTCCTTATTTTTTCCACAGTAATATGGCTTTGTACGAAATATCAGCTTATAAGCCCTATATTTGCTGGTCCGAAATGCTGACTGAGCTCGGAAAATGAGGTCTCGTTTACAGAAAGTGACAGTCTGACACGGGGCGTAACTGTTTTTTTTACATCTGTAAGATAAAAACAGACTGCAGTGTCTCCCTTATACTTATCGCAGAGATATTTCGGTTCGTCGCTTACTGATGCATCTGCGGAAGTAGTCTTTATACAGAGTTTCATGGTAGAAACAAGTCTGCCGAACTCATTTTCTGAACCGATAAATCCGCATATGACCGTTACTCTGTCGTCCTTGACAGAGATCTTTCCGCTGATATATACGATAGCATCGTTTACTATCTTTGAACCGCTTACCATGAAAAGGTCGGGAAATACCACTGCTTCCATCTCACCTGTATCGTCGGACAGATTGACAAAACTCATCTTATCTCCGTTTTTGGTAATATGGAGCTTTGAGCTCTCAACTGAGCAGATAAGCTTTACTGTCATGCCGTCCCTTATAGATGAGTCGGATATGATATCGCCTATCTTTCGAGTGTGCATGAGCTCCATCAGCCAATTATGGGGTGAAAGCGGATGACCGCTGAGGTACATTCCGGTAGCATCTTTTTCAAGCGTAAGAAGGGTCTTGTGGTCATACTCCTGCTTATATGGTATCCGCACATTCATTTCAGATGTGTCTGCACCGTCAAGAAAGTTGAGCTGGCCCTCGATTACTCCCCTGTTTCCTGAGCCAGCCATATCAAGGAGCATCTCGTAGCTCTCAAGCATCTGCCGCCTGTTATACCCCAGACCGTCAAAGGCACCTGCCTTGATGAGGTTTTCAAGAGCTTTTTTGTTGAGTTCTCTGCCCTCAACTCTCTCGCAGAAGTCCTGAAGGCTGGTAAACGCTCCGTTTTCGGTGCGCTCGGCTATTATCTTGTCAGCGAGACCGCTTCCTGCATTCTTTATGGCAAGAAGTCCGAAGTACATCTTACCGTCCACAAATGTAAATCCCTTGTTGCTTTTGTTTATATCGGGACGAAGTATCTCAATTCCGTAATCCCTGCATGAGTTTATATACTCTGCCAGCTTGCCGCTGACTCCCATAACGCTTGACATAAGGGCAGCCATGTAAATACCGCGGTAATGGCATTTAAGATAGGCGGTCTGGTATGCAAGATATGCATATGCGGCCGCGTGGGATTTGTTGAAGGCATAGGAAGCAAAGCTTACCATTTCATCAAAAACAGAATTTGCTATATCCTCGGAAACTCCGTTTTCGGAGGCGCCCCTTACAAAGCTCTCACGCTCTTTCAGCATTACATCATACTTTTTCTTAGCCATTGCCCTGCGGACTATATCTGCGTGACCATAGGAGTAGCCTGCAAGTTTGCGGCATATCTCCATTACCTGCTCCTGATATACCATACATCCGTATGTATCCTCAAGTATATCCTTAAGCAGAGGATGCTTATAGGTTACCTTCTCGGGATGTTTCTTGTTCTCAATGTACAGCGGTATGGACTTCATAGGTCCCGGACGGTACAATGAGATTATAACGATAAGGTCTTCAAGCCTTTCGGGACAAAGCTCCATAACTCTTGCTGTCATGCCCTCGCTTTCAAACTGGAACACTCCCTCGGTATCTCCTGCCGACATCATCCTGTATACCTCCGCGTCATCGGTGGGTATCTGACTGATGTCAAAATCCGGCTCAGAACGGTGTATCTCGTTGACCGTATCTCTTATAATAGTAAGGTTGCGCAGTCCCAGGAAATCCATTTTCAGCAGTCCCAGAGACTCAAGTATACCCATGGTGTACTGAGTTACTATGGTATCGTCATTGCGCTGAAGGGGCACAAGATCACTGAGAGGCACAGCAGATATAACGACGCCTGCCGCATGAGTTGAAGCATGGCGCGGCATACCCTCAAGCTGCCGTGCAAGGTCTATGAGCTTTCTCATATCCCTGTCAGTATGGTACAGGGAGTCAAGCTCTTCTGACTCTTTCAGTGCTTCATCAAGTGTAGCTCTCGGATCTATCTCCTTGGCAGCCCTGTCGCAAAGCTGATATGACATTCCCAGAACACGCCCAACATCGCGGACCGCCGCCCTGGCTTTAAGGGTATCGAAGGCGATTATTTCGGAAACTCTGTCCGTGCCGTATCGCCTTACAACGTAGTCCTTTACGCTCTGGCGTCCCTCGATACAGAAATCAATATCAAAGTCGGGCATACTCACTCTTTCGGGATTGAGAAATCTCTCAAAGAGCAGATTGAACTTTATGGGGTCAATACCCGTAATACCAATACAATAGGCGCACAGACTTCCCGCGCCCGAACCACGTCCAGGACCGACGGGAACATTATGCTCACGGGCATAGCGAATGAAGTCCCAGACAATTAGATAGTAGTCGGTGTAGCCCATTTTCGTTATAACGTCAAGCTCGTACTCCATGCGCTCTCTGACATTTTCGGGAGGTTCTGCACCGTATCGCTCTATCATTCCGTTACGGCAAAGTTCGCGTAAGTAGACGGTATTATCCTCTACACCTTCAATAGTAAACTTTGGAAGCTTTATGTTGCCGAACTCAAACTCCACATTGCAGCGATCTGCTATCTTAGCAGTATTTCTGACTGCTTCCTCATGTCCCTTGAAAAGCTCAGCCATTTCATCCGCTGATTTAACATAAAACTCATCGGTCTCAAAGCGCATGGGATTTGGCTCGTCCAATGTTTTGCCCGTCTGTATACACAGGAGCACGTTCTGCATCTCAGCATCGCTTTTATTTATATAGTGACAGTCATTAGTCGCCGCAAGCTCTATCCCTGTTTCGGCTGAAAGCTTGTACAACAAGGGCAATATCCTGAGTTCGTCATTTATACCGTGATTCTGGACTTCGATGAAGTAGTTTCCCTTGCCGAATATCTCCTGATACCTGAGTGCAACTGCCTTGGCTTCATCATAGTGCCCCTCAACCAGAAGACGGGGTATTTCGCCAGCGAGACAGGCAGACATACAGATAAGTCCCCTGTTATACTTTTTCAACAGCTCCATATCAACTCTCGGACGATTGTAGAAACCCTCTATACTTGCAGCCGAGACAAGCTTTACAAGGTTTCTGTAGCCTTCATTGTTCTCGCAGAGAAGTATGAGATGATAGGGAGAGGAGTCCAGCTTGGGCTCACGGTCATGGCGCGTTCTTCTGGCAACATAGACCTCACAGCCGATAACAGGCTTTATGCCTTCAGCTCTTGCAGCGTTCCAGAACTCTACTGCGCCGTACATATTTCCGTGGTCGGTTATGGCAACAGCAGTCTGCCCCAGTTCCTTAACACGGGCTATGAGCTTCTTTATACGGCAGGCGCCGTCCAGCAGACTGTACTCAGTATGGACATGGAGGTTTACAAATTCGTCACTTCTCACTCTCCGCACCTCCCATACGAAGCTCATCTGCCATTTTTGCAAGCTTCTTGAAACGGTGGTTGACACCCGAGCGGCTTATGGGCTCGCTGAGGGTCTCGCCTATTTCCTGGAGACTCATATCTATATTGTCAAGGCGAAGCTGCGCAACCTCGCGGAGCTCATCGGACAACTCATCAAGTCCGATAACTTTGTCTATGAGCTTAATATCCTCTATCTGCTTCATGGCAGCCTTTACCACCTTATCTATATTGGCGGCATCACAGTTGGCTATCCTGTTGGCTTTATTGCGGATATCCTTGTATATCTTCATATTCATAAGCTCCAGAGTACACTGGGGCGCACCGATAAAGGTCAGCGTATCCTCTATGGATTCGCTGCCCTTGATATAGACTATATTCTGTCCTCTGCGTATCATTGTCTTGGCGGTAACTCCGATGTCATGAAGAAGTGTGGCAAGCTGAGAAGCCAGTCCCCCCTCGGGGCAGGCAAACTCCAGATGATACTCCTTGGAGGGATCGTTGACACTTCCACAGGCAAGAAATACCCCTGCTGTAAAAACTCCGAGACTATTGGTGGCAATAATCTCGGAATCTATAACTCTTGTATTTCCTGCGATCCTGTACTTTCGGAAGACCGCTTCGGCATCAGAACCCTTCACCTCGCAGGTGTAGAGTACCGTGCCGTTTTTTCGCGTATGCTCGTCCCAGACAGGCTCAGACTTTAATACCGCTGCAAAAAGACTGCAAAACAGCTCCGCAGAGGTCCTGCTTTCACTCTGAAAGCATATACTATTTTCTGTGAGAGTCCTGCAAAACATGAGCATACCATAAAGACAGGCAAAACGCCTGTCTTTATCATTGACAGAGGAACAGATCTCCTTTCTGACATCATTTGAGAAGGACATCTATACTCACTCCATTACTCAGAATTTTTTATCCTTGGTTATATCTCTGTGGTACTTCTGTACCTTGTATTCCTTTTCGATAAGGTGGTCAGCCATAAGCTCGGCAAATGTGATCGAGCGATGCTTTCCGCCTGTACAGCCGAAGGATATTACCAGCTGGCTCTTTCCCTCATGGACATACAGGGGAATAAGATAATCGATGAGATCAGTCATTTTATCAAAGAGTACCCTTGACTGCTCAAAGCTCATTACATAATCCCTTACGCAGCTGTCGCAGCCCGTATGGTTGCGGAGCTCCTCAACATAGAATGGATTCGGAAGACATCTTACATCAAATACAAGATCGGCCTCTGTGGAAACACCGTATTTGAAGCCGAAGGACATGACCTTGATAAGCAGAGAGTCTGAGCTCTTTTCAAGGAAGAGCTCCTTTACCTGCTCCTTGAGCTGGGCAGAGGTAAAGTTTGAAGTCTCTATGTAGTAATCCGCTATCTCACGAAGCTGTGAGAGCTGGACCCGCTCATAGTTTATCGCCTCATGGATATTTCCGTTGAACTTCTCGGAAAGCGGATGCTTGCGGCGGGTCTCCTTGTAGCGCTTGAGAAGCACATCATGGTTAGCCTCGATAAAGAGGACCTTCACATCGACATCGCTGCGCTGTTTGAGCTCCTGCCATGAGCGGAATATCTCGGCAAACATATCTCCCGATCTTATATCGACCGCAACTGCGATCTTATGTATCTCAGATTCGGACTGTCTGCACAGATCGACGAACTGAGTTATCAGCTTGGGTGGGATATTGTCGATACAGTAAAAGCCAATGTCCTCCATAACGTCCATAACGCTTGACTTTCCCGAGCCCGACATACCCGTTACTATCAAAAGCTGCATATAAATCTCCTTATAACACGGTCTTATCTCAGGATAACAGGCTCAAGCTCAAGCTGATAGCCAGTTTTCTCCTTAACAACAGACCTGACCTTTTCACAAAGCTCAAGCACATCAGCACAGGTAGCATAGCCCTTGTTTATCACAAAACCGCTGTGCTTCTCGCTGACCATAGCACCGCCGCAGGTAAGTCCCTTGAGTCCGCACTGATCTATCAGAAGGGACGCATAGCTCCCCTCAGGACGCTTGAATGTACTGCCCGCGCTGGGATATTCGAGAGGCTGCTTGGCACTTCTCTTAGCCATACACTCTGACATGGCATTCTTTATCTCCTCGGGATCACCGTTCTTAAGCTCCATGGTTACTGATGTTATAACTCTGTCTGTCCCTGAGAAGAAGCTGCTTCGGTAAGCAAGCTCCATGTCCTCAGCCCTGATGGTCTTTATATTACAGTCCTCATCTATATATTCAGCCGAAACAACTATGTCCTTCATCTCACTGCCATATGCTCCTGCATTCATATAGAGAGCACCGCCAACAGTTCCGGGGATACCGAAGAGGTTCTCCATACCGGTGAGTCCCGACTGCTGTGCTCTTACACAGGCCGCAGCAAGGTGAGCTCCCGCATCACAGCGGATGGTATTGCCGTTTACGTCTATACGTGCAAAATCGCTGCCGAAAAGGAGTATGACTCCGTCGAAGCCATCATCGGAAACAAGAACATTGCTGCCGCGTCCGAGAACGCCGTACTTTATGCTGTTTTCCTTCATGAACTTTATAAGTTCAACGGCTGATCTTGCAGAATTCACGCTGATAAGCGCCCTGCAGGGTCCGCCGAACCGGAAGGTTATATATTCGCTCAGTGAGCATTCGGGTGTTATCCGACAGCCCAGCTTATCGCAGAGCTGTGATAATTCACTTATGTCTATCATAGTTTCCCCCTGAATTCATCATGAATATTGAAGTCTGTCAGAACGCTTCATAATCGCGTACTACTTCCTTGGCGTCGGACTCCATGCCCAGACGGTTAAGAAGTTCGCGTGCTGCGTTATAACCCATCTTTTTCTGTCTGTTGTTCATAGCCGCAACTTCAAGGATAACAGCAAGGTTACGTCCCGGCTTTACAGGTATAGTAAGGGACGGCACCTTTACACCAAGAAGCGATACAAATTCTGTATCTACGCCCATTCTGTCATATACCTTCTCGGAATTCCACTGCTCCAGCTCAACTACCAGATCAAGCTTCTCTGTCATCTTGACAGCACCGATACCGAATAGGCGTCTTGCATTGATGATACCAATACCGCGGAGCTCGAGAAAGTGACGGATATTGTCGGGAGAGCTTCCTACAAGGCTTATGTTGGAGACCTTTCTGATCTCAACAGCATCGTCTGCTACAAGACGATGTCCACGTTTTACAAGCTCGATGGCAGTCTCGCTCTTACCAACACCGCTCTCACCTGTGATGAAAACACCTTCACCGTAGATCTCAATGAGAACACCGTGGCGTGTTATCCTGGGAGCAAGTGTAAGATTAAGGTAAGCAATGAGACCGGCAATAAAGTTTGAGGTGCTCTCCTTGCTTCTGAGCAGCGGTACCTCATATTCCTTTGCAAGCTCCAGCATTTCAGCAAAATAGGGCAGCTCTCTTGTTATTATGAGAGCAGGGATACGCTGTGCAAAGAGAAGCTGAAGACGCTCTCGTCTTGTCTTCTCGTCGATAGTTGAAAGGTATGCAAATTCCATTTTGCCGATGATCTGTATACGCTCGGGATTGAAATACTCATAAAATCCCATAAGCTGGAGTCCCGGACGGTTAACGTCATTTTCATCGATCATCAGCTCATTCGGATCTTTGTGAACGTATATCGCTTCCAGTTTGAATTCGTCAATGACGCTCTGAAGCGAAACTTTAAAATTCTCTGCCATAATAAGCTCCGTTCTCCGATCAAAGATCGGGAATTATTTTTTAGCCGAGTACATATGAGTCGAAACCGTACCCGACTATCTCATCCTTTGCTTCAAGCATTTCCTGTGTGCTAAGTGTTGTTCCAGAGACGCGGACAGCAACATTGAAGTCCGAAACATCTTCGCTTACAAGCTCAAGCATTTTTCTGACATTCTCAGCAGGAGTTCCTGAAAACTCGTAGACAGTATCGTCTGTGTAAACTCCGTAGCTGATAAGATCGAGATCTATATTGAGTATTACTGTATTTACCTTGAGAAGCATGGGCTGAAGAACGTCATTCTTACCCTTTAGCAGGTCTGAGGCATTGACCTCCAGCATCATTTTCGAGCCCTTGTTCATTATGGTGTCATACATCATGTTCGCAGCCGACGTCAGTGCCATATACCTGTCGGTGCTTACGACCTTTTCGCCCAGATACTCAACGTCACTCTGTCTGAAATCAGGGAAAACAAAATCGTAGCAGACAACTCTATCAAAGCCTGCCTGAGCAACTTCCTCTGCAATATCGGTATTGTACTCGACGGCAGAATCGGAAAAAGGAGTCATCCAGGGCTTTCCGCCTGCATCGATATCGTTGTCTATCCACTGTGAGCCGTCATCTACGGTGAGATAGCTCATATCACGGAAATAATTTGGGATAATATTGTCATTGAATGTGCTGATAAGCGCTACAGGCTTATATCCCTGTTCGGAGATAGTAGAAACTATCTCACTGAGCTTGGTATATGATTGTATAACGCCTGATGAAGTAGCGTAATAGTTATTGGTAGCGTAGTAGATATTTCCGCCGCTGACCTTAAGGGGGACCTCAATATACTCTATCTTTTCCTCTGAAGGGACTCTCTTGAGCGCCGCCTTTATGGACTGTGCGTCAGAGATGTCAAGTGGATCCAGGGCAAATGCTCTGTATGCCTCTGCACTTACCGGTACGGAAGGCTCAGAATTGCCTTCAGTCACAGGCTCTCCGTTTTCGTCTGTCGGAGTAGTATCGGAAACGATCAGCGAAGATCCGCCAGTGCTGTCACCCTTTTTCTTTGTGTAATTGATAAGCGGTTCGGCAACACTGTAGCCAATAAATACTATTCCGCCGATCAGAAGAACTGTAAGGCCTACGGAGAACGCCTTTCCAACAGGGCTTTTTCCGTAATAGTTCTTTTCTTTGGTCTTATAGATCTTCCTTCCTTTATTTTTGAACTTCATTAAACTAACTCTCCTATATCAGTATATTACACTTACTTCAGCGAATATACTGCCATTGATATAATTCCAAGATATACAAGCATTGCTGGAAATCCTCTGAACGATGCAGGTACCTTTGATGAATTCAGCTTCCTGTACGCAGCTGTAAGTATAAGTGCTGCGATGATAAAGCCGATACCCGCTTCAAGTCCCGCAGAAACATATCCCCCGAGATTGAACATAGTGCCGTCCATAGAGGCTCTGCTGTTTATGGTAAACAGAGTGCCCATGACTGCGCAGTTAAAGGCAGATACATGAATATATCTGCGAAGCTCCTCAAACCATCTGTTTGCGAACCTGTAGACCGCTGCCAGAAGCGCCACATAGAGTGCGCCTATAACTATTGTATAGAAAAGCAGCCTAAGGTCAGCAACGGACGGCTGGAGCAAAAGGTCTATCAGATAGGCTGCTGCCGCTCCGATAGTTGTGAATACTGTAATAACACCCGCAGTACCAATAAGGTTCTTCCTGCTTCCTGCGGCGATGAAAATGGTACTTGTACCAAGCGCCTGCGAAAGTATAAGATTGGCTGCAAGGAGAGCAATGAGATCATTTATCAGAAACATCAGCGTCACTCCTTACATCATTATTGCTGTTTCTTGAGACAAGTCCCCTGATAAAGCGGTAAACACCGCACATTAGTCCGAGAAAGATAAATCCACCGAAGGGCTGAGAAAGACCTCCGATAAGAGTATTTACATCAACTATCCTGCTGTTAATGGTACCGTAAGCGAACAGCTCACGCAGAAATCCTGTCAGCAGCATCACAATGTCAAATCCGATTATGCAGCTCAGCAGGGATACTATCATATCGCCCTTCTTCATACGGAAAAACTTCGCCTCAGTCTGGAAAACTATGAGGGAATTAACTGCAAGAAGAGGATAATATATTCCGATACGCTCTATTGACTCAGGATAAAACTCCCGCGCTGCAAGCTTTACGGGTATATATACCAGCGCAGATATGAGCGCATAGATTATCACCTTGGCGGTATAGGGCAGCTTTTTCGGTACAAATGATGATATGAGCACCGAAAGAAAAGTTATTGCCGAAAAGGCATATATGAGAGCCTCAGCGTTTTTCAGTGTATCTCCGCAGATTATAACGGGAGATATCACCATCAGTCCCGATAAGACTATATTATCACCGAGAACTCCGCCGAATAGTGCTTTTTTTCGGTCAGTCATCAGAAACCGCCTCCTCTCCTGCTGCCGCAGCGTTGGCATTTGCAGCCTCTGTCACCTCGGAAGCGTGTTCCTGTGCAGCTGTATCTATCTGCTTCTCAAGATGTCTGAAGCCGAGAGCAACAGGTGTAAACAGAACGGAAACTATAACTATAGCGTTTTCCTTTGCTCCTGTAAGAACAAGAACATATGAGATCACTCCGATAAAGAGTCCATAGAAAAATGCGTAATAGTCTCTTCTCGGAGCTATCCTGAGATCAGAAACGATGTAAATCGCTGAGAAAAGCACCATATTTGTAACAAGAGAATATTTGAGGGAATCGGCTCTTGAGCTGACTATAGGTGTAATTACTGCAAACAGACCTGTACCGAAGATGGTCCCGAGGAATGCTCCTGCCGAAATACTTCTTCTCATCATCAGTATCACTGCTGCTACCGCAAGCAGAAGAATGCTGACTGCACCTGCCGGGCCGCTGAAATTTCCAAGTAGCACCTCAAAATCTGTATGACTGAAGGAGCCCGTATGGTCAAAAACATAGGAAGCGGACTTGACAAGATTAGCAGGTGTTTCAAAAAGACCTGTCTTTACATGAGGCTCTGTATACTGCAAAAGCTGGCGTTCCCAAGATGTCAGAACAAAAACATAAGCCGCAGCCGCAGGTGAAAATATCATGTTGATACGTCCGCCGAAGATATTCTTGGCAACGATTATAGCGAACAGAACTGCTATAACGGAGATATGATAGTCCATTACAGCAGGAAACATAAGTGCAAGGATAAGCGCATCAGAGGTACAGGTCATGTCATCAGCCGTGAATTTGCGCTTCATAAGACGCACAGACACGAGCTCAGCTGCAAAACCTGTCAGAACGCATATACCTGCAAGGAAAACAGAACGCAAACCATAGTAGAAATATGACATTAGTTCAAGAGTGAGGAGAGTTATCATGATATCCAGCCATACAAGGCGTTCTTTTCTTGCTTTTTTCAGCATGACTTGTCTTCCTTGAGTGATTCGGAAGCGGCAGCCATATCCTCCGCTCCGAAGAGATAGCTTCCCGATACCAGCACATTGGCACCTGCCGCCCTCACTGCGGCAGCTGTATCGGAATTAATGCCTCCGTCGACCTCAACGTCTGCTTCAAGCCCAAGTTCAGTTATCCTGGCTCTGACAGCTCTCACCTTGTCAAGAGTTTCGGGAATGAAGCTCTGACCGCCGAAGCCGGGCTCCACGGTCATGACCAGTATCATATCCACAAATGGAAGGAACTCAAATACGCTCTCAATAGGAGTAGCAGGTCGGACGGCAATAGATGCCTTTAGTCCTCTGTCCTTTATCGCTCTGATGACAGCCATAGTGTCGCTGCTGCTTTCAATGTGAAACGAAATTATGTCAGCGCCGAAATCAGCAAAATTATCGATATATTTAAGAGGATCGGTTATCATAAGATGAACATCGAGAGTCATATCCGTAGCTGACCTTACCTGCTGAAGAACAGGCAAACCAAATGTGATATTATCCACGAAAATGCCGTCCATAACATCAAAATGGAGCATATCGATATTGCTTTTTTCCAGCTTTTTTATCTCATTTTTCAGCTCAAGCATATCCGCGCTGAGCACGGAGGCTGAAACATAATTCTTCAATTTATCACTTCTTCCGAATTCATTCGCCCTGAAACATCAGGCAAAAGTAGATCTTTCAAAAACCATACACTATTATTATATAATATTTATTGCTTTCCGTCAATAGTTAGCAGTGCTTTTTCCTTAATTTTAACTGTAAAAAGCCACCGTAAATTTGTAAATATTTTTATTTGAATATAATGGCCATGCTGTTCTGAATAGAATATTCCATAGAACTTCGGGAGGTATAAGTCTATGCTCATTGAATTACTCAGAAACCTTTTCTTTTTCGCTCTCCATGTTGAAAACTCATGCGTTTTTCCAAAACCGCTCTCTAAAAAAGAGGAACAAAAGTGCTTTGAGTCCATGTCAGCCGGTGACAATAAAGCAAGATGCCGTCTCATAGAGCATAATCTGAGACTTGTTGCCCATATTGTCAAGAAATACGCTTCTTCAGCCGACGAACAGGACGAACTCATCTCTGTGGGAACTGTGGGACTAATCAAAGCAGTCTCCACATTTGATTATACCAAGGGATCAAAATTTGCTACTTATGCAAGCCGCTGTATTGAAAATGAGATACTGATGCAGTTCCGTGCCGCAAAAAAGTCAGCCGGTGATGTCTACATAAACGAACCCGTTGAAACTGACAAAGACGGCAACACTCTTACACTCATGGACCTTATCGATGACGGAGTAGATATTCATGAGCAGGTTGATATCCTTATCCGCTCTCGTCAGCTTTACAGCTTTATTACTACCTGTCTTGACAAAAGAGAGCTGGACATACTAACCTATCGCTACGGTCTCTATGGAAGCTCTCCCCATACTCAGAATGAGACCGCTCAAAAGCTTGGTATATCCCGTTCATACGTATCACGGATTGAAAAAAAGGCTATCGGAAAGCTAAAAAAAGAATTTGACAGCAGTATTTTCTGATTCTTTCGCGGAGCAATATGATCAGAACCGAGCTGCCGTCTTGCTCTTTCCCGGTATTAATGCTATAATAATAGTAAAGCTTACTAAAAGGAGGACACTATGGATATTCTCGTAACAGGCGGCACCGTCTTCGCAAGCCGTTACTGCCGGATATTTTGCAGCAAAAGGTCATAACGTATATGTTCTCAACAGAGGCTCCAGACCGCAGCCTGAGAACGTAACCCCAATTATAGCAGACCGCCATGCTCTGTGCGATACGCTCAAAGGAAAACACTTTGACGCCGTTATCGACGTGACTGCATACAACGCTGATGACGTCAATCACCTTCTGAACGGTCTCGGCAGCTTCGGACAATATATACTGGTCAGCTCCAGCGCTGTTTATCCAGAAACACTGCCTCAGCCATTCACTGAAAGCAGTCCTGCAGGCGCGAATTCGATCTGGGGAAAATACGGTACAGACAAGATAGCCGCTGAGCAGGCTCTTGCAGCCAGAGCCGACAACGCCTATATCCTGCGTCCTCCCTATTTATGCGGACCGATGAACAACCTCCACCGTGAGGCATTTGTGTTTGAATGCGCCGAACAAGGACGCACCTTCTATCTGCCCGAAAACGGCAGTATAAAGATGCAGTTCTTCCATATCGGTGATATGTGCAGATTTATGGAGCTGCTCATAGAAAATAAGCCTGACAAACACATTTTCAACGTTGGTTATCCTGAGGCTGTTACTATCCGCGATTGGGTAGAACTTTGCTATAAAATCGTTGGAAATTCGCCCGCGTTCAGCGAGGTTTATGATGATATCCCACAGAGAAGCTATTTTCCCTTCTATGATTATGAATATATTCTCGATGTTACTGACATGGCAGAATTAATGCCCAAACTTACTCCACTTGCTGAGTCAATGAAGCAATCCTATGAATGGTTCAGCAACAACCGTGATAAGATCGTCCGCAAGCCGCTTATGGAGTTTATCGACTCACACAAAGAGGTGTTGAAGTGATATACACCGATCTTACCTGTAAAGCCATGAAGCTTGCATATGACGCTCACCATGGTCAGACTGACAAAAGCGGCCTTCCATATATTTTTCACCCTTTTCATCTTGCAGAACAGATGAAGGACGAGATAACTGTTTGTATAGCCCTTCTTCATGATGTTGTTGAAGACACTGATTTGACAATCGAGGACCTTGAGAAGGAGTTCCCCGCGGAGGTCACCGAGGCAATCAAGCTCCTCACCCACCAAAAGGATACTGACTATTTCGACTATGTCAGGAAAATAAAAGAGTCCCCCGCTGCCTGCGAGGTAAAGCTTGCTGATCTGCGCCACAATTCCGATATTTCCCGTATAAGAGACAAGAGTATACGCAGCTGCAGAAAGACCTTGCAGCGCATAGAAAAGTACAGAAAAGCCATTGAGATCCTTACAGGCGAAAATTGAATTTCATCTTTGGGCCCCGATTTTTTCTGCCGCCTTTCTTGTAAACCGAAACTTTATACTGCGTCCTTGCAATTTGAGAAATTATATGATATAATATCATTTGCAGTATTTTTTCGGAGGTGTCTTTATTGGAATTCAAGGTAAACTGCGGTATCTGGGGCGCAATGTTCGGTGTCCCGTCTATAGTTGCCGATAACTTTCTCAAGCTTGCTTCAGGCAACCAGATAAAGGTGCTTCTGTATCTGCTCAGATGTTCGGGAAAGATGTGTACAACCGAGGAGATCTCTGCAAACACCGGAGTCCCCTCCGAGGAAGCCGAAGAAGCTGTTATTTTCTGGCAGCAGGCAAACGTGTTAAGTCCTCAGGCTAATATTTCCCCAGCACCTGTGAAATCTATAATGCCGCAGCAGACTGAGATCGCGCCTGTTCAGCAGACTACGCAGCCTGTAAAGAACTCCGCAGAGCCCATGCCGGATCACAAGGTCAATCTCAGCGGATCGGAGATCGCCTCCATCATGGATGGCTCCCAGGATATAAGAGAGCTTTTCAAAATAGCGGAAAACCTGCTTGGCTCTCTCAAAAACAGCCAGATGAACTCCATGATCTGGATGTATGACCACCTGGGACTGAAAAAAGAGGTCATAATCACACTTATCTCCTACTGTGCATCTATTGAAAAGATCAACACGGCTTATATGGAGAAGATAGCTTCAGAGTGGGCTGAAAAAGAGATCAATACAATAAATGCTGCTCAGGACGAAATACAGCGCATAACCGCTTCCAAGGATTACTCTGCTAAGATAGGCAAGCTGTTTCAGATGAAAAACCTCCCCACCACCAAACAGAGTGAGTTCATTCAGCAGTGGAGAAATGCGGATATAAGCCTCGATCTCATTAAGCTTGCATACGAGAAAACTCTTGAGCAGATAAACAAGCTCAACTTCAATTACATAAACAAGATACTCCTCTCCTGGCAAAGCAGCGGTTTCAAGACCGTTCAGGACGTTCAGGCTGCTGAAAGCGAGTACAAAAAGAAAAAATCCGGAAGCAAGGCAGCTTCCGATGACGATGATATTGAAAAATATAATTCTGTGATAAACAAATTCCTGTACTGAGGAGGTCAAAATGGACAGCGAGATATTTGATAAAGCACAGTCTATCCTCACTCTCCGCCGAAAAAAAGCCGAGACCGAAAATGAGGAGCGTATCCGCGAGATAAACGAAAAGATCCCCCAGATACGGGAGATCAACGAGGTGATTTTCAACACAGGAAAAGAGCTTATTTCCATTATCTCAAACGGTAAGGGACAGGATGTTTCCGGAAAAGTAGAGCAGCTCAAGCAGTACAATTTAGGCGCTCAGGCAATGTCGAGAAAGATACTTGCCGAATACGGCTATCCGGAAGATTATCTGGATATGCACTATACCTGCCCTAAATGCCGTGACCGAGGATATATCGGCAGCAAATTCTGTGACTGCTTCAACGCTGTATGCGGAAAACTTGCTGCGGATGAGCTCAACAAGAGCTCTCAGCTGAGTCTGTCAAGCTTCGACAGCTTCTCACTCTCATATTATTCAGGCGAGAATTACAGTGCCATGAAAAAAATACTTGAATATACCATGCAGTATGCCGCTACCTTCACTCCACAGTCCAAAAGCATACTCATGTTCGGGCAGACAGGTCTGGGAAAAACTCACCTTTCACTTGCTATCGCAAACAAGGTCCTGGAAAAAGGCTATGGCGTCATCTATGATTCCGCCATCAACATTCTCCGAAGTATCGAAAAGGAACACTTCAGCTATGAACACTCCTCGGAGATGATCGATCTGGTCATGGACACTGATCTGCTGATACTGGACGATCTCGGCACCGAATATGAGACCCCATTCTATAACGCAACTATCTACAACATCATCAATACAAGACTTAACCGCGGCAAACCCTCGATCATAAGCACCAACCTCGACCTTCAGGGGATTTCTCACCGCTATGACAAAAGAGTGATGTCACGAATAGTTTCGTCCTATTCCTGCCTCGAATTCAAAGGCGAGGACGTAAGGCTCCAGAAAAGAAATATGACGTAAAAAAGGCTGCCCTCGGGCAGCCTTAAATTTTATTATGCGTTTTCTGTCTCAAGCTTGAGCTTGAAGGGAGTGAACTTTCTGTATGCAGAAGAATTCTTATTTAAGTCATATCCCCCTGCAATGTCCTTCATCATATTCTCGAAGTCCTCATAGTAGCGCTCGCTAAGGAGAGACTCGATATTGGACTCGCTCCAGAGATCATCTTCTGTCATACGCTCCTTAATGTCAGCCTTGATAACTACATAAATAGTATTTTCGTCGTACTCATACTTTTCAGCTTTGTAGTATCCAAGCTTATCAAAGAGGTAGCTGTTGTAATCTCTGAATGCCTTCTGTGAAGCCTCAGCCTCGGCAGAAATTGTTGTTGTAACTGCATTTTTGCTTTCATCAGCAGCTGTTGTTGTGTACTTTGTAACTGTTACCTCATTAGCATAAGGATAAGTCGTGGTTGTTGTAGTTGTTTCGCCGGAAGCAGTTGTAGTTGCAACTGTTGTTGTAGTGGTGTAAACCTCGCCTGCTTCCTCAGCAGCCTTATTTGCAGCCTCCTCGGCAGCCTTTTCAGCACGCTTTTTGGCAAACTCGTTGTACTCTTCCTCACACTCATCTATCTTTTTAAGCTTAGCCTCGTCAGACTTCTCGGCATTGATATCCTTGACATACTTGTCAGCCATCTTATTGAGCTCGCGGATCTCATCAGCGTCATACTTCTCGCCGTTCTCGTCCTGAAGGCTTATGGTAAAGTACTTTACTCTTGTGGTCTTATCCTGGAAGTATTCCTTGAGCTCGTCCTCAGAGCAGCCCTTCTCAGCACCGATTCCATAATAATGCTTGAAAATAGCGTCCTGCTTGTAGGAGTTCTCGATGATCTTTCTGAGCGAATCCTCACCGATACCATTCTCTGTGAACATAGTATTTGCTGAATTTGCCGAAATGATGCTCTTGATATTATCAAGCTCCTCATCAGTGAGCTTGCCGCCTATCTTCTCGAATTCCTTTTCGTTAGCAACGAAATCCCTGCAGGCCTCTGTAGCCTTGTTCTGTATCCAGTCTGTTGCAGACATGTCCTCGATAGTTGCATTCTTGACATCGTCCACAGAGGGCTCGGAACCATTCTTAGTGTAGAGCTCATATGCAGCATTGTTGTATGCCGATATCTCATTATAAATAAATACGCCTGCAGGCACCTCATAACCGTCAATTGTAAGAGCTGTCTGTGTTCCCTTACCTATTGTAATAGCTTCAGGCGCACCGCAGCCTGCCGAAGTAACAGCAAGAGCAAATGCTGCAGCTGCAGCTGCGAACTTATTGAACTTATTCATCTGTAATATTCCTCCGATATAATTGTAGATTCCAGATACTGTTTTATTATACAACATTTTTTTATGTTTGTCCATAGCAAAATGAAAATTTTTTCCTTTTTGTCACCAAACCAACTTATTAAATAAATTACATTAATTATTTTTACGTTATTTCCTTGACTTAATGCCAGAGAAATGATACAATAAGTGTATATGCATTATTATAAATAAGGAAGGTGTCTTAATGAAAGTCAAACTTCTGTCATACACCCCCGAGCCCGAAAAGCTTGTAGCTACCGCCGCAAAGCTCTGTTACTCAAGCAGCGACATAGAGTCGCTGAGGGACGGTCTCACCGAGGAGAAGATCTCAGGCTTTATAAATATGCTTGCTTCTATCGGTCATGAGAGCGTCATGGAGCACGTCTGTTTCACTTTCGGTGTTGAGGGCATCTCAAGAGCCTGTTCACACCAGCTTGTGAGACATCGTATTGCTTCCTACTCTCAAAAAAGCCAGCGATACGTCAATGAGAACGGCTTTGAGTTCATAACTCCCCCTTCTATTGAGGAGATACCAGAAGCAAAGGCAGAATATGACAGAGTTATTTCTGAGATCACCGACAGCTATGAAAAGCTTGTAAAGCTCCTTACAGATAAGCATACAGAGGAATTCACAGCTCAGGGGCTTGATGAGAAAGCTGCCCGTTCAAAGGCTTCAAAGCTGGCTAACGAGGACGCAAGATTTCTTCTTCCCAACGCCTGTGAGACCAAGATAGTTGTAACTATGAACGTGCGCTCCCTCTTCAATTTCTTCCGCCACCGCTGCTGTAACCGCGCACAGTGGGAGATACGTGCTGTGGCAAATGAAATGCTGAGGCTGTGCCTTGAAGTCGCTCCCAACATCTTTTCCTATGCAGGTCCTTCCTGCGTTGCAGAGGGCAAGTGTCCCGAGGGGGAGATGTCCTGTGGCAAAATGAAGGAAGTAAAAGAGTATTTTTCAGCCATGAAAGCAAAATGACCCCACGGAGGAACAATGCTTGAATTCAGAGACATCGATATAACAGACAAGGACAGGATAACCAAAGCTCTTGAACGGTCACAGTTCATGGGCTGCGAGTACAGCTTCGCCAATAATATGGTGTGGAAGCGCCTGGGCGATTCGCAGATTGCCTTTTACAAGGACTTTTACATCTGCTGCTCATTTCGCTCTGAGGACGGTATACCGAAATTTTTCTTTCCCTCAGGTGAGGGAGACTGCAAAGAAGTCATCAATGAGATGAAAATGTACGCTGAAGCTCTCGGCAAGCCGCTGAGGGTAGCAGGTATCACCGAGCCTACTCTCGAAATGCTTAGAGAACTCTTCTCTGACAGTTTCATTGCGGATACAGACGAGGGAGATTGGGATTATATCTACAATTCCACCGATCTTATCGAGCTTGCAGGCAGAAAGTATCACGGCAAGCGTAACCATCTGGCTCGTTTCAACGAGACCGGTGCTGTTTTCTCGCTGATGACGGAAAAGGACTTCGATGACTGTATCACCTTCAGTGCCGTTGAATACAACAGCAAGCCCGAGGATATGGATCACTCCTTTATCGCCGAGCAGTACGCCATCAATACCTACTTCAGCTACTTCGAGGAGTTAAGCCTTAAAGGCGGAGTTATCAGAGTCAACGGCAATGTAGCTGCCTTCACTATCGGTGAAAAGCTCAATAACGAGACATTCTGTGTTCACATTGAAAAGGCTGATACGCAATACAGCGGCATATATACAGGCATAAACAATCTATTCGCAAAAGCCTGTGCCGCAGATTATAAATACATCAATCGGGAGGAGGATCTGGGTCTGGAAGGACTGAGAAAAGCCAAGCAGTCCTATCACCCTGCTTTTCTCCTCAAAAAATATACTGTTACATTTAAATGAAAGGAACAGATCATGATCTACGTTTTTCTTGCAGACGGTTTTGAAGAGACCGAAGCCATCGCTCCCATCGACCTGCTCAGGCGTGCAGGCAAGGATGTGGTGACTGTCGGTGTCGGAGACAATATCATCAGAGGCTCACACGGTATCCCCGTTGTGACCGATACTATCGCTCAGGAGGCTCCTCTCACAGATGAGCTTGAGATGATAGTACTCCCCGGAGGTATGCCCGGAACTCTCAATCTTGAAAAGTCAGACTACGTTCAGAAGGCTATCGACTTCTGCGTTGCTAATAATAAGTTTATAGGTGCTATATGTGCTGCTCCCTCTATCCTTGGTCACAAGGGACTTTTAAACGGAAAGACCGCTGTATGCTATGAGGGCTTCGAGACTCAGCTCACAGGCGCTAATATTGGTAACACCGGTGTTGCCGAGGACGGTATCTTCATAACCGCAAGAGGCGCAGGAGTTGCTGTTGATTTCGGTCTCAGGCTTGTGGAAAAGGTTCATTCAAAGGCGGAAAGCCTCAGACAGCGTAACGCTATACTTTGCGACTGATATGGATAATAAAAAAGAACTGCGAAAACAATACTCACACGCCCGTGCCGAGGTAAGGGACAAGGTCTCGAAGGATATGGACATCATCGAAAGGCTCCTCGAAGAAGAGAAGATCGCCGAGGCTGACCATATACTGCTCTATGCCTCCTTCGGCTCGGAGGTGGATACATACCTGCTCATAGACAAGCTCATTGAAATGGGCAAGAGCGTAGCTCTCCCCAGATGCGGACAGGAACGCTCCATGACCTTCCACCTGATAAAGTCGGTGGCGGATCTTCATGAGGGTATGTACCGTATCCCGGAGCCTGACAGCTCACTCCCCCAGCCTGTTCTCACATCCGAGACAGTGTGCATTGTTCCCGGACTTGCATTCACCGAAGAAGGCGGAAGGATTGGCTATGGCGGCGGATACTACGATGAATTTATCATTGATAATCCCGAGATATACACTATTGGTCTCATCTATGAGGAGCTTATAGTGGGCGAGCTGCCGCTTTTGCAGCACGACCTTAGAGTCGATATGATAGTAACTGAAGAAAGGACGGTGCTCTGCAATGCCTGATAATAAGAATAATGACGTTATCAACGATATTCTTAATCAGCTCGATAATGAAAAGAAAAAAACAGAAGCAGAGTCTGCAAATCTGATCGAAAAAGCCGAAGAAAAGGCGGAAGAAAAGGTTCAGGAGGCAGTACAGAAGCCTGCTGCTCCCAGACCCGTTGTGTCGCACAAGGTTTCACCGCTCCAGCGCGAGACTGCCGCTCCTCGTCAGAGAGTATCTCACAGCGAGGAAAAGCCGGCGGAGGACGCTCCTATGCGCCCCGCACAGAAACCTTCCATGGGCGATGCTGTTCCGGTAAGAAACAGCGCAGCAATAAAACGCAACAGCGTTCATCATAAGAAAAAGAAGAAAAAGAGAAGAAGCAGACTCCCGGGCGTTCTTATTCTTACCGTTTCTATTTTTGCTGTATCGATATGCCTCTCAATGGTGATCATCGCCTTCGGAAGAGATATGCTCGGTATCGGCAAAAGCGAAACCACCAAGCTCATTATAGTTCCGGAGGGAGCTACTACAGAGCAGATCTCGGAAATGCTGCATGATGAAGGCATAATCAATTCGCCCAAGTGCTTCCAGATGTTCACTAAGCTCCGTAAAAAGGCAGACATATATCTCCCCGGAGAACACTTTGTAAGCCCCAACATGGCTTATGAGACTATTATCGATACTCTCACCAACGAGGAGAAGAAAGAATCCAAGGAAGCTGTGAATATCACCTTCCCCGAGGCCATTAATATATTCCAGGCGGCTCAACTCCTTGAAGAAAATGGCGTGTGCAAGGCAAGCGACTTTCTTTTCAGCTTCAATTCAGGCGGATTCGGCTACAGATTTGAGAGCGAGCTTCCAACAACACCAAATGCTTCCAAGTTTGCGGACGCCCGTATGGAAGGTTACCTCTTCCCCGATACCTATACCTTCACAAAGGATATGGAGCCTGATCAGGTTTGCCAGAAGATATACTTCAACTTTGACCAGAAAATGACTGACGAACGCCTTGCTAAAATGAAGCAGCTCGGCCTTACTCTCGATCAGCTCATCATAATGGCTTCCATCGTTCAGCAGGAGGCTCCTAACAGAGAAGACATGAACCACGTCGCAGGCGTTTTCTGGAATCGTCTTGAAAAGCCCGAAGAAACGGCAGGCAAACTCCAGTCAGATCCTACAAAGAACTACGCTTATGACGTTATCAGACCCAGACTTGCAGTCGCAAACAAGGAAATGCTGGACGCTTACGACACCTATGTATGCGTAGGCCTCCCGCCCGGAGCTATCTGCAACCCCGGTCTGGACGCTATCGACGCTGTACTTGAGAAGATGCCGACAGAGGACTTCTACTTCATCGCTAACATCTATACACAGGAGACATTCTTCTCCAAGACCTATGAGGAACATGCTATGAAGACAGCTCAGGTCAAGGCTGATGAACAGCAGTATGAACTCGAAGAAGCCGAGCGTAAGGAACAGGAAGAGCTGGCTGCTATAGCGGAGGAACAGAATGGATAAACTTGAGGTTCTTGCCCCTGCAGGCGATGAGGAACGCTTTACAGCAGCTGTTGATTACGGCGCAGACGCTGTATATCTGGGACGGAAGCAGTTCGGAATGCGTTCTTCTCCCATGAATTTTGATTTTGAACAGCTTTGCAGAGCCGTGGAAACGGCTCATGCAAAGGGTGTCAAGGTATATCTCACCTGCAACACTCTTCCAAGAAATAATGAGATACCTGATTTTGAGCAGTTCGTAAAGGAAGCCGTTGAGGCAAAAATAGATGCTCTTATCGTCGCCGATATAGGCCTGCTCATGCTCATAAAAAAATATGCCCCTGATATGGAGATACATATCTCCACTCAGACAGGCATTGTAAACTATGTGACAGCAAGAGAGCTCTACAATATGGGCGCCAAGAGAGTTGTTCTCGCAAGAGAGCTCTCACTTAAGGAGATCGCTGAGATAAGGGCTAAAACAAGTCCTGACCTTGACATTGAGACCTTTGTTCACGGTGCGATGTGCGTTTCCTTCTCGGGAAGATGTCTCCTATCTCAGTATCTTGTGAACCGCGACGCAAACCGCGGAGAGTGCGCACAACCTTGCCGCTGGGGATACCATCTTGTCGAGGAAAAGCGCCCCAACGAATTCTTCCCTATATTCGAGGACGAAAAAGGTACATATATCCTCAATTCCAAGGATATGTGCATGATAGAGCACATTGACAAGCTTGCAAAGGCAGGAGTTACCAGTCTAAAAATCGAGGGCAGAGCCAAGTCTGCTTATTACGTTACTGTAGTGACCAATGCCTACAGAATGGCTGTGGATCACTATTACAAGGATCCGGATAACTTCGTTCTTCCCGACTGGATCAGGGACGAGGTCTATAAGGTCAGTCACAGAAAGTACTGCAACGGCTTCTTCTTCGGAACTCCCGAGGAGTCCCAGTATTATGAGAACAGCGGCTATATCCGCAACTATGACGTGGTAGCTGTTGTGGAAAGCTGTGAAAACGGCACAGTTTACTGCACACAGAGGAACCGCTTCTTTGCAGGTGATACAGTGGAACTTCTTGCTCCCTCACAAAAACCTGTGGAGATGGCACTCGACAAGCTCTATGACGAAAACGGCGAGGAGATCGAGACTGCCAATCACGCAATGATGAAGTTCTCTTTCAAGTCTGACCTTACGTTCCCAAAGGGCACTGTCATCAGAAAAGAGACCAAATAAAATAAGGCTGATACATAAGTATCAGCCTTTTCTTTTTGCTTATTTATCAGCCTTTTTGTAGTTCTTGTAGCCAAGCTCATCAAGCTTGTCCGTCAGCTCGTCAACTGTATTCTTGGCAGCTGTATCATCGGAAGTTATGGTGATCTCGGTCTCCTTGTCAAGCTTGCCGATCTCGGCAGCAAGTGCGTCCAGAGTCATCTTTTCATTGTTGAAAAGATAGTCATGACCCGAAACCGTTATCTCGGCAGTGTTCTCGTCCTTGCCTTCCTCGGTTGTCGGTTCAGCCTTGTCAACTGTCTCGGAAGCCGATGTGTCGTTCTTCTTGCCATCACCAGAGTCCTTGCCAAATCCGCCTATTCCCTTGAAATAGAGCAGGAACACGATCAGTGCTGCTATAATGAGAATGAGCAGTATTGCTAAAACCTTTTTCATTTTGATTACCTCACTTTGAAATATTTATTGTTGTAAAATAGAGATTTTTGTATTCTCTCTGAATACTCATTATTGCCTTTTCAACTGTAGGGACAGCAGCTTCTGTTCCGAAATCATTGCCGTTGAAGGTCAGTGTGCTGATAATAACATCGTCAGGGGCGTAGCCCGCCTTCTTCACCATTTCCTTCAGCTTTTCCTTAAGCTCCCTTGAATCTTCGGAGCTTATCTCGCCTATCCTCTTGTTTCCGGAAAGGACACTTAATGTCCACACATCGCCCTTTTCGACCTCATGGAGATTGAAGCTGATTCCCTTGCCATCGTTATATGCTGACAGCGCCTGCTGGTTTTTTCCTGCGTTGGCATCAGCAGAGAGTATACGTTCCCACTCCTCATCGGCTTTCTGACGCCATTCCATCTGTTCCCTCTCGTTCTGCTCCTGCATCTCGGTGAAGGATGCCTCGGCAGCTTTTGCCTTTTCAGCAGCATTTTCAGTGTCAATACTGCTGTACAGCACAAAAAAGAAAAGAATGATCATTACCACATCGAGAAGTGACGTGAAATCCAGAATAATTTCCCTGACTTTCATGTCTTATAACCTCGACTGTTTCTGCGACTCGTCAATTCCGCTCTTGCGAAGCTTCTTTATGAGAGAAAGATGACGCTGTATCAGATCTTCAACATCGGCAAAAAACCTGGCATTGATTATCTTGAAAGCAACCGCGAAAATAATGCCCCAGGCAGTAGAAGTAAGTGCGCCGAAGAAATTGTTTTTTTGCATTGCTTATCGCGTCCGCTGTGGACATATCAAGTCCCAGAAGAGCAATAACAGTTCCCAGCATACCAAGCAGTGGGAAAATGGAGATTAGTGTAATGAAAAGGGTATAATTTGAGTTTATCTTGCGATAACTGTCAAATATCTTGTCCACCCTGTCAACATTGTAAAGATCGTCGCTGGACGCTTCCCAATCATATATCTCATTGTCAACAGCCTGTCTGTTCTGATGGAGCATTACTGCTACAATGGCTGTAATAACAGCAAATGCAAATATTATTATATTGTAATATGGAGAAACGGCGTGTCCGAATTTTGACCAGAAGCCCATTTTTACCACCTCATTTTCTATTATACAGCATTAATATGTAAAATGCAAGGTTTTTAACGAATATTTGACAATAAAAAACTCCGCTGTTATGCGGAGCGGATATCATATTCAGTTTTGTCTCTTTTCTCTTTTTATATTTATTATGTGAGCGCCGAATGTGACTACTGCTCCGATAAGGAGTATGAGGTAAAATGTAAGTCCGCGGCTGATAAGAAGTGCAGGCTTTACAAGTTCTTCGCTGAATATTCCTGTAAACGCCAGCAGGAAGCAACCCTCGGATATGCCGGCTGCTCCGGGAAGCGGAAGCATTTCCACGGCTACAGCTATGATTATCTGCAATGTAAGTATGTCGATGAAGCGTGTTCCACTGAGGCCGTATGCCTTATAGACGATCCAGGTAACTGAGAACAGGCATATCCTCTGCAGCGCTGTCAGGACGAATATCTTGAATACAACAGCGATATTCTTCTTGATGTAGTCGGCTCCCATAGCGTATGTATCGCAAATCCTTATGACCTTTTCGGTGTATTTGTCCTTGTGCTTGCGCTTTATAACTCTGAGCTTTGCAAGCAGTCCTACAGCCTTGATACCAAGAGCTCTCGCCCATATAGGCTTCAGGAAAACCAGAAGCAGCAGCGCTATGAAGGAAAGATTAAGCACAAATCCCAGAACTATAAGCCACTTCATGTCACCTGCATACTGCGAGACCGTCCCGAAATTGAACATGAGAAAGCCCAGTGCCAGCAGTATCAGCACAGATTTATAGGCTATGGTTATCAGTAGCATTATCAATGTAGAGTAGCCTATCTTTATCTTATCCTTTTTCATATGATACATCTGCATAGGCTGTCCACCCGTTGATGATGGAGTTATATAGCTGAAAAAGAACCCGATAAATGAGTATTTCAGGCACCGGAAGAAGCTGGTCTTCTGTTCAAGTACTCTGAGCATATAATGTATTATCACTGACTCCCCTGCCACAAAGGCAACGGCAGCTGCCGCACCGCCTGCTATCCAGCGCATATCAGCGCTTTTTAGGTCGCGGATTATCTCGGGAAGCTCCTGTTCCTTGAATATGAGGTGCAGGGTAAGGAGAGTTATAACAAGAATAAGTGCGATATTCAGTGTGTATTTCAGTATTTTCTTGATTTATGTCACCCCCGCGCTATAATAGAAAAAGGTATAGTTACTTAACTTAAATTATAACATATCCTTTATCCGTTGTCAACATCAATCCCCTTTTTACCACATTATTCCGCTTATTCTGTATATATTCCAGAACGATTGACAATCTTTCCTGTTTATTATATAATAATAAAAAAATATTAAGGAGGACCTATGAGAAACAATAATTCTTTCAGCATACTTTCCCCTTTTAAAGATGATCTCGTATTCAGGCAGCTCTCCCCCACCGTTTGTCATGACCTTGGACTTGATACCATCTGCCATGAGCTTTCCAACGATCCCAAAGAACGTAATATAATTATGAATATCCTCTCATCAATGACCGCAGATCCTGAAACTGCGCGCTACAGGCAGGAAGTATTCAGTGATATACTCGCCCTCCCCGACCTCAGAGAAAAGATGACAGAGCTCTTTGACCGAATCGAGTTCATAAGGAACTTCAGTTCGACTAACAGAGACAGCGACGAAAAAATAGGTCTATGGCACCTTCTACACAGACTTGACGAGCTCAAGGATTATATCGTCTGCGTAGAGTCAATGAGGGAATGTCTCTCAGATGATCGTATAACCTCAGAGGGACTTATCGGTTTCAGAAACTACCTTGTCTCACTCTACGAAGACGCCTGCTTTGCAGAGATGAAAAAGGATATTTTTGAGCTTAAACAGAGATCAGCAGGGATAAAAAGCGTCACTATCGGCATTAATGTGAACGAGAGGTTTGAAGCAGTCAGCATGGGACTTGTCTCAATTAATGATACCCCGTTCAAAAAATCAAACATCATCAGTAACTTCGCCGACGCGATCTCTTCAAAAGACAAAATCCAGAGCGGAAACGATTGGGACGGTGATATGCACTATCATCTTGCCGACAAGGAAAAGAATGAACAAGCCTTTAAGTTCCTTGAAAATCTTACAGGATACATGACAGTGAAAAACACACCATTTATGGACGCAAATACAAGAACCACCATCGTTACGGCTGCAAACGGCGACAGTGTCCAGGGTTCCACATTCTACCTTGACAAGATACTGAATAAAATGCTTGACTCTCTTGTAAAGAAGCTGAGAGGCACTCTTTCCAAATACGCAGATATCGCTGTTATAAATATCACTCAGCTTATTCCCGAATTCATGTACTATATCCGATTTGCGGAATTTATCGCCAAATACAGGGAAATGGGATATTGCTTCTGCAAACCGCAGGTCCTTGACAGCGGCAGCCGGTCCATGGAAGCCGGAGGATTATATAATCTGAAGCTTGCACTTAATTCTGAAAAAATGTCGGATATAGTCTGCAATGACCTTCTATTCGACAGCGAGCACACGATCTACATTCTCACCGGTGCAAACCGCGGCGGAAAAACTACCCTCACTCAGGCAGTGGGACTTATGTATGTGCTGGCACAGGGCGGTATATCCGTCCCCGCATCATCATTCAGCTACCAGCCTGTTGACTGCGTATACACTCATTTTCCTGCCGACGAGGACAAGACCATGGATCTTGGCAGATTAGGTGAGGAATGTGTCAGATTTAAAGAAATATATTCAAATTGTACCTCTGACAGTCTTCTTCTCCTCAACGAGACCTTCTCAACAACTTCCTTTGAGGAGGGATACTATATCGCCCGTGACTCCGTAAGGGCACTTATGAAGAAAAAGGTCCGCACGATCTATAATACACATATGCACAAGCTGGCTTCGGATGCCGATGATCTAAACAAGGCTGCATGCAATGCAATGGTTTCCTCGCTGATTATGAAAAGTACTGACGGCAGGCGTTCCTTCAAGGTGGAGGTCGCTTTCCCCGAAGGCTCCTCATACGCGAAAGATATCGCTGAAAAATACGGCGTTACATATGAGCTCCTTACAGGTGAATGATAAATGAAAAAAGCTCCCTCATGGGAGCTTTTTCCTTTGCACTATAATTTTACTTGGGGAGCTTAGTAATAAGCTTAAGCAGATACTCCTGGATAGCGAGGGCGTCATCACTTGTGATGCCGTTGCTGTTGCCGGCAACATCAGCATTTGCCTTGCCCTGCTTTGTGAGATGCTTCTCAGCTGTGCCTGTCATTCCGTACTTGTCGGGATTTGCAAGAGACTGCATAACAAGAATGGCGTCAGCAAGCTCTACAACTCCGTCACAGTTTGTATCACCGGGAGTTACCATCTGATATACAACGTCAAATGTAGTGGTAGTTGTAATCTCGGGTGTAGTTGTTGTGGTTGTGGTTGTGGTCGTAGTAGTGGTAGTTGTAGTTGTTGTCGTAGTGGTTGTGGTTGTTGTTACCTCGGGCTGGGTATTTGCAGAACTGTCTGTAAGTGAGAGCAGATATGTCAGAGGAGAGTTCCAGTAAATGGTGATCTCGTTTGTAGAATAGCTCTCCGAGTTATCAACATAGCGCTTTGCAGCGGGAAGATCCTTGCAGTAAGCCTTTGCAGCGCTGTCCTCAAGGTTCTCGTTTACACCGCCTGCCAGCATACCCTTCATTGCATGGCCGACTGCCATTGAAGGACGGTGGTGAGGATTTTCGGGAGAAACAGTACCATAACCTGAAACGAAGCAGATTGAAACAGGGTTGACACCAAGGAGGTAGCCCAGTTCAGCGTTTGCGCCGTTGAGATACTTATCCTGTCCTGTGAGCTGGTCAGCGAGACCAAGGATAACACCTGCATTTGCGATAGTCATGTTGCTGCCCCAGTTATACTTTGTGATAGCTGAACCATAGCTGGAATTATCGATCTTTGTCAGCATGGAATCAGCCTGGCTAATCACTGCTGAATATGCTTTCTTGTAAACATCTGAGTTCTTGTCAGCATCCTTCATTGTCAGGATAGCGATATTGCCGTAATCGCCCACTGTTGACCAGTCAAGACCTGTGTAAGCTGTGTTTACAGATGAGAGATACTTCTGGTCACCTGTTGCACGATACATCTGAACAGCTGCCCAGTAACGCTCGTCCTTGTCTGTCTTGTCGCCGTACTCACCTGTAACGATGTCGGAAGGATTCTTGAACAGGAAGTTGGGGTTAGCCTCAAGCCATGACCATGACTTTTCAGCTGCTACCATACACTTGTCTGCAAAGGTCTTGTCGTATTTCTCATAGAACTCAGCTGCAAGCGCCATTGAAGCACAGAAATCAGCTGTTGCTGTAGAGCTTACGGGAGTTACGATAAGAGGAGCCTTTTCATCTGTAGGCATTACATATCCGGGGAAGTTCTCGCAGGATACCTTGTGGTATGCGCCTCCGTCGGGTGCCTGCATCTTCATCATCCACTCAAGCTCAAAACGTGCTTCGTCCAGAACATCGGGAACACCGTTTCCGCTCTCTGGGATATTGATGTTGTCACCGTAGAGGTCGGGAGCTGCCTGATATGCGTAAAGAAGGTCCGCAACAGCCTTTGCAGCAGGAACAACATATCTGCCGTAGTCGCCTGCATCGTGCCAGCCGCCTGAAACGTCGATCTGCTGGTTTGTACCATAGACAGTAGCCATGCTTGTGTGGCAGGCTGCGTGACCGAACTCTGTGTCATTTACCTGAACGCCGCAGCGCTGGAGATAAAGCATTCTTACGCTGTCATCAATAAGCTTTGAGTAAACATTGTCGCCGATCTCAAATGTGTAGGAGTTGTCAAGTCCGTCGCAGGCGATATAGTACTTACCTGCTTCCTTGACTGTTGAGAAGTCACCGGTATAGTTTGTCTCATTAGCAGAGGAATTTTCCTTTCTGTTTTCAAGCTTTCCTGTGAAAACAGTCTGCTTTGTATCAGCATTCACAACCTTGAACTCGGACTGGTTTGTTACATCGCGGAAAACAGCTACCTTCTTTGCATCGGTCCTGTAGCCCACCTGGTTTATATTGATTGAAGGAGCATAGGGACGGTCAGCAGCGTAATCGACCTTGCTGTCGTCAACGAGCTCCAGTGAAACATTGTCGATATAGATGGTATGCTCGGGAAGTGCGCCCTCATATTTCTCCTGTATACCGCAGTTGAATACAAGCTTTGCCATGATGTCTGTATCTTCTTTCATGGTGAACTCGTAATCAATAGTCTGGGGAGCAGTAGTAAGGTTGAGACCCTTCCATGTATAAGCCTGATATGTGCCACCGTTCTGCTGGATCATTCCCTCAACGAAACGGTCCTGTGTTGACCAGATATCGTACTTCAGACGATATACGCCGTTCTTGTAAAGAGGAACGATGTCGTAGAATACCTGTACAGAATAGTTCAGCTTACCCACATCTGATATTTTCAGTGCAAGCTTTCCGTCTTCACCTTTAAGCGTGCAGGCACCGCCGCTCTCTTTATAGGTTCCCCAGTCACTTACTCCGCTGTCAAATGTGGAGTTTGAGATCAGATTGCTGCCTGCTGAAGCAGGAAGAACCGACACAGGAACAGCTGTTACCATGAGTGCACACGCTGCAAGAGATGCAGCGCATTTCTTTAAAACCTGTTTTTTCATAATATTTCCCTCTCGTTCTGTGGTTTTACCACGTTTTGATATTTATATTGTAGCAAATAAATTGTTCATAATCAATAACATAACGCACTTGTTGTATAACATTTTGCGCATTACTTTTTGTGCAGGTAAATAAAGCCGTAAAATTTCTTTCTTCCCAGATAATTAAGTGTTACTGCATACTTAAATCATATGCCATTATAACCTATTGTAAAAAAACTATACTGCTATTCTCATATATCAGCAGCACAAAAGTTATATACCATCTCTCCTATTGCCCGTGCACATTGATACAGGTTAAGGCGAAGATGAGAAAGACATTTTCGTTAACTGTTGCAATTAGCATAATTACATGATATAATATGAGAAAGAATACACACTTTTTTCATGTAAAATTACAGAGGAGTGATATTATGTTAGCTGATAAGGAACTATTTTCGCATATCGAGAAAGAACTTGTAAAAGAAGGCGTAATCAACAAGTTTGAGAAGGAAAACGGCATAATAAAAGGCCGTATGATGATAACTCTCGGTGAAGTACCGAATAATCTCACGGACGAGATAAAGTGCGGTGACGATGATGTCGCTTTCATCGGTACCTTTGATTTCTGCGACTCCGCAGTAGGTATACTTTTTGATCCGAAAAAAATGGACTTCACCTCACCTCTGTGGGTCTCTCTCCAGACCGAATACGCTATGCGTCCCCAGGAAGAATGGTGCGATTTCTTTGTACATACAATTATAAAGAATGTAAAGGGCAACGGTTCATTCACCGTTCCGATCTACACTTTCATATCCGATAAGGGCAGCTTTACAGTAGCTCCTCAGGAGAAATAAAAACAAAAGCACGAGGTTAGAGATCCTCGTGCTTTTTATTATACGCAGACTATTTATCAGATAACTGACTTTCTTCTGTAATCGGTGATATCGCTGCCCAGCTTAGCATAGAGCTCGGCAACGGTCAGTTCCTTATTCCTGAGAGCGAGAAGCTCGGCATCTGTACAGCCTATGAACTCAACAAAATCAACTTTTCCGTTTGGAGTAGCTATTGAGCCTGCATCAGTATCAGTTATCATGATAAATCCTGTAAGTGAACTGTTCTGGTGCAGATCAATTCCGGCAGTCTGTCCTGTATAAAGATACTCGTTTGCTCTGAAACACTCACCGTGCTCAAAGGTAATACGTGCTATCTTCTGGAAGATACCGCATATACAGCGGAGCTCCCCTTCCTCGTCTGCAGGATCAATACTTGCTTTTCTCAGCTTGAGAGTAAATTCCATACCGTATCCGCTTATCTCGGGATCATCGGTCTCCTTTTCAAATATCTCGCTGAGTCCGTATGTGACAAAGTGATAATACTCCTCTGTCTCATAAATGCTTATGCCTGTCAAAGGATCATTGCCGCCAAGCTCCCAGGGTATGAGAACTCCATAATGCTTAGGATCCTTCTGATCCGGATAGAGCTTCTCAAATGCGGCTGTTATAGCGTCCCAGCCCCTGGTCTCAGTCTTTTTGATCTCGACAGTATCGTCTTCCTTTTTGCTAAACTTATCAAATAAACCCATGTTTATTCCCCCTTAAATAAGATCATTACATATATTATACATTATGATGCACTATAAGTCAATAAAAAAGCCTGTATCCGCAAAGATACAGGCTTTTCCTGACAGATAATTCTTTATGCATTAAAATATGATTTGCTTTTATTGTATAGATGTGATATAATCAGCTTGGAATAATACTCGTTTTCAGCCGCAGACGTATACGATCAGTCACAAGAGCAATGAACTCGGAATTTGTAGGACGCCCTCTGTAGCTGTCTGCACTATACCCGAAAAAGTCATTTATCATCTCGGCATTGCCCCTGTCCCACGCTATTTCTATCGCGTGTCTTATGGCTCTTTCAACTCTTGATGAAGTCGTATCATACTTTTGGGCAACACTGGGATAGAGCTGTTTGGTAACACACTCCATTAGCCTGGCATTTTCCACTGCGCTCAGTATAGCTGTTCGCAAGTAATGATAGCCCTTGATGTGTGCCGGTACACCAAGCTTCTGTATCACCTCTGTCACAAGTATCTCCATATCAGCACAGCTTGACTGTACCGACTTGCGGCATATTGACTTCACGATTGAAGGTATGGATTCAATATCATACGGCTTCACGAGGAAATAGGCTGCACCGTTTTCCATTACCTGTCTTTCAATGAAGCTGTTGTCGATCTCCGAAACAACTATGAAAGACGGTACGCTCACAAGTGATTCCCTGACATGTTTTATCAACAGAAGTGCATCTGTATCAGGCAGAGTAAGATCTGCCATAACAACGTCAGGTTTATCATTGAGAATGGAATCAAGTATCGCTCTGCCATTGTTTCTTCGGGTATAAGCGATCATTCCGCTCTCCCTAAGCTTTGCTGCTACTTTTACTCCGTTTGATGCTGAATCGTCTCCGATCAATACTTTGATTCTTTCATTTTCCATGATAGTTCTCCTTTTCTTGTTACTACGATATCCATTTTACACCCATCAGATGAGAAATACAAGGGGTATTTTCAACGCAAAATGTCGAAAATCGAGATTTTTTGTGACTTTATCATTATTATTAGATCAAATCGGATAATTATATTAATTTTTGTTATAACATAATCATTATATTGTTATATAATAAATATATCTCATTATTGCTTGACATCCATATTATTTTGTAGTATAATATTAAAGTACTTTGCGAGTGTGCTGGAATAGGCAGACAGGCACGTTTGAGGGGCGTGTGTCGAGAGACGTATGGGTTCAAGTCCCATTACTCGCACCAAAGTACGGACAGATGGCTGAGCTGGTCTAAGGCGCACGACTGGAACTCGTGTATACGTTAATAGCGTATCGAGGGTTCGAATCCCTCTCTGTCCGCCAGAATTAAAAAGCCTGTATTTCGAGGGAAACACCGAAATACAGGCTTTTCTGTTACCTACAGAAAACAGTTCAAACTGCCTTTTTGCAGTTGCGTGTGACTGATTTTCAGTCAAAAATCACACGAAATCACACGAAAATCACACGAAATTTATTGGTGGTACAAAGCTATTAAAGAAGCCAGCTCCCTTTACGGGAGCTGATTCTATTTAAAAATATTTATTAATAAAAAGCTTTCAATGAATGTTACCGTTACTATACTCCTCCAAGAATTCAGCTGCACTGATCCCACCCTTTATCAGGTGACTTAACCTGATCAGTTCTTTAGGACATTCTT
>JAKPUQ010000095.1 GCA_029572815.1 Bacillota bacterium | reverse complement strand
GTGGTTAGTGATTAGTTAATGTGTTCGCTGCGCTCACATTATTTAAATAACGTCGCCGAAGGCGACACCACAACTATTCACTATTCACTAATCACTATTCACTCAAATCATAATTTTGCTCCGCAAAATTATGATTTAGCTGCTGTGCGCAGGATTTGCCCTGCCAATTTATTATCCCCCGTCTTGACAAGGTGCTATGAAATGTGGTACAATTAATTTATATATTTCACACAGTAGAAACCGTCTGTCTCAGACTTATCCCAATATCAAACCTTTTCACAGGGAGACTCCGAATTCCAACTGTAAAATATAAATCTTATCACTTAAGGAGGTCGCGCTATGGAGACTATTAATGAGATCGCAGCACGTATCCGTGAACTGCGCGAGGTCTGTGACTATTCACAGGAGAAGCTTGCAGAGGAGCTTGGTCTTACTACAGAGCAGTATGCAGGCTATGAAACAAATGGTGATTTTCCAATAAGCGTAATCTATGAGATCGCAAATAAGTTCGGCGTCGATTTCAACGAGCTCGTCACAGGTGAGCCCAGCCGTATCGACACCTTCCAGGTCGTCCGCCGCGGCAAGGGCAGAAGCATAAGCCGTTACGAGGGCTACCGCTTCAAGGATCTGGCTTTCCGCTATGCGGATAAGGTCATGCAGCCCCTCCTGGTCACTCTTGAACCTTCCGATGAGCCGGCAAAGCTGGTAACCCATACAGGTCAGGAGTTCAACCTCGTCCTTAAGGGCACTGTCGCTGTAGTATTCGAGGATAAGGAGATAATCCTCAATGAGGGTGATTCTATCTACTTCAACCCCACCTATCCCCACGGACAGCGCTGCGTCGGAGACAGTAAAGCAAGATTTCTGACAGTTATAGCTGAATAATTTCGCTTTTTTAAGCATTAGCAAAGGAGTTTTTACTGAAATGCTTTTAGACCGTTATCTTCCCCGTATAGATTTCGATTCATACGAGGATTTCAAGGAAAATTACAGGGTAAATGTTCCCGAGGACTTTAACTTCGGCTGGGACATCGTTGATGAATGGGCTAAGCAGGAACCCGAAAAGAAGGCTCTTGTATGGCTCAGTCATGACAAAAAGGAACGCACTTTCACTTTTACCGATATATCAAAGCTCTCAAATCAGACCTGCCACTACTTCCGCAGTCTGGGTCTCAAAAAGGGCGACGTTGTGCTTCTTATCCTCCGCCGCCGCTGGGAGTACTGGGTAATCGCCACTGCTCTCCACAAGCTGGGAGTAATTCTTATCCCCGGTAATCTTCTCTTTACCACACACGATATCGCTTACCGCGGCAATATGGCAGGTATCTCCGCCATCATCGCCTGCGATGACGAGTACATACGCGGTCAGATAGACGCAGCTGCTCCCCAGATAGAGACACTGCGCAAGAAGATCGCTGTTGCAGAGCCCCGTGAGGGCTGGGACTTCTTCGAGGACGAGATCGCTAAGTACCCAGATACCTTTGAGCGTCCCACAGACGATCAGGCTACCAAAGCAACCGACACCATGCTCATCTACTTCACTTCGGGCTCAACAGGTATGCCCAAGATGGTATGCCACAACTTCGCACACCCCCTGGGTCATATAGTTACCGCTAAATACTGGCACCAGGTACAGGAGAACAAGCTCCATATGTCTATTTCCGACTCAGGCTGGGCAAAGTTCGGCTGGGGCAAGATCTACGGACAGTGGATCTGCGGCGCTATACAGTTCGCCTATGACTTCACGGGCAGATTCAACGCCAAGGACATTCTCGAGGTAATCAGTCACTACAAGCTGACTACATTCTGTGCTCCTCCTACAATGTACCGCTTTATGCTCCAGGAGGACATGACACAGTACGATCTTTCATCAATACAGAACTTCTGCAATGCGGGCGAGCCCCTCAATCCTGAGGTATTCAACCGTATCTATGAGCTCACGGGCAAGAAAATGCGTGAGGGCTTCGGTCAGACCGAGGGAACCGTTCTCATCGCTAACTTCCCATGGATAGACCCCAAGCCCGGCTCAACAGGCAAGCCTTCTCCACTTTACAACATCCATCTGCTCCGTCCCGACGGTACAGAGTGCGAGGACGGTGAAGAGGGCAGTATCATGGTATGCGGCATCGACAAGGCTCGTCCCACAGGTCTTTTCTGCGGCTACTACAAGAACCCCGAGCTGACCGAGGCTGTTCTCGGCGGTGAGAACTACGACACAGGCGACGTTGCATGGCGTGATTCCAAGGGCTATTACTGGTTCGTAGGAAGAAATGACGACGTTATCAAGTGCTCCGGCTACCGTATCGGACCCTTTGAGGTTGAGAGCGCACTCCTCACACACCCTGCTGTTGTTGAGTCCGCTATCACAGGTGCTCCCGACCCCATCAGAGGACAGGTAGTAAAGGCTACAGTTGTTCTGGCTGAGGGCTACACCCCCTCTCCCGAGCTGACAAAGGAGCTCCAGGATCACGTTAAGCGCGAGACTGCACCATATAAGTATCCCCGTGTCATCGAGTATGTCAAGGAGCTTCCCAAGACTCTCGGCGGCAAGATAAAGCGTGCTCAGATACGCCATCAGGACGAGGAAAACTCAGCAAAATAATCACACACACTATCGCCCGATCGTATATGGTCGGGCGTTTCTGCTATAAGGAGGGATTATGAGAAAGCTTATAATAGTTGAAGGACTTCCCTGCTCTGGGAAAAGCACGGTATCAAAGCATATCGCCGATGTTCTGGGTATGGAGTGCACCGACGAGGGCAGCGGAGATCACCCTGCGGACTATGAATTTCACGCATTTCTAAGCGAAAATGAGCTTGCGGAGTTTCAGCCCGATGAACAGGAGCTCATACTCGCTGCTGCCAAAAAGCGCTGCGGAGGCTATATAGTCCCCATATGCAGCTTCAGCGGAGACCTCTTTGACAGACTCCTCACCCATAAAATATATGACTTTCTCCCCTGGGAGACCGAAAAGCCCATCATGCTGGACAAATGGCGCAGCTTCACCGAAAGCGCCGCGAGCTCCGCAGGTCATGTTTTCAACTGTGTTTTCCTCCAGAACCCCATGTGCGAGACCATGATGAGGTTCGGATTTGACAGCTCCGTATCCGAGGGATACATCAGGGAGATATATGATATTATCCGTCCGCTGAAGCCCTTTGTGGTCTATCTGAAAACCGACAATATCGCTGCGGAGTTAAAGATGGCTGTTCCTGAGCGCGGTGAGGAATGGTTAAACGGTGTCATTGATTACCACTGCGGAGGTGAATACGGAAAGTCTCTCAGGCTCAGCGGCTTCGAGGGCTACGTTTCCGCTCTTGAGGAGCGTCAGCGCCGCGAACTGGCTATTCTCGGACATCTCGGTATCGACAGCATCGTCATCGAAAACTTCAAAAATGACAGTCAGAAGGCTTACGATGAGATACTTGCGGCTCTATCCGCAGAATAATCAGAAACTTACGGGGGATACCCCGTTTTCTCAATAGTACCTGCGTAATCTACAAGTAATATGGGGGTGGCAAATATGAATTCTGATGCGCATCAAATCATATCCCGTGTCTATGAGGCAAAAACAGACAGCCACGCGGCAGATCAGCTGATCTCGGATTATATGCCATTCATCAAGTCCGAAACAGCGAGGTTTATCAACCGCCCGCCCGATAAGAGCGACGATGAACTGAGTATAGCCATGTTCGCCTTCTATGAGGCAATACAGAACTATTCCCGTCTGCGCGGCTCATTCCTGAAATTTGCGGCACTGCATATTAGGAACCGCCTCATTGACAACTACAGAAAAGAAAAGAAAAATAAAGGACAGATCTCACTTGATGTTTCCGAGGACGACAAGACCGACCTCAGGGAAACTATCCGCGACGAACATGACGCATACGAGGAAAATGAGCTCCGCGAAGCCACACAGCAGGAAATAGCCGAGCTCTCTGCACAGATGCAGGACTTCGGCGTATCCATGAGCGATGTGGCGGATAATTCTCCCCGGCAGAGGCGAACCCTCGAAAGCTGTCAGAGGGCTGTCCGCTACGCAAGAAGCAACCCCGATATTCTTGAAGATTTCCTCAGGACAAAGCGTGTCCCGCTGGCTAAGCTGGCTGAGGGCGCAGATGTGGAGAGAAAGACCCTTGAAAGACACAGGCGCTATCTGGTGGCTGTGCTCCTGATCTGCACCAACGGCTATGAGATAATGCGCGGACACATCATGCAGGTACTTAAAGGTGGTGAGAAAACATGAAATATATTGTTATGGAATGTAATGAGGGCTATGCTGTACTCATGGACGAGGAGTCCAGGTTCGTCAAGGCTGCCGATCTCAGCTATGAGGTGGGACAGACGGTAACGGATCCCCTTATCATGAACAGCGACGAAGACCGCGCGAAGAAGATAACCTTCCGCATAGGCAGAATTGCCGCAGTTGCCGCAAGCCTTGTGCTCATGGTCTCGGCAGGCTCCATATATTACTCACGCAATCTCAAGCCCCACTCCACAGTCCTTATCTCATCTGACGCCAATATCAGACTTGAACTCAACAAAAAGGGCAAGGTGCTCCACATAAAGTGCGAGGACAGTATAGGCAGAGAAATACTGAAGGACTATGACGGAAAGGGCAAGGATATGCTCACCGTTGCCAATGAGATACTTGAGCTTGAAAAGGCAAAGGGCGTTATATCCGACGGAGATACTGTTGACTTCTATATAGAGTCGGATAACTCCAGGGACTATGACACATACAAAAACGATGTTGAGAAGGGCATTTCCGATATCAATGTAAATGTCAAGGGTGTAAACGGCACCAAGCCCGCAGAAAAAGCAAAGCCCGATAATAAGGCAAAGCCTGAGCCTGCGGTGAAGCCCGATCCTGCAAAGGACGGCAATAAGCCTGAGGCTCCCAAGCCCCCTGCACAGGACGAGAAGCTCCCCGAGCCTCCCGCTCCGCCCGCAGTTGAGCCCGCTGCTCCTGCAGAGCCTCCCGCTCCTCCCAAGGGAGAGGCAAAGCCCGCAGAAGTAAAGGATCCTCCTGCACCGCCTGCAGAGACTCCAGAGCCGCCTAAGGAGGCAGACAAGCCTGCCGAGGGCGAAAAGCCGGAACCTCCCAAGCCCGACGAAGGCGCTGAGCCGCCTAAGCCTGAGGCGCATCCAGAGGCTGCTCCGCCCAAGGCTATTGCTCCCGCAGCAGGTCCGATGGGTGAAGCTTTAATAGCTATGGACGAAATACATATAGCTCCCATGGCTGAAGAACCACTGAAAGATAATACCATAACGGGCGAAGCGGAGCCTGCACCCGCAGCTCCGCCTGCTCCCCTCCCATCTGAGAAAACATGAATATATAGATAAAAGCACAGGACGTCATCGTAAGGCGTCCTGTGCTTTTTTGCCTGTATATTGCTAAAAATCGTATCATCAAAAAAATTTTTGAAAAAAATTTCCTATCACCCCTCTTTTCAGTTTCGCACTCCGTATCCTGTTAATGTAACACAAAACAAGTGTACAGCTCCCTACCACAAAGGGAGTCAAATAAATCATGTAAAGGAGTAATCAATCATGAAAAGCAAAAAGCAAATTCTCGCTGCAATCGCTGCTATGTCTGTTCTCTCATCTGTAGCAGGACTTAACACATTTGCTGCAAACGAGAAAACAGAAGAGACAGCTGTAACAGTTGCAGCTGAAGAAGCAACAGAGGCTGCTGAGGAAGTAACAGAGGCTGAAGAGCCTGCTGCTCCCGAGGTAACAGAAGACGGCGAAAAGCCTGAGCCCCCTGCACCGCCCGTAGCTCCCGAGGCTGACGGCGAAGTTCCCGAGGCTCCCGCAGCTCCCGAAGAGGACGCTGAGAAGCCCGCTAAGCCCATCGTTATCGACGTAACTGATCTCCTCGATCAGATTCGTGACTTCATCGATGCTAACAAGATCGATATCCTCACAGATGACATCATCGAGAACTGGGACAACATCAAGAAGGTTGATGTTCACTTCGATACAAACGAGAAGCCTGAGGCTGCTGAGGTTACTGAGGACGGCGAAGAGGCTGAGAAGCCCGCTAAGCCCGCTGGTCCTACAATCCTCAACGTAACAGACCTCTTCAACAACTTCCGTGACATCATCGACATCAATGACCTTGACTTCGTTACAGACGAGCTCAAGGAGCAGATCAACAATGTCAAGGACGTTAATGTACACGTTCATTTCGCTAAGGCTGAGGGCGAAAAGCCTGAGCTGCCCGTACCGCCTGTAGCTCCCGAGGACGGCGAAAAGCCCGAGCCTCCCGCTCCTCCTGTTGCACTTGAGGACGGCGAGAAGCCTGAGCCTCCTGCTCCTCCTGTAGCTCCCGAAGACGGTGAGAAGCCCGAGCCTCCTGCTCCTCCTGTAGCTCCCGCTGACGGTGAGAAGCCCGAGCCCCCCGCTCCTCCTGTAGCTCCCGAGGCTCCCAAGGGTCCCGCACACGAGCACCTTGGCCCCAAGGAGAGAGAAGCTCTCAAGGCTGCACAGGCAGAGGCTGAGTCTGCAACAGAGGCTTCAGCAGAGACTGAGTCAGCTGAATAATTATCCTATCCATAAATAATTGCTCTTTCCCGTAACGGGATTCCCCATAGAGCAGTTGAATTTCCATCCAATCCCCTTTTACCCCTTTAACGCTGCACCCCCGTAACAGTGCAGCTTAAATGAAACAAAAGGCGCCGCAGAAGCCCGTTCTTGCGGCGCTCTTTTTTGTCCTCATGAAAAATACATTAAATGATACAAAACTTCCCCCTTCTTTCAGAGGAGCTTTGTACTTCATTGATGATTTTTCGGGAAAACGCCATATATTCACAGATCCGTCACAAATCGCTGTTATAATATCCTTGTATCTTATCCGCTTACCCGGAAAGGTAACATCTTTTAAGGAGAAAATTGAATATGAAGAACACTGTTTCAACTCTGCTGAAGCAGAAGCAATCAGGTGACAAGATCACGATGCTTACTGCTTACGACTACACCACAGCAAAGATCATGGACGAGTGCGGCGTCAACGCTATCCTCATCGGGGACTCCCTCGGTATGGTCATGCTGGGCTATGAGAATACCCTGCCCGTTACCATGGAGGATATGATCCACCATACTGCCGCAGTTTCCAGAGGTGCCGAGAATGCCTTCGTTGTTGCCGATATGCCATTCATGTCATATCAGGTAAGCGTTCAGGACGCTGTCATCAACGCAGGAAGGCTTATCAAGGAGGGCGGTGCAAACGCTGTAAAGCTTGAGGGCGGCGCGGAAGTCTGCGACCAGATAAGAGCTATCGTAAATGCGTCGATCCCCGTTGTTGCACACCTCGGACTCACTCCCCAGTCGGTCAACGCCTTCGGCGGCTTCAAGGTCCAGGGTAAGAGCCTTGACAAGGCACGGAAGCTCATCGCCGATGCCCTTGAGATACAGGAGGCAGGCGCCTGTGCAGTAGTCCTGGAGGGTATCCCCGCTAAGCTGGCGGATATCATCACAAAGAAACTGTTCATTCCCACTATCGGTATAGGTGCAGGCAATGGCTGTGACGGTCAGGTGCTCGTATACCAGGATATGCTGGGACTCACAACAGGTCATACACCTAAGTTCGTAAAGCGCTTTGCGGAAGTTGGAGCGCTCATGCGTCAGGGTATCACGGACTACATCAGCGAGACAAAGGAAGGAAGCTTCCCCGCGCAGGAGCATACCTACGCTGTGGACGATGATGTTATCAACGAGCTTATGAAGGAGTGTGACTGATATGAAAATTGTAAAGACTATAGCCGAAGTACGCGCACAGGTGAAGGAATGGAGAGCTCAGGGCCTCACAGTAGGTCTTGTGCCTACAATGGGTTATCTCCATGAAGGCCACGCAAGTCTAATCGACGCCTCTCACAGGGACAACGACAGGACTGTGGTTTCGGATTTCGTTAATCCCATGCAGTTCGGTCCCACTGAGGACCTTGAAAGCTACCCCAGAGACATCGGCCACGATGCCGCTCTGGTAGAAGCTCACGGCGGCAACCTTATCTTCAACCCGGAGCCTGAGGAGATGTATCACGAGGGATTTTCCTCCTTTGTTGATATGACAGTGCTCACACAGGAGCTCTGCGGTCTCAGCCGTCCCGTACACTTCAGAGGTGTATGCACGGTAGTATCGAAGCTTTTCAATATAGTAAAGCCCGACAGAGCCTACTTCGGCAAGAAGGACGCTCAACAGCTGGCTGTCATCCGCCATATGGTCGATGACCTCAACATGGATATAGAAATTATCGGCTGCCCCATAATCCGTGAGGCAGACGGTCTGGCAAAGAGCTCAAGAAACACCTACCTCAGCGAAGCTGAGAGAAAGGCTGCCCTGGTGCTCTCAAAGTCCATATTCCTGGGAATGGATATGGTGAAAAAGGGTGAACGTGACTGCTCCGCCATAATCGGAAGCATGAAAAAGCTCATCGAAGCCGAGCCCCTTGCACGCATTGATTACGTCAAGATAGTGGACTGCGCCACAATGCAGCAGATAACCACACTTGACCGCCCTGCGCTCTGCGCTATAGCCGTTTATATCGGCAGCACACGCCTTATCGACAACTTCTTCACAGAAGACGTATAAGGAGGCGGACATGGAAATCTCAATGCTCAAAAGCAAGATACACCGCGCTATTATCACTCAGGCGGAACTCAACTATGTGGGCAGCGTCACCATCGACGAGGACCTTATGGACGCCGCAGGACTCTTTGAGTACGAGCACGTTCACATCGTAAACGTAAACAGCGGCAGCCGTATCGAGACTTACGTCATCGCAGGCGAACGCGGAAGCGGCGTTATCTGCCTTAACGGAGCTGCTGCCCGTGCAGGACAGAAGGGTGACCCCGTTATCATCATGTCCTATGCGGCTATGGTTCCCGAGGAGATAAAAACTCACCGCCCGAAGGTGGTATTCGTGGACGATAAAAACGCTGTCGTCAGGGTAGCCGACTACGAAAAGCACGGAGTTCTTATGTAAATAAAACGGCACTTTCAAATGAAAGTGCCGTTTCGTTTTTACATCAATTTCAGGCGTTATTTCAGCAGGCGGCACATTTCCGCGTAATCGCTGTCGGGGTGCTTCTGCTGTGCCAGCTCCACCAGCTTGCGCGATACCGCCTTGTACATCTCCCTGTCCACACCCGGTTCGATACACTCAAGGTGTCTGCGGACAGTCATGACGTCATTTCGCTCAACGGGTCCCGTAAGCGCTTCCACGGGTCCCACAGCCAGTACACGCCTGATATTGCTGAGTATCAGAGGCTCAAGAGCGCTCAGGGCTTCCTTTTCCGAAAAACCGCACTTGTCCATAAGGGACAGGCTCTCAGCCGCAAGAGCACAGACAAGATTGCTTGAAACTGCGCAGGCTGCATGGTATTCGCTCTTTGCACTGCCGCTGATGAGGCGAGTGTGATTGCCCATTTTATCCAGTATCCCCTTCCACTCAGCCGCAGCCGCCTCGTCGCCCTCTATGCAGAAGAAGGCGTTCTTCAGCTCCCTGTGAGAGTCATACTTGCTGCTGATAGGAAACAAGGGATGAACGGAACAGCCCTCTGCTCCGTACTTTCTGATGTCGGGGAACGCCTCAGCCGCGGAGAGAGCTCCGCTGCAGTGACAGATCTGCTTTCCGCCGATACCAAGTTCTCTGATAGCCTGATAGTTCTCTGTGATGGCGCTGTCGGGGACAACGATGAATATGACATCGCTTTCCTTTACAAGCTCAGCCGCATCCTCGTAGAACTTCGTTCCCGTGAACTTTGCTGCCTCTGCTGATGACTGCACATTACGGCAATAGTAGCCCGAGACCTCCAGACCGTTCCCGACAAAATACCTGCCGAGGGAAAAGCCCACTTTTCCCGCTCCGATAAATCCGATCTTCATTTTAATATCCTCCTGTGTAACCCAAAATGTTACTTTAACTGAATTATATCATATATTTTTCGGATTTACAAGGCTTTTTCCGCTATTTTTAGCAAAATTTTGATGTTTTATCACTTAACTTCATGTTTTTTCAAAAATACTTCCGCCCATGTGTCACGGAAGATGTTTTTTCTGCGAGTATATTTGCAGAGCGTTACAAATGCGCATTGAATTGCTTCGGCAGCCCCGCTGTCATAAGGACATCTTTAAAGCCTCGTTTTGAGAGATGTCCATAATAAAACGAGGAGGGATCAGATGACAGACCAACAGCTCCGCCGGCTTCTCAGCAGCTCACCCAAAAAAGCCCACAGGCTCATTTTCGATGAGTACTACAACTATGTTTATACTATCGTTTTCAACCGTCTGAGAAGCCTCGGAACTCCCGAGGATATCGACGAATGTATAAGCGATGTTTTTGCGGAGATATTCACCAAGTACAACTCTGAAAGCAGCCACAGCGGTAATATAAAGGGATTTGTTTCCGCTATAGCGCGAAACCGCTCCGTAGATACGTTCAGACGGCTGAACTCAGGCATAAAGGCTTCGGTGTCACTTGACGCCGATGAGGCTGTGCAGCTCTCCTCCGATGAGAGGATAGACGAGCAGGCAGAAAGGGCTGAGACCGCTCACGCTCTGCTGGACGCCGTGAAGTCCCTTGGTGAACCCGATTCGACCATTATCATACAGAAATACTACTACGGCAAGAGCTCCGAGGATATAGGCAATATGATAGACATGAAGCCCAATACGGTCCGCAAAAGGCTCAGCCGCGCCCTGAGCAGACTCAGAGACATTCTCAGGGAAGACGATGAAGGAAGGTGAAGTCATGAATGAGAAAAATGAATTTGATATTCTCGAAAATGCCGAGAGCAGCGTTACCGACAGGCTTGAAGCTGAATTTCCTCCCCGTGACAATAGAGAAAAGGAGAAAATATTCAGAATGAGCGAAAGAAAATTCAATAATACATCTGCACCTGACACAGAAAAAGAGCAGACAGTCAGCGGTGTTGAGGTCTACCGCCGTCCCAAGTGGCAGCGCGGACTCAGTATCGCAGCAGCCTGCGCTCTGGTAGTCGGAGGTGCAACAGGCGGCGCTTACGCATTCAGCCGTTTCAGAAACACCCCTGCCGCCGAAAGTCAGCTCGATACCCAGAAGAAGGTCGCTCCCTTCGGCGACTTTTCCGAGCTGGAGTATCAGCTCTGTGACTACAACAGAGATTCAATGATAACCGTTACGATAGAGGACAGTCCTGAAGCATACGGATATTTCGAGCTTTTCAGCGGTCCGATAATATCACAGCAGAAGCGCGATAAGTTAGCGGATTTCTTCAATAATTATGATTATGAGGAGATCGCCGCAGATACCGATGAAGCCATAGGTGTTGTGAACGAGGCTGTCACCGAGGCAGAGACCATCGATATTTCCACAATAGAAGATGCGCCTGCTCCCATAAATGCGGACGAAAGTGATCCGTATTTCATCTACTGCCGCGACAACGAGATAAAAGCAGTAAAGATATACGATGTGGGCGAGTTCGGTGTCCTCAACTATACCCATTTCAACTTTGATGAGCAGGACGGTCAGTACTTCATGACCGACGATGAGATGTCCGTTGAGGGCTACAAGATAGACTACGGTCTTTTCAAGTCCACTATCAATGAGATACTCAGCTCCGAGGACGAGGAGGAAACTCCCACAGAGCCCGAATATAAAGGCGTTGCTCCCTTCGGCAACTTCTCCGAACGCGAGTACTTCATTCCCGGCGGCGAGGACGCAGAGAAGCAGATATTCGTCAAAGCTGACGAGGAAACACAGATAACCTTCGGCAGCGGCGAGGTCATCTCTGCTGAGCAGAGCAAACAGATCGAGGAGCTTTTCAACAGCCTTGAGTGGAATGAGTCTGTTGAGCCCAAGACAAAGCCCTTCTGGCTGGTTGGCATCGACAGAATGACATTTATCTCCATGGACGGCTCCGACTTCAATATGCTGTCCCTCAACGGCGACAACAATACCCTTACATGGGACAGCTTCAGATATGAGACAGAGTCCGAATACGAGGGCATGGCTAACTATAAGCGCACAGAAGGCTCCGCACGCCAGATAAAGACCTATGATATCGACTACGTCAGCCTTGTAAACAAGCTCTCCGAAATAATGGGCAGAGAGCTGGGATACAGCATACACAACGACTTCATCAACAGCGACTGGTTCACAGAAAACGACCGCGTACTGCTCTCAGAGGAACAAAAGAAGGCTATATATGAGCTCCTCAGCAGCTGTGACTTTGAACAGATGTCTGCACCTGCGATCACGCCCCAGGCATATTTAGTTCTTTTCAGAGAAGAAAATGACGGTACACTCACTGCACTCAATATCGAGTCACATCCCGATTCAACATTATTCGGATGTGTGCATTACGAAGTCGACGAAAACGGTCAGTATAATGGAAGCAATGGTTCAGTTATGTGGGTTGGTTCCTGCCCCGACAATACCATTGAAGACAAAATATTGAAAATATTGGGCAGAAGCAAGATCCCCGAAGTCATCACTGACCTTACTGCCAATGACTGGCGCTTCCTTGACACAGATCCACTGGCTGAAAATCATCTTCATTATAACCAGATCGACCTGAACATGAAGTACGTTGATGTTAATGGCAGCGAGAGATCCTCCTACCTCCAGATGATTTACGGCACCGACAGTATATCACAGGAAGGTCTCAGAAGCATTTCCGATATTATCAGCAACAACAGCTGGTACGAGGTCGATAACATGGATGTCCTTGATCTCATCAGACTTCCCGACGGAAGCTATCCGCCCAGCGTAGAGCTCAGCATGATGGATGACAAGCACATTTACGTCCTCGACTTCACTTCAGGCGACGGGCATACAGTCCTCAGAATAGATGCAGTAAGATACTTTATTGAGAACGGCGTATACTACCTTGACAACACTCCCGATGATGTGACTAATTCAATTTACGGCAATACCCTCGTCTGCGATAATCCCATTATCTCTCAGACTATCAGGGAAGCAGCTACGGGCAATTAAAACACGATACAGAAAAGCGCAGACCATAAGGTCTGCGCTTATTTTGTCATTCAGTTTCTGCCTGCACGCTCGCGCTGCATCATGCGACGCTGACGCTCAGCCTCTTCCTTCTGTGTGCGGCGCTCCTGATCCCGTCTGAGCTGCTCGCTGTAGTAAGCATCATCCGCCAGAGACTTGTTTCTCCTCAGGAAAAATACGACTACTCCAAGCAATAATACGGCAACAACAGCAATGACAATGACAACAGGTAACGGCATTGTTTTTCCCTCCTTTGTGAAAATTGACTCTCCGTAATATGCTACTTAAATTTTACCACTTTATGAGCCGCGGTTCAACAGGGAAAAACGCCGAATTTAAGCCCTCCGCATTGTATATTTCGCACAAGTGACTATTTTGCAAGGGATATGTCAACGGTTATATCTCCCTCGCCGAAGATGTCCTCCAGCTCCTCCTGTGAGACACCTGTGATATGTCCGAGTCTTGTGTAGCTCCAGGTGTTAGAGTTGTAGAAAATGGTCATCTGATTTCCCTGATAGAGCATGATGTCCCCAGCCTCGGTGGTTATGCGCTCGTCCGATTTTGGCAGAGACTGTGGCAGTTTTCCCACCTTCTCAAAGCCGCCGTACTCATTGAGCTTTGCCGTGAAGCCCTCCTCAGCCAGCTCCGCCAGAGCCCTTGCGGCTTCGTTGTCAGCAAGCTCCGCCGTGAGAGTATGTCCGTTCACTTCTATGGTTATACGCGACTTCTCGTTCATGGTTTCCGCAGCCTCCTTCCGTATTATGCACAGGTCAAGGGAGGTCCACTCGCCGTCGCCGTCGGCGTCAAGGTCCGTACCCTCTGTGTTATCCGACTTGCCCAGGAGATGATCCTGCATTGAGGTTACGTCCTTTGGGGCGTATTTTGCCCGTTTTGCTGCTCCTGCGGCTGTTGCTCCCGTAAGCACCGCAGCTGCGGCGATAATTGATACAGCTGTTATCTTTACTGCCCTTTTCATAATGCAGATCAGCTCCTTTCCGTATTTTTATCATAACACAGAAAAGCTGATATTGCAAATGCCTATTTTGTATTATATGATATTACATTCAGGCATATCTCTGCTGCAAGCGCTTCAGAAACAGCTCTGCCGCAGGAGTAAAGACCTGATACTTCTTCCAGATAACGTCCAGACCTGCGGTCATTCCCGGCTCAAGTGGACGGAAGCACAGCGGACTGTTCACATCGGTGTTGGTGATACCGTCGATACCTACGGCATAGCCTATGCCAGCCTCGACCATTATCGCCGCGTTGTACATGAGGTTGAAGGTAGTGACGATGTTGAGCTTGTCAAAATCGCTGCCGAACCAGTTGATGAACTCGTTGTCCTCCTTGCTGCCGTCTATTGCCTGCCGTGAAAGTATGAGGGGAAGCTCCAGCAGGTCCTGTCTTGTGACCGCGTACTTTTCCGCAAGGGGCGAGTCCTTGCGCATGACTACTCCCCATGTGTCCTCCGCAGGCAGGTGCAGGCAGTCATACTTGGTAAGGTCGGCAGGCTGGACAAGTATGCCGAAGTCGATGAGCCCCCTGTCAAGGCGCTCGGTGACGTCAGCCTCGTTGCCGCTGTGGAGGTGGTACTTTATATCGGGGTACTCCCCACGAAGCTCCCTGACAACCTCGGCGATGTAGCTTATAGCTCTGGTCTCACCGCCGCCGATGTAGATGTCCCCTGCCACAGTGCCCTCCATTGAGCGGAACTCCGCCTCGGTCTTGTCCACCATGGAAACTATCTCCTCTGCGCGTTTTCGGAGGATAAAGCCCTCCTGTGTCAGCTTCATGCTGTGGCTTCCGCGAATAAAAAGCTTCTGCCCCACCTCGTCCTCAAGCTCCTTTATCTGCCTTGACAGTGTGGGCTGGGTAACGTGAAGGTAATTGGCGGCATTTGTTATGCTTCCCTCTCTTGCGATGGCAAGAAAATAGCGTAATACCCGTATCTCCATAGACTGCACCTCCTATTTTTATAATGAAATTATATCATCTCAGTGATATGCCTGTCAAGCATAATATGGTTTAGATATAAAGTATTTGCATTTCTGCCCGATATGTGTTAGACTTTAGTTACAGGAGGTGAAGGACATGACAGACAACAGCACCGCTCTTGCAGCATTAAGACAGAACCTCGCCGACACAGGTATGGACAGCTCCACCATTGAAAAATGTGTGGTGCTCATTGACAAAAGGGACAGCGCAGCTCTCGGAAGGCTCATAGGCGAGTACCGACAGCAGCTCCTTGACACCGTCCACACCTATAACAGGCGCATAGACTGTCTCGATTACTTCACCTACACACTTGATAAAAACGGAGGTATACAGATATGAAAGACGAAATGCTCACTCTCACTCAGGAATGGGACAAGACCTTCCAAAAATCAGACAAGACAGAACACAGGAAGGTGACCTTCCACAACCGCTATGGCATAACCCTTGCGGCTGATATGTATATACCAAAGAATGCTTCGGGAAAGCTGGCTGCCATAGCTGTATGCGGTCCCTTCGGCGCAGTCAAGGAGCAGTGCTCGGGACTCTATGCACAGACTCTTGCAGAGCGCGGATTTCTCACCATTGCCTTCGACCCCTCATTTACGGGAGAGAGCGGCGGTCAGCCCAGATATGTTGCCTCGCCTGATATAAATACCGAAGACTTCTGCGCAGCTGTGGACTTCCTCTCCCTTCAGGACAATGTTGACCCTGAGCGCATAGGAATACTCGGCATCTGCGGCTGGGGCGGCATGGCTATAAACGCAGCTGCCATAGATACCCGCATAAAGGCGACCGTTTCCTCTACCATGTACGATATGACACGCGTGAACGCAAAGGGATATTTCGACGAGGCTGACAGTGCTGACGCACGCTTTGCCATGAAGCAGGCTCTCAATCAGCAGAGAATCAAGGACTACGCTTCAGGTGAATACGAGCTTGGCGGCGGAGTAGTTGACCCCCTCCCCGAGGACGCACCCTTCTTCGTAAAGGACTACCACTCCTACTACAAGACTGACAGAGGCTATCACCCCCGCTCGCTGAACTCTAACGGCGGCTGGAACAAGACCTCATCGCTGTCATTCATAAATATGCCCATACTTGCCTACTCCGACGAGATACGCTCGGCAGTTCTGGTGGTATGCGGCGAAAAGGCTCATTCACGCTATTTCAGCGAGGGCGCTTTCAAGAAGCTCACAGGCGATAACAAGGAGCTCCTGGTAGTTGAGGGAGCAGTCCACACCGACCTCTATGACGGCGGCGGCAAGGACGCTATCCCCTTTGACAAGATAGAGTCCTTCTACACTCAGTACCTCAGATAATTTCCACCCCTAAAGGCTAAGGTCTCCGTACTGCCCTTTGCAGTGCGGAGACCTTTTATTTATACTATATCATGTTTTCTTTCAGAGCTTCCAGCTTACAGCCTTCTGGCGTCCCTGAATGAAGCCGCGGTAAATGCCCTCCTGAGCCATGAGCTCATCGTGAGTGCCCTGCTGTACTATCCTGCCGCGGTCAACCACAAGTATACGGTCGGCATCGCGGACAGTTTTCAGTCGGTGGGCTATCATTATGATGGTCTTCTCCTTTGTGAGAGCCTCAACAGCCTGCATAAGCTCCGCCTCGTTCTCGGGGTCTACATTGGCAGTCGCTTCATCCAGAACAATGATGGGAGAGTCCTTCATAATGGCTCTTGCTATGGAGATACGCTGCTTTTCACCGCCCGAAAGACTTGCTCCTCCCTCGCCGATGACAGTGTCATAGCCCTCGGGAAGCGCAGATATGAAGTCGTGACAGCAGGCCTTCTTAGCCGCCTCTATAACGGCTTCCATAGGAGCGTCGGGCTGTCCGAAGCGTATATTGTTGGCGATGGTATCATGGAAAAGGTATACCCTCTGGAATACAAAGCTGTAGTTCCGCATGAGTGCGTCCATGCTGTAATCCCTTACGTCCCGTCCGCCGAGAGTAACACGTCCCTCGTCAACGTCCCAGAAGCGGGAGAGCAGGTTCACAAGAGTGGTCTTGCCACCGCCTGAAGGACCAACAATGGCAGTTGTGGTCTTTTCGGGAATATCGAGAGATATACCGTCGATGATTTTGCACTCCTCATAGGCAAAGCCTATATTCTCAGCACTGATGTCACAGCTTGCAGGCACGGCGTTCTCGCCGTCTATGTCCATCTGAGGAGTCTCAAGTATATCCTGAGCCTGTCTTACGCAAACGTCCACCGTCCTGAGGAGGGCTGAATACTTGCCTGCTGCGTCCAGCTGAGCGTATATGATGTAGGAGCTGATTATCATTATGATACAGGTGATGAGCTCCATAGTTCCGCCGATGTACAGCAGTACAGAGAGAAGAGTGATGAGTGTTCCCACAGCCTTGAGTATGAAGCTCTGCACTGTCATGAAGGGAATGAGCCTGAGCTCCATTGAACTGTTGGCGTTCTCATTCTCATCGATAGCCTTGTTGAGCTCGCGGCTCTGGCTGCCTGTAAGACGGTAGGCTCTTACCTCGGAAATGCCCTGTATGTACTCTATTACTCTCGATACCAGTGCAGAGTCCTTTTCCACCTTCTGCTTGGACATTGCCGCAGAAGCCTTCATCATGGAGCTGTTGACCGCAAAGAATATCACAAGTCCGACGCAGAGGAGCAGTCCTATGCGCCAGTCAAATGCTATTACCATGACAGTTATCACCGCCGTGGTGAGAAGTCCCGAGCACACTATCATGACTACTCTTGTAGCCACATTCTCAAGGTTCTGCATGGTGTTTGTGGTAACGGACATTATCCTTCCAAGGCTGTTGGCATTGTAGTAGCCCATGGGCAGATAGCGGAGATGCTCGGCTATCTCCATACGCTTCATGGCGCAGGTGCCGTAGCCGCCCTCGGTCTGGAGCATGGTCGCCTTTGTCTTGATAAATCCCGAGCCTGCCACGCTGACAAACATTATTCCCAGACAGGTCAGACAGGTCTTTCCCGTTACATTATCCTCGATAAGTGCCTTCACCATTACCCATATCGCAGGTATCTTCAGCGCCTCGAAAAGCGCCTGAAGGAAGGTGAGAACTATGGAAGCATAGAACTTCTTCCTGTACCTCTCACCGCAGAAAGCAAAGAAGTTTTTCAGTATCTTAATCATTCCCGGCACCTCCGTCCTTTGAAGCTATATGAGCCTTCCACATTTTTTCGTATACAGAATGCCTGTCCAGGAGCTGCTGATGTGTGCCCTGCTCCGCAACGGCTCCGTCCTTTATCACATAGATGCAGTCCGCGTCCTTGATGGTGGAGAGTCGGTGAGCTATGACGATAAGAGTCTTGCCCTTGACCAGCTTCGCCACGGACTCCTGGATAACCGCCTCGTTTTCGGGGTCAGTGTAGGCAGTAGCCTCGTCAAGTATGATGACATCTGCGTTTTTCAGCATTGCCCTTGCGATAGCTATACGCTGTCTCTCGCCTCCGGAAAGGTGTCCGCCGGAGTTGCCGACTATGGTGTCGTAACCCTTTTCCAGTCCCATTATGAAGTCATGGCAGCCGCTCTGTCTTGCAGCATTCTCAACCTCCTCATCGGTGGCTCTGCCGTCGGTCCTGCCCATTCGGATATTGTCCCTTACGGACAGGTCAAAGAGGTAGTTGTCCTGTGAGACATAGGCTATCCTGTCGGCTTGGTCCTCAAGGGGTATCTTCCTTATATCCACGCCACCAAGGCTTATGCTTCCGGACCCTACGTCCCAGAGGCCGGCAATAAGCCTTGCGATAGTGGACTTGCCGCTTCCCGAGGGACCTGCCAGAGCAATGAATTCTCCCGTTTTTATGGTCATGGATACGCCGTGTAGTATCTCCTTGTCGCCGTAGCCGAAGTGAACATCGTCAAGAACTATATCGCTGTTCTGCGGCTTCTCCGTAAGAGCATCGGGACGCTCCATAACAGGGGCGTCGATTATGGTCCTTACCTCACCCACTATGGTGCTCATCTGAGCGATATCGTCGGAATAGGACATGACGTTGATAAGGGGCTCGATAAGTCCCACAGTCATGATGATGACAGTGATGAAGTCGGTGGGAGTTATAGTGCCGTGGATAGCCATGATACCGCCGATAGGCAGCACCGAAAGCATGGTGGCAGGCATTATGCTCATGGCAAAGGTCATGTGCAGGCTGCACTTTCTCATCCAGTCCACAAAGCTGGCTGCCGACTCCTCAGCGGCAGAGGCAAATTTTTCGTAGCTGCTCTCTGACTTGCCGAAGACCTTGATGACCTCGATACCGTTTATGTACTCCATGGATACGTCGTTCAGCTCCTTTGTAGCCTTGACGCAGCGCTTGTAGTTCTCCTCATAGCCGAACATCATGAGCATATAGCAGAGAGCGCCCAGAGGCAGAGTTATAAGCGCCGCAAGTCCCAGCTTCCAGCTTATGATGAAGACGTATATCATGACGATAACAGGAGCTCCGATACCTGTGGTGAACTCGGGGAGTATATGTGCAAGTGTTGTCTCGATGCTGTCTATGCGCTCCACTATGATGTTCTTCAGTGAGCCGGAGGGCTGAGAGATAACGTCACCCAGAGGCATTTTTGCCAGCTTGTCCAGTGCCTTTTTGCGTAGCACTGCCAGCACATGGAAGGTGGCAAGGTGAGAGTTCGCCGTTGATAGGGCGTGGAACAGAGCGTGTCCCAGCCAGAGCAGCAGTATTATCATACAGTTGAGTATATAGCTGCCCTTGTCGCTGCTGCCCTCAAGCAGCAGCTTCACTATCTTCGCCACAAAATAGTAGGGCACAATACCGCATATTGTGCTCAGCGCCGCAAGTATGACGCTGGCTGTGAATTTTGTCTTTCTGCTCCCCGACTGGCTCAGCAGCCAGCCGAAGGCATTATTTTTATCCTTTTCCAAATCTGTCTCCTCCTTTTCGGTAATCCTGGGGAGTTACTCCCATAACTGTGCGGAATGCCGCCGAGAACTTTGAGGCGTTGTCATAGCCCACGCTCTGGGCGATATCCGCAATAAGCCTGCTCCTGTCGGAGAGAAGCAGATCCGCAGCATACTGCATACGATAATTCTTGATGAACTGGTATACGGGGCTTCCGTACATTCCCTTGAAGCACTTTCTCATTGTTGCTGAGGGAAGTCCGCAGACCGCAGCCAGCTCGTCGATGGTGTAGTTCCTGTCGGGATGGGCGGTTATAATATCATGGACCGCCTTTACTCTTTCCGCCTGAACTGCCGAGAAATACCGCCTTTCCACTATGAATCTGTCCGGAGAGATAACATCCATGTGAAGCAGCAGCTCCGTGATCTTTACCTTAAAAAAGTCGATACGCCGCTGCTCGGGTACATTATAGAGCTGGGAGAATAAGCTGTTCAGCGTATCATCAGCCCGTATGAGGCACTCTCTTTCGTCGGGGCAGAATTTTTCCGACAGCCTGCTCAGGTCCACACTTATGGAGGGCATCTCCCTGCGGAAAGAGCGCTCTGCCAGCTCAGTCTGAAAGCCTATGGTTATGCCGTGATAGTGTGAGAGCGGCATCCTCACCACTCCCTTGTGGTGGACACGTCGGTCTATCCTGATATCACCGGGCTCCATACAGTAGCGTATTCCGTGGCCAGCCTCATGCTCTATTCGTCCCTCGCGGCAGTGGTCAATGCACAGCAAAGTATCCGCTGCCTGATAATCCGAGTCACACTCCTGCATATGGAAGTCGTTGTACATAAGGTATATCCCATCAAACACCCGATACAGTGTCATGAAGCCCTCCCCCACCTTTCCGTTCATGCGGAGCACGCGGCAGTTCTCATCTGCCGCCACCTGAAAAACATTGGAGCATTTGTAGAGGGTATTCATATTGTCAAGCATTTCATAAAGCGTATTGTCCATTTCAGCTCTCCAGTCTTATTATATTTGTGCAGCAGGCTTCGATGAGCTCACTGTCATGAGTGACCACAAGGACAGTTCTTCCCTGCTCCCTGAGCTGTCTGAGAAGGTCTGCGGTCTGACGCATATGCTCATAGTCCAGGCCGCTGGTGGGCTCGTCAAATAGGAGTATATCACGTCCCGAAGCGGCTGCGCAGGCAATAGCCACACGCTGCTTCTGACCTCCGGAAAGGCTCATGGGGTGGCGGTCCGCAAAGTCCTCAAGGTCAAGACTGCGGAGTATCTCCCTCGCCTTTGCCTCGTCCTCCTGAGCCAGGCTTATGAGCACCTCCTCAAGGACGCTGTCCGTGAACAGCTGGTGGTCAACATCCTGCATTACCATGAATATTCTGCGTGAACGCCTTGCGCTCCTGCACATATGCCTGAGGAAGGTAGTCTTGCCCGCACCATTTCTTCCCACAACAGCGGTTATCTCATGGAGTGGGATCTCCGCAGGGAAGGTAAACTTCTTATGGGGCTTCACGTTAAATACCTCGCCGCGGCTGCATGAGCGTTCAATGGTGACAGGGTCGGTATCGTGTATGGACCGCAGACCGTACTCCGCCAGCTTTTCATTGGTCATGGCGTCCATATCAGCCCTGCTCCAGTCCTCGGCAATGGCTCCGTCCCGTATAAGCAGAGCCCTGTCTGCAATGTCCCAGAGGTAGAAAAGGCGGTGCTCTGCGGCGATTATTGTTCTGCCCTCCGACTTCCACAGCTTTATTATCTCGCGGAGCTGCATGGTGGAGGCATAGTCCAGATTGGCTGAGGGCTCATCAAGGAGTATCAGGGGCGGCTGCAATGTATCCACGGAGGCGCAGGCTATCTTCTGCTTTTCACCTCCCGACATACAGAAAATGTTCCTGTCCATAAGATCGGAAATTCGGAAGCGCTCCACAGTCCGCCCGATACGGGAAAGTATCTCATTTTCGGGAAGTCCCTGATTTTCACAGCCGAATGCCAGCTCTCCCGTGGTGTCCACCGTGAAGAACTGAGCGCGGGGATTCTGGAACACCGTGCCCTGAAGGGCGGCGGTCTCGTAAAGCTCCATTTTCGGGACGGACCTGCCGTCTATGAGCACATCTCCCGACAGCTCTCCCTCAAAGAAATGGGGCACCAACCCGTTCAGCAGCCTTATTACCGTGGATTTTCCGCAGCCCGAGCTACCTGTCAGCAGCAGGAACTGCCCGTCGGGAACTGTAAGGTCCATGTGCTTTATGCAGCCCTTTTCGGGAGCAGCTGCATAGCTGAAGCTGACGTCTCTGAGCTCTGTCATGTCACCGACCTCCATATTATCCAGACCAGTGCCGCTGCACACAGCAGGAACATAGCTATATCAGCGGCGCGAAAACCTATCCTGCACACATTGGTGCGCTTTACAGGTGAGCCCAGTCCTCTTGTGAGCGCCGCCGCAGACAGCTCCTCGCCTATCTTCACGGAACAGGTCATCATGGGCACAAGGCGGTATTCCGCCATCTGCATGACCTTGCTGCCGCCAAGGCGAATGTCTCTCATCTTCATAGCCTCACCGATAGCGGAGCACTCCTCCTTTACAGTGGGGAAAAATCTGAACATTACCGCCATGGGTATGGTTATCTTCGGAGTTACGTGCATACGCTCCATAGCCGCTGTGAACTCGCTGACCCTGGTGCTGCTCATGACGTAATTTCCCATCATAAGACTTGGCACAAATCTCGTGAGTATGCCGCTGCACATCAGCAGTACTATGGCTCCCCTGCCCTCTGTGGGAATATGCCCCGCTGCCAGTCCAAGTCCAAGGAGCACTGCACCAATTACCGCGGTCCTGTACTTTTTTACAGTGAGGAGCAGCAGAAAGGGCAGCGCCATGAATACAGTCTTAAAGGGCTCTGCATTGCCTCCTCCGAGTCCGCCCAGAACTATCACCGCCTCAGCGAGGAGGAGCAGCAGCTTTGTCCTCGGGTCAAGCTTTATCATACTATACCCGCCTTGACGAAGTGCTTCTTCATCACAGCCTTGCCAAGAAGTCCGCCAATTATGCCGCATACAAAGGCAGTCACCAGAAGCACGGGACACATCCACATGGGCATGAGCTTTGTGAGGGCGTCGATGTAGTCCTGACCGAAATCCTTACGTGTGGACCAGTACTTATCCGCCATGAAGAACAGGGGCAGATAGTTTCCCCAGAGCCACATACCGAACACACCGTGAGTAAGCACTGCCTTTGAAGCGCTCTTATACTGTCCGCTCCTGTAGACAAGCTCTGCGCAGAGACCTGTGACAGCGCTGACTATGACCGTAAAGAAACCCATACCCGTAAGTATCATCATAATGCCCATGATAATGCTCATAATCAGTATCATGCCGAACTTCTTTACCTTTGTGAGAAAGAGCATAAAGGGTATACCGCCCGCTATGGGCACAAGCACTGCCAGAAGCGGCATGAATACCGGGATAAATCCCAGCATCGCGAATACCATGACTACCACAAAGTAAATGGCAGAAAAAATACCAATGTTTATCAGATCCTTGCCTTTCATAAAAACCTCCATCTGTTAGAATCATCTAACATCATAACATAATATCAGGCTGCCGCAGCAGCCGTAGTACAGTATATCACGGAGGAACTGCCCTCTGCAACTCCATTCTGTCAAAAAAGCTCCGTTCTGATAATAAAATTCTCCGCCGCCTTCACATAAAAAACCGCCGCTTACGTGCTCCGTAAACGACGGTCATAATATTGGTTATCACGATATTTTTTCAGCTTGTCCGCAATGGTCTGTCTTGCTGTCGGAATGTCATCGCAGTAGATGCTCACTACCTCGGTGACTTCCGCTCCCTTCGCCATTTCACGTATATCCGCAGTGCTCTTTACAAATCCGCTGCTGCCCTGTGTGGCAATAAGATATATGTGCTTTCCGCTGAGGTCCGTATTCTCAAGGAATGTGGCAACGGGCATTGGGACTGTTCCCCACCATATGGGATAGACAAGAATGATACTGTCATAACCCGAAACGTCCGGGTGCTCTATATCGGGACGGGCATTGCTGCGGAGCTCCTTTCCCGCAACAGAAACCGTATCTCCATAGGAGGAGGGATACTTCTCACCAGTGACGTTTATCGGCTTCATATCACAATCCAGAGCGTTGCTGACCATTTCTGCAATGAGCCTGTTGCTGCCTGTGAGCTCTCCGTCGCAGAGCATGAGAGAAGCTCCCGATACTGCGTCAACGTCCTCCTCAAAGTCGGTGTTGCCCACTCTTGTGAAGTATACCACAAGGGGCTTGCTGCCGCTCCATTCCACCTTCTCACCCTCTACAGCCTGTGAGCGGTCAACGGTGACAGTCCTGAAATGCCTGTTCATATATGGCACCAGCGCCAGTCCAATGGCTATGGAAGCTGCTGCACCTGCCGCAATGAGAAGGGCTGCGGTCTTCTTTTTCTTTGTGCGGATAAAGCCGTGCATACCGCCGTGAACTACAGCAAGTGTAAGCACAGCCGTCGCCATATAGCGGCGGAAGTCACTGCTGCCCATAAACTTGAACCAGGGAAAAAGCAGCCTTGAAACTCCCATACTGCTCAGCATGAGAACTATTATGCACAGGAAAAGCAGCACTGTAACTATGTCGGAGAAGCGCCTTGCGGCGGACTTCTTTCCGCCCTTCCACATTCCTGATATGACCTTCCGCTTCAGTATGATATGAACTATAAGGCAGAGGAAAAAGCCAATTCCCAGCCATTCATGTATGATATTTCCCGTAAAGACGTACAGCATCTGCACCAGCAGTATCAGGTACATTAGCACGTCGGCAGCAATGCCTGTCTTTCTCGCAAAACTCCTCTTGTCCATGGTCTCACTCCTTTTTATTCAATTATATCAGCGCAAAGAGGGACTGTCAAGGAAACTCCCGAAAAATCGCAGTGAATTTAACAAAAAAATAACATTATCATCTTGCATTATGAGTAAAAATGTGCTAAAATTAGAAAAAATGCAGTTTTTTGCAGAAAAGAGGGATCCTATGAACATCAAGGAAGCAATAAGCTCACGACACAGCGTAAGACAGTACCTCAGCAAGCCCATCTCTCAGGAGCACAGAGATCAGCTTGCGGAGATCATCACTTCATGCTGTAAGGAGAGCGGGCTCAGGATACAGATAATCTACGATGAGCCCATGTGCTTCAATACTTTCCTGGCACACTACGGCAAATTCACCAACGCAAACAACTATATCGCATTAGTCGGCAAGAAGTCCCTTGAAAATCTGGACGAGCTCTGCGGCTATTACGGACAGAAGATAGTTCTCGCTGCACAGCAGATGGGTCTCAACACCTGCTGGGTGGCAGGTACCTACGGCAAGCGCAAGCAGCAGGCTGAGGTAGCCTCAGATGAAAAGCTGGTATGCGTTATCGCTATCGGCTACGGTGCCAACGAGGGCACCAAGCACCGCTCAAAGCCTGTGGAGAAGCTCTGCGATGTTCCCCGCGACGAAATGCCACAGTGGTTCAGAACCGGTCTGATCGCTGCCATGATGGCTCCCACAGCCCTCAACGAGCAGAAGTTCTTCGTGACTCTCGACGGAGACGAGCCTGTGATCACCACCAAGAACGGCATGATGACAAAAATAGACCTGGGTATCGTAAAGTACAATTTTGAAGCTGCTTCAGGTCACAAATGCAAATAAACTATATCACCGGAAGAGCTGAATATGTGCAACAATCTTAATGATAATCATAAAAGAATGCTTGATCTGCTGTATGCAATGAGTGAGCCAATATGCAAGGAAAAAAATATCAGGCTCGGTATAAGCTTTCCTGCTGAAGGAAAGCTTAATGCCTGTGTATATTATGACCATAGCTACAGCTCCTATCAGATACAGATATTCTCCGATTGTCTTCACCTTTTTTATCCCATAGAGACAATGACTGACCGTTTCACTAAAGATGATCTGCTTTTTTTGACAAGGTCAAGAAATTGATGATATTTGAACACTCATGTAATGATACATACAGAGAAGAACTTAACAACCTTTTTTCAAGTATAATATTATTACATATCTTCTTTCATGAATGTGGTCACATTATAGCAGGTCATGTAGACAAGTCGCAGTCACTTCTGTATGAATATGATGCTTCGCGTAAAGGCAGCTTTGCAGTTCAGGAACATGAGATGGTAGCTGATTGGTGGAGCACTAAACAGCTTTTCAATTTAATGTTTCATGCCGTAAACCTGTTTAATGAAGATAACGATGAAAAACTCCGTATACTGAAAAAGATCACTATATTGTACTGGTTATCACTTACGCTGGAATTCCAGATATTCGATAATAAACACCCCAATCATCCTTCCGACCTGTCGTCACTTACTCACCCTATCCCCACTGTAAGATTATACTATACTATAGAGGCTACACGGGAAGGGATCTCTGATGTACTGTTACAATCCGGGCTCAGCCTCGAAAATGCAGATAAAGGGGCAGATATTATAGTGAATGCTGTGCTTGACACTATCAACTCCTTTTTAGGTATAATGAACGTTCCCATCGATTTCAAAAAGTTTGATCGTGATGTAGTTGAGTGCTATATGAAGTTACGAGATATTCCCTATGAAATCCCACGAGACGCTCAATACCTGCATCTTGCCCCTCTGCCTGATGGTTACAGGGAAAGTATTGAAGAATGCTACAGAATAATTAACGAACAAGAATAATAAACATCTCCGGCAGAGCCTGAGGTTTCGGATCACAATAAAGCCCCTGAGCAATTTATCCGCTCAGGGGCTTGTGCTTTTATTATATTACTTTCTGCTCTCTGTTCCGAAGAACACCTTGTCGAAGAACTCCTTGGTCTTCTCCTCGCCCAGTGCCTTCTTGAACACATCTGTGGAAACTCCGCCCTTTGAGATAAGGTTATCGGAGTACTCCTGGGTCAGTGCCAGCTTCGCAGCCTGCTCCTCGGGAGTCAGCTTTTCGAGGGAGTTCGCCTGATCCATATATATGGAGATAGCATCACAGAACATCTCCTCTATCTTTTCGTCGTCAGCGCGCTTGCCTGCCTTGTGGAGGGCTACGGTCATAAGATCGTCATACCAGGCAGGTTCCGTGGTGATGTCCTCAAGACTGCTGTACTTGCTCTCAAACTCCTTCACGGCATCGATCACGCCTGCATATTCGGGAGTGGTCTTATCGGGTACAAGATCATAGAACTCCGCATAAGCCTTGCGCTTGCCCATTATGTACATGAAGTCCATCGAGAGCAGGGGCGTATTCTTCTCATAGGGAGTTATAACGTATGAGACCATCTGCATAAATCCCATATTCACGGTCATTACGGAAAGATTTCCCAGATCCTTGATGTCGTACTGTGACACGTTGAACTTCATCAGACCGTATATCTTTATCTGTGAGAAATCCCCTGCGTCAACGGGAGTGACTGTTGCGTATCTTGAAATGGTCTCCATGCCCGAATCCAGGGTCCTGTTCATGACCTTCATGTTCTTTGAGGCGTTGAATGTGATAAAGCCTGCCAGAAGTGCGATGATAATGAGTATGACCAGCAGCACCTTAGGCCATTTTTTCTTTTTTGCAGTATTCTCTTGCTTCATAAGATCTCTCCTTTATGTCTGGGTATTTGTCAGTATATGGTTTTTTCATTATATCATCACTACCTCGGAATGTCAAGGAAGACGGAGCTATTTTATACGCTTTATCCTTCCGCTGCTCACCAGAAAGACCTTATCCGATATGTCCATCATAGCCCTGTCGTTGTAGGAGTCCGTATAGAAGCTGTCTATGGCAGTATCTCCGTAAAGCTCTCTGAAATGCTTCACCTTGTTTTCGCCGAAGTTGAGACGAATCACCTTTTTGCTGTCATAGTCTATTTCGGAGCACAGCAAATGTGAGGTGCCAAGCTTCTTTTTTATGGCTCTGAGGAGAAAATCGGGACCTGCGGATATAATGATGTCATCAGGACTTATCCTGCTTATGACGTTCCTGTTCAGCTTGCGTGAATGAGTCCGCCAGAACTGCCGCGTCTGCTCAAAGAGCTCCTCCTTATCACGGAGTATGACCCTCAGGAACTCATTTATGGTCTGCTCCATGCTGTCCCTGTTCACAAGACACAGCTTGTACTTCAGCAGGTTCCAGAATATCCTGGGGAGCCACAGGATTATCCTCTTGTTACGCTTTATCATAAAAAGCGCCAGGTCTACCGCGCTTTCTCCGTTATAAAGCGTGTTGTCGAAATCAAATACCTTCATTTTTATATTCCTTTTCTTTTTTGGAAAGCTTATAAGTATTATACACTGCCCATGCCTGCAAAGTCAAGGCGGTAAGATCATTTTTTCGGTCCGTATCTGTTCCGTCTCCGCACTTGATGAATCGGAAGGATTATGGTATAATGGAGTGGTACGAAAAATGCATCTGAGAGGTGAAGCGAAATGATTGAAACAGAGAGATTAAAAATATATGCCGCATCTCAGGATATAATGGAAGCTTTCATCAAAGCGCAGACTGATGATGTCCTGAAAGCTGCTTACATAGAAATGCTGAACGGCTGTCTGGATCATCCGGATCAATGGGATTGGTATGCAATCTGGATGATCGAACTGAAAGACGGCACACATATCGGGGAACTCTGCTTCAAGGGGCTTTCTGTGAACGGTATTGCAGAGATCGGATACGGAATCTCCGAAGAATATCAGAACAACGGTTATGCTACCGAAGCGGTCAAAGCGGTATTGGAGTGGGCGTTTTCGCATCCGGAGGTCATTGCCATAGAAGCGGAAACAGAATCTGAAAATGCTGTTTCAATCAGCGTGCTTAAGAAATGCGGATTTGCGCTCAATGGGATCATCGGAGAAGAAGGACCGAGATGGGCAGTATCCAAGTGCTGAACCCTTAGTAGTAAAACACCTCGATTTCTACTACTATTTTACTACTAACGATGTCCGCAGTTTGCAAAATCTTGCCGCGTTTTGTAGTTTTCGCCCCGTTCTGCCAAATTGGCAGTAAGAAAAATATGCCGCGATATACCGCGCAAAATACGGCAATACAGCGCAAATCAGAGAGGAAAAACGTATGATAAAAGTAATGTTTGTATGCCACGGCAAGAGAGTCTATGTATGCTAAAATAAAACTGAGCCAGATATGGCACAAATGATAATAAAAAAGTGAGCCACTAATAATAAAAATCCTGTATAATAAGAGAAAGAGCTTGTGTACAGGAGGAACAAGGAGTGGCAATAGCAATGGAGAT
>JAKPUQ010000093.1 GCA_029572815.1 Bacillota bacterium | reverse complement strand
ATCTCCATTGCTATTGCCACTCCTTGTTCCTCCTGTACACAAGCTCTTTCTCTTATTATACAGGATTTTTATTATTAGTGGCTCACTTTTTTATTATCATTTGTGCCATATCTGGCTCAGTTTTATTTTAGCATACATAGGCATTAAATGTCTCAGTTTTGATAATTGATTCGCTAACTTCAATATTGTTTTTTAAATTTGATGGATTTGCTGATATTCCCAAAAAAATTGCGGTGACTAATGAGATAACATAATTAATTTTCATCTTTATCCCTCCTAATACAAATAGGACAATACGTCCTATTTGTATTATAACATCTTTATGCATAACTGTCAATAGGTTGCCTTAATTTTACAATAAAATTATGCAAACACAATAATTGTAAAATTTACAATTATTTATAGGACAATTTGTCCTATAACCTGCGAATAAATCTCCTCCTGTTCTATAATATAATAGAAGAAAATTGTAAATTTACAATTGAGGAGGGAATGTATGTTCGTAAGAATAAGAAATCTTCGCGAGGACAGCGATAAGACCCAGCGCGAAGTATCGGAATATCTTTTCTGCGATCAGTCGCTGTACTCCAAGTATGAAAGAGGGCTCCGCGATGTTCCCGTTGGCATAATCATAAAGCTTGCAGAGCTTTATGGCACCAGTACTGATTATATTCTGGGGCTTACTGATGAAAAGGAAAAATACCCAATAAAAAAGTAAATCCCCCGAGGAGCAGCGGTTCTCCTCAGGGGATATTTTTATGAAAAGTCAATTCATCTGGGATTTAGCTACTTCCTTGAGGACGTGTTCCATGACCTCTTCGGTAGTAGGCACTCTTCCTTTGCCTAACTTATTTATGGGGTTTTTGGGGTCTTTGCAGGCTTCTGCGATAGATGCTTCGATCTCGCGTCTTACTTCTTCTTCTGATACTCCGTTTTTTACAGCTATTTCCTTTAAAATGTCATTTATGTTCATATTCCCTCCAATAGCAGCTTTTACCGTTAAAAGCACCGTTCGTGTTGTTTGTCTTGTGATGTTATTATGCCCCTTTTGCGCTTACTTTTTCACATATACTCCGACGATCTCGGAGATATAAGCGCGGTGGTACGGATCCGTGCCGAAGAATTTGGCGGGGATACCGTCATCTGTGAGAAAACCGCTCTCCTGAAGGTCATAGCTGTAGAGCTTGCGGCAGACCAGTACAAGTTCTGCCTCCTCAAAAGCCATGCAGCCGTCTATCTCAACAGGAGTGAGACCTGTCTCCTCAGCCTTGTTGCAGTCCCTGCCCGAATGGGAACCGCAGAAGGAGAGGGCTTTTCTGTATTCCTCGCCATAGAACGAAGCTGTAAAGCACTCGCCCTTCTCGACGAAGTCATAGGTATAGCGGTTAGGTCTGATGTAGCAGATAAGGACGTTCTTGTTCCAGAGAACACCCAGCTGACCCCATGAAGCGGTCATTGTGTTGAAGCTGTCCTTATCGCCGCCGGTCAGGAGCATCCACTGTTTGCCGATCTTATCGAAGGGATTGAATGAAAGCTCACTGATGTCGATTTTTGTAAAAGCCATGATGTTGTTCCTCCTTTTATTATTATCACGGAATAGTATATTCGGAAACAACGCGGCTTATACGTTATCAGTGAGTGTTCAGTGCACTTTTATAGCGTAGTCTGAGCTTATCTGTAATAAGAGCGATGAATTCCGAATTTGTTGGCTTGCCCTTTCCTGTATCAACGGTATAGCCGAAGAAGGAATTGAGGGTATCCACGTTTCCCCTGTCCCATGCTATTTCGATAGCGTGGCGGATAGCACGTTCCACCCGTGATGACGTGGTATCGTAGATACCTGCCACAGTGGGATAGAGGAGCTTAGTTACGCTGTCAAGGAGAGTTTTGTCCTTGATAGAGTAAAGGATAGCCGTTCTGAGATAGTGGTATCCTTTTATATGAGCGGGCACTCCCAGCTGATGTATCATGTCGGTGACGACCACCTCCATGTCATCGCTGAGACTGCTTACCCTGTCTCCGAGAGAAGAATTGATAGCGGTGCAGAGGTCCTCTGCGCTGTATGGTCTGAGCATGAATCTTGAAGCGCCGTTTTCCATTACCTGTCTTTCGATGAATTCATTGTCATAGGCAGAAGTAATGATAAAGACAGGGGGCTTTACGCCCGAGTCCTTCACGGTCCTCATGACCGAGATGACGTCGCCGTTCTGGGACGATATGTCCATTACAGCCACATCCGGGGGCTCCTTCTTGATAGACTCAAGTATTATACCGCAGTCTCTGCGCCTTGTATAGGCATACATTCCCTTTTCGCGGAGCTTATTAGCCACGCTTACACCTGTTTCGGCGGAATCATCGCCGATAAGTACCTTTACCTTGTTGTTCATTATTTATACCTCCTTTTACTTGACGGTACATGACCGCTCAATAATGATAACACGAAGCAAAAGGTGGCTGCAACGGGATTTTTTAGGTTCTTACGGTATTTTTGGGTGGGAAATGTAATAACCCATAGCTGTTATAAAACGCCGTCGAAAACGGCTGTCGTAATTGAAGTTATGTGGGAAAAAGCTGCGGTCATTTTTTCTTTTTTCCCGTGAGTATGCCCTCTGATATCTCCCTGACTCTTGTGCCTTCGGGGAAAAGCTTGTCGGCAAGCTTCTGAAGAGGGTTCTTTTTGACCGCTTTTGTATGTACGGGAGCGAGTTTTGGTTCATTGGCGGGTTTTCCCCATTTTTTGAGACCAATTTCGGACAGAGTGGGCTTTATCAGATCTCTGTCGCCGATATAGCTGAACTTTTCGATGAATTCCAGCGGCAGCTGACAGCCTTCGCCGCCGTATTTCCCGATGAAATCTCCGAAATGGTGGTAGACCATCTGTTCAAAGTCCTGTTTTCCCGCAGATATCTCCTTATTTTTCTCCATGGCGTCTATGAGCTGACGCTGGAGCTCGGTCTCCGGGGAGAAGTCCTCAATAAACGTAAGGGGACCAAGTACGATGAAGCCCAGCATACGGGCATCGCCGCAGAAATCGCTCCTGGGCTTTTTATTCTGAGGAGTATCGAAGCCGTAGATTGCATAGAGAGCAAGGGCGCACCTGAGAGCGGTGAATTTTGGCTCCTCGATATCGTAGAGGTGTTTTTCCTCGATGAAGCCGCGGAGTCTTCCCGACTTTACCATCAGGGGCAGTACAGGCTGGAGCATAAGTGCTCTCATACCCTTCAGTATAGGCGCCTCAACGTCGTTTGACAGGTCGCTTCCGATGTGCAGGATATTTGAAGCCTCAACTCCCGATTTCTTTACGACTGTGCCGATATATGCTGTAGCCGCGGAATCGGGGATATTCTGCTCGGCGGGGATAATGAGCGCATCATATTCATCATAGCCGCAGTCGCAGAGTATCTTTACCAGAACGTCCCTGGGATATATTGACTCCGAGGTGATGATTATCTTATTCTTGCAGTCCTTTGCCTTGTCGAAAAGGAGCTTTCCCGTATGTCTGGCAAAGGCGAAATGGTGTATAAGGTCGCACTCGCGGTTGAAGAGCTTTTCTCTTCCTGCGGGAGTGATACCGCTCATCTTGGTGAAGATGTCGTATATCTTCTCAAGGGTGACATTGCTCTTGAGAGCGTATTTTTTCTCCGCAGCCTTCTGCGCATCTGTCCTGAGCTGAGTGAAGGTCTTGTTTCCTGTATTCAGCAGGGCGAAGTCATCCTCCATGAACAGGAAAAGATCCTCTGGCTGAGAGAATGGGGTGATAACGAGAGTATCCCACATTTTGAAGCTGGCAGCCCTGTGGTCGTTTCTCTCCACCTCATGGAGCATTTTCACCATCAGCTCCGCCTGAGTGTCGCAATCGGGTTTTATCGGTGAAATATCGTCATTCATACGAAGCCTCCTTCCTTAATCTTCACCGTCAGCCTCAGCAGGCTTCGGCTCGATACCTCTCATTTTCTGATATTCGTCCAGAGTCATGGCGCCGTCGGAGTTATAAGCTCTGACGAGGGCGTCCTTGCTGGTGAATTTTTCGGAATATTCGCCCTTTTCGTCCTGTATGTACTTGCCGTACCACTGTCCGAAGAAGGACCATACAGCGTTGTCACGGAAGGCGGCGTCCATATCGGGAACGCTTCCGCACTCGCTGAGAGCTATTAGCTTATCGCTGCCCACGAACTTCTGGACAGCAGCAAATTCCTCATAAAATCTGCTTCCGTAGTCCTTCTCGCCGTCAAGGTAGAGGTCTACCGCGGCAATATCGAAGGTACGCTTATCTACCAGAGAGTTCTCGCTCTGACCGTTCCATATCCAGATAAGGTTGTCCAGCTCGAAATATTTTGTAAAGCGGTCATAGATGAGCTGCCAGAGCCATTTATATGGAGCATTTCCCTTGGCGCCCCACCAGTACCAGTCGCCGCAGCCCTCGGGCAGAGGTCTCCAGAGCACAGGAACTCCCCTGTTTTTGAGAGATGTGAGCTGTCCCGCCATGCTGTCGATGTCAAGTATGAGGCCGTAGCACTCTTTGGAAATAGTGCCCTTGCTGTAGAGCTCTCTCAGCTCCTCCTCGGTGAGCTCCGCTATCTTCTCCTCGGTGACAGCCTTTGACAGGTCAAAGTCCGTATCCTCGGTGCGGATACCGCTCTTCTTGTCCGAGGGAGGCTTCCAGAACCAGCTCACACAGGTGATACCGCCATTGAGGTACCATTCCGCTGCGGCATCTATCTCCTTGAAGCTGTCATCGTAGTTTTCATCGGGGACCTCAAAGTTTGAGAAGCGTATAACGGGATATTTGCCTGTGGTTCGGTAGATAAGGTCCATTTCTGAGTTATTTCCGCCATAGGCATACTGTCCCGTGATGATGTATTTTCCGTAGTTGTCGCTGAGGAAGCTCATGAGCTCCTTAGCGGACTCCCCTGCGTTCTTGTTTACCAGCTCGCCCTTGGCGTCGTAGCTGATATCGCTGAGGGAGGTATTGTTCTCTATCTTGAGATAGTCTATGCACATATCCCCGTTCTGTGGAGTTATGGTAAGCTTCTGCTTGCCCTTTGTGAGGAAGACTCCGTAAATGGTGATATAGGTGAACTGGTCATTGTCAGTGGTCCTGAACACCGTCAGCTGTTCGTCACCCAGTGACAGGCGGCAGTCCACAGCCTTTTTTGCCGAGATGTTGAAGGAAAGGTCATAGTGCTGATTGCTGGGCACGTCCACCTCAAAGGTGACCGAAGCCTCGCCCTTGTCGCCGAAGCCTGTGACATAGCCCTCACCGCTGAATTCGGGAAGGTCAGCAGCAGCCTTTGCACCGCCCTTCAGCTCGCCCTTTTCCGCCTCATAGAGGTTGCCCGACTGGGTCTTCTCTATCTCGGGGAAGGTCACGGGGTAATCGGGGAAGGTCTCCACAGGTGCCGTGGTAGTGGGTTCAGTTGTCTTTTTTGCGGTAGTTTCCTCGATTATAGGTACGGAGGCTGTTACCGAAGCCTTTTTGCTTTTGCTGCAGGCTGAGAACGCCGATGCGGCAGCTCCCAGAGCAGCTGCAAGAGCGATGAACTTGCGAATATCCATTTGTTCCTCCTATATCAGGCCTTGACAGTATATGTTTTTCCCTGTTCCGTGGCGAATACCACAGCGCCGTCCTCTATACGTGAATCGACGGACTCTCCGCCGCAGGTTATGCTGACCACGGAGTTTGTCCTGAGTCTGAGCTCACCGCCCAGAGCCGAGTATATCTCCGCGGAGCTGAGCTTGTTCTCTATCCAGTTAATATCCACGATAAAGCCGCCCTTGGCTCTGAGTCCTCTTACGTGACCCTTGCTCCACTCATCGGGGAGAGCAGGCAGCAGGTAAACACAGCCGCCGCAGCTCTGGATAAGTGACTCTGCGATAGCGGCAGTGCCGCCCAGATTGCCGTCTATGCTCATTGAGGGCTTCCACGACATCATGTTGGGAGCGGTGTAGTGAGACAGCAGCCTTTTCAGATTTTCTGATACCATGCGGCTGTCATAGAGCCTTGCCCACATATTTGTGACCCATGAGCAGCTCCAGGCTGTACGTCCGCCGCCGTTGATAAGTCTGCGCACAAGAGTAGCTCTTGCGGCGTCTGACAGCTTTGGAGTACTGAGCGGAGTTATGAGGTCGGCGGGGTGGAGTGCGAAAAGCTGTGAGATGTGGAGGTGACCGATATCGGTCTCATCGAAGTCCTCAGACCACTCCATTATCTGTCCGTACTTGCCCACCTGAGGCTGAGGAAGCTTCTTTACAGCCTCCACAAGCTTCTCTGCCAGCGCCTCGTCTCTGCCCAGTATTGCGGCAGCCTTTATGACATCGGAGAACAGCACCGTAAGTATCTGTGAGTCGATGGCAGGTCCCATACAGAGGCTTGCCTTAGCGCCGTTTCCGTCTATATATGTGTTTTCGGGGGATACGGAGGGACCTGTTACCAGTCTGCCGTTCCTGTCCTCGGCAAGGTATTCCAGGAAGAATTCCGCAGCCTCCTTCATTATATGGTACTTCTCGCTGAGAAAATCCTTGTCGAGGGTGTACTCATAGTGCTCGAAGATGTGCAGAGCCAGCCACGCGCCGCCCATAGGCCATATGGTAGCCGTCGGGTTCTCGTCCTGAGGAGCGGTATCGCCCCATATATCCGTATTATGGTGACATACGAATCCCTTTGAGATGCCGTACATCTCCTTTGCGGTGACTCTGCCGTTGCCGCAGACCCTTTCCAGAAGGTCGAAAAGAGGAAGGTGACATTCGGAAAGTCCGCAGCTCTCAGCAGGCCAGTAGTACATCTCGGTGTTGACGTTGAGAATGTACCTGCTGCCGATATGAGCGGCGGTAAGGTCGTTCCAGAGACCCTGTAAGCCCACAGGCTGAGTGCCTGCGCGGCTGCATGATATCATAAGGTATCTTCCGAAGTTGAAGTAAAGCTCAAAGAGCTTGTTATCGTTTATAAGACGGCGGCAGTCCTTGTTGTCCAGCTCGTCGCCCTTGAGACGGTCTATTCTCTCCGCGGTGTTGAGGAGAGCGATGTCCTCCTCCTCACTGTTGTCGCTGAGGGAAAGCTCCACGCGGTCGAAAAGCTCGCGATAGTCATTGACATGGCGGTAATAGAGCTCATCATATTCGCACTGCAAAGCCATTTCCGTGTCAACCTCTGCGGACTCGGCATAGCTCTGGCTGTAGAAGTCTGTGCGGACCGAGAGTATCATCATGACCTCGTCGGCATTTTCAACTACAAGCTTGCTTCCTACGGTCTTTACAGAGCCGTTTTTTGCGGAGGCTCCGAGACAGGCAGCAAAGAGTATGCCGTTTGCACCGCCTGTGCCACCGCTGAAAAGTATCATATTCTCTCCGCAGGGACGGTTGTCGTCGTAGAGATCCTCGGGGCTGTCTATGCAGCAGGAGAGAGATACCTTCTGAGGCTCAGATGCGCTTATGCGCACAGCCATGACCTCATCGGGAGCGGAGACGAAATACTCCTTGGTATATGTTACTCCGTTGACTGTGAAGGAAGCGTCGGCAACAGCGCTGCCGATGTCAAGGCTGCGGGAGTACTCCCTTGCCCTGCCGTCCAGCCGGAGGTCTATCTTCAGCTCGCCCAGGGGCATATATCTGCGCATATTGGGCGTAACGCCCTGCATCTTCGCAAAGGCAGCCTCCTCGGCTTCCGAGGGCTTACCCTCCAGGAGCAGACTGCGGGCTTCCCTGAAGCCCTCTACCGCGTCGGGATTGATACGGTGGCGCAGACCGCCTGACCAGAAAGAATCCTCATTGAGAGTGATAGACTCCTTATCGGGCGTACCGCTTATCATAGCTCCGATACGTCCGTTTCCGATAGGGAGAGCTTCTATATAGCTCTCAGCGGGAGAATCGTATTTCATTATAGTTTCAGTACTCATTTGTATCTCCTATGGGAATATAGTATCGTTGGTTCATAGCGTGTGGATATTATGTCAATAGTTTGTGTATCTTACTATTATAACATAAATGCTTTAAAATAGCAAGTGGCGCGGCGATAAAGCCGATATTTTACAGTATTATGCCGCGAAACAGGCGGCGGAGGCACTCCGCTTATAACATAAATGAATATAAATATCAAGTATGGTATTTAGTGATTAGTTGTTAGTGCTTAGTGCTTAGTTGGTTGTT
>JAKPUQ010000050.1 GCA_029572815.1 Bacillota bacterium | reverse complement strand
AACAAGCCTCGAGTGGGGATCCGCAAAAGACTTAAGCGACAAGGAGATAACAGACAGGCTTTTCCCGCCGGGGCTGCAAAAACCTTGCTACAAAATGCCGGATTACGGGGAGATACACAAGGAAATGGGCAAAAACGGCGTTACCCTGAGCCTGCTCTGGGCGGAATACTGCTGCCAGTGCAGGGAAACAGGCGAGCTCCCATATCAGTCGACACAGTTCAACAAATATTACCGTGACTATGTCATTAAAAACAACGCAACCATGCATCTGGATCACAAGCCGGGAGAGATAATGGAGGTCGACTGGGCCGGTCAGAATGTTTGCATAACGGATACCGACACCGGCGCGTCCATCAAGTCTTATGTCTTTGTGGCAGTACTGCCGTACAGCGGTTATGCATATGTCGAGGCTTTCATCTCCCAGAATCAGGAAAGTTGGACCACCGCCCATGTCAACGCGTACAAATATTTTGGCGGAGTAACGCGAATACTCAGGCCGGACAACCTTAAAACCGGAGTAACGAGTGTATCTAAAAGCGAAACTGTGATCAACAGGACATATCTTGAACTTGCCGAGCATTACGGCACAGCGGTAATACCTGCCCGTCCAAGGTCTCCTCGGGACAAGGCCACAGTTGAATGTTCTGTCGGGATCGTTTCAACATGGATACTTGCATCTTTGCGTAACATCCAGTTTCTCTCCCTCCATGAACTGAATGAAGCGATAGCTGAAAAGCTCATTGAATTCAACAACAAACCCTTTCAGAAGAAAGAGGGCAGCAGGGCAGCGGCATTCTCCGAAGAAAAGATATTCCTGCTGCCTCTGCCGCCGCACCCATATGAACTTGCGACCTGGAAAATAGCCACCGTACAGTATAACTACCATATCAGCACAGACCACCACAACTACTCCGTACCGTACGAGTACATCAAACGTAAAGTGGACGTGCGCCTTACGAAGAATATGGTCGAGATATTCTTCGAGGGAAACCGTATAGCGTCCCATCGCAGGTTATATGGTCATATCAACCAATATAGCACCAATGAAGGGCATATGCCGCCTAATCATAAGAATTACGTCTCCTGGGATTCGGAACGCTTCATCAGGTGGGCTGAGAAGATAGGTGAGAACACAGCTGCCGTGATCCGTCTGCTGTTAAGCAGATACAGGATAGAACAGCAGGGATACAAGTCATGCATGGCTATGCTCAAACTTGCGGATAAATATTCAGCCATACGCCTTGAGGCATCATGTGAGAAGGCACTGTCATTTACTTCCTGCCCCAGCCTTAAGAACATACAGGCCATCCTTATATCAGGCCAGGATAAACTTACGCAGGAGACAGAGAAGAATGAGGATGCGGCAAAAGAAAAGACAGAACAGTACGGCTTTACGCGCGGAGCAGGATACTACAGGAGGAACGGATAATGCTGGATAACAATACTATATCCAAGCTGCATGAGATGAGGCTTTCCGTAATGGCACAGTCTTTTGACGAACAGATCAAAAACGGATGCTTTGCGGAAATGTCATTTGAAGAGCGCTTCGGCATGATCGTTGATTCAGAATGGTCAGCACGAAAAAGCAACCGTTTGACCAGGCTGATACAGAAGGCTAATTATTCGATTCCTGGTGCCTGCATAGAAAATATCGAATACCATCCTGACAGGAAACTGGATAAGACTCAGATAGCAAGACTGTCTACGTGCGCATATATTGAGGAAAATCATAATCTGCGCATTCTTGGCGCGACCGGGAGCGGGAAGACTTATATTGCCTGTGCACTGGGAATGGCGGCCAGCCGAAATTTCTATTCCGTCAGGTATGTGCGTCTGCCGGAACTATTCGCTGAGCTGGCCATCGCCCGCGGTGACGGTACGTATCGAAAGGTAATAAAGCAATATAAACAGGTAAAGCTTCTTATTCTGGACGAATGGCTGCTCTTCTCTTTGAAGGAGAACGAGGCCCGTGATCTGCTTGAAATAGTTGAAGCGCGCCATAAAAGGGCATCCACGATGTTTTGTTCCCAGTTCGACGTTGC
>JAKPUQ010000029.1 GCA_029572815.1 Bacillota bacterium | reverse complement strand
GCCTTTTCAGCCGCCTGAGCTGCCTGTTCGGGCGTGATTTTCTTTTTCTCATCATCGTCCTCAGCTCCGGCGTAGAGAAGTGCGTACAGATCATAGTCGTCAACTTTGTTCAGGAAAAATACCTGGTCCTCGGCATTCTGTGCCGAATAGTTTATCAGCACATAAAACACATGACCGTCCTTTGTAGTAACGGCGATGAACTGCATTTCCTCGGAATTGTAGACAATTCTTTCGGACTTGATAAGCGTAGCATTACCGTCCGTATCATAGTAATCATCACCGTAATAGTCAGGAGCGACCTCTGTTGTTCCTGCTTCGGCAAGGTCGCTCATGACCTCACGGAACTTCTCCATATCGTCGGTATTATCTTCTGAAACAGAAGAAGTCTCCTCAGTATCGGAGCTTTCCGCTGTATCGGCAGTTGTCTCCGTAGTATCTGCCGAGCTGTCCTCATCGACCGCAGTAGTTTCAGCCGTATCCTCTCCGGCAGAAGCCTTTTCAGCGGCAGAAGCGGTAATACCGCCCACACTTGCAGTTGCAAGCATAAATGCTGCCATAACAGCACTAAGCATTCTTGTTTTCATCATCGTCCTCCTCAGAGTAAAAACTCATTTGATCTTCGTATTTACCGTCATTGCCGCCTTTGCCGAGATGGTCGATCTCATCATCGGTCATTCCACGAGCCTTCATGTTCTGGATCTGCTCATGTTCTCTGGCGAGGACGGTTTCTAATTCCTCTCCCTGACAGTTCAGCTTTTCGCAGAGCGAGAGGTAACGCAGTCTGTCAATTTCGGAGAGAAGCCGTCTGCGTTCCTCTGTATCACGCTTGATATTCCGTTCAAGCTGCTCTACCTTTTTGCAGTTTTTTTCGATCTTCGCATCGTATAGAGCCATTCGCACCTCCGTCAATACAGCACCAGTCGGGGATCAATGTAGTCCCAACCGTAGCCGTCAGTGTCTATATAAATATGGAAATTTACATTTCCTGCTGTTGTTTTTGCAAACTCCTGTCCGTCATTGACCGTATCGCCCTCAGAGAAGCCACTCAGAAGCACAGCATTAGCAATGGTGACTTCCGTATCACGCTCAGTTCCGCCCGTACCGTCATACCAATACTCCACATCGTCCTTGCGTATTGTGATCTTGTTATCGTCGGTATCAACATCGGTGATCTTGCCCTTGAACGGAGCTTTGAGCTTATCGCCATTGGTGCAGTACACCTTGATACCCTGATACAGCCCGTCGCTGTCGGTGTTCCAACCCGTCATTTCATAGCCAAACTCCCGTTTCAGCGAGTAATCACGAATCGTTGCACCCGGAAGAAGATTATGCAAAGTCTGGTGATTGCCGTACATCGAAGCAGAGCCGTCCGTACCGATCAGCAGACTGTAATACTGCAAGCGTTCATCGGAATGTGACATACTGCCGAGCTTATCGGCAATGACCTCATCAAAGGTCTTGTTCTGCTTTACGTTATAGTAGAGCTTGCACTCCGTTTTCCACTTGTATTTCTCATAGTAGCCGTACATACACACATCGTTCAGACCGCTGTTCCAGATATGGGTATCTGTCGGAGATACCAAGAACCAAGCATC
>JAKPUQ010000020.1 GCA_029572815.1 Bacillota bacterium | reverse complement strand
CTTTACGCCTGCAAGCTGAGCCAGAATGCGGATAACGTCGCTGTCCTTACCGCCGCTGTAACACAGATAATACGGTTCGTCCTCTGGCTCGAACATCTTCAAAGCCTCGATTGCCTTCTGTTCTTTGATTTTAAGCTCTGTCATACCTCAACCTCCTCATTCCGCCCTCACAAATCCAGAAGTAATAGAAGTCCAGCTCCGCTTCGGAGCAGCCATATTCTATATCTTCTACCTCTTTAAATGTCATTGGTCTGTGCATCTGTATAAGACGAGCGAGAAGCTGTGCTGCTTTATCCCTTCTGGTCATTGTTTCTTCTTCCTTCCTCTGAGCCACTTGATGCGCTCAGTAATACGCATGATGCAGTACGCCTGGATGTATATGAATCCAAGCAGTACAAGTACAAATAATGCTCCTATCATCTTGTGTTCTCCTATCTGATTCTCAGTTCGCCGTCAACGATTGGTGTACGAATTGTAGAAGCGTTTAGTTATATCTTAATTCCTGTTATTTCTTCAAAAATATCTGAATTAAAATTTGGTAATTCCGTAACAGCCTGCTTTTCTTCTACAGTCATATTATCCCACATCAGAGCACAAGCCGCTTTGAAGTCAACTGTTTTCAGATAACCGCCAGTTGTCTCATGTTCGGGGTGGTTAGCCTTTTCTTCATCAGTCATATTATCTGAGTATATCCACCAGTTATTTTCATATTTCCGACGCATTGCTCTTACAGCAAGTAGTTTATTGAAATCGTCTCTGCTCATATCAGTAGGCTTGTTGAATATATATAATGGCTGTTCAATGGAATTGAAAAATCCAGCGGAAAAGTTAGTCGAATTCCAATCTCCGCTGTTCCAGTCTCCGCTGTTGCGGTTTCCGCTGTTGAAGTCTCCGCTGTTCCAGTCTCCGCTGTTCCAGTCTCCGCTGTTCCAATTTCCGTTGTTGCGGTTTCCGCTGTTGCAGTTTCCGCTGTTGCGGTTTCCGCTGTTGAAGTCTCCGCTGTTGTGGTCTCCGCTGTTGCAGTCTCCGCTGTTGCAGTTTCCGCTGTTGCAGTCTCCGCTGTTGTGGTTTCCGCTGTTGTGGTCTCCGCTGTTGGCATAACCAGTGCAATCTGATCCTTCATTTGCTTTCTCAAGAACTTCTAACCACGAGAGCTCTTTAATTATCTTGATACAGTCAGTCACCGATTTATCGTCTCTTGTTTCAGTATTGCCAAGGGCTTCAACTTCTGCGACCTTGTTATTTTTATTGAACGGATAGTAATTGAAGCAATCGACAAGCTTTCGGCAGAAATGGAAACCAGCACCGCACATCTCGATATTGCCTTCA
>JAKPUQ010000019.1 GCA_029572815.1 Bacillota bacterium | reverse complement strand
CCGACTTCCTTATCTCCCTGTGTGAGATCATTGTCGGCGGCAGATATGGTCTTTCTTCTGAGGAGCGTTCAATTATAGATAAGTGCGTACAGCGTATATATAAGCACTTCATTGAAAATGAGCCTACTGTCGAGAAGATGCCGCTACTTTCGGACTTACAGCGTGAACTGAAAAACGAGGGTGAAGTCGCTCTGAGAGTGTCCAATTCCCTTGAAATGTTCGTAAACGGCAGCCAGAACCTCTTTAATCATCGCACTAACATTGATATGACAAACCGTATCATCTGCTTTGATATTAAGGAGCTTGGCAATCAGCTCAAAAAGGTCGGTATGCTTATTGTTCAGGATACCGTATGGAACAGAGTTTCCGCTAACCGTGAAAAGAAAAAGATCACTCGCTACTATATCGACGAGTTCCATCTGCTTCTCAAAGAGGAACAGACTGCAAAGTATTCCGCAGAGATTTGGAAGCGTTTCCGTAAGTGGGGCGGCTGTCCTACGGGTATCACGCAGAATGTCAAGGACTTGCTTTCTTCTCAGGAGGTCGAGAATATCTTTGATAACTCGGACTTCGTGTATATGCTCAATCAGGCAGCCGGTGACAGGGACATTCTTGCCGAGAAACTGCACATTTCCAAAGAGCAGATGAAGTATGTCACGAACAGCGGTCCGGGCGAAGGACTTATCCGTTATGATAAGGTGTTACTGCCGTTTACGGATAAATTTCCGCAGGATACGCAGATGTATCGCCTTATGACAACCCGTCCCGCTGACCTTGCATAAACTGCGCAGAATGGAGGATTTATGAGCTTACAACGAAAAGAAAATAACCTCCGCAGAGCGCAGGCGCGTTTCGATAAAGTCAGCAGACGGTCGAAGCAGTTTCAGATAGACTTCCGCCGTGAACAGAACAGCAGAGGTCGCTTTCATACCCGTGCCCATATCCTTCGTGGTGAGAAAACGCACCACGGCGGCAGGGGGTATCATTCACAAGTTTGCAAATGCAAAATACCGTATTACGGGTGATGCTCCCTCGGTCACAAGGACGATCAAATCATGGCAGCCTAAGACCTTTAAGGGCAAGCTGTTCAAGGCGAATGCCCGTGCGGTCAATTTTGCAGTACATGATGTAGCGCAGACGGCGGTAGATACGGCTCTTGCGACAGAAACGGTAGGGCTGAAAGTATCGGATACTGCCCAGCGTGAAGTCCGCAGCAAACTCAAACAGAAATATACCCGTGAAGCGGTTGACGATTATCACCGTGGAGTATTTCTCATGGGACGGACGGCGACTGATGCTGTCAAGGGCGTTCACAGTCACCTGAAAACCAAGAAGCAGTACAAGCTCGAAAAGGCAAAGTTACAGCTCAAAAAGGCGGATAACAAGCTGTATCGGGCAAAAACGAACCGTCCGAAGCTCTGTGCCAATTCCGCCGATCTGCGGAAAGCGAAAGCGGAGTATCGGGCAAAGGTAAAGCCTGCACACGGAAATAAGCTCCGCAAGGCAATGAACAAGCGCCGGCTGCAAGCCTACAAGCAAACAAAGCGCGAGCTGAAATTTGAGAAAAAACAGCTCGTGACGGAAAACAAATTCCGTGTCAAGGAATACCGCAATCAGAAGAAGATCGCAAAGCTCAGTAAGCCGGGACTGCTGATATTGAAGCCAGCCACATACAGCGCAGGACGAATGAAGGCATCGGCTTGGCAAAAGGCGGTCAACGTAGATCAGGACAACGATTTTGTTCATGCTATCGACTCCGCAAAACGGCGTATCGCTGAACCTGTTGCTCAGAAAGTGAGCAAGCCCCAGCGATTGCATAAGAAGGAGAAACAGCGTGATCTCCTGAGCGATAAAAAGAGCAAATCCGACAAGAAGCTGAACCGTCAGGAAAGCAAGCTGAAAGAGAAACATGACAGCTACAAGAAGCGGAAGAAGAAACCCAAACCGAAGTCAAAGAAAAAGGGCGTAAAGGACACGATCTCGGCGACTCTGAAAGCGGCTTGGAAATTCGTGAAGAATGTCTACGAGGCTGAGGTCAAGAAGTTTTTTCTTACTATGGCGATACCTGTCATTGTGATATTGCTTGTATTTGCGATATTGACGATGATATTCTCAGCTACTTCCTCCAACAGCGGTTTTACGCTCGGCACATATGCAGCGCAGGATTATGACCTGAGTGAAGCTGAGAAATATTACACGGAGCTTGCCTATAACCTCAACCAGAAAATACGAAAGGTCGGCAGTTCTACGGATTGGCAAAGCGGACTTGCGGCATTCGGTGCGAATACCGGCGACTTGGAAGATACCCCTGATGAATGGGTATGGGGACAATCCTCGGTTTATGACTGGACTCCGCAGTATGATTTTGACTGCTACAAGCTGTGGTCATTCCTCTGTGCTTATTACTACGATTTCGATGCTGATAACGATGATATTTACTATTGGGAGTTTGACGGCGATACAGAAGATCTGCTTGAAGAAATCTTCGATGATGAATATGAGTTTGTGTATTGGTATGACAATCAATCCCGTTGGGAGGAACTTGACGATTATGTCTATTTCGGCGGCGGAAGCAGTACGGACGGCAGTTATTACTACTGCGAACAGTCCGCAAGCAAAAGCAACGGTTCATGGACATACAAGTTCAAGCCAACTTCCTACACTTCAGAGCTTGGACAGTATCTTGACGGTGATGGTTACTGCTACCTGAACGGCAATTACCGGGTGCTGAATGCCAATAAGAGCTATGCTCTGACAGGCTATTATGTGCTTGATAACCGTTATTTTGCAGACGGCGCACATACGGTATCGCCGTTCTACTGGATAGACGGTGACGGAAACTTCTTCTTCCGCAATCATGACGGAAACAATCAATACCGCTCGTTCTACGGTTGGACAGATGATGATGCGTGGTTCATGATTACCGAAGCTGATGCAAGAGCTTGGCTCGGTGACGATGATTGCTCCGCACTGTACGGATATGTACAGAAGCAATACTGGAAAACAGAATGCAAACTCTACTACAACGTGAAGCAGAACAAGACCTTTGACGAGGTCATAGCTGAAAAGCTCGGCAGTATGTCGCATTCCGATGAACGCTTGCAGTATTACAGCCTGCTTGTGGGCACGGACGGCTCCGGCACGATGTACGGCAATCATCAGACACTTCACAATCTTCTTCCGGGGCCTACTGTCCGTAACTACTCGCTAAAGCGTGAGTTCGGGTACGAAATGACTGGTTGGAATGAAGATAGTGACGGACTGTATCAGGGTATCAAGGTCTATTGCAGCAACGGCGATACGCTGAAAGCTCCATTCAAATGTAAGATCACCGATGTCGATACCGGTGAGAACAAGATCACTGTCCGCAAGGACGATGTGGAGTATTGGTATGACGGTACGGGAGGAACGAAGCGTGATACCGAGGTCACTATCGCAAACGCCGTGCTGTTAAGCGGCTTTTCCGAGGGCGATACGGTCAATGACGGACAGGACTTCGCAAAAACAACGGCAGGAAATGTCAATTTCCACGTTTACATAGATACTGACGGCTACGGTTGGGACTATATTGATCCTCGCCTTGTGCTGTACTAAAGGAGGAGCTATGGAGCGAATAGACAAAAAAATAGCTGAAAATCACCAGCGTCAGGACTTCCTGCGAAAGCGTATGCAATCCGACAAAGAGGAACTTGCAAAACTGGAGTCCGAAGCAAGGGTGCTTGAACACTCTCAGCTTGCTGTGGTCTTTAGCTGTGAGATCAAGGACGTAAACACGCTCGTTACAAAAGAGCATGATACGCTTATGCGACTGCGTTCACAGGGTATCACGGACGATATGCTTGAAGCTCTTGCAAAAGGCGAAATTACGATAAATACAAATTCCGAGGAGGAAACAAATGAAAGCAAGATTTTTTAGCGCTATGCTTGCAGCATTTATGCTCGCAACAGCAAGCGTCGGCGGTGTGACCGCTTCAGCTGCGGAAAAGACGGTTGCCGAGGAAGGAACAGCCGAGACTACTGCTGTCGATGATGATAGCTCTGTGGAGACTACGGAAACAACGACTTCTGAGCCTGCGGACGATAGCTCTGTTACAACGGTAACTGCCGATGATATGGAGAAGTTCCGTGAGGTCATGAGCGACCTTGCCGAGGCAGGGACAACGGAGGTCAATACCGACTATGACGGCGATCCCTATTATGATACGGACGGCAACGCTACCCTTATCAAGTCGGAACAGATCATTTACAATACGGAAGAAATGCAGTTCATCGCTGTGACAACGAAGGATGGTCATGTGTTCTATGTGCTTATCAACTATTCTGCGAAAAATGCCGAAGACCAGGTATTTTTCCTGAACAATGTAAGGAACACTTATGGACACTATAAATTGTTGGAATAAACCGCCCTCACTCACGCAAGGGCGTTATGCTTGTCAGCAAGCTCCTTATCAAGGAACTTGTAATAGATATGGATTTTTCGGGGCTTTGAACGATCACCCGTGTTCTTGTCAACGGTCACATAGCCGATCAGATCAAGGCACATCTCTCTTGTAAGCTCCGTAGCTCCTGCATACTTACGCAGACGGCTCATGAACTCGTCCACATCGGCTTCGTCCTGCTTGTCAGTCTTTTCACGCTCCAAGATCACTTCGTACTCCGCAGAGAGCGACTTCTTTTCGGTGCTGTACTTTTCAAGCAGATTGATACAAACCTCTTCGGGAACACGACCGAGGACTTTATCCTCATAGATACCCTGAATCAGCTTGTCAAGCTCATCAAGTCTTTTCCTGACCTCAGCTTCACGCTTCTTTTCCTCAGCGGAACGGCTTTCGTGCTGTCTGGACTTGTATGCCATAAACCTTGCTTTTGCATCTGCTTCACGCAGTACCATACGGCTTTTCGCTTGAATATCCGCAAGCACCGTGGCTTCAATAAGATACTGCTTGATGAAGTGCGTAGAACACACATCACCGCCACAGCGGCTATGCAGACCACAGGTGTAGGCAGGCTTACAGCCCTTGCCGCCGTTGTGCTGCCGCATTTTTGAACCGCAGGAATCGCAGTAAAGGAAACCCGAAAGCGGAGCAGTAACACCCTTATGGTCACGCTTGCCCTGGCTCACCGATCTGTCGATCTCACGACACTTGTCCCAAAGCTCCTGCGTGATGATTGGTTCGTGGTTGTTTTCGACCACTGCCCAATCCTCCGGGCGTTTCTGAACGATCTTGTGGTTCTTGTAGCTCACCGAGGTGGTACGCAGTTGAGCGAGCTTGCCGAGGTAGATCGGATTTTTCAGAATACGCTGAACATTGATGTTGCCCCAAAGGTGCGAGGTGTTATGGGGATTCGGCTTGCCAAGCCGCTGATACTGATAATCAGACGGCGTGGGAATATGCTCTGCATTGAGAATATCGGCTATCTTTTTCGGGTTGAAGCCCTTAGCCCTCATCTCAAAAATACGGCGGACGATAGCGGCGGCATACGGATCAATGATCGGAGTATTAAAGCCGTCATCGCTCTTGAAATAGCCGTATGCACAATAGGTGCATTTATACTTGCCCGACCTTGCATTGCTCTCAAACACGGCACGGAGCTTCTTTGAAGTGTTGGCGGCGTACCACTCATTAAAAACATTCATGATCGGGAGCATATCCATTGAAGCACTGTCGCTGTTGAGGGTATCAATGTTGTCGGTCAGTGCAATGAAACGGATATTGTACATCGGGAACAGGTAATCTACATACTGTCCGACCTGGATATAGTTTCTTCCGAAACGGCTCATATCCTTGCAGATGATAAGATTTATCCTGCCAGCCTTTGCATCATCGAGCATTCTCTGGACCCCTGGGCGGTCAAAAGACACGCCCGAAATTCCGTCATCAACATACTCGTCATAGATAGACCAGCCCTGTTCGTTTACATAGTTTGTGAGGACTCGTCTCTGGTTTTCGATT
>JAKPUQ010000008.1 GCA_029572815.1 Bacillota bacterium | reverse complement strand
ACATTTCCTGTCTTTTCTTCCTGAGCGATCACACCCTGTCTCACAAGTGAAGCCACAAGGTCATAGTCAAGCCCTCTGGTCTTGCACAGGTACGCAAACACACGCCTTGCATTATCAGCTTCGGCAAGGGAAAGCTCCCTTGCCGTTTGCTGTACAGGTTTCGGTTCATATGTGCGGGACGGAGTGTAGGTGCGGTCAATGTGTTCGCCCGTGAGGGCTTCGACCGCATCAACAAAGGACATTCCCATGTATTCACGCAGAAATCCGATGTTGTCTCCGCCCTTACTCTCACTGAAACGATACCATTGACCACGTTCACCCGGACCGTTATCCTTGATGTGCAGGCTATCGTGATCCTTCCACACATACTCTCTGCCGACTTTTTTCAGGTCAAAGCCGTGAGCCATGAGGAACTGAGGAAGATTGACGTATGCCGCCCTTTCTTTCTGTTCATCTGTTACACGCATTTATTCAAGCCCCTGATTCTTTCTCTTTTTGGGTGTCTGTTCTCTCTGCTGAGGTTTCTGCTGTCCACGACTGCTGATACGCTGGGCATCACGCTGCATCTTGCCGCGGGAAAAGAAAGCTCTCTGCGAGTCCTTCTTTGCGACCGTGACGGCAGACTTCTCACCGCCGAACACCGCAGAATGTTCCACGCCCTTTGCGGTCAGCTCTGCCGACTTCTTCCGAGCCTGCCCCTCGTCCATACGCTGTGTGAAACGCTCCTGTTTCGGGAGTGCCTTGAAAAAGTCCGAGTTAACGAACTCTACGGCACGTTCACCCTTTACGGCACTTTCAATCTGCTTATATGCCTGAGAGTTCGCCTTAGATACCGTGACCGCTACCGTATCATTCTTGCGAACTACCGCAGAATACGGGATATTCTGCTTTTGCAGCTCTGCCACGATTTTTCTTGCAGTACCGATAGGCTCAACACGGGTGTGCTTATCTTCCTTGCCGAGCGAAGCATAGTATTCAGGATTGATCGTCTGATACTTGCCCTTTTCGCCTTTACCGCCGTTCTCTTTCGCTGCTTCTGTATGGGCGATCTTGCCGATAGATGCGTACATCACATCATTCAGCACAGGAACATCCTGCTTTGAAACGGTAATGCCGACCTTATCCTCACCCTTAGTGGCAGCAGAATATGCCACTCCTGCGGCAGTCAGTGCGGACATGACCTCGACCGCCTGAACTTCCGTCATAGTTTCCACATGACGATCACCACGGGGCAATTCCTTATAATATTCAGGGTTCACCTTAAAACCACCGTCATCGGTAAGAACAGCATCGCCATTCTCGATCATAGCTGAGAGCCAGCTATCCACCTGGACTTCATCGGCGCTGTCAAGCAGTTCAAGCTGTTTCTTCATTTTTGCAAGCTCATCAGCCGCAGAAGCACGGACTTCCTCAGAAACAAAAGGATTGTCCGCAAGGCTTTCCATAGACTTGATACCCTCTGCAAGCTCTGCTTTTGCCTTGTCAATGTCCTCCTTGCTGCCGTTGTTGATGATGCCGTCGATCATGTTGTAATCATCTTCCATCTGCATTTCGGCACTTGCAAGCGGCTGGTCAACGAGCTTGTCAGCAATCGAAGCGACCTGTGATCTGTCAAGCGTTTCGACCTCCTGTGCAGCCTGCACAGCACCCTCAGCAAGAGAAGGCATATCCATAGTGCCGTTTTGCACCATTTCACCGAGCTTGTCGCCTGTGAGAACCATAGAAGCATCGAGCTGGTCGTTGGACTGCTCCTCATAGTGGGTTTCGGGACGGGCGAGCTTCATGATCTTGCTTTCCAGTGCGCCGATACGCTCATTCACGC
>JAKPUQ010000206.1 GCA_029572815.1 Bacillota bacterium | reverse complement strand
GCAACATACTTGAAACTCTCGCCCATGAGAGCCACATTGGTATTGGCATTACTCGATGCCGCTGCAAGGATGTCTGCGAAATGTGCGGAGTCTCCGGCTGTCATGCCGAGAGCTGTCAGTGCATCGGTTACAATATCTGAGGTGGTTGCGAGGTCTTCACCGGATGCGGCGGCAAGGTTCATGATACCCTCGACACCGTTCAGCATATCCTCGGTTTTCCAGCCTGCCATTGCCATATAGTTCATGGCGTCAGCAGCTTCTGATGCGGAGAATTTTGTCTGAGAACCCATCTCACGGGCTTTTGCACGCAGGGCATCAAAATCCTCGCCGGTCGCACCTGATACAGCAGCGACCTTGCTCATGGACGCATCGAAATCCGCTGTCGTTTTCACAGCAGCAGTTCCGACTCCAAGGATAGGCACAGTGACATATTTCGTCAGATTCGTACCGACGGTTGCGATCTTGTCACCGGCTTTTTCGAGAGAGGCACCTGCTTCACCGAGCTTTACCAGTGCTGTATGCGACTTTTCTGCTTCGGTTTGCAGGTTCTGAAGCTCCTGTTCCGTCTCAACGATCTCACGCTGGAGGGAATCATACTGTTCAGGACTGATCGGATTTCCGAACTCGTCAGATACATCCTTAGCCTGCTGTTTCAGACAGGACAGTTCATCTGTCGTTTCCTTGATCTCCCTTTGCAGTGCATCGTATTTCTCCTGCGAGATCTCACCCTTGGCAAGCTGTTCATCCGCAGTTTTTGCCTGTTCCTTGAGGTCTTTCAGCTTGGCTTCGGTCTCGGTGATCTTCTGCTTGATCGGGTCGTATTTCGCCTTCCACGAATCGTAGTTGTCCTTGGTTTTTGCAGCCTGTTCGCTTGCCTTTTTCAGTGCATCAAGTCGTGTCTTGGTATCCTGCACTGCCTGACCGAGCAGCTTTTGTTTCTGAGCAAGCAGTTCCGTATTGGTCGGATCGAGCTTCAGCAGCTTTTCGACATCTTTGAGCTGCGTCTGCGTGTTCTTGATGTTCTTATCGACACTTTGCAGTGCTTTGGATAGTTTCGTAGTATCACCGTTGATTTCAACGGTAATGCCCTTGATTCTGCCTGCCATACGGTATCACCCCCAGTCAAACAGAATAGAAAATGTGTCTTTTATACTCCTATGCCGCAGTTTTCTCGGCTCGAAATGAATCACAGTGTAAAACAGATGCATCACAGCACCTGCGCCGAGGACAGAAATGAGTGTACCAATACCGACAGTGCCTCCGAGCATCCAGCCGAAAAGGGTCACAACCGCCCATAGTATAATTTCCACCACGCCGATTGGAATTTTCGGCATTTGCTTTCCGATTGCAACGAGAAGTCCGTCCTTCGGACCGCAGCCGCATTCAGCAGACATATACACATACATCCCCAGAGATATAAACAGGAATCCGAACAGCATGAAAATGATACCGAGCCACCGGCTGTGGTTTTCGGGATACGGGGATATGTCGATAAAGAACTGTGTGAGCCGTCCGGTTATCAGTGCATCAAACAGCGTTGCAAAGCCGATACGCTCTTGCAGGATGAGCTGTATCACTATAGCACAGACACCGATCAGCACCATAGAACTGCCATAGTCCAGCGGAGTATGCTTTGCAATACCCATGCCGAGGCAGTCCCACGGTGCGAGACCGATGTTTGAGTAAATCGTCAGATAGACACCGAAGGAGTAGATAGATAATCCGAGGAGTATCCGAAAAAGGCTGCTAATAGGCTTAAAATCGGTCGAAATCGTCCTGCGTCGCTTTATATTCGTAGGTTGCTTCATCGTTATCCTTTTCAATGAACATTTCGTTGACCATTCCGATGGTGAGCAGATCAAGGTCGGAGAGTGTCAGCCCGATCTGCACACATCGGAGAAGGAACAGCGGCGTTGTCATCTCGCGGTCAACTGGGCGAGAT
>JAKPUQ010000198.1 GCA_029572815.1 Bacillota bacterium | reverse complement strand
ATGTAGTAGAACGGGTGGCTTGTGCCGGAATACCAACGGTGATCCATGATAAAGAAGCCTGTTTCTTTGTAATCGTTCTGTGCATCAAGCACACGATAGCCGTCTGTAATGCAGAGATAGCCGTCATCGTCCTCATACTGCGAAAGCTCCGATGTTATCGCAATCGGCTTGAAGCGGTATCTGTACGGCTGCCCGTCATAGATATATGCATCTTTCTCAGCTCTGTAATATGTTCCCGATGAAGCATTACCGCCACCCCAATAGTTGTATGGGGAAAGCTCCTCCCATCGGGACTGATTATCGTACCAATAGACGAACTCATATTCCTCATTGAAAATTTCTTCAAGCAGATCTTCTGTATCGCCGTCGAACTCCCAATAGTAAATATCATCGTTATCGGCATCGAAATCATAGTAATAAGCACAGAGGAATGACCACAGCTTATAGGTATCGAAGTCATACACCGGATCAAAGTCATAGACCGAGGAACGTCCCCACACCCATTCATCGGGGGTATCGGAGAGGTCGCCCGTATTTGCACCGAAAGCTGCAAGACCGTTTTGCCAGTCAGCGGAACTGCCGACCTTGCGTATCTTCTGATTGAGGTTATAGGCAAGCTCCGTGTAGTATTTCTCCGCTTCGGATAAATCATAATCCTGCGCCGCATAAGTGCCGAGGGTGAAACCGCTGTGCGAAGAAGTTGCCGAGAATATCATTGTAAATATCGCAAATACAAGCAATATCACAATGACTGGTATCGCCAAGCAAAGAAAGAACTTCTTGACTTCGCTCTCATAGACATTCTTCACGAATTTCCAAGTAGCTTTCAGTGCTGCGGAAATCGTGTCCTTAGCACCTTTCTTCTTTTTCGGCTTCGGCTTTTTCCGCTTCTTGTAGCTGTCATGTTTGTCTTTCAGCTTGCTTTCCTGACGGCTCAGGCGGTTATTGGACTTCGACTTCTTGTCATTCAGACGGTCACGTTGTTTTTCCTTTTTCTGCAAATGCTGAGGCTTACTTACTTTCTGTGCCGCAGGCTCTACAACTCTGCGTTTTGCTGAGTCGATAGCGTGGAGAAAATCGTTGTCCTGATCTTCGTTGACTGCCTTTTGCCAAGCGGATGCTTTCATTCTGCCTGCGGTATATGTGGCAGGCTTCAGTGCAAGCAGTCCCGGATTGCTGAGATGTGCAATTTTCTGCTGATTCCTCAGCTCTTTGGTACGGAACTTGTTTTCTGTCCTGAGCTGTTTACGCTCGAACCTCAGTTCACGCTTTGTTTGCTTATACGCCTGCAATCGGCGCTTGTTCATCGCCTTGCGGAGCTTATTGCCGTGGGCAGGCTTTACCTTTGCTTTGTATTCAGCTTTCGCTTGTTTCAGGTCAGCCTTAGTCGCAGCCATTTTCGGCTTTTGTGTTTTCGCCTTATATAGCCTGTTATCGGCTTTCTTTAGCTGTAACTTTGCTTTTTCGAGCTTGTACTGTTTTTTTGTTTTCAGATGATTGTGAACACCCTTGACAGCATCAGTTGCCGTGCGGCCCATGAGAAATACACCACGGTGATAATCGTCCACCGCTTCACGGGTGTACTTCTGTTTGAGCTTTTGG
>JAKPUQ010000183.1 GCA_029572815.1 Bacillota bacterium | reverse complement strand
TGTCTCCACAAAGCGTACTTGGACTTGTTCTGAGAAAAACGCGCTGGCGATCCTGCGGGCAGTACAGAACATTCACGGCGGCGACCTGATTTTTGATAACGCAAACAGGATCGTGAAGCTCCTGACCTTCTCCGGTGAGGACTCCGGTGTGCTGTTCTGCTACAAGAAAAATATGAAATCCATCCAGCGCGTCATTGATACGACCGGCCTGATTACAAGGCTTTATGCCTACGGCAAGGACGGCATGACCTTTGCTTCGATAAATGGCGGCAACGAGTATGTGCAGGACACGACATACACCTCCGAGATACGAATTGCTACGCTGGATTGCTCGAACTTCACCAATCCCTATCAGATGCTGGAATATGCCAACATGCGTCTGGCGGACTACGCCTCTCCGCGTATCTCCTATGTGCTAAAGGCGATGGATCTGTCGGTACTGACCGGCTATGAACATGAAACATGGGAGCTGGGCGATACGGTCATGGTGAAGGATGACGACCTGAACCTGTCTGTAAAGACCAGAATCGTCCGCAGGGAATACAACCTGCAGGAGCCGTGGAATACGGTGCTGGAGCTTTCCACCACGCTCCGGGAGCTGGGCGATTCCTCCTCTCGCTGGGACAGTGCCGCCGATACGCTGGAGTCAACTGATCTGATAGACAGTCAGGAAATGAAGGATCTGGTGCCGTTTAATCACCTGCGTAATTCCAGAGCAGACTCCGGCCTTACCTACTGGCAAAACTCCGGATTTAGCGTAGATACAGATAATGGCGTATCCGGCACAGCTTCCTTCAAGTGCGAAGGTGCTCTGAATACCACAAAGAGTCTTTCACAGACCATAACGCCCGCCAACCGGCAATGCTATACCTTTTCGGCGCAGATTGCCTCCGAAAATCTCTCAAAAGGTACGAATGGACAGGTGGGCATTGAGGTGACCTTTGAATACGAGGACGGAACAACGGAAACACGATTTATAGACCTGATCTGAAGGAGGGATTTCTATGGCTTCTTATACACACATGGCACAGGATATCTCTCCTCAGTATGGCCGCGTTACAAAGATCACCATACGGGTATGCGTGACAGACTGCACCGGTACAGTCTATATCACAGATATGCTCCTGCAGGGCGGCTCCATC
>JAKPUQ010000210.1 GCA_029572815.1 Bacillota bacterium | reverse complement strand
TGTTTTTTTAAAGTCTTTTCTTGACTTCCCTTTATTCTCATAAAGGAATCTCAAGGGTCGTTACTTTTTTATTCGCATTGTTCAATTTTCAAGATGCTGTCTTCGCTATCTCTCTTCGAGACAGCTTAACTATTATATCACAGTTCCTTTTCTTTGTCAATACCTTTTTGAAAATTTTTTCTGTGATTTTTTCGTCTCCATCTTCTCGGTTTCGCTCCCATGCTGCGCCAGCAGGCTTACTCTTCGCGTCCCCTCGAGGCGACTTATTTATTATAGCACGGCAGGAAGGTTTTGTCAACTAAAAAAGCAGCGGTTGAATCGTGAGCTTTTTATCTATTATTACTCCATATGCTGTTTCATATGCCGCGATCACTTCAGCAGCAGAAATCTTGCCATGAATATCAGCGCCATGACCACCAGAACTGCCGCAATGGTAATATGCCTGCTGACATCTGCCTCGAACTTGAACTTTTTCGGGTCCCTGGGATCGCAGAGTATCAGGTGGGTGGAACCTATTTTCAGCGGCTGGGTGTATGCTGCGCCGTCCTTCTCCTGATAGACTTTTCCGTTCACTTCATAACTTAGTGTGTGGGTATAGTGGCTGATACGCTTGGCAGTCACTATTATATAACTGAAAACGCCTGCTCTTTTCTCCACCGCAGCTACATCCGTCACCTCTGCCTTTGCTATCACGCCAAACTTCTTATAGTAAAGGAGCCGCGCAAGGTAAACTCCCCCTGCAAGAGCGATAATGCCGCCCACGCAGGCAAGTATGATGTCTCTCATGTTTCACCTCATTTATCAGAATATGCTTTCTTCGCCGACGTCCAGCCCCTTCGCCTTATCCGGGTACAGAGCTTCGGCGTACTTGTATATCTTCATAATATCAATGTCATCGGCTTCGCCCTTCAGCAGTTTTCCGAGCTCTTCCGCACCGACGTTCACCTTCAGACTGCTCTCGTCTTCATAGCCGTCCTTATTGCTTATAAACACCAGATCAAGGGAATACACCGTTCCGCCCCTTGCACGGTGAGGCTGTACGCAGCAGGAAAAGCTCTCCGTCTTTGCAAGGTCTATCTCCCAGCTGTAAAACAGCCAGATACACCTGATAACGCCGTCATCACCAAGCTTTACCAGGGCCTTTGTTGAGCACACTCCCACCAGCAGCACTACACCGACTGGCATTCCCACTAAACTGCCCACCAGCGCATAGTCCGTCATCTTTTCATTGTAAGAAAGACACATCGGCAGCAGCCACAGTCCGAAAGACAGCACCACCGTTATCGTCATTATCATTGGCGGTACGTATTTTATCCTTAATGTTTTCATAAATGATACCCCCATATCACTCGCAAAAAGCGGACAGCCCATAAACTGTCCGCTTGAATTTACCCCTTTGTGCAGGATGTACCCTGCGTATATACGTCTTTAACGGCTCAGTCTGCCATGAGCTTTACCATTACAGCCTTCTGAGCGTGGAGACGGTTCTCAGCCTCCTCGAAGATCTCGTTTGCGTGAGACTCGAATACCTTCTCTGTGATCTCCTCCTCACGGTGAGCGGGGAGGCAGTGAAGCACCATAGCGTCTGCATGAGCCTGAGCCATGAGCTCATCGTTTATCTGGTAGCCTGCGAAAGCCTTCTTACGCTTCTCGGCTTCGCCCTCCTGACCCATGGAAGCCCATACGTCAGTGACGAGAACGTCTGCGTCCTTCGCTGCCACCATAGGAGAATCTGTGAGTTCGAACTTATCGCCGTACTTAGCAGCAAACTCAAGTATCTCAACAGGAGGCTGATAGTCGTCGGGGCAGGCGATGGAAACGCTCATACCCACCTTCAGGCAGCCTACGATGAGAGAATTTGCCATATTGTTTCCGTCACCGATGAAGCACATCTTCAGTCCGTCAAAGCTGCCCTTGAACTCGCGGATAGTCATAAGGTCAGCCAGTACCTGACAGGGGTGGCAGAAATCGGTAAGTCCGTTGATTATCGGGATAGAGCCGTACTGAGCCAGGTCCTCGACCTCCTTCTGCTCAAAGGTACGGATCATGATACCGTCAAGGTAGCGTGAGAGAACTCGCGCTGTATCCTGAACAGGCTCTCCGCGTCCGATCTGGAGATCGTTTGAGGAGAGGAACAGCGGGTATCCGCCCAGCTGATACATACCTGTCTCAAAGGAAACACGGGTACGTGTGGAAGCCTTCTGGAAGATCATTCCCAGAGTCTTTCCCTTCAGGTGGGGATGGGGGATACCGTGCTTGAGCTCATACTTGAGCTGGTCTGCAAGGTTGAGTATGTCGATGATCTCCTCTGTGCTGAGATCGAGCATTTTAAGTAAGTGTTTCATGATATTTATCCTTTCAAAATTAGGTCGTCTCACTTGTTCATCTCGCCGAAGGCCTTGTCGATAGCCACGGCGAAAAGCGGAATATAATCGTCAAAGGCGGTGTTTTCGATCTCGATGCCATATTGGAATTCTCCGTTTACAGCCGAGAGCGTATGGATATGACCGACGCTGTTTCCGTTTCTGAATATTTCAAATTCCTTTCTGTCCTTGCTTCTGAGTTCAAAGGTAAACTCCTTGCCTCTTGCCACGATAGTAGGGTCGAGAAAAAGCGACTTGCACTCCATGGAAAGGAAAACGTTATCGTTAAGTATTATGGTAAATGCAGGCTTTTTGTCATCGCCTGTCTGAACGAGAGTATAAAGGTTATAATAGTTGCTTGCGTCCATGAGATTATATCTTGAACTGAAGCCTTTTTTTCTGACACTGTACAAGACTTTGCCGTTTCTGTCAGTGGCTACGTATTTGTTGCCCTTGCCTGTTACCTGCAGCTCCATAATCATTCCTCCAGTATCTCTATCAGAATTTTCAGTCCGTCCTTAAGCTCGTCGTAGGAAATAGTCAGCGGCAGGAGGAGTCTTACCTTCTCCTTTGCGGTGAGTATGAGGAGCCCCTTCTCCAGAGCCTTTGCGGCTACATCGTGGGCGTCCTTTGACTTCAGGGTAATGCCGATCATAAGTCCTATACCGCTGATACCCGTCACCTCGCTGCACTTTTCAAGCTCGCTCCTGATGAGCTCAGCCTTCTTGCCGACCTCCTCCAGGAAGCCCTTGCTCTCGATCCTGTCAAGGACAGCCAGACCGCCTGCACAGGCAATGGGGTTGCCTCCGAAGGTAGAGCCGTGAGTACCTGCTGTCAGAACTCCGCTGCACTTCTCATTCACAAGGCAGGCACCCATGGGGACGCCGCCTGCGATACCCTTTGCAAGTGTGGTTATGTCGGCTTTCTTGCCGAAGTGGTCTCCTGCGAGGAATTTGCCTGTACGTCCCACACCTGTCTGCACCTCATCGGCGATGACCAGTATGTCCCTGGGAGCGCAGAGGTCATAGACCGCGTCAACGAAAGCCTGATCCAGCTTATTGACGCCGCCCTCGCCCTGAATGTACTCCAGCATCACCGCACATACCGACTTGTCCTCAAGCTTAGCCTCAAGGTCATCGATGTCATTTGCGGTAACATTCACGAAGCCTTCTACGAACGGAAAGAAGTAATTGTGGAACACATCCTGTCCTGTTGCGGAAAGGGTAGCGATAGTCCTGCCGTGGAAGGAATTCACAAGGGTTATTATAGTATGTCTGCCCTTGCCGTATTTATCGAAGCTGTACTTCCTTGCCACCTTGATAGCGCACTCATTTGCCTCGGCACCGCTGTTACAGAAGAATACCGACTTATAGCCCGAGATATTGCAGAGCCTGTCGGCGAAATCCGCCTGAACCGCCGTATAGTAGTAGTTTGAACTGTGCTGGAGGGTACGCACCTGAGCGCATACCGCGTCAGCCCATTTTTCGTCGCAGTAGCCGAGGGAATTTGTACCGATGCCGCTTCCGAAGTCGATGTATTCCCTGCCGTTTTCGTCCTTACAGTGCCTGCCGCTTCCTTTTTCCATTACCAGCGGATAGCGTCCGTAGGACTGCATAACGTGCGAATTGAACTTATCTATTGTATTCATAAAGTCCTCCTTATGGCAGACTGCCTATCGGACTTTTTCAGACACACTATTATTATAACGCTGAAAGGCAGTCAAAATCAATGTTTGATGTTTTATTATAAGTAAATTTTTTGTATACAAGTAAATTATTTTATGAGAAGCAATCCTCACACGAACTGTGTGCCGATGCCCTCGTTGGAAAGTATCTCGATAAGGATAGAGTGGGGAACTCTTCCGTCGATGATAACGGTCTTGCTGACACCGCGTCTGACAGCCTCAACACAGCAATCTATCTTGGGTATCATGCCGCCTGAGATTATGCCCTGTCTCTTAAGGAAGGGCACCTCGCTGACATTTACCTCGGGGATAAGTGTGGACGGGTCGTCCTTATCGCGGAGAAGTCCTGCTATATCGGTCATGAGGATAAGGTTCTCAGCGCCAAGCTCAGCAGCAATTCTTGCAGCGGCTGTATCGGCGTTGATGTTATATGTATTGCCCTCCTCATCGGTGGCGACTGTGGCGATAACGGGGATATTTCCGTTTGCAAGGGCGTCTGTGATAGGCTTGGTGTTCACCTTTGTTATCTCGCCTACCCAGCCCAGGTCCTGACCGTCATCGGTCTTTTTCTTTTCAGCCATGAGCATCTCGCCGTCAATGCCGCAGAGACCGACAGCGCTGCCCTTGTGCTGTGCCAGAAGCTGTACCAGCTCCTTATTGACCTTGCCCGAGAGCACCATCTTTACCACGTCAACAGTTGCATCATCGGTGTATCTGAGACCGTTTACAAATCTGCTCTCGATGTTGAGCTTCTTGAGCATATCGCTTATCTCGGGGCCGCCGCCGTGTACAAGGACTACCTTTACACCTACCAGTGAGAGGAGGACTATATCCGTCATAACAGCGTCCTTGAGCTCCTTGTTGGTCATGGCGTTTCCGCCGTACTTGATAACAAGTATCTTGTTATTGTACTTCTGGATATATGGCAGGGCGTCGATAAGCACCTGCGATTTTTCGTTGTTTGAGATCTTTTCCATTTTCCTTTACTTCCTTTTCTTTATGTTTTAATGTATAGAGGACTGATATTTTCTTACAGCCTCGGCAATTACCGTCCTTAAATGCTCGGGCTCCTTTACACAGGGTATCGTAAGGACACTTGTTACATTGCGGCTTTTTGAAATTATCCTGACCTTGCCTGTACCGTCACGCTTGACAGAACAGGTTACAGAAGTAACGTCGTCGTATGACATTTCGTTACTAAATTTGTCCAGAAGCATCAGTATCCTTCTGTCGGTAACGGCATAATCAGTTTTATTGTTAAGCGCCGACGTCCACACTATCAGTACTATCACTCCGAAAAAAAACCAAAAAGGGCAATAGCAGAAACGGAAGGAACAAAAGTGTATATGAAGCCTCCCGGGCAATGATGAAGTTGATGATAAACGCTGAGAAGCAGCCAATAAACAAGCCAAGAATAATGAACCCCAAAACATTCTTCATGCTCTTTCTTTTTTTATTAAGATCAACATCCGCTCTGCTGAAAACGTACAGCAGGCGCTCGCCTTTCTTGAGATAGGGCTCGAAGGCATCTCTCCGGTATTCGGATGTAACCTCTCTCAGTGTATTCTCCTTTTTCTCATGCGAAACAGAGTCAGAACTGACGGTGTCAGACCGGTATTCCTCGGTGGGAGCTATATAATCGTCATCGTAAGCCGCCGAAGCTCTTTCATTGTATTCGTCGTAGTCATCTTTGCCTCCGAACATACTCTCACCTTCCTTTCGCCGCACGTTCAGGTTTAACTTACTGTAATATGTCCATGCTTTTCAGCACTGTCCGGACTGATATATGTCCACAGCCCTTTCGATCAGCTGCTTGACCCCCTGTGGGTCGCTGACCTTTCTGAGCTCCAGAACTTCATTTCTCAGTTCGGGGAAATGTTCCGTTGCTGTCATGATAACAGTGCCTGTGTTCCCGCTTTTCTCAGTGCAGCTCACCTTGGTGACGTTGCTGTACTCTATCCGTTTCAGCCTGCCTGAGGAAAGACTGAGTATCCTTCTGTTGGTGATGACATAATCTGTACCAACATACTTCTTCTCCATCACCACTGCCACAACTACCGCTCCGATTATTGCGATAAACGGCATTATGAACACAACTGCTATGAAGGATATGACACCGAATATCATAAGTGCAGCAAGCAATACGAAAACGAAAACTATGATCCCTGCAGCGATCCCGACTTTTTTACCGCTTTCTTCGCTCTGGAAGAGTCCCATAGGATTTACGGACCTTCCTTTGCCGTCGCCGTAAACGTACAGTATCTGTTCGCCTCTTTCAAGGTGCTTTCTGAACTCGTCTTTCAGGAATTCATCGCTGACCACGGGCTTCTTGTCTTCTGTGCCGTCGTATGAGACAGTGTCAGACCGGTATTCCTCGACAGGGGCGATATACTCGTCATCGTAAGCCGCCGAAGCTCTCTCATTGTATTCGTCAAGATCTTCGCTTTTTCTTCCGAACATATCAGCGCCGCCTTCCGCTACTCTCTTCTCATACGGGCTCCCATAACAGCATCATTTATTATGCGCTTCACTCTGGGGGCATCGCTTATCCTGTACATCATAAGGGACCTGGTCTTGTTACTGCTTCCCGGGTAGGCGTTTACGGGGTGGTCGAGAGAAAGCGCGAGGACGCTGTTGGCAGAATCTCCGCCGCTCACTCTGTTTATCCATGCAAGAGGCACCGACATATTTCTGCCGTTTCTCACTACTATGACTCTTATATCCGTGACCGCATAGGCACTGACGGAGTTCCTTACCATAAGGCATACGCCCAGACAAAGCACTGCCATGCCAAGCAGCGAGATCCACCACACAAGCATTCCGCCTATGAAGAACATGACGATACCTGCGGCCAAAACACCGGATCCGTTGTTATTTTTACTTGAGGCAGCCCTTATGCTGCCGCCTGTCCAGAGCAGGTGCTCGTTGGGAGCCAGCAGCCTTTCCATGCTGCTCTCAAGGCTGACGCGGTCATCGTAGGGCTTCTGCTCTGAGTCCGCGTCCTCATAGGTCTGCTCATGACTGTGATCGCATTCTCTCACATCATTGATATTGCTGTAGGACTGCTCATGACTGTGGTCGCATTCGCTCCTGTACTCCTTTGAGGGAGCTATATAATCATCGTCATATTTCGCGGCGTATTTCTCGTTATAGTCATCGTAGTCCTCGTCTTTTTTCTTCCGAACATCTCCTCACCTGCCCCAATGTCTGAATTCTTCTATACGATCACTCGGCGGGAGGTTGATCTCGCCAAGTCCGCTTTCTCTTCTTGCGGAATTCCTCCGAAAGCTCATAGCTCTCATACTCATATCTGATAACCGCCATGATATCACCACTGCTGCCAGCGTTCGATCTCTTCCTGCTTTTTACGGGTCTTTGCCACGACGTCCGTCTTCTCTTTCAATATTTCCCTGACCGTTTCAGGGTCCTCAACGTCGTACATGGTCTGGGACCCCATGGAAGGCGTACTGCCCTTTCTTATACTCAGGATCACATCTGCCTTCCCGCTTCTTTTCTTCCTGACATAAACGCTTGTTATGAGGCCGAAATCTATGATCTTGTATGTGGAGCGATGGAATATAAGGAGCCTCTTATCGGTGAGTATATACGTGCGCGGACGTTCCAGAGAAACAACTGCCGCAAGAAGCCATGAGCCCAGTATGGTCAGGGCAATAATAATGCCTTCATTGATATTGAATTCCACAAAATTCAGCGCGCCTATCCCCAGCAGAGGAAAGGCCACAGCAAAGGGAAGCAGTAATTCCAGCCTCAGATGGGGTCTTTTGCTGCCCTTGGTATTGCTCCATAGAACTCTTTCATCATCGTCAAGGTATTGTTCATACTCGGTATCAATGATGTCAATGTTAGCTGCCATACACACTCCACCTTATCTCAGTCCTCGCTGTTTTTTCTGTTCCTTACAGGTAGCGCCCTTTTTTGAGCTTGCGCACCAGATGAGCTCCTCATCGGGAAAAAGCAGCCCGCGGAAGGTCATTTCAAGCTCACGGCTTTCGTACTCATGTTTAATATCCGACATAATATCACTATCGCTGATATTGCTCTATCTCCTCCGCCTTTGCATATGCCCGGGGCATATCCTTCTGCTGGAGAATGAGCTCCTTTACCCTTTCAGCGTCCTCAAGATCAAAAAGCGTATACCCTGTATACACGGTGCTCTTTCCTGTGCGCGAATGGCCCTCCCGCACCAGATTTGACTTCAGCATAACCACATTGCCGAGACTGCCTTTTTTCTGCTTTTCCACGTTAACATAAGCCATATCGTAATATTTCAGTTCCTTTACGCTCAGACTGCCCAGTATGAGCACTCTTTTATCCGTCACATAATAAGCAGCCGTGCGCTTTACACTAACCAGCAGGAACATCAGACCGATCAGAACGAACAGTCCGCCCATTACCCAGTCGACCGCTGTATTGTGTGCTGTGATAAGGGAAAAAATACCGTAGCCGCTGAATGCGATGATCATTACCGCGGAAATACAGCCGCCGTCCAGATGCAGCCTTCTCCTGTCGGGCTCCTTGCTCCAGAGGATATGCTCATCATCGTCAAGGAACCTCTCATATACTTCGTCAATGCTGTTCGCCATACATATCCCCCACTTATCCCAAAGGTGGTGACTCAGCTTCTGTAATCACCGTTTATCTTTACGTAATCATAGGTAAGGTCACAGCCCCATGTGATGGCTTTGCCCTTGCCGTCGCCCAGAGAGATGAGGATCTTGATCTCCTCCTCCTTGAGTATCCTCTTGGCGATCTCCTCAGAGAACTCTATAACACAGCCCTTGCGACCGAGAGGGATAACTCCGCCTTCAGAAGCCATTTCCACGTCGACCTTGCTTATATCGAAATCAGCGTCGGCATAACCCAGTGCGCAGAAAATACGTCCTGCGTTGGCGTCCTCGCCGAAGATCATAGCCTTGATGAGGCTTGAGGTGATGACTGATTTAGCTACGGTCTCTGCGATCTCGTCTGTCTCTGCACCTCTTACAGCGCACTCGATGAGCTTTGTAGCGCCCTCGCCGTCCCTTGCCATCATTCTTGCAAGGTTCATCATTATAGCATAGAGAGCGTGTCTGAACTTCTCATACTCGCCGTCCTCGGCGGTTACAGGTTTGTTGCCTGCCTCGCCGGAAGCCATGATGCAGACCATATCGTTTGTGGAGGTGTCTCCGTCAACGCTTGCGCGGTTGAGAGTCACCTTGACGATGTCGCTGAGAGCCAGCTGTATCATCTCGGGAGAGATATCGGCATCGGTGGTGAGGAAGGTAAGTGTAGTAGCCATATTGGGGTGGATCATTCCGCTTCCCTTGAGCATACCGCCCATGGTGCAGATCTTTCCGCCCAGCTCGAACTGAACAGCTATCTCCTTCTCGCGGGTATCGGTGGTCATGATAGCCTCAAGAGCTCTCTTGTTGCCGTCGTAGGTAAGACCGCCTGCCAGGTCGTCCATAGCGTTTGCGATGGGCTCGATGGGGAGCACCTGGCCGATAACGCCTGTGGAAGCCACGATAACATCATTCTCGTCAATGCCCAGAGCCTTTGCTGCCAGCTGACACATCTTTGTAGCCTTCTCAACGCCGTCGGGGTTGCAGGTATTGGCATTTACCGAGTTAACGATAACAGCCTTTGCCTTGCCGTCCTTGATATGCTCCTTGGTAACGAGTATGGGGGCGCCCTTGACCTTGTTTGTGGTATATACAGCAGCTGTGCTGCACATCTTGTCTGCAACTATGAGCGCAAGATCGTTTTTCTTCTTGGCTGTGGGGAGAGCATTGTTTGCTGCCGCATTTGCACCCTCCATATCATTCAGGGGCTTGTGAGCAAGACCGCACTGCACACCGTTGGCTTTAAAGCCTTTGGCTGCACAAACTCCTCCTTCAACAAAGGTGATACCCTTAACTTCAACAAGCTTCATGCTCTGTTTCCTCCTTGATCTTCTTTGCGAATTTCGCAACTATATCCATATATTCCTCTTTTGCCTGCTCGCATTCCCAATTGTGGGACTTTGCCATGAGGGCAGCGTTCTCCAGAACGGGCTCTACCTGATGATAGTAGAGTCTGAGGTATTTCTCCTTGCCCATAAAGAGATTGTACATCAGCTGTCCCTCGAACATCTCGCCGATGAAAGGGTCATCGCTGAGCATCTCGATAGCTCTCTTGATAGCCACCTTCGAGCATATCTTCTGGCGGAGCATACGGCTCACGTCAGAGACATTGAGCTGATCCTTTGTCTTTTCCATGATAGTGTTGAACCACTCGTCAACGGTATAGTCAATACCGTCGTCCTCGATGAGATCGTATTCATAGATCTCTCTAAGCTTTTTACTCATTGTTATTCCCCCCGATATGAAATCATATCATATTAAACCTGTTGTCTCGTCGATACCCATCATGATGTTGAGGCACTGAACGGCTGCGCCGCTTGCGCCCTTTCCCAGGTTGTCGAGACGTGAGCAGAGGAGTATCTGCTCGTCATTGCCGAAAACGAATACCTGCATTTTGTTCTGTCCGCTGAGAGTATTTGAAGCAAGGAAGAAGCTCTTCTGCTCCTCTGCGGACATAAGAGGCATGACCTCTATCATGTTTGCGCCTGAGTAATGCTTTTTATACATCTCATGGATCTGCTCTGCGGTGACCTTTTTGTCAAGCATTCTCGTCTGGAGGGGAACGCTTACCACCATACCGCTGTAATAGTCGCAGACCATGGGATTGAACATGGGAGTGTAGGTGAGTCCCGAAACAGCCTTCATCTCCGGCAGGTGCTTGTGCTGCTGAGAGAGTGCGTACTGACGGGGGCTGTTGAACTCAAAGGGCTTATCCTCGCCCTCATATACTGCGATAGCCTTCTTGCCTGCTCCGCTGTAGCCCGATGTGGCATAGGCGAATACGGGGAAGTCCGCAGGAATGATACCGTTGTTTACCAGCGGATATACTATCGAAGCAAAGCCGCTTGCATAGCAGCCGGGAACAGCTACTCTGTTGGAGGTCTCTATCTTTGCCCTGTGTGCGGGAGAGAGCTCCGGGAAGCCGTAAGCCCAGTCGGGATTGGTGCGGTGAGCCGTAGAGGCATCGATGATACGAACGTGATCGTTATCCTTGTCGATGAAGGAAACAGCCTCTATGGAAGCGGCATCGGGCAGACAGAGGAAAACATAGTCTGCGCTGTTTATAAGTCTTGCGCGCTCGGCAGGGTCCTTTCTCAGCTCCTCGCTGATCTTCATTATCTCAACGTCGTTTCTTCCCTTGAAACGCTCCTGTATCTTGAGACCTGTGGTACCTTCCTGACCGTCTATATATACTTTAACTGACATTGTATTTTCCTCCGTTTTCATGTCTTTCATAGTGGGCATCTTCACCTGCGAAGTGCCTGTTGTATCCGGGGCTCTGCCCCGAACCCTGCAAGGGCTGTCAGCCCTTGACCTGACCAAAGGGGTAGTGCCCCCCCTTTGGAATCCTTTTCATATGCTCAACCGTCTTCTAAGGGCTAAAGCCTAATGGCTAAAGGCTCACTTTCTGCGCTTGCGGACTTTTCTCTCATACTTTGCACGCTTGGGGTCCTTGGCGTCGGACTTGTCCTCTATCATTGAGTGCCATACGCTTATGCTCAGCGTTATTATTACTATGAGGCCGAACCAGAACAAGTGAGCGCTGGGTATCACTGCCACCCAGAGTCCCATTACCAGCTCGCCCAGCCCCCATATAACGCCCATGAGGATAGCGAGACCGATAGTAAAGGTGACGTCCTTTTTCTTCATATCAGAGACCCAGTGCCTTCTCCGCCAGAGCTATCTGCTCCTTTACAGCGTCGGGAGAGGGACCGCCCTCTGACTTGCGCTCGCGGACGCAGGTATCAAGGCTGATAGCCTCGTAAACGTCCTCGGTAAAGAGGTCTGTCATAACCTGATAGTCCTCAAGGGGAAGGGTCTCGAGAGTAAGTCCCTTCTCGATACACTGAGCAACGAGGGTTCCTGTTATCTTGTAAGCGTCGCGGAAGGGCATACCCTTCTTTACCAGGTAGTCTGCGCAGTCCGTAGCGTTTATGAAGCCCTTTGCGGCAGCGTGTCTCATGTTGTCCTTGAGTACGCGCATAGTTGCCAGCATGGGAGTGAATGTCTTAACGCAGAGCTTTACGTTGTCAACGGCATCGAATATAGCCTCCTTGTCCTCCTGCATATCCTTGTTATATGCAAGGGGAAGTCCCTTCATCATGGTGAGGAGGGTCATGAGGTCGCCGTTCACTCTGCCTGTCTTGCCGCGGATAAGCTCCGTAACATCAGGGTTCTTCTTCTGGGGCATGATGGAGGAGCCTGTTGCAAAAGCGTCGTCAAGCTCCACGAACTTGAACTCCCATGAGCACCAGAGGATTATTTCCTCGGAAAAACGTGAGAGATGTGTCATCAGCAGTGACAGAGCGCAGCCCAACTCCACACAGTAGTCCCTGTCGGAAACACCGTCAAGGCTGTTGGGCATGGGAGCCGTAAAGCCGAGAAGCTCCGAGGTCTGCTTTCTGTTGGTCTTATGTGTAGTACCTGCAAGAGCGCCGCTGCCGAGAGGGCAGTAGTTCATTCTCTTTGCGGTATCCTGAAGTCTTTCCATATCGCGGAGGAGCATCCACACATACGCCATGAGGTGATGTGCGAGAGTTATTGACTGAGCACGCTGGAGGTGGGTATATCCGGGCATTATGGTCTCGGTGTGATCCTTAGCCATATTCACCAGAGTAACAGCAAGCTCCTTCACCAGAGCGTATATCTCGTCTATCTCGTCGCGGAGGTAGAGCCTCAGGTCAACTGCCACCTGATCGTTTCTTGAACGTGAGGTGTGGAGCCTCTTTCCAACGTCGCCGAGGCGCTTTGTAAGCTCTGCCTCAACGAACATATGGATATCCTCAGCGTTGGGGTCAAGCTCCAGCTTGCCGCTGTCGATGTCGGCGAGAATGCCCTTGAGCCCCTCGATGATAGTGAGGCTGTCTTCCTTGGTTATGATACCGCAGTCTCCCAGCATTGTTGCGTGGGCTATACTGCCCTGTATATCGTGACGGTACATACGTCCGTCAAAGGCTATTGAAGAATTGAAAGCATTGACACCTGCGTCTACCTGCTTTGAAAATCTTCCTGCCCACATCATATCTGCCATTGCTTTTACTCCTTTATGTATCTATTCTCACGATATCTGCGAGAGAAATGTTTCTGTATGTAAGGTCATCTCTTACAGCGAATCCGACCTTTTCCCAGAATGCGTTGCCGTTCTCATTTCTTGAAAATACCACCAGTGCAACCTTGTTTATACCAAGCGACTTCAGCGCATTCAATGCCTTGTCAACAAGCTCGGAGCCTATCCCACGGCGTCTGTAGTCAGGGTTTACAGCCGTATGATAAATATAGCCTCTTCTTCCGTCATTGCCGGCAATGATAACTCCGGCTATGCTGCCGTCTTCCTCTGCAACGAAACAGGTCTCAGGATTTCTTGCGAGGTACTTCTCTATACCTTCTCTTGAATCGTCAAGATTGTTCAGTCCCATTCCGGCACAGGAAAGCCACAGTGCGTAGACCTTATCGTAGTCATCGATAGTCATGAGCCTTATCTCTGCCATACATCCTCCTTGCTGCAAAGCTGTACAGAAACTGATATTATTTCTTATCCTTGTAAGCGTATCCGAAGTTTATCGGAGGTGCTGTTACTGAAACATAGACAAATTCTGTATCACCGTCATTGAGCAGACCGTGAACGTCCTTATCAGCAAATCTGACAACACCCCCGGCTTTGAACTCCTTTGTCTGGTCATCAGCTAAAAGAAGCTTTCCTGTGCCCTTTGTGGCATACCATATCTGCTCGGAAGCATCGTGTGTATGTCTTGGCTGGCTCGCACCAACTTCAAGATGAACCTCTGTTATCGTAACTCTTTCGCCGCCCGAGTTTTCAGGATTAAGGAGCTGTCTTGAAACTACTCCCGGATTTGAAAGCTCAACGATATCCTTGCTGTTAATGAATTCCATAATTCCCCTCCTATTTCCCTTTATCACGGTTTAAATCACAACAGGCAGGAGAAGGCTCCCCTGCCTGCATAAGAATTTGTTCAGCAAATTACTTGTTGTTTCTCTTCTTGTCCAGCTGAGCCTTTACCTTGATCGGGAGGCCGAAGAGGTTGATGAAGCCTGCTGCATCAGCCTGATTGTAAACCTCGTCCTCATCGAATGTGGCAACTTCCTCATCGTAGAGAGTATAGGGTGAAGTAACGCCTGCATTGATGATGTTGCCCTTATAGAGCTTGAGCTTGACGTCGCCTGTAACTCTCTCCTGAGTCTTGTCAACGAAAGCTGTGAGAGCTTCACGGAGAGGTGTGTACCACTGACCGTTGTAAACGATATCAGCGAACTTGATTCCGAGGTACTGCTTTATTCTTGCAGTCTCCTTGTCGAGAGTGATGGTCTCGAGAACCTCGTGAGCGTGGTAAAGGATAGCACCGCCGGGAGTCTCGTAAACGCCTCTTGACTTCATACCAACGAGACGGTTCTCAACGAGATCAGCAAGACCGATACCGTTTTCGCCGCCAAGCTTGTTGAGAGCTGATACCATCTCAACGCCGTTGAGTGTCTTGCCGTCCAGCATTGTGGGAACGCCCTTCTCGAAGTGGAGAGTGATGTATGTGGGCTTGTCGGGAGCGTCGATAGGTGAAACGCCCATTTCAAGGAAGCCCTTCTTCTCGTACTGAGGCTCGTTTGCAGGATCCTCAAGGTCGAGACCCTCGTGTGAGAGGTGCCAGATGTTCTTGTCCTTGGAGTAGTTTGTCTCTCTGTTTATCTTCAGAGGAATGTTGTGAGCCTCTGCGTAGTCGATCTCCTCGTCACGGCTCTTGATGTCCCATTCTCTCCAGGGAGCGATGATAGCCATTTCGGGAGCGAAAGCCTTGATAGCAAGCTCAAATCTTACCTGATCGTTGCCCTTTCCTGTGCAGCCGTGGCAGATAGCGTCAGCGCCCTCAGCCAGAGCAATCTCAGCGATACGCTTTGCGATGATGGGACGAGTGAATGAAGTACCCAGCATATATCTGTTCTCATAGATAGCACCTGCCTGAACTGTGGGGTAAACATAGTCCTGGATGAACTCCTCCTTGAGGTCTGCGATGATGAGCTTGGAAGCGCCTGTCTTGATAGCCTTTTCCTCAAGTCCGTCAAGCTCTGTACCCTGTCCTACGTCACCTGAAACAGCGATAACTTCACAGTTGTTGTAGTTTTCCTTGAGCCACGGAATGATGATAGATGTATCAAGACCGCCCGAATATGCGAGAACTACCTTTTTGATATCCTTCTTATTAGCCATTGTGATTACCTCCTGGATATTGAGCGCCGTATCCACAGCGCGTATTTGCGATATAACTCTATTATACTACTTGTGAAGATAATGTCAAGAGTATTTGCATAAATATTCATTTTTACAGTAAATATTCATATTTAAGTGAATATTATTCATTTGTAAGCCGCAGCTAATCAGGTAGTGCCAATTTTTGCTCTCATTAATCTCCGAGTGAAAAAGCTTTGTTAAATCCTGTAGTGTTTTGTACGAAATTCCGATTTTTCACCGGAAGCAATGATTTAACTTGATATTTTCAGGCTTTACGATTATAATTATGTTGTATATAGCTCTGCAAAGTGCTAAAGACTATAGAGATAAAAGGCAGAGTATTCCCTATTTTTAAGTATGGAGGTCTATATTATGGCTGAAAAGAACGGAACGAAGATAACTATACTCGGCGCAGGCAATGTAGGCGCATCTGTGGCTTACACATTCGCTGTTGCAGGTACCTGCTCCGACATCGTACTCGTTGACATAAACAAGGCAAAGGCAAAGGGCGAGGCTATGGATATCCGTCAGGGCGTATCCTTCGGCGAGAACGTCGAGGTCTTTGACGGCGGCTATGAGGACGCCAAGGACTCCGACATCGTAGTTGTTACCCTCGGTCTTGCAAGAAAGCCCGGTCAGACACGTCTTGATCTTGCTCAGACCAATGTCAATATCATCAAGGAAGTTATGCCCCAGGTGGCTAAGTACGCTCCCGACGCTATCTATGTAGTTGTCAGCAACCCTGTTGATATCCTTACATACACCATACTCAAGTGCACGGACTTAAAGCCCAATCAGGTCATCGGTTCGGGTACAGCTCTCGACACTTCACGTCTCCGCTCCATCATCGCCGACCATGTGGGACTCTCTCCCAACAGCATACACGCTTACGTTTTCGGCGAGCACGGTGACTCCTCCTTCATTCCCTGGTCCATAATGAACATCGCAGGTGTTCCTGTTGATGAGTACTGCGCTGACCAGGATCACGCAGACCTTGATGAGGACGAGATCATCGAGGAGGTCCGCAAGGCAGGCGCTGAGGTCATCAAGAGAAAGGGCGCTACCTTCTACGCTATCGCAATGAGCGTAAACAAGATCTGTGACACTGTTCTCCGTGACTCAAAGAACATCATCACAGTTTCGACTATGATAAATGACAGATGCGGCATCAGCGATGTATGTCTCAGCCTTCCCTGCGTTATCGGAAGCAACGGTATCGAGAGAGAGGTATCTCCCAAGCTCAACGACGCAGAGATAGAGAAGCTTCAGGCAAGCGCAAAGGCACTGAGAAGCGTTATCGACCAGATCGAGTTCTGATCGCCGTCCCCAATATGTAAATCATCGGCGGAGGGCTTATGTTCTCCGCCTTAAAACTGTAATAACGAAAGGAATAAACATATGAATTACGCAGAAGAATCACTTAAAAAGCACTATGAATGGCAGGGCAAGATCGAAGTTATCTGCCGCGCTCCCCTTGAGACAAGAGACGACCTCTCACTGGCTTACACCCCCGGTGTAGCACAGCCCTGTCTTGAGATACAGAAGGACGTTGACAAGAGCTATGAGCTCACACGCCGTTCAAACCTTGTAGCAGTTGTTACCGACGGTACAGCTGTTCTCGGTCTCGGCGACATCGGTCCCGAAGCAGGTATGCCCGTTATGGAGGGCAAGTGCGCTCTGTTCAAGGCATTCGGCGACGTTGACGCAGTTCCTCTGTGTGTACGCTCAAAGGAAGTTGACGACATCGTTAATACTGTCCGTCTCCTTGCAGGCTCATTCGGCGGCGTGAACCTGGAGGACATCTCCGCTCCCCGCTGCTTCGAGATAGAGAAGAAGCTGAAGGAGTGCTGTGATATCCCGATATTCCACGATGACCAGCACGGTACAGCAGTTGTTACTCTCGCAGCTATGCTCAACGCCCTCAAGGTAGTAGGCAAGAAGCTGGACGAGATAAGAGTAGTTACCAGCGGCGCAGGTGCAGCAGGTATCGCCATCATTAAGCTCCTCATCTCCATGGGTCTCAAGGACGTTGTTCTCTGCGACAGAAACGGCGCTATCTACAAGGGCAGACCCCAGGGCATGAACCCCATGAAGGACGAAATGGCTGAGATAACCAACCAGCAGATGAGAAAGGGCAGCCTTGAAGAGGTCATCAAGGGCGCAGATGTATTCATCGGCGTATCAGCCCCCGGCTGTGTGACTCCCGAAATGGTAAAGAGCATGGCTCCCAACCCCATACTCTTCCCCATGGCTAACCCCACTCCCGAGATAATACCCGAGGAGGCAAAGGCAGCAGGTGCAGCAGTAGTTGGCACAGGAAGAAGCGACTTCCCCAACCAGATAAACAACGTTCTGGCATTCCCCGGAATTTTCCGCGGAGCTCTTGACGTCCGCGCAAGCGATATAAACGACGCTATGAAGATAGCTGCTGCAAAGGCTATCGCTTCATTCGTAACAGATGACAAGCTCAGCGCAGATTATATTATCCCCAGCGCACTGGACAAGTCCGTAGCACAGGCAGTTGCAAAGGCTGTTGCACAGGCTGCAAAGGACACAGGCGTAGCAAGAATATAAGGCGGGGGAGCCCCCGCGGGCTTTTTCGCGTCAAAGTTCCGGCGAAGCGCAGCTCTTTCCACGCGCCACAGCTATCACAGGACACAGGTCATAGTCATGGTGAGCCCCGCGGGCTTTTTCGCGTTATAATACGTCGCACGGGAACTTTTTCGCCGCGTCCCTTGCTATTATAGTGCTTTTATGTTATAATTGAGCCGTGGAGCACCTTGCTCCGCGGCTTTTGTTTAATGATATAGGTAAAAGGAGAAAAACAATGAGTGAGATAATCTTTGAATCGCGCTCCCCTATCTGCGATATCGACGCAGTTATCGAAGCAGACGACAACACATACTATATGTACCTTATGACAGCTCCCGAGACGGGAGTAAAGCTGCTGAGGGCGCTGTGGGTGTGCAACCGCCGCCCCGCTCCCGAGGTATTCGACCCTCAGTGCATGAAGGACGGAAAGGCTCCCATGCTGGCAAAGGAGAACCTGGCTCCCATACACCCTGCGGCCGGCATAACCCTCAACCCCGACAAGCTCTCCTGTTACTGGTACGAGAGCGGCGACAGTGCAGCCATTTTCTATGGTGACAAGCTGCTCTGCGCTATCCCTCCCTATGCAGGTCTCCATGACTTCCCCGGATTTTCCGTATTTGCCAGGGGTCAGACCCGTTATGCCTGGGGAATGCCCGAAAAGCCTGACTTTGCAGAGCGCGCAAAGGGCCTCAGGACCTTCTGGGATAACATCGAAGCCGACGATTCATGGCCCGAGATACAGGACGAGTGCCTGAGAGTCATCGAGGAGTTCTACGGCAGTCAGCATGAGAAGTATTACGCTATAGACGGCGGCGATTTTCCACCCAAGGCTCTTGCACAGGGCAGAAGGGACGGCGTTGTCTACGGTATCACCTTAGGTGTAAGCCAGTTCGCTATGCCCCGTTCGGAAATGGTTTTCGGCAGCCACTACAACGACTGCAACCGCATAGAGCTTGGATTTGCGGCGCAGGAGCGCCATGAACCCCTGACACAGATGATGTTCTCGGTAATGTCTGATGTTGCCAATATGCCCTGGAACGAGCTGAACTTCCTCTGGCACGGTCATACATTTGATTTTCCAAATATAAAGGGCTTTTCACAGATAGTCCTGATAAATCCCGTTTACATAGAGGGCATGGAGTGCCCGAAGTGGAGAAAATTCATCGGAAACCGCGTGAACCTGCTGTGGCTGGTGCCCATAACCTCTCAGGAGTTCGCAGCTCTCGGCGAGCTGGGCATTGCAGAGCTTCTGAAGAAGTGCCCCGACCCTCAGCACCTCCACATCTTTGACGGCAGACCGAAATTCAGCCTCTGACCGTCCGCAATCACATGAGATACAATACTTTTCAAGGAGAATAACATGGAAGACCGCGAATATATATTTGAATCAAGCTCCCCTATCTGCCACATCGACGCTCTGATAGCACAGGAGAGGAACGCATACTATCTCTACTTTTTCTGCTCACCCGAGCACGGTGCAAGAGTGCTGAATATGCTCTGGATATGCAACAGACACGGCACTCCCCCGGAAATGGACCTGAGATGCCTTGACAGGGGCGAGGGTCCCGTGCTGGGCAGGGAAAACGTCTCGGAGCTCCAGCCCAAAGAGGGCATGACCCTTGACCCCGACAAGCTCAGCTGTGTATGGTTCGACACGGGAGACGCCTGCGCCATCTATCACGACAACAAGCTTATATGTGTAATACCGCCTATAGCAGGACTTTACGACTTCCCCGGCTTCTCTGTATTCGCAAAGGGTCAGACCCGCTACGCCTGGGGTATGCCCGAAGGTCCCGACCTTGAAAACCGCATAAAGACCTGCAAGTCCTTCTGAGAGATAATCCCCAGGGAGGAGACCTGGCAGAAGCTTGAACAGGACTATCTGGCTATAACAGACAGCTTCTTCGGCTCTCCCCACACCTCCGCAAAGCCCATAGGCACGGAGAGATTTCCCCACAGGACCCTGGTGCAGGGCAGAAAGGCAAACATGGTGTTCAATATCACCATCGGCGTCAGCCAGTTCGCAATGCCCGGAGTGGCACAGGCTTTCGGCAACAACTGCGCCGACCAGAGCCGCATAGAGCTGGCATTCGCAACTATTGACAAGCACGCAGCGATCCTTGAGCTCATGGGCATGGTGATGAAGGACGTGGGAGATATGCCCTGGGACGAGCGCAGCTTCCTCTGGCACGGTCACACCTTCGACTTCCCCAATATACGCGGATTTGCCGCAATTCTGTTCATAAATCCCATATACGTCGAGGGACTGGAGGAGCCTAAGTGGCGCAGCTTCGCAGGGGGCAGAGTAAACACCCTCTGGATGGTGCCCATAAATGAAGCAGAGCTGAGTTTCCTCCGCCAGCACGGTATCGAGGAGCTCATAAAGCAGTGCCCCGCACCCAAGCTTATGCACATTTTCTCGGGAATGCCCCAATTCCTCCCCCATACCTTCTCTCCAAATTTTGTACGCATAAACTAAAAGCTGGTGAATAAAATGAGTCTGAACGATACACCCTCCTCCGAGAGAGTCCACATAGGCTTCTTCGGAAGGAGAAATGCAGGAAAATCCAGCGTAGTAAACGCTGTTACGGGTCAGGAGCTGTCCGTGGTGTCCGATGTGAAGGGCACCACCACAGACCCCGTCACCAAGGCGATGGAGCTGCTCCCAATAGGTCCCGTAGTCATAATAGATACTCCCGGATTTGACGACGAGGGAGACCTGGGCGAGCTGAGAGTCCGCAGAACAAAGCAGATACTCAACCGCACAGACCTTGCGGTGCTAATAGTTGACGGCACCGTTGGTCTCACCGACACTGAGCGTCAGCTCATCGGCATATTCAAAGAGAAGGATATACCCTGGCTGACGGTGTACAACAAGTCCGACATTGCACAGAAGCGTGTCTGTCAGGACAACGAATTTGAAGTCAGCGCCCTTACAGGCGAGAACATATATGAGCTCAAGGAGCGTATTGCCGCCCTTGCAAAGCTGCCCTCTGCTGAGAGGCGCATAGTGGGCGACCTGCTCAGTCCCTGTGACATGGTGGTGCTGGTAACTCCCATAGACGCTGCCGCTCCCAAGGGAAGAATGATACTCCCCCAGGTGCAGACCCTCCGCGACGTTCTGGACGCCGATGCAATGGCGGTATTCACCAAGGAGCACCAGCTGGCGGAGACGCTGGAAAAGCTGTCTGCGCCGCCGAAAATGGTCATAACCGACAGTCAGGCATTCGCCATGGTCAGCAGGATAGTCCCCGTGGACGTCCCCCTGACCTCGTTCTCCATACTCATGGCGCGTTACAAGGGCTTCCTTGAGACCGCCGTAAAGGGCGCAGCTGCCATAAAGTCCCTGGAGGACGGAGCGAAAGTCCTCATATCCGAGGGCTGCACCCACCACCGCCAGTGCGGCGACATCGGAAGCGTGAAGCTGCCTGCCCTGCTGAAAAAGTACACGGGAAAGGACATAGAGATAGCCCTCAGCTCGGGACGTGAGTTCCCCGAGGACCTTTCTCCCTACAGCCTTGTGATACACTGCGGCGGCTGTATGCTGAACGAGCGTGAGATGACATACAGGCGCAAGACCGCCGAGGACCAGAAGGTCCCCTTCACCAACTACGGCATTGCCATAGCAATGATGAACGGCATACTCAGGCGCAGTCTGGGCGTGTTCCCCGACCTTGCAAAGGAGATAGAATGAAAGCGCGGCTGCCCTACATCGCGGGCTTTCTCCTGCTTTTGGGAGTTGAGATATGCATAGGCGTGTTCTATTTCAGCAAATTCATACGCGCCTATATCGGCGATGTCATAGTTGTATGGGTGATATACTGCCTGCTGCGGAGCTTCGTACCGAAACGGTTCAATTCTTATGCAGTTGCCATGGGGATACTGGCATTCTCCTTTATGGTGGAGTTCCTCCAGAAGGCGCATATCGCCGATATACTGGGCATAGAAAATCAGCTTCTCCGCATAATCATAGGCACCGACTTCGCTGTTGCCGACCTGTGGAGCTACGCCGCAGGAACACTTGTGACCATCATAGAGATATTTATATACAGACGGCTCACGGAAAGGAACAGACATGGCATCCAAAAAGACTGACAAAACAGACCGCCGACTCACTGCCATCGATGGCATGAAGGGCATAGGCGCCTGTATCATAGCATTTTTCTGGCACTATCAGCACTTCAAGCCGCAGAACGGCTCGCCCTTTTTCTCCGTGTTCCCCGTTTCTTATAAGAACGGCTACCTCATGGTGGAACTGTTCTTCATGCTTTCGGGCTTCGGAATGATGATGGGCTACTCGGAAAGAGTCACGGGACGTCTTATAGGCTTCCGTGAATTCATAGTAAAGCGGCTGAAAAAGGTATATCCGCCCTTTCTTTTCTTCACGGCGGTGACCATAGTTCTGGAGCTCATATACCGTCATCGCTGCGGCGAGACCTTTGTATACGGGAACTTCGACCTCCAGCATCTGTTCCAGAACCTGCTGCTCATGCAGGACGGCTTTTTCGGCACAGACTGGTCCTTTGACGCGCCGTCATGGTGCATAAGCATATGTATGCTGTGCTATCTGCTGTTCTACCTGATACTTTATCACGCTAAAAATGAGCGCCGCGCCTGCTATGTCTTCTTCGGGACCTTTCTCATAGGCATGGCGATGATACTCTCAAAGAAGGAGCTTCCCCTGTGGAACAGCCTTGTGGGCAGAGGTATCGCCTGCTTCTCCGTTGGAGCCATACTCTTTGAAGTCTATAAATACCGTGAGAAGTTCAGGTCACAGCGGCTTGGCTATATCTGCCTCGGCATAGCTGTGCTGTCCTATCTTGCGGCAAGGCTGAGACCCGAATTCACAGGCGATGTCACCACTGCCTTCATCATAGGCACAGCACCCTCGCTGATACTTGCGGTGCTGCTCATACCGTGGCTCCGCGCCGTACTGGGCTTCCGTCCACTTGCAATACTGGGAGAGCTCTCCATCGTGATATACCTTGTGCACTTCCCCGTACAGTGCGCCATAGCGGTGCTGGACGAGTATATGTCCCTGGAGCTTGACTTCTCAACCAAGGCAGTATGGTTCAGCTACGCCGTGACAGTTCTCATTGCAGCCATAGTTTACAGATACCTGATCTCCTCACCTGCAGAAAAGCTCATATGCGGCTTCTTCGCAAAGAAGACCGCAGACAGCAAAAAGACGGCATAAGCAAAAGCCCTCCCCGAAGCATATAATGAAAAGAAGCTGTATAAACTCAGCCTCAAAGGCAATAATAAGAACATCAGCTGAAATTCATAATATATCGGGAGAATTGATATGCCAGTCAGAAGAGGAGAAATATATTACGCCGACCTGAGCCCCGTAGTAGGCTCGGAACAGGGCGGTATAAGACCTGTACTTATAGTCCAGAACGATGTGGGCAACAGGCACAGTCCCACGGTCATCGCGGCTGCAATAACCAGTCAGCGGGACAAGAACAGGCTGCCCACACATATAGAGGTGCAGGCGGATAAATGCGGTCTCGCCAAGGACAGCATAGTGCTGCTGGAGCAGATACGCACCATCGACAAGAAGCGGCTCAAGGACAAAATGGGCGAGCTGGACCTTAACTCCATGAACAAGGTGAACACCGCCCTGTCCATAAGCTTCGGGCTTGAAATATAATGAAAAATCGGGATCCTGCTTTGCAAGGTCCCGATTTAGTTTATAGCAGAGAGTTCAGAGTTGAAAGCTGTGGAGCCGCCTGCGGCGGCAATATTTAAATATTGTGAGCAAAGCGAACACATTGACTCTCCACTCTCAGCTTTCAACTCTCAACTGAATCAATTCAGATGATACCGCAGATAACAGGCACGGCAACGCTGAAGCCCAGTGCGGTCAGGAGCTGCATCATATCGGGAGCCACTGTGCTGAACACCACCTGAAGCTGAGGCACCATTACCGCTGCCGCAAGGACTGCCGCGGACAGTGCCGCTGCTCCCACAAGCTTCATATTGCCGAAGGGATTGAGCCTGAACAGCGAGCGCTTCTCGGAGCGGCACTCGAAAACGTGTATCAGCTGGGACACCACAAGGGTGATGAGCGCGGCGGTGCGGCAGGCTTCAACAGAGCCGCCCATGTGCATGACCGTGCCGAAGCTTCCCAGGGTGGAAAGTCCGATGAGAATACCGCGGAACACTATCCGCCCCATGAGTCCCCCCGAGAAAAAGCCCTCGTCGGAGCGCCTCGGTGGTCGGGACATGATGTCCTTCTCGGGAGGCTCCATGCCCAATGCCACCGCAGGGAGCCCGTCGGTGACAAGATTCACCAGCAGTATCTGCACGGGCAGCAGCACCACGGGCATTCCCATGAGAAGTCCCAGGAACATGGTCAGCACCTCACCGATATTGCAGGACAGCAGATACCTCACGAACTTCCGTATATTGGCATAAACGCAGCGCCCCTGCTCAACGGCGTTCACCAGTGTGGCAAGGTTGTCGTCCATGAGTATAACGTCAGCCGCCTGCTTGGTGACGTCGGTGCCCGTAACGCCCATAGCCACGCCCACATCGGCTTCCTCGACCGCAGGAGCGTCATTCACGCCGTCCCCGGTCATGGTGACTATCTCGCCGCGGCGGCGGAAGCTGCGGACAATGCGGAGCTTATGCACGGGCTCAACCCTGGCGAACACCGTATATTCGCCGATACAGCGGTCAAGCTCCTCGTCGGAGAGACCGTCAAGCTCCGCCCCGGTCATAGCCTTGCCGCCTTTGAGCAGTCCTGCCTTTTTAGCAACTGCCACGGCGGTATTTTTATGGTCTCCCGTTATCATCACCGTCTTTACGGAAGCCGCGCTGCACTTGCGGATAGCGGTCTTTGCCTCCTCACGTGGCGGGTCGGTCATGCCTGCAAAGCCGAGGAAAACAAAGTCACGGCGCTGAGGGTCGAGCTCCTCGGAGGCGCAGACCGCCAGGGCAAGGACTCTCAGGGCACGCTGAGACATATCCTCAGCCCTCTCCGCAAGGCTCCTTCTCACGGCGGCAGTCATGGGCACAGCTTTACCGCTGCCGTCCAGATACATGGAGCACCTCGGCAGGATAACCTCCTCCGCGCCCTTGAAATAGATACACTTCTCGCTGCCGCAGACAACGTGTACCGCCATGAAGCGGGTCTCGCTGTCAAAGGGAAACTCCCCTATACCGCGGTATCCTGCGTAAAGGGACTGCCTTGTGATGCCTGCCTTTGCCGCCGCAATGAGGAGAGCCGCCTCTGTGGGGTCTCCCGTTACGCTCCACTCTCCATTGCCTGCAAGAGTACCTCTGTTGCGGCTTTTTGGGACCTCCTGAGCGCTTATCTCCGCGGTAGAGCACAGGACTCCGCAGCGCAGAGCCGCCGACAGAGCCTTCTCCGTCACGGGATTTACTGCAATATCGCCCTTGGTGACAGCTCCGCTGACACGATAGCCCATGCCGCTGAAAAGGTACGTATCCTCCGCCGTGGAAAGCTCCGTGACGGTCATGCGGTTTTCGGTTATGGTGCCTGTCTTGTCGGAGCATATCACCGAGGTGCAGCCCAGAGTCTCAACGCTGTGGAGCTTGTTCACCAGCGCCTTCTGCTTCAGCATACGGCTTACCGCAAGCGCAAGGGCGATAGTCACCGTGGCAGGAAGTCCCTCGGGGATAGCGGCAATGGCTATGGTTATGCCTGTCATGAGCATATCAAAGACATTCTCGCCCCGAAGCACACCTGCTCCGAAGACAGCAACACAGACCACAAGGCAGATAATGGCGACCACCTTTCCCAGCTCCCCGAGGCGCTTCTGTAAGGGGGTGGGCTCCTTGTCGATGTCGCGGAGCATTTCCGATATCCTGCCCATCTGGGTAGCCATGCCCGTAGCTATGACCCTTGCGCGGCAGGTGCCCTTGGTGGCGGAGGCTCCGCAGTAGACGATATTGCTCTTGTTGAGGGAGTTGTCGGTGTCATTCTCATCTCCCGCGGACTTTCCCACCGCCACGGACTCACCCGTGAGGAGAGCCTCGTCTGAGAAGAAGCCTGCCGCCTTCAGTACAGCGCAGTCCGCAGGGATACGGTCACCTGCTTCGAGCTCGATAACGTCCCCTGTCACAAGCTGCGAGGCGTCTATCTCTTTCAGCTTCCCGTCCCTCCAGCACTTTGCGGTGGGCGAGGTCATGGAGCGCAGGGCTTCCAGAGTATGCTCCGTGCGGTACTCCTGCACGAAGCCAAGTATGGCGTTGAGGAGCACGATGAGGATTATAGTCACCGCGTCGGATATCTCCCCGAGGAGCACCGACACCACCGTAGCTCCCAGAAGTATCATCACCATAACGTCCCTGAACTGCCCCAGGAATATCCTCATGGGGCCCGTTCTCCTGCTCTCCCCGAGAGTATTCTCGCCCTGTGCTTTCAGTCTTTCGGCAGCTTCCTTTTCTGTAAGACCCATATTTTCACCCTTTCGCAAGCTTTGTCCTTAAAGGATATGCCTGCCCCTGCGGAATTATTCTATGAGTTGTTAGTGCATAGTGGTTAGTGCTTAGTTTTAGTGGAAGGGCAGCTTTTTCGCCGCGTATCTTGCTATTTCTTCACTAATGTGATATAAGCGGGGAGCCCCCGCTGCCCTTTTCGCGGCAGAGTTCTTACACACGGCAGTTTTTTCGCCGCGTTTCTTGCTATTTCATGTCTGATGTGCTATAATTAATCATATTTTATCGGCTATGCAGCTGCACCGTACTTTATCAGAAAAGGAAGGGATCAGGAAAAATGGAAAACATCGTCAGCTTAAAGGATATTATCGTGGAGTTCGAGGAGGGCGAGCGTATCCTCAAAAACATCAGTCTCGACATCAAGGATAAGGAGTTCGTTACCTTTCTCGGGCCCTCGGGCTGCGGAAAGACCACCACTCTCCGCATAATCGCAGGCTTTCTTGAGCCCACCAGCGGAGACGTGTTCTTCGACGGCAAGCGCATAAACGGAGTTCCGCCCCACAAGCGCAATGTCAATACCGTGTTCCAGCGCTATGCCCTTTTCCCCCACCTCAACGTCTATGAGAACATCGCCTTCGGTCTCCGCGTGAAGAATACTCCCGAAAAGGAGATAGTCAAGCGCGTTGGCGAAATGCTTGAGCTGGTGAACCTTATGGGCTTTGAGAAGCGCTCCATAAACCGTCTTTCCGGCGGTCAGCAGCAGCGTGTCGCCATTGCCCGCGCTCTGGTGAACCACCCCAAGGTTCTCCTCCTTGACGAGCCTCTGGGCGCTCTTGACCTGAAGCTGAGAAAGGAGATGCAGATAGAGCTCCGCTGCATTCAGCAGGAGCTGGAGCTGACCTTCGTCTACGTTACCCACGACCAGGAGGAAGCCCTCACCATGAGCGACAGCATAGTTGTCATGAACAACGGTTATATCCAGCAGATAGGCTCCCCGACGGACATTTACAACGAGCCTGTCAACGCATTCGTTGCCGACTTCATCGGCGAGAGCAACATCGTCAACGGATGTATGCCCGAGGATTGCGTGGTAGAGTTCACGGGACGCCGCTTTGAGTGCGTGGACAAGGGCTTTGACCCCAACGAGACCGTTGACGTCGTTATCCGTCCCGAGGACGTTAAGGTGATCCCTGCGGAAAAAGCCAAGCTGACGGGCATAGTTGAGTCCGTAGTGTTCAAGGGCGTTCACTACGAGATGATAGTTGACGGCGTTGACCACAAGTGGGTCATACACTCCACAAAGGCTGAGCCCGTAGGACAGATGATAGGCATGACCTTCGACCCCTTTGATATACATATCATGAAGAAAACGGAGGACAGTGCAGAATGAAGCTGAAATATTTCTCCGCCCCCTATCTGGTGTGGATGGTCATATTCATACTTGTCCCCCTGCTGATGATAGGATTTTTCGCCCTCACCGACGACAACGGATTTACGCTGAAATACATCTCCGACGTTGGACAGTACGCAAACATCTTCGTCCGCTCAATATGGCTTTCGCTTATTGCCACGGCTATCTGCCTTGTGGTGGCATATCCCGTTTCATTCATACTCTCCCGTATGGAGAAGCACAAGCAGGGCACCATGCTCATGATAGTAATGCTGCCCATGTGGATGAACTTCCTCCTGCGTACCTACGCATGGATGACCCTTCTGGGCAACAACGGCATAATCAACCACCTGCTCGGACTTGCGGGACTTGGTCCCTACAAGCTCATAAACACCTCGGGAGCGGTAGTCCTGGGCATGGTCTACAACTACCTGCCCTTTATGATACTGCCGCTGTACTCGGTAATGGTGAAGATAGACCAGTCTCTGTTTGAGGCTGCCTCCGACCTTGGGTGCAGCTCAGGACAGACCCTTTTCCGCGTGATAATCCCCCTGAGCGTTCCCGGCATCACCTCCGGCGTCACCATGGTATTCGTGCCTGCCATTTCCACGTTCATTATTTCCCGTATGCTGGGCGGCGGCTCGAACCTACTCATAGGTGACCTCATCGAGATGCAGTTCCTGGGCAACGCCTACAACCCACACCTTGGCGCAGCTATCTCGCTGGTGCTCATGGTGATAATCCTCGTTATCATGACCGTCATGAATCAGTTCGATCCCGACGATCAGGTACTTATGTAAGGAGGCGGCACTATGAAAAAACTGGGAAAACTCTATCTGGTACTGGTGCTGCTGTTCCTGTATGTGCCCATATTCGTGCTCATCGTGTTCTCCTTCAACGAGACCAAGAGCAGAAGCGTTTTCAGCGGCTTTACGCTGGACTGGTACAAGCGCCTGTTCCACAACAGGATAATCATTTCCTCACTGATAAACACTATCATAATCGCCTCTGTCGCCAGCGTGGTCTCAACAGTTCTGGGAACTCTGGCGGCTATCGGCATAAACAGCATGAGAAAGGTGCCCAAAGCTGTGGTAATGAACATCACCAATATGCCTATCATCAACCCCGAGATCGTAACGGGTGTTTCCCTCATGCTCCTGTTCGTATTCTTCGCCGCAAGAATGAACCTTGAATTCGGCTTCGTTACGCTGCTCATCGCACATATAACCTTTGATGTGCCCTACGTCATACTCAATGTAATGCCGAAATTCAATCAGATGGACCCCCACCTCTATGAAGCCGCACAGGACCTGGGCTGCAGTCCCTTCAAGGCATTCCGCAAGGTAGTTCTCCCCGAGATAATGCCCGGCGTGGTAAGCGGCTTCCTCATGTCCTTCACCTACTCGCTGGACGACTTCGTGGTCAGCTACTTCACCACAGGCTCCACCTCACAGACCCTGCCCATAACCATCTACTCCATGACACGAAGAAAGGTCTCTCCCGAGATAAACGCACTTTCCACACTTATCTTCATCGCCGTTATCATAGTTCTCATAGTGAAGAACGCTATCGAGAACAGAGCGGCTAAGAAGAGCGGCGCAAAGGAGGACTGAACATGAAAAAGAAGGTATTTTCACTGCTTCTGGCTTCCCTTGTGGGCGTTTCGGCTCTGTGGAGCTGCGCCTCTGACACCGCCGAGGAGGACACCGAGGAGGAGAGCTCCGCTCAGACCCTCACTGTCTCCGACCCTGATTACTACACCCGTTTCAAGGGACAGAATATCTCCATAAACGTCTATAACTGGGGAGAATACATCTCCACAGGCGCCGACGAGGGAACTCTCGACGTAAACGGCGAATTCGAGAAGCTGACGGGCATTAAGGTCAACTACACCAACTATGCCACCAATGAGGAGCTCTACGCCAAGCTAAAGGGCGGAGCGGCTTCCTACGACGTCATTATCCCCTCCGATTACATGATAAGCAAGATGATAAAGGAGGGCATGGTGCAGAAGCTGGACATGGACAATATCCCCAACTTCAGCTACATCATGGACAATTTCCGCAATCAGGCATATGACCCCACAAATGAATATTCCGTTCCCTATACCTGGGGAACCGTAGGTATCATCTACGATACCACCATGATAGATACACCCAAGGAGGACATCGACTGGGATCTGCTCTGGAACGAGGACTACGCCGACCAGATACTCATGTTCGACAATCCCCGTGACGCCTTCGCAATCGCGGAGATAATGCAGGGCTACTCCCTCAACACGGAGGACCCTGACGAGCTTGAGGACGCCGCCAACAAGCTGAAAAAGCAGAAGCGCATAGTCCAGGGCTACGTCATGGACGAGGTCTTCGACAAAATGGAGGCAGGCGACGCTCTTATCGCCCCCTACTACGCAGGCGACGCCCTGACTATACTTGAGGGCAATGACTCCCTGGACTTCGTGGTGCCCAAAAGCGGTACCAACCTCTTTGTGGACGCCATGTGCATACCCACTGCCGCAAGACAGAAGGAAGCGGCTGAAATGTACATAAACTTCATGTGCGAGCCGGATATAGCCTTTGCAAATATCGACTATATCTGCTATTCAACTCCCCATCAGGCGGCTTACGATATGCTGGACGACGATGTGAAGAACAGTCCCGTTTCCTATCCCGACAGTCAGTTCATCGCCGACAAGACAACGGTATTCGTAAACCTTTCCGACGAGGCTAACCTGAAAATGCAGACCCTGTGGACCGATATGAAGTCCGCCGAGGACGAGAACTCCAACCGCTGGATAGTTCCCGTGTTCCTCATATTCTGCGTCCTGCTCATGGTATTCGTCCTTGTAAGGCGCTATATAAAGAGCAAAAAGGACATATTCTGAGGGAGAGCGGTCTCTCCCCGTCAAGGTAGTGATAACCATTGTTTCTTAAAAACCTGATGTTCAGCCTGAACGCCACCGTCCCCGTATTCCTGATGATGGTGTTCGGCTGGTTCGTCCACAGAATAAAGCTTCTGGACGACAACGCAACATCGCAGATAAATAAATTCGTGTTCCGCACACTGCTCCCCGCCCTGCTTTTCATGGACCTGTCCACCGCGGACTTCCGCAGGGTCTGGGACGGTAAATTCGTCCTTTTCTGTATGTGCGCCACCCTCCTCAGTGTGGGCGCGGCAGTGGTCTATTCCCTCATTGTGGGGAAGGGCTGCGAAAGGGGCGAGATAATACAGGCAAGCTACCGCAGCAGCGCCGCTGTTCTGGGGATAGCCTTTGTAAACAACATCTACGGCCACTCAACTATGGCGGCGCTGATGATAGTTGGAACGGTGCCCCTTTACAATATCATCGCCGTAACCGCCCTGACCGTGACCTCTCCCGACAAGGACAAGAGCCGCGGAAAGTCCGCTGTGGCGCTGACTACGCTGAAAAGCATAGTCACCAATCCCATTATCCTTGGCATTGCAGTTGGCATGGCATGGTCCCTGCTGAAGATACCCCAGCCCGTCATACTCTCAAAGTCCGTGACCTATCTGGGCAACATGGCGACTCCCCTGTCCCTTATCGCTCTGGGAGCCTCCTTCAAATTCGAGGAGGCAAAGGGAAAGCTGCCTGTTACGCTGGGGATCGCCGCTCTGAAGCTGGTGCTGTTCTGCGCCGTATTCCTGCCCATAGCCGTGAAGCTGGGCTTCCGCGGCGAAAAGCTCATCGCCATACTGGTAATGCTGGGAAGTGCCACCACGGGAAGCTGCTTCGTCATGGCGAAAAACCTGGGACACAAGGGCACAATAACCGCCTTTGCGGTCATGCTCACCCCCCTGCTCAGCGCCTTTACCCTGACGGGCTGGCTGTTCGTGCTGAAAACTCTGGGATACATCTGACGCAGGCACTTGCCATCAGCGCAGAAAAGGTGTATATCAGTATTAAAAAATAAGCTTCAAAGGAGAAATGTTCATGCCATTCTGTACCAGATGCGGAAGACCTCTCTCTGAGGGCGAGACCTGCTCATGCAGCACCGCTTTTACAAATCCCCCGCAGAATAATTATCCGCAGCAGCCACAGTACAACGGCTGCGGCGGTCAGCCCTACCCTCAGGGCTACCCACAGGCTCCCTACGGACAGCCGCCCTATCCTCAGTACGTTCAACCGCCCTACGCTCAGCAGAAAAAAAGCGACGGCTGGGTAATAGCTCTGGTGATAGGAATAGTTCTTCTGCTGGCACTCATAGCCGCAGCTATACTCGTTCCCGCAATGCTGGGATACGTCCGCAAATCAAAGCTGTCAAGCATAAGAAGCCAGGCGAATGTGCTTCGGAAGGCAGCAGAAACTTCTATGATCGAAATTGACGAGGAAGGCTCCAACGTAAAGGGAAGATACATAATCAGCTCCGACGAAAAGGACAATGTTGCCGTACCCTTTGATATTGACGACTTCAATACCCGTCTGGACCGCTACTTCGAGGACACCGAAAAGTATAAGTATTTCATCGTAGTCAATAACGGCTATGTGGAGTATGCCGCTCTGTCCGAAAGCTGGACGAAAAAGACGGAAAAGATAGGCACCTGGCCCGTGGGCACCGATGACAAGCCCAGAGAATACTCAAAGAACGGTCATTCGGAATTCAGCGACAAAAAGACTAATCTGGACACTCTTTACTGGAAGGCATACGACGAGATATTCGGTTAAATGTCCGCACATAAGCATAAAAAGTCCCCGAAGCGATAAACTCACCGCTTCGGGGATATTTGTATTTACAGAGTTTTGTGACGCCGCAGGAGAGTATTACGACTCCTTTGCAGGTCTCTTGAAGGTCTTGTAAAGGTCGATGACTCTGGGGTCACTGGTCTCGATATTGATGAAGTAGACCTCAGTCTCAGCGTCATCGGTGACGAACAGGTTCAGTATCAGCTTGTGAAGGTCATCGTACTTTACGATAACTCCCGATGACATTTTTCCGTCCAGCTCCTCGGCAACGGTGGCTATCTCGGTAACGCTGCTGTCCTTGGCTGCGGAGGTAAGTATATCGCCGAATCTGTCCTTGAGAGTAAAGGGCTGCATGACCTCAAGAATAACGGTATCCATGGCGGTCCTTCCGTTTACCTCATAGGGCTCGTTCTCATAGGCGAGTATGTCATCTGTAAGGGCAGACATTGCCTCGTCAAGGAACCAGTCCTCGGGAATATCAATGTGACCGAACTTGTCGTCGCCCACGGTCTGTGTCTTCAGCTCGGAATCATCATCTGCCCATTCAATGGGGCTGAGCTCCTCCACCATCTTTCTCTGGAGTGCTTCGTCCACAGTCTCCGAGACTGCCTCTGTAGCCGCCTCTGTGGTCTCCTGCTCAGCCTCAGCTTTGGTAGTTGCTTCCTCAGCTGCTGCGCTGGTGGTCTTCTCAGACTTTTCCTTCTTTGAGCTTTCCTTTCCTGAACTGCCGCAGCCCCCCTGCAATGGCGGCAGTAAGTGCGAAAACTGCTGCTATAACAGCGATCTTTCTCATATCCTTCTCCTTTTATATTTTATTTGCATTGCTGCAACCAAATTATAACATAAAAGCATTATAATAGCAAGGGGGCGCAGCATAAAAGCTGCCTATCAGCAAAATTTCACCGTGAAAAAGGCGGCGCGGTCTCTGCGCTGATAACATATATCATAAAATGATCAATATGGAATATGTCAGACTATTCGGCGAATATTCCCGCTGTTTTAGTGCATAATAGCTCCGTAAGGAGGCAGTATCATGGCAGAATTTCTGGCAAGGGGAGCCTTCCGCATGGAAACTCCCGTAAAAATAAAAGGCTACGCCGCCGTTGTGGGCGAAAAAGAGGGACAGGGTCCCCTGGGACAATGCTTCGACAGGGTGGTGGAGGACAGCCACTTCGGCATGGACACCTGGGAACAGGCAGAGAGCCGCTTCCAGCTGGAAGCCGTCGGTCTCGCCCTTGACAAAGCCGTGCTCACCAATGAGGACATCGGCGTTATCTGCGCAGGTGACCTGATAAACCAGTGTATCGGCTCCGCCTACAGCATGAGAGAGCTGGCTGTGCCATTTCTCGGGCTTTACGGTGCCTGCTCCACTATGGCGGAGGGGCTGCTCATAGCCTCGGTCATGACGGACTGCGGCATTGCGGAGAATACCGCCGCCGTCACATCATCTCACTTCTCCACCGCCGAAAGGCAGTTCCGCTTTCCCCTGTCCTACGGCGGTCAGCGGACTCCCACCGCACAGTGGACCTGCACCGCCTCGGGAGCAGTGATACTCTCCCGTGAGGGCGGCACTGTAGGCGTAGCAGGAGGCTGTATAGGCAGGATAGCGGACCTCAGCGTCAGCGACATAAACAATATGGGAAGCGCCATGGCTCCTGCCGCCGCCGATACCATTCAGCGCTATCTCGCCGCAACAGGCACCTCTCCCGCAGACTATGACTTCATCGTAACAGGAGACCTGGGACTTGTGGGAAGTCCCCTGCTCGTGGATATACTGCTGAAGCAGGGCATCGACATCTCAGCTCAGCACAGTGACTGCGGGGCTATGATATTTGACCCCGACACCCAGGATACCCACTGCGGCGGCTCGGGCTGCGGCTGCGGAGCAAGCGTCCTCTGTGGACACTTCCTCCCCATGCTGGAAAAAGGCGACGCAAGAAATATCCTCTTTGCGGCTACGGGAGCCCTTATGTCTCCCATGTCCCTCCAGCAGGGCGAGACCATTCCTGCTATCTCCCACCTCGTTCACCTCAGAAAGGACTGATAATGTGATATTAGATATACTGAAAGCATTCGTGGTCGGCGGTGTTATATGCACCGTGGGACAGCTCCTCATCGACTTTACAAAGCTGACTCCCGCAAGGATACTGACGGGGTTTGTGGTAGCAGGAGTAATTCTTTCAGCACTGGGCATTTATAAGCCCCCTTGTGGACTTCGCAGGGGCTGGTGCCTCCGTGCCCCTGACGGGCTTCGGACACCTCCTTGCCGAAGGCATAAGAAAAACCATCAGCAGCGATGGTCTCCTCGGCATATTCACAGGCGGTCTAACCGCCGCAGCAGGGGGAGTTACAGCGGCTCTGCTCTTCGGGCTTGGAGCCTCCCTGCTGTTCAGACAGAAGGACCGCTCCTGATTTCACGATATAGCTTCGGGCTGCCTGTTACTCCCCTGCCCGAAGCTCTCCCTATTTTCAACAACAACTTCTTTTACAAGCAGCACCATTTTGTGTGGGTTGCCAAATTTCAAAGTTTATTTCTCCCTTTGCTTGACTTTTTTGCCTTTTTGTACTATAATAATTTAGTCGCAGGTGACGCCTGCTTATTTGTGGCGGCATAGCTCAGTTGGCTAGAGTACTCGGTTCATACCCGATTGGTCGTTGGTTCGAATCCTACTGCCGCTACCAAATGGCCCGTTGGTCAAGAGGTTAAGACATCGCCCTTTCACGGCGGAATCATGGGTTCAATTCCCGTACGGGTCACTATTCAACGTTCTCGGAAACAGCGTAAATACGTTGTTTCCGAGTTTTTCTTTTATACTGAAAATAGGGTTTGTCCGCTATTTGTCCGCTACTGCTCATTTTGGTAGCGGACTATTTGTTTTAAGTTGTTGTATCCTGCGGAAGAAAACTGAACGCTCCGTCCATCGCCTGAGCCACTCTCGCCTGTGCGGTCTGGAACATATGAGCATAGACGTTCAAAGTCGTTCCTGAATTGCAATGCCCTAAAGCTCCCGATACCGTGACCACATCAAGCCCCGATGAGATCAGGGCAGAAGCTGCGAAGTGTCTGAAACTGTGAATACCATAGAAAGGCATATCGTTCTTTTCACAGAACTCTTTGAGCCAGCCGTAAGGTGTCTGGTTGTTCATGGGTTCGCCGTTCCACTTGACAAACAGTCTGTCACTCTCCACCCACTTGTCTCCTAAGCGGAGTGCTTCCTCGTCCTGCTCGTCTTTCAGTTCTTTGAGGATACCCATGATGTACGGACTGATCTTCAGCACACGCTTTGAACGTTTAGTCTTTGTAGTGTCCGTGTATATGCCACGCTCTGACGTGTAGTTGCTCGTTCTCTTGATGCTGATGATGTTGTTCTCGAAGTCGATGTCCTTCCATTCAAGACCGAGCATCTCGCTCCTGCGGAAACCGCTGTACGCTATCAGATAAAAGAAAGCACGGTACTTTGTGTCCTCACCGTTGATAGCTGTCAGGAGCTGTGCGATCTCCTCCTGGGAGTAGATAGGCTTCTCCTTGACCTCGCCTTTCGGGATAGTCACTTTCCTGCACGGGTTGTCCGATACCAAGTCCATTCTCACCGCATAGCTGAATACGTCCGAGATAAAACTCAGGTTATGACGTATCGTTTTCGGTGCGAGTGGCTTGCCTGTCTTTTCGTTCGCTCCCTCTTTTGCGAGAGAGTTCACGAATCCCTGCAAATGCCTTGCGGTGATCTTGTCGATACGCAGATGTCCTATCGCAGGGTAGACACGGTGTGTGAGCTGGAGCATACGCTCGTATGTAGTGCTTCTGAGGGCGTTCTTAGCGTAGTTCTCGAACCACTCCTCCGCAAGCTCCTGAAACTTCATAGCAGAAGTCTTGAAGCCGTGGTTGACCGATTCCTCAAACATGACCGCCTGACGGTTCAGCTCCTTTTCGATCTGCTTCTTGGTCATACCCTCGTCGGGCTTCCATGTCATGGACTGTTCCTTGTGATTACCGTTTATATCGTAGCCGCAGCTCACTCTGATAAGATAGCTGTTGCCACGCTTCTTTATTGTTGCCATAGATTACCTCCTAAGATCTATGACATACCCTTGTACATCTATAATCTTAGCGCAATATTTCGGGCTTGTCAAGAGATTTGACGTATCTTTTCAGGGTATGTCATAAAGTTTCATCTTTTGTTCTGTTGTATATTATTCCAGTCCCCACGATTTCTTTTTTCTGGTGGTGGACTGCTGCTGTACTTCCTGTTCACACTGACTGTGAACATACTCCTGCGCCTGCTTGACCTCAGCGTACTTCTGCGGCTCTAAGCGTTTCAGCAAGCTCACAAACTCTGTCAGGTCATCGACCTCAGCTGACAACGCTGCATTATCACGGCGAAGCTCCGTGCGTTCTTCTGCTGCACATTTCCAGCGCTGACACACATCATCATACTCTTTCATCGCAGCATCGAGCTTTTCATGGAGAGAGTAGATCGTATTGCCGGACTTGTGAGCGTTATCATTGACCTTCTTTACAAGCTTGCAGAGCCTCTGCACCTTGGCGATGATAGCATCCTTGTGCTTCATGATAGACAGCTTACCGTCAAGCAGACCGATAAGCTCTCTACGGAGCTGATCGCACTCATCTTCGATCTTGAACTCCTTTTCATAGTCGGGAATGTAGTTGAGTATCGCCTTGACCTGAGCTGTCTTCTGCTCGATCTGCTGATTGAGATCTTCACGCTTTGCCTGCTTCTCAGCAAGCTCACTTTCGACCTGAGTCATTTCAGCATTGAGAGCTTTTATCTCATCCTGATGCTTGCCGTACTCCTCGACTGTGTAGCTGTAACCTCTTGACTTCTGCGGTTCACTGATCTCAATACCATGTTCAGCACAAATATTACTGAGTACAGCCCACTCCTTTAGCCTCCAACGGTTGATCGCTCTTGCATCATGACCGAAGTTCATTTCTTCAAGGGCTTTCGCCATAGCATTCCTGGTATCAAGACCTCTATCATAGTGACCGACAGGAATGTAGTTGATGTGCAGGTGCGGCGTTGCTTCATCGAGGTGCATAACCGCATTGAACACATAGAGATTTGGATTTCTTTTCTGGAAACCCTCCATGTATTCTTTCAAGCAAGCGACGGCATCTTCCGCATCGGGAGTGCCGACTCCCGTATCGTCCTTCGTGCCGATCTGCACCAAGTCTTCATAGAAGCTATTCTGCTTGTTCGCTCCGGTGATAACGCTCTTGCTCGGCTCACGGTTGAACAGGTGCAGGAAGTAGTCGTCGATCATGCGATCCTTTCTTTTCTGATGAGCGTTGTATCTCTCTACCGCTTCATCGAAAAGCTGGTGGTAAGCATCACCCAGATCCTGCTGAACGAACACGATGTTATCCGCAGTTCTTGACGGGTCGATGTTCTTGGCAGTGAACTCTCTGTTGTTGTGCGACAGGCTGCCTTACTATGAGTTGTTGTATTATTTACAACAACTGAAAAATGAACAGTTGCAAAAAACGCAACAGTTCCAGCTAAAATGAGTTGTCGCATATTTTACGATAACTGACAACAGCTCCCGTCCAGATAGAGGCAGGAGCTGTTTTTTATTGAAAAACTCCCCCGAATATGATATAATTATTGAAACTATCGATTGAAGGAGTGGTCCAACGTGAGCAGAAGCTACAGAAAAAATCCGATAATCAAAGATAACAAAAGAGGCTCGAAGACTGCAAAGGCTCACGCTAACAGGATCTTCCGCCGATGCAATTCAAACGATGAGCTAAAGACAGGCAAATCAGCTGTTCATCGCAAATTTACAGAAAGCTGGAACATTCACGACTATGTAAGCAGATGGACACGCTCCAAAGCTGAAAGAGAATGGGAATATATGCAGTTTATGAAGAAAAACAACATAACCAGTTACAGATACTCATATTTTATGAATAAATTCAAAACCAAAGATAGCTTCATGAACTATTGGGCAAAATGTGCGAGAAGAAAGTAGAATCAAAAATGAAAAACAATATAAACCCATGGGAAGAAATAAGTCTTGACGACTACGAAAAGCACATGAGCCTTGAATCTGTTCGGCAGCTTCAGGCCCTCGATTCCATAATGCAGGAGCAGTTCGCCGCCTACCCTGTGGAGACTGCCGCAGTTCTGGGAGTTGCAGGCGGAAACGGACTTGAACACATCGGCACCGACAAGTTCCGCAGGGTCTACGGTGTGGACATCAATGCGGACTACCTCTGTGCGGTATCTCAGCGATATACTCAGCTTTCGGAAGTTCTGAAATGCCTGCACATTGACCTTATAAACGAAGCAGAGAAGCTCCCGCAGGCACAGCTTCTGATAGCGAACCTGCTTATCGAGTACATCGGCTACGGAGCGTTCCAGCGAGCCGTTTTGCAAATCGCTCCTGAGTACGTTTCCTGCGTGATACAGATAAACACGGACGCGGAGCAATGGGTGTCGGAGTCGCCGTACCTGCGAGCTTTCGACAGGCTGGACGATGTACATCACCAAATGGAGGAAAAGGTACTCACGGCTGCCATGAACAAGATAGGCTACTCGCTGATATTGCAGGAGTCATATCCACTGCCAAACGGCAAGGCACTGGTGAGGTTGGATTTTTTAGGAGGATAAATATATGTTTGGAATATATAAATATGTGTATAACGATGAAATTATTTACATAGGCAAATCAGATAACTCAATTCTCAATAGAGTAAATGCTCATGTAAAAGAAGCAAAATTCAAGCCTTATCTTGAAAAGGCTGTTATTTATTACACGGAATGTAAAAACCGAGCCCATACTCATATTCTCGAAACATTTCTTATTAATAAATATAAACCAATTTTAAACAATTCTTTAAAGTATGAAGAAGATTTAGATTTTGATATTCCTGAACCAGAATGGCATTTATTATCTGAGCTTAAAGAAGTAGAGGAAACCGTAAAACAAGTGAAAAAACCTGGTATAAAATGGTATGAAAATCGAGTTAATGACATTGAAGTTTTAAAAAGAAAAATAAAAAATCTGGAATGGCTTGAATCATTCTTGCAACGGTTTTTTGGCATGTATAATATTGAATTTTCTGTTGATTATTCAGAAGCAAACTTAGAAAAATATGAACGATTATTTGAAAGCTTTTCTTTTATTGACGAAGGACGTTATGGTGGTTTTAATCTTGGTACATCTTTAAAGGTGGACAAGAATAAAATGATGATTCATGTAAGTACCTTACGTTCAAATTTAAAGGAGGAAGATTTCTGGAATAATTACGAAATAATATTTCAAAAAACCAAAGATGAACATTTGAAAGAAATATCACAACTGATTAGTAAGATAAGAAAAGCTGGATATGATTATGAAGAACAAAGTAATAACTAAGTGAGAAAAAACAGTGTTCTTTTTGAAGAAAAGTAATTGTATTGACCTGACACAACAAGCCACAAAATATCAGGACAGAAAACTCTCACGATGTTATAATGAAATCACACTAAAGGAGGGAAAACAATGAACTTAGCCACAGGTATTCAGAAAGCTATCGACTACATCGAAGCGCACATCACCGACGAGCTTGATATGGCGGAGGTCGCAAAACAGGCGGCTTGCTCGCCCTACTATTTCCAGAAGATATTCGGTATACTGTGCGGTATCACCGTAGGCGAATACATCCGTAACAGGCGGCTCACACTTGCCGGCAGTGAGCTTATGAAAACGGACGCAAAGGTCATCGACACGGCGCTGAAATACGGCTATGAGTCGCCTGAGAGCTTCACAAGAGCGTTCACACGCTTCCACGGCGTAACGCCTACTGAAGCAAAGCGCGAGGGCGGCAGGCTCCGTTCATTTTCCCGTTTCAAGGTGCAGATCATTTTGAAAGGCGGTAATTCAATGAATTATAACATCGTTAAAAAGGACGCATTCACAGTGCTTGAAAAGGTTGAGCGGCACACCGTTGTGGGCGAGCAGAACAAGAACACTATCCCCGAATTCTGGAGCAGAGCCAAGTCCGACGGCACTATCATAACTCTGTTTGAACACGCATCGGACAGCACTTTTATCTACGGTACCTGCTACGGCAACGGTCACTCCAATGCCGAGACCTTCGACTACGGTATCGCTGTGGAGTGTGCTCCCGATACAGTCGCTCCCGAGGGCTTCCGTGTGAACACTATCCCTGCAAGAACGTGGGTAGTGGCAGAGTGTACAGGTCCCATGCCCGAGGCTATACAGCAGCTCTGGCACGAGCTTTGTGCGGAGTTCTTCCCCACATCGGACTACACTCCCACCTACGAAATGGACATCGAGGCTTACCCCGACGGAGATATGCTGTCTCCCGACTACAAGAGCCAGATATGGATTCCTGTTGTGAGCGAGTAAAACGTACATACAGTTTTGCCCCTGAACGTTTCAATAAACGCTCAGGGGCATTGTGTTTGTTATGGTTACTCTGATAAATCTGCCTTTGTCAATAAAAAACTGAGCCACAGCGCTAATAAAAAAGTGAGCCAGTTTTGATAAAAAAATAATGAGCCACTAATCATTATTCATGGTCGAGTCGATACGGTAAGATGAGCTGCAGTTCATATTAAGAACGAA
>JAKPUQ010000133.1 GCA_029572815.1 Bacillota bacterium | reverse complement strand
CGACAACGAAACTGACACATTTTTCTTTATGCACGGCGGAGAACGTCACGACCGCAGCTTTTGGGGTTGGGACGGCACAGATGCTTGGTTCTTGGTATCTCCGACAGATACCCATATCTGGAACAGCGGTCTGAACGATGTGTGTATGTACGGCTACTATGAGAAATACAAGTGGAAAACGGAGTGCAAGCTCTACTACAATGTCAAGCAGAACAAGACCTTTGATGAGGTCATTACTGACAAACTCAGCAGTATGTCACATTCCGATGAACGCTTGCAGTATTACAGTCTGCTGATTGGTACGGACGGCTCTGCTTCGATGTACGGCAATCACCAGACTTTGCATAATCTTCTTCCGGGTGCTACTGTCCGTGACTATGACCTGAAACGTGAGTTTGGTTATGAAATGACGGGCTGGAACACCGACAGTGACGGATTGTATCAGGGTATCAAGGTGTACTGCACTAACGGCGATAAGCTTAAAGCTCCGTTCAAGGGCAAGATCACCGATGTGAATACCGATGAAAACAAGATCACTGTCCGCAAGGACGATGTGGAGTATTGGTATGACGGTACGGGCGGAACTGAGCGTGATACGGAAGTCACCATTGCAAATGCTGTGCTGTTAAGCGGTTTCTCCGAGGGAGATACGGTCAATGACGGACAGGAGTTTGCAAAAACGACAGCAGGAAATGTGAATTTCCACATTTATATAGACACGGACGGCTACGGTTGGGACTACATTGATCCCCGACTGGTGCTGTATTGACGGAGGGACTATGGAGCGAATAGACAAGAAAATCGCTGAAAATCATCAGCGACAGGACTTCCTGCGAAAGCGAATCCAGTCCGATAAGGAGGAGCTTGCTAAACTGGAGTCCGAAGCGAGGGTGCTTGAACACTCTCAGCTCGCCGTAGTTTTTAGCTGTGAGATCAAGGACGTAAACAGTCTTGTGACAAAGGAGCATGACACGCTTATGCGCCTTCGTTCACAGGGCATTACGGACGATATGCTTGAAGCGCTTGCAAACGGCGAAATATCAATCAATACAAATTCCGAGGAGGATACAAATGAAAGCAAGATTTTTTAGTGCTGTCCTTGCTGCAATGATGCTTGCGTGTGCGAGTGTAGGCATTACAGCATCGGCAGAAGAAGCAGAACAGGCGGTGTCTGCCGATGTTGCGGAGACTACCTCCGCCGATCATTCTGAGGACGATTCCTCGAAGACAGAAACAGACGAAAGTGCCAACGGAGCAGAGGTCACAACAGAGACTTCTTCTGTTTCTGATGATAAGTCCGATGATATGGAGAAGTTCCGTGAGGCCATGGGAGAACTTGCCGAAAACGGCACAACAGAGGTCGCTCCCGACTATTACGGCGATTCCTATTACGATACGGACGGAAATGCAACGCTCATCAAGTCCGAGAGGATTGTCTACAATTCCGAGGAAATGCAGTTTATCGCTGTGACCACTAAGGACGGTCATGTGTTCTATGTGCTTATCAACTATTCGGCGGAAAATGCCGAAGATCAGGTGTTTTTCCTGAACAAAGTTGACGATTACGATCTGTACGCACTGCTCTATGCCGGGGCTGAGGATGATGATGAGAAAAAGAAGATCACACCCGAACAGGCAGCTCAGGCGGCTGAAAAGGCAAACGGCAGAGTGCAGTCCGGCGGCGGTGCAGATCGCTGATACAGAAGAATCTGCGGAGGACGGCGACGATGCAGCAGATGCTCAGGTCCAGGCAAAGCCTATGCCGATGAGCAAGAACAGCATGATGCTTGTGTTCGGTGCGATCGCTCTGATCGGTGTCGGCGGTGCAGGCTTCTTCCTGATGAAGAAAAAGAACGGCGGTGGAAAC
>JAKPUQ010000209.1 GCA_029572815.1 Bacillota bacterium | reverse complement strand
GTAGATATGCCGCATCAGCGCCAGCACCGCAGGGATGTTGTTCTGAAGGTTCGGCACTTCTACATAGCTGATTGCACCGCCGGGAGAAAGAGCCTGAAACTCTGCCTCGAAGGAGAGCTTTGCAAATGCATCAATCGGCTCAGTCACATGGACATGATAAGAATTTGTGATATAGCTTTTATCCGTCACATGAGGAATAATGCCGTGCCGCCTTTGCAGGCACTGAGCGAATTTATAGGTGACGCTCTCCATCGGCGTTCCGTACAGCGAGAAGCTGATATTAGTCTCGGCTCTCCATTTGCTGCACTTGTCATTGAGGAATCGCATGACCGCCAGAGCGAAGGTCTTACCGTCCGGCTCTGTATGTGAACAGCCTGTCATGCGGTAGGTCATCTCTGCGATGCCTGCATAGCCGAGGGAAATGGTGCTGTAATTGTTATACAGCAGGTCGTCAATGACCTCGCCGTCCTTCAGTCTTGCCAGCGCACCGTTCTGCCAGAGGATCGGCGCAACATCGGACGGCGTTCCTTTGAGTCGTTCATGTCTGCACATCAGTGCCTTGAAGCATATGCCATTTCTACAGTTTTTCAGCCTTTTCGTCCGAGCTATCAGGAGTTGTATGAGCGTGTGATTGCTTTGGAGAGTGCTACTGGTGTCAGCCCTGTGCAATCGACTGCACAGCTGACAAGTATAAATGCAGGTGATAACAATGCAGATAGTTAAGGAGGGGAATATAATGCAGTACATTATTATGCTTACTATTGTCTTGGGACTGGCGGTCTCAGACTTCATAACAGGAATCATCAAAGGGTATGTCACAGGCACTTTAAGCAGCTCAAAGATGCGTAAAGGTGGTCTCAATAAGATAGGCGAACTTATCGTCATGGCTACAGCCTGCGGCTTGGAGATCGGTATCAATGCACTCGGTAAGTACTATGCCGCAGATCAGCTCGCCAAAGTCACAGGTACTGTTGCGGCTATCGTAGTGTTCGGGTACATAGTAATAATGGAGCTCATAAGCATACTTGAAAACTACGCTGAGATCAATCCACAGTCCGCAGGTTGGATAAGAAAGCTGCTCAAGCGGCTGAAAAATGTTCAAGAATATGAAAAGGAGGAAGGAAAACATGACACTGAAAGGAATTGACGTATCCCTGCATCAGGGCAGCATTGACTGGAATACGGTCAAGAATGTTGAAAAGATAGACTTTGCTATCATGCAAGCGGGCTATGGAAGGCTTGCCACACAGAAGGATCCTCAGTTCGAGCGGAACTATTCTGAGTGCAAGAGACTCGGAATACCTTGTGGCTGCTATTGGTACAGCTACGCCGTGACAGCAGAGGAGGCAAAACTGGAAGCCGCTGCCTGCCTTGAAGTAATCAAAGGCAAGAAATTCGAGTATCCCATATACTTTGACATTGAGGAGAAAAGACAGCAGCTCGGCATGGGAAAAGTCACGGAAATAGTTAAAACCTTCTGTGAAGCCCTGGAGGCTGCCGGCTACTGGGTAGGCATTTACTCCTTTAAGTTCTTCCTCGAGACGTACATCGACAAGACAACGCGGACAAGGTATGCAGTCTGGCTTGCCCACTACATCAGAGAGACGAACTACAAGGATCCATACGGAATATGGCAGTATTCCGTTGCTGGCAATAAGGATAATGATATCGTCGGAAAAAAGAAAGTCGCAGGAGTTAACGCTGAATGTGATCTTGATTACTGTTACATCGACTATCCTACAGCCATCAAGGCCGCAGGGAAGAATGGATATGCTGCCGAGGTATCAAAACCGACTGAACCCAAGAAGCCAGTCAAAACCGTCGAAGCGATACTTGAAGTAGAGGGACACAAATACAGCGGTCTTCTTGAAGAACTGTGAGCCTTGACAGTCTGCACTCGGCATGATATAATACATGAAGAAAGCCCTTCCTTTCAGGAGGGCTTTTCTTTATAACTTTTTGGCTTTTGGCGGCCCTGACGGTGAGCTTGCTGCGTCGCTGAGATATCTCAACCAGCGCTACGCCATGCCTTACGGAGAGGTAAAGGGACTCCTTACGGACATCGGCACCGAGGAGCTGGCACACTTCGAGATGATCTCGGCAATACTCTACCAGCTCACAAAGGATCTGTCAATGGAGGAGATAAAGGCAAGCGGCTTCGACACTTATTTCGTTGACCACACAACGGGCATATATCCCGTGGCAGCCTCGGGCACGCCCTTTACCGCAGCCTATTTCCAGTCCAAGGGAGATATACTCACGGACCTTCAGGAAGACCTTGCTGCGGAACAGAAGGCGCGAACGACCTATGACAACATCCTGAGACTTGCCGACGATCCCGATGTACGGGACCCCATTCGCTTCCTGCGTGAGCGCGAGATAGTACACTACCAGCGTTTCGGTGAGGCGCTGCGGATAGCACAGGATAAGCTTGATTCAAAGAACTTCTATGCCTGCAATCCGTCATTTGACAAGAACTGCGGAAAGAAGTGAATCTGTCAGTTCGCGGATATATTGACAAACTTCAGTGAGAGTTGTATAATATTTGTTACAAAGATATCATGGCAGTTATTTGGGGCTGCCATGATATCTGTTTATATTGCAGGTACAGGCGGCGGACAGGCTTTCGGGACTGCACAGGGGGCGGACATGGAGATGTCCGAAGCGGTTTTGCAGAGAAGTCAGGGTATAGCTATGACCTGCAAAGCACGGCGGCAGCACCGCCGAAAATGATACAGGGGGGAATGAATATGCCACATTCATCAGGAGGAGGCTCTCACGGAGGAGGCTCACACGGAGGTTCGCACGGCGGCTCACACGGTGGAGGAAGAAGCGGACCTACTATAAGCAGATCGCCGTTTGCAGGCTCAAGACGCTATTCCTATTACAGGCATGGACAACAGCGCTATTTCTACGCTTCCAAAGACTACAAGCCGGGATTTCACCCTGCAAGACTGCTGATAGGTATTGCCTATCTGCCATTCATATTTTTCGGCGTCATGTCATTGAAGGATGCTCTGCCTTTTGTTCCGAAGAATTATAACCACAACATAGTTCTGAAGGACGAAGCAGATGTGATCGACAATGAGGACGCGCTTTACAAGGAGCTTGAGCGCTTCATGGACAAGACGGGCGTTACTCCGTCTGTAGTCACGATACATAACGAAGCATGGGAAAACTACAACAGCCTTGAGGAGTATGCGTATAACAGGTATCTTCAGGAGTTTGATGACGAGATGCACTGGCTCATCGTGTATTCTGAGCCCACAGAGCCTGATCCGGGCTTCAATGACTGGTACTGGGAGGGTATGCAGGGCGATGATACCGATCCTGTCATCACAGTTGACAAGGCGAACGAGTTCACGGGAAGGCTTCACAGGGAGCTTGAGCACGGTACTGATGTCGGTACAGCCGTGAAGACATCTTTCGCGGAGTTTACCGATAATTATTCCCGCTCCTTCAATTTCGGAAATTTGTTCCCGGGGCTTTTCGTACTTGGTTTTGTCACTTTCCACGCATACTTCATGCTTGGCTTCAGTGAACTGAAGTACAGAAACGCAGTACCTGCCGACGGTTCCAATCTAGGAGGCAGAGCCGTCTATGATCCCACAGCGCAGTTTCAGAGCTATCAGGACTACAAGCGCAGCGCAGCCTATAAAAGTAATCAGCAGGCTCCGGCACAGTCCTACGACGATTACACGCCTCAGTCTGATATGGACGATCTTTACGGGGCACGCAACAGTGGAGCAGGAAGCGGAAAAAACACCGTATGCCAGTACTGCGGAAACACATTTGCAGCAAAGTACAGGAGATGCCCAAGCTGCAACGCAGAAAATCCCGACCATCTGAGATAAACATCATGCCGCACTCAAATTTTGTGGGTGCGGCACTTTTATTTCACAGGCATAAGTGATAAATTAAACTGGTTGAGGTACAAATAACTGTTTACTCTTGACAAGTTTTTGCTATTATAGTATAATTAAACTATATTTTTTCAGAGAGGGCAGTCTGTAAGCGGACTGTCTTCACGCTGCTGACAGAGTCATATCACGGACACTGCGCGGAAAATCATAATTAAAGGAGAAATAGTATGAAGATCGGATGCGTAAAAGAGATCAAGAACAATGAATTCAGAGCGGGACTTACTCCCGACAATGTCAAGGCTTATGTAGCCGCAGGACACCATGTGTACATCGAAAAGAGCGCAGGTGCAGGCTCGGGCTTTGCAGATTCCGAGTATGTTGAGGCAGGTGCTTCGGTGCTTGACAACGCAGCGGACATCTGGAACATGGTGGACATGATGGTAAAGGTAAAGGAGCCTCTGGAGTCGGAATATCCTCTTTTCCATGACGGACTCATTCTCTATACATACCTCCACCTTGCAGCTGACAAGGAGCAGATGGACGCTCTCCTTGACGGCAAGGTAAAGGCAGTTGCCTATGAGACACTTCAGGAGACAGACCGTTCACTTCCTCTCCTTGCTCCCATGAGCCAGATAGCAGGCCGTCTTTCCATTCAGGAGGGCGCAAAGTATCTGGAGAAGAAGTTCGGCGGCGCAGGCATACTCCTTGCAGGTGTTCCCGGTACACCCAAGGCTAACGTAGTTATCCTGGGCGGCGGTACAGTAGGAACCAATGCCTGCAAGATAGCAGTGGGCATGGGCGCAAACGTAACTATCCTTGATGTGAACCTCAAGAGACTTGAGCAGCTTGACTATATGTTCGGCGCTCATGTACAGACACTCTACTCTACAGACAGCAATGTAGAGAGAGCGGTAAAGGACGCTGACCTTGTCATCGGTTCGGTTCTTATCCCCGGCGGTTCTACACCCAAGCTCTTCAAGGCAAAGTATCTGCCTGAGATGAAGGACGGAGCAGTATTCGTTGACGTTGCTATCGACCAGGGCGGCTGCGGAGAGACCTCTCACGTTACTACCCATGATGATCCCGTATATATCCAGGAGGGCGTAGTACATTACTGTGTAGGCAATATGCCCGGAGCAGTTCCCCGTACCAGCACTATCGCTCTCACAAATGCAACTCTCAGATACGGTCTCCAGATCGCGGAGAACGGACTTGAGGAAGCCTGCAAAAAGAGCGAGGTCATTGCCAGCGGCGTTAACACCTACGCAGGAAAGCTGACAAACAAGAACGTTGCCGCTGCACACGGCTATGACTACACAGAGCTTTCAAGCCTTATCGGCTGAGCCTGAACAGAATAAGAAAGATCAAGCCCGAGGACTGCTCAAGCAGCCTTCGGGCTTTTTGCGTTATTTTTTACTGTTTTTTTCGTCTTTCAGGGGTATCTGGTAGACTGACTCATCGGTGAAGTGCCTGTGTCCTCCCAGCCTTCCCGAAATGAACCAGTATATCAGGAGAAGTATCAGCACCGCCGAAGCAATGAATGCGTATACCGTCATCTCGTCTGCCATAACGGCGTCAGAGGGCACCTTTACATTATGGGGGTATACTGTGTCTATCCTGTGTGCGCGGACCAGCAGCCTGTGGGTGTTAATACCGTAGGGAGTACAGGTCATAAGGGTGACATAGTCCTCGTTGGGGGCTGCACAGAGCTCATCTCTCTCATAGGGGAGCACGGTCACGATCTGATCCACCTCATAGGTCAGCACCTCGTCCAGAATGGTGATAGTGAAGGTATCGTCCTCGATAAGCTGGTCTATATCCGTAAAAAGACGCGCCGAGGGGGGACCCCTGTGTGCTGATATTACCGAATGGCAGCCTGTTCCGCCAACGGGGAGAGATGATCCCTGAAGATGCCCCACAGCGACATTGAGCACCTCGGGACTTGTTCCGTGGTAGATAGGCAGGTAAACATCTATCTTCGGGATAGTGATATATCCCATGATACCTGTACCCGTGATGTCCAGAATATCCTCATAGCCGCTTATCTGCTCATAGTCCTCAAAGGGGGCGCTGAGGCTGTCCAGCTCCTTGTTGTACTGCTCTGCTTTCAGGAGAATTCTCTCTTTTTCGTTGTTGCTGAGGTCTGCAACAGCCCGGTCGTATCTTGCGATGGCGCGGGACTGCATACGGGAGTTTCACCAGTTGCTGAATGAGGGGTACAGTGTCAGACAGATACCTGTGATAAACATGATCACAAAGATCATCGTAGTGATGACGCTGCTTTTCTTTTTCATTGTATCGCCTCCGAAGTCAGTTCAGTCTGCCTGCGTCGCTGAATGGGAGAAGCCTGAATGTCACCTTGCCGATGATGTTTTCCTCGGCCACACAGCCCGCCGCAGTAGACCTGCTGTCCACTGAGACTGCTCTGTCATCGCCCATGACGAAGTATCTGCCCGAAGGGACGGTAAACGGGAAAGAGATATCGCATTCTCCCTCGGCGGACAAAGAGGCATAGGGCTCGTCGAGACGGGAGCCGCTTACCGTGACATTGCCGTTCTCGTCAATGGATATAATATCCCCCCGAAAGTCCGATGACACGCTTGACCAGTATCTTCTTATTATGATAGAAGGCGATGATGTCGCCCTTTTGTATGTGGGCAGGGCGGCTGCAAAGTATGACCTGATCTTCCTTGAGGTTAGGCTCCATGCTTGTGCCTGTGACACGCATGACAGGGAAAACAAGCACAGAAAGGATCACAGCAGCTGCTGCGGCAGCCAGAAGCGCACCGAAGGTCCCCGTGAGTGTTCTTATGTAGCTGCGCTTGTAACGGCTCCTGTCCATTTCTTTTTTCAGCTGCTCCGCGGTGGGAAGCTCAAGTTCCTTCTGCTTCTTCATGTCAAGACTCCGTTCCGCCGTCGGCAGGCGCTTCATGGAGTGCCTCGCCCACGAGCCTGTCAAGTCTGTCCTTCAGCTGGTCGTTTTCCTGCCGGAGCCTGTCGATCTCTTTTCTTGCATAATAAAGCAGCTCAATAAGCTCAGAGCGCTTGAGTTTTTTCACTTGTTTGTCAGTCATAGTGTTCCTCCACGATATACAATTAGTATTATTTGAACGATATATAAATAATTAATAGCCTTTGTCGAAAACAGGCGATAATGTCATCACCTTATTATATTATACTTCATACTTTCTGCGCAGTCAATGAAAATCAGTCATTTTTTATTGGTAAAAAATATATATTTTATGTATACCGCAATAGTTAGCTGATTTGTGCAAAGTACACATCAAAAAATGAGCAGAATGTTGAAAGCGGCATAAAACAGACATTTTTATTATGTTTTGTAGTATTCAGATTTAAATAAACATTTTGTACAAGGCGGAACTTTGTGGAACTTTTTGCTGACTGTAGCTGATATTAACAGCAAATGGGCAGGAGGTTTGTTAAAAGCGACGAAGTATTGAATAAAATGTTAAAAGTCGACAAATTTAATTGACAGCACACTCAACAGATGGTATAATTAGTTTGTGAAAAAGATATGACGCTATTTGAAAAATAATATGGAGCAATCAATATGACTGATAAGGAATTCAGAAAGCTTAAACGCGGCGATCTTATTGCGATAATATATGAATATCAGAAGAAACAGGAAGAACTCGTAAAAGAGGTCGGTGAGCTTCGGGCACAGCTCGAGTCGAAAAATCTTAAAATCAATAAAGCGGGTTCGATCGCAGAGGCTGTAGTCGGACTCGATCTTCTTTTTGAGACGGCGCAGAAGACTGCCGATGACTATATCGAGCAGGTAAGGCTTGCAAATGAGGAGGCAGAAAAGAAAGCTGCCGACATCATAAAACAGGCTGAGGAAGAGGCTGCGGAGATCGTTTCAAAGGCAAAGGACAAAGCATCAAACAGGAAAAAGTGAGCAGCGTCTCACTATCTGATATAAAGAAAGAAGCAGTTCAATGGCAGCTGATAAGAAGAAATCGGTCACGATGCCTTCAAGAGAACAGGTCGAGACCGAACTCGGCAAGATAAAATACAAGAGAAAATTTCTGAGCGCTCTGCTGAGCACCGTTTCTATATTAATAGTAGTGGCGGCGCTGGCAGTGTTGGCTTCAACTTTATTCTTCCCCGTTGTTCAGGTGTCGGGCACCAGTATGGAGCCCACACTGAAAAACGGAGACATACTCGTGCTTGTCAAGACCGATAATGTTAAACAGGGGGAGCTCTGCTGTGTATCATGGCAGAACAAGACGCTCCTTAAACGCGTTATCGGCTTACCCGGGGACGTAATAGATATGGACGATCAGGGTAATGTCAGCGTTAATAACGTACCGCTGGAGGAACCATATGTGACCGAGAAAAGTCTCGGCATATGCGAGATCGAATTTCCTTATCTGGTCCCTGACAATAAGATCTTTCTCCTGGGCGACAGACGTGAGTCTTCTGTGGACAGCAGAAGCACGGCTATCGGCTGTGTGGGCAAGGATCAGATCATCGGAAAGGTCTTTTTCAAGGTCTGGCCGATAAAATGACTTAGAAAGGGGGACGGTGATATAGATGAAAAACTATATCGACGGTTTTTATGAACTTATCCATAAAAACAGTCTCAAGCGACGGCGCATGATCTCGCTTTTGCTTGTTCTTTCAATGTTTGTATCATCAGGAGTCCTCTGGGGGGTTGCACGATACAGGCATTACAATGGTCAATGAAGAGCTCTGCGGCATCGCTGAGCATACCCATACCGATGAGTGCTATGAAGATGTCCTTATATGCGGACTCGAGGAAAATGAGGAGCATACCCACACAGCGGAATGCTACGAAAGACGCCTGGTCTGTGGCATGGAAGAGCATATACACAGCAGTGTATGCGGCTACAATACCGCTTCCGATGAAGAGGATACATTTGCAGATGACGAAAGTATGCCGATCGTGGAGATCAACTCTCCGGATCAGGATATTGCAGATGATATGGAATCTTCTGAAGAAGAGCTCTTTGCAGCGGATATCCCGATGCTGGCTCTGGACAATCCGATACAGCTGATGGCTTCGGAAACACCGCCGATCAAGCCAACCTCTGATAACCGTGCAGACGGTATCAAGATCAATCTTTTCGATTTCGGACCAAGCTCCATCGATGTAGGCAATAACAACCTGCAGAGATTGCTTGATGATGAGGAGGATTGGACGAGCAATTATGCCAAGGGCGTAAATGCAGGCAGGACAAATGCTGATGATATCCTGTTCTTCGCTTATGGTACTCCTCACACAAATTATACTTCCGATTGGTATCAGGATGAAACCACAGGACAGTGGAAGAGAGATTCTGAGGCGCTTAACCCGGAAAAGAATAATTATGCCGGTAACTACGATATGGGTGCTTCGCATGATGCGTTTCCCGGAAACAGACCGGTACAGGGCATAGTAAACAGAAATCTGGATACGGAGGGCTATCCCACCGTTTCGGGCTCAGATAATAGCCTTAAATATCTGTTTGAACCTGTTAATGATGGTACTACCAAAACGGTATATGAGGATGTAAACAAGCTCCTTACCAAGGATCCAGATGGAAAGTACCATTATAACAGCAACGAGAACTATGCTTACTACAATACTGATACCGAGGAAAATCCCGACAAGGAGTTTACGGTTTATGGCGATGATCTCTCAACAGCTGAAAGAGAAGGAACTTTCTATCTTGTAAATAATGATCATCATTTCGCAACAGACATAAATCAGGAAACAAACGCAGCATATAATGACGGCGGTAACGGCTATCCCATGGCGATAGGTTTCTTCCCGTTCAATCAGTATGATGAGACTCATAAGGATCCTAACTTTAATGCCCAGCTTTATTCCGAAGAAGCAAATAATGGTGAGGGCGGTCCGGTAGCTGATCCGTATTACAATCATCATTTCGGAATGACTCTTGATGCTAATTTCGTTCTTCCGGAAGACGGCTTGTACAACAATAATCACGTTGTATTCGATTACAGCGGTGATGATGATATGTGGGTATATCTTGATGATATGCTTGTCCTGGACGTAGGCGGTATCCATGAGCCTGCATCAGGAAGGATCGATTTCACCGATGGTTATGTCTGGGTACAGGATGATCAGCTTCCTGAAGTAATGAAGAATAATCCTAATTTTAATCTTCAGAATTTCCTGAATAACAAGGGGGACGGAACTCCTTATAAGGGCTTTGCTTTTGACGGCTGTACACAGGATGAGAGCGGTCAGATATATGACAAGGATGATGTTCCGTGGGTATATGACGAATATACTTCTCCATTCTCGACCAGCGCATCAACCGGAGAAAGTTCAATTATCAAAGCAAAAAAGTATAAGATAAGCGACCTTATTGCAGCAGCTAAAAAGCAAAAAGGTGAAACAGTTGATCCTAATAAGGACTATTGGGCAGATGCAAAACAGAACGACCATAATATCAAGATCTTCTACCTTGAGCGAGGCGGTAACTATTCAAACCTTGCAATGGCGTTCAATCTTCCTACATTAAAGCCTATCCGAGTAGAGAAAAAGGTCGACGGCGGTTCAAATACCACCGCTGATTATAAGAACCAGTCATACACCTTCCAGCTCTATAAGGAACATGAAGAAGGCGAATACGAACCCTATGGCGATCCGTTTACACTTACAAACGGCGGCAGCAAGGTATTTCCTAAGCTCGATCAGAATGCGCACTACTACGTCAAGGAGATCGGCATTGATTCATCTGTTTATTCAGAGGTCAATATCAATAACAATGATTCACATATCCTGAATCCTGATTCGGGAATATATGACATAGAAAGCCAGCGTCTGAAGCTTGCGGAAAATGGTGTGTATGAATTCACCAATAAGGTAAGAGAAGAGCTTATTGATCTTAAAGTTGAAAAGAAGTGGGTGGATAACAACATTGACCATTCTGATGATATGATACGATTCAATATCATACGAACTGATGAGAATGGCAACGAGAGCATCATTGTTTACAACAAAAAGAAGACATTTGCTCTGAAAGACGAAAATCATTGGTATCTGGATTTCAGTGATCTTCCTGTAAGGTATGGCACACATACTTATTCCTACAGAGTAAAAGAGCTTGACGTTCCTATGGGTTACGCTGTGGAATACAAGAATACTCTTGAAAACTCACATCAGGATTCGCTGATCCAGAATAAATCAACAAGCGAAGTTGAGATCCACGCCCAGAAGGTGTGGCTCGACAATGACGGTACACCATTGAAGAATACTTCCGGCTTTAACATTGAAGTTGAGCTTCACAGAAAGTGGGAGGAATATGGTGCTCCCGATCCTACGACCCTTACTATCAGAGCAGTCGATACAAAGGGCAGGACACTTAAGGAATGGTATACCGGTAAAGCTTATGTGGGCGGAAGCATTGAATACTCAGTAACACCGCCTGCTGATTCAGATGTTACATTTGTAGGATTTGATGAAGACAAGACGACCGGCTGTACAGTTACGGAGAGCGGCGGAGTTTGTTCCGTAGACATCGAGACAGCTAATCCTGTTATAACAATGGTTTATCAGGAAAAGCAGCCTCCGCTTTATACGATACTCAGACACTCGTTCACACAGACCACAAATGGCTGGGAAAAGAGATATGGCGGAAATACAGGCTTTTCCACCAGTGGTACAAACACGTATGCACTTAATGATGCTCTTCTTGTTACAAACAACGATGGAATCAGATATATGATTCCCACAGGTACGTTTATTCCTGGGCACACTTATAGCTTCGGCTTATATGCATCTGCTGACAATAACATTGATTGGCAGGGGAATGAAGTAAATAACAAAGCTGAAGGAAATAGACGCCTTGTTCTGGCATTGAATTATAAAGATTCAGAAGGAGAGCATTGGGATTGGCTTGATAATAAGGAGGTTCCTTTGGATTCAAATGATTGGATTCATTTGTATAATGATAAGGTTAAAATTCCAGAAGGAGCCACTAACATTAATATCTACGTTGAGAATTCTCCAACAAGCGGTGATAAGTTACAGCGTTTCCGCATTGATGAATTTGTAGCTGCCAAGGGCGGAGTACACGCAGATGTAATCGAAGGCACAGGTGACGTTGTTCTCACAGGTGAAGCGGTCGTTGAACCGATTCAGCACTATGACTATAATTCAACGAGTATAAGTCCATGGGTTATAAGAGATGGAAGGAATAATAATCATATTGTTCAAGCTGAGGTGGTAACAAATGCAAACTGTTATAATGAAGGTTCTGTTTATGTTTCTAACAGACAAGGTTCATGGCAGGGAATTGAAATGCCACTGAGTCCACAGAATTATGTTCCTGGTTCAAAATACAGCTTTACGACTTATGTTATGTGCAATGAAAATAATAATAATCCAATGGAGTTCCAGCTTACACTTCAATATGAGTCAACAGAGATACAAGGATATGATGATCGTGGAAACCCGCTATATACCAGGTATGTTGCTGTTGATTCGAGAAACGGTGAAGATGGTGAATGGGTTCAGCTTTCCAATCCTCGTTTTCCGATACCGACAGATGTTGATACATCAAAGGGAAATATGGTGCTTTATGTTGAAGCAAAGTCATCTAATGTGCCATTCTACGTTGATGAATTTGTAGAAGCGCCTTTAGGCTATACTGCATCTGTTGACAGAGAAACAGGTAAGGTCACATTGACTTACTCCAGCGGTGTGTATAATATGCTTCTTGATGAAGATACATCTATCGCACCAAGAAAGGTAACGGGTTCAGGCGACCAATTATTCGAGACCTTTACTCTTTCAAACGGTACCTGGACAAAGTCGTGGTCTACAACTGATCTTGCAGAAGATCCTAATCGCAAATATGAATACTACGTCAAGGAGATCAAGGTAAACGGTGTCCCCGTAAATTCAGAGGGCAGAGCCGGAGACTTTGACGTAAGCTATTCCGGTAATAACGTCCAGACTAACAGTGCGGACAATCCTATTACCATCACAAATAAGTACATCTGGTACAAGCTGCCTGCAACAGGCGGCAGAGGAACAACAGGCATCTACGTGCTTGGCGGCTTCCTGACAGCAATGGGTATATTAAGCGGATGCGCTGCATACAAGCGCAGAAGGAGGCGTGACTGAAATGGCTTCCTGAAAGTTGCATACGCACATCCGCAAAAAACAAAAATATATTAAAATGGAGGAAAATATATGAAAACTAATAAACGCGCATTAGCGATGATGACAGCAGCCTTTATGGCAATCACTCCCTTAGCAGCAACAGGCCTTACTGCTTTTTGCAGCTAACCACTCTCTTACTGTAGTTGATACAGACAAGATCGAACATACATACAATGCTTATCAGATCATTACAGGTACACTCGGATCTGATGGTTCTCTCTCGGATATGCGTTGGGGAGACGGCGTTGACTATACAAAGCTTATAGCTGCTCTTAATACTCATAAGGCTGATCTCGGCATTGAAGCTGATATTGCTGCTAACGCAACAGTTAATGATGTTGCTGCCGTACTGACAAAGATCACCGATGCTGCAAAGGTACAGAAGCTTGCTAAGGTATTCAATGATACTGGCGTTCTTAATGCTGGCAATAAAAAGGAACTTACTAAGAACGGAAACAACTACACAAATACAGAATTAGCAGACGGCTGGTATCTTGTTGTTGATGAGAGCAAGCCTCTCGGAACAGGGAATGACGGAAATGTCAAGGTCAAGAGTGCTAATCTCCTTCAGATAGTAGGAAACACAGAGATCAATGCCAAGCACTCTCTGCCTACCCTTGATAAGGTAATAGTAGACGGTGAAAATGAAGTTGACGCTAATTCGGCTTCCATCGGAGATGTTGTTACCTACAGGATCAAGACAAAGGTTCCTGATATAACCGGTTATGATAAGTATTTCTTCGTAATAAACGATACACTTTCAAAGGGCCTTACTTATAATGATTCCCTGTCAGTAAAAGTCAATGGCACTGCTCTGACATTAGATGATGATGGTCCTGTAGCAACAAAGAGTGGAAACTACTATGTAGCTGCTTCGGAGTATAACGCAACTACAGGAACAGATATCAAGGTAGTATTTGAAAACGCTGTTGATCTGTTCAGTCACTATAACGTAGGTGACGATATCGTTCTTGAGTATAAGGCAATATTAAATGAGAATGCTGTGATTACCGATGCAGGTAATCCCAATACAGCAAGCCTCACATACTCAAATGATCCTAATGAGGATGCTAAAGGTACTCCTGCAGAAGGAGATAATCCTCCCAAGCCTGATGAGCCCGGTCCTGATGATGGTGATGTAACAGGTAAGACTCCCGATGATTTTGTTAAGACCTATACTACAGCTGTAAAGATCAAGAAGGTTGACAATCACGGTACAGTTCTTACAGGCGCAATGTTCCGTATCACAGGTGAAGGCGTCAATAAGGTAGTAGTTGCCGGTGAGATCTTCGTTGAGGATGCTGGAGGCACATACTTCAAGCTTAAGGACGGTTCATATACCACAACAGCTTCTACAGCTGATACAGCTGACAAATATGAAGAAGGCGGAAAGAAGTATAAGAAGATCACCCAGTCTACTATCGAGAAGGATACAGCAAATAGTGTTAATGTAGAGGCGTTCGTAGATTCTAACGGTATCGTTACATTTACAGGTCTTGGCGATTGTGAAAAATACACCATCGAAGAGATCGTGGTTCCTGAGGGCTATAAGAAGGCTGCCAATGTTGAAATTAAGATTGAGTCCGCTCCTGATCTGGACGGTCCTAACTGGACAGTAACCAAGGACGGTTCAACAACCATTGATGTAGATGCTTCTGACAATACATACGGTGTAGAGGTTGTTAACGTACAGTTCTCAAATCTTCCTTCAACCGGTGGTATCGGTACAAAGCTGTTCTACCTCTTCGGCGGTATCCTGGTAGCAGGTTCAGGCGTTCTCCTTATCACAAAGAAGAGAATGGCTAAGGAAAACTAATCATTACAACGATCTATCACAAAAAATCTGAATAACTGAGTGCAGTGGGGGAGCCTTCCTCCACTGCATGACTATAAATATTTCTCAAGGAGCTTTTGATGAAGCGCTTTATTCTGAAGTCGCTGCCGTTTGCTGCTCTGTTACTTGGTCTGGCGCTGCTGCTGTACCCCACGGTCAGCGAGCATATCAACGCCATGCACCAGTCACGCGCTATACAGAGTTATAACGATATTGCAGAGTCAATGAGCAATGAGCAGCAGGAACAGCTTATCAGAGCTGCGAACGAATATAACAGGAAGATAGCTTCCACCCAGGGCGTACTTTTTCACCCCGAGCGCGTGGCGGGCTACGACGAAACACTTGACATTACAGGAACAGGAATAATGGGATATGTCACCATTGAGAAGATCAAGGTTGAGCTTCCCATATACCACAGCGTCGATGAGAACGTTCTCCAGATAGCGGCAGGACATCTGCCCGGAACGAGTCTTCCCGTAGGCGGCAAAGGTACACACTCTGTACTGTCGGGACACAGAGGACTTCCCAGTGCAAGGCTTTTCACTGACCTTGACAAGATGGAGATAGGAGACGTATTCTACATAACGGTCCTGTCTGATGTTCTCACATACCAGGTGGATCAGATCAAGACCGTAAAGCCCTATGAGGTAGAGGATCTGGCAATAGATCCTGATAAGGACTACTGTACGCTGTTCACCTGTACTCCATACGGTATCAATTCCCACAGGCTCCTCGTAAGGGGCAGAAGGATAGAGACCAGGGAGGAGATGAAGGTCTATGTTGCCAATGATGGCTTCATGATATCGCCATTCATCGTGGCACCTGTTATAGCTGCACCGATATTGCTGATACTGTTCATCATAATGATGTTCGGCGGAAGGAAAAAGAAAAAGAGCTCTTATGAAAGCAGCCGCAGGGCTGTAGAGGAATATTTCAGGGGACAGGAGGTCTCCGCAGCCGAGACAAAAAATGAAAGGAGTGATGAGAATGCAGAAGGTCCGTAAAAGTGCTTTATGCTTGTTGATGAGTATGCTTTGTATGCTGTTTACATTCTGTTTGGCAGCCCCGATGGATCTTTCAGCTGCCTCTGACAAGAGCATCACTCTCGAATGTAAAAAAGACGATACAGTTCTGAAGGGTATGCGCTGGAAGATCTACCGCGCAGGCGAAAGAAACGGCGAAGAATTCGTGCTGACAGGTGCTTTTGCAGATTGTCAGGCAGACCTGGGAGATATGTCCGTGGAAAACATAAGCCATGCGGCACAGACTCTCGAGAGCTTCGCGATAATGAAGCAGCTTGATGCACTGGCGGAGGGATACACCAACGAAAATGGCGCTGCTGTATTCAGCGGACTTGATGACGGACTCTATCTTGCGGTAGGATATCCTCTTGAGGACGGAGTTTACTACTATGAGTCCTCGCCGCTGCTGATGGAAGTCAGAAGTGACAGCAGCAGCTTCAGATTTAATGCATATCCAAAGATAGTCAGAGTAACTCTTAGTGACAATGTGACGGCCTACACAGTCAGAAAGGTGTGGGTAGATGATGACAACGCCTATCAGGCGCGTCCCACATATGTTACAGTTGATATTTTCAAGGACGAGGCACTCTATGACACAGTCACTCTCAACGAGAGCAATGAGTGGCAGTACCGCTGGGTGGCAAAAGACAATTCTTCACAGTGGAGAGTTGCCGAGCGTGAGGTTCCTGTGGACTATGAGGTAAGGATCGAGCATAACGATACCCAGTACCTTATAAGGAACAGCTACAAGAACGTAACTGCCACAACTACGACCACCACAACGACAACGACGACCACTACCACCACAACTACTACCACAGGTGGAAGCACTGAAAAGACTACTGCTCCGAAAACAACAGCACCGCCTCCCACAAGCACAACGACCACCGCACCAAAGGAGAAGATCCCTCAGACGGGACAGCTCTGGTGGCCTGTACTTCCAATGGGAATGGGCGGAATAATGTTCATCATGATCGGCATAACGATGAAGCCGAGAAAGAGGAACGACTAATTGAAAAGTTCAGCGGCAACGCTGAGATACCTCGGAAGGAAATGGAAGGGGTAAAGGCTGTCGGTACGAAAGTGCCGGCAGCTTTTTTATTGTGCACTGCAGTCGGGAAATATTTCGCCGGTCTGCGACAATTGTCGGCAGGATTTTCTGTTTCAGCCTGTCGGAGCGGGAGCGCGAAAGGTACATCTTCGCGGGAAAGCGCAGATCATGGCGAGAAAAATCCCTTTTCCCGAAAATCCACGGGTGTTATACTTTCTTCATAGGAGGATCTTGCTATGAAGAAACTGATTTTGCTTGCGGCAGCAGCTGTACTGACGGGCGGCACTGATACAGACGCCGCAGAAACACTGCCGAGCAGCTATGATTACACCATAATCGACGGTGAGGCGACCATCGTAGGCTATACGGGAAAGCCCGTATACATAGACATTCCAGGATTTATCGAGGGCTGCCCCGTTACTGAGGTAAGGGATAACGCATTCTATAACTGCAACAGCCTCAAATGGATAAAGCTTCCCGATACAGTCGAAAGGATAGGTCATCACAGCTTCTACGCCTGCTACGAGCTTGAGACTGTGGAGCTTCCCGAGGGACTTGAGGAGATAGGCATGGGCTGCTTCTGCGGCTGCGCGTCTCTGTCCTGTGCGGAGCTCCCCGGGACATTGCGTGTGCTGCCCGATTCCTGCTTCCGTGCCTGCACCTCGCTGACCGATGTGGAGCTGCCCATGGGACTTGAGACCGTGGACAAGTTCTGCTTTTCAGGCTGTACGGAGCTGCGAACCGTGGAAACGGGAGACTGCCTTGTGAACATTGGTGAGCGGGCGTTTTATCAGTGCCGAGAAATTGAGACCATATATATTCCCCCCACCGTAGAGACCATCGGCGATGAGGCACTGGGCTATGACTGCGACGGTAACCTTCTGATAAAGCAGACCGACCTGGTCATCACAGGGGAGCCGTGTACAGCTGCGGAGCGTTACGCCCGTGAAAACGGGCTGACCTTCTGTGTCGGGGAGCCCTCGGCGGCAGCCTTTGCGGAGCTCCGCCCTGTTGATGACGAGGTGCCGTTTGCCGCCTGGCTGGGGCTTATTTTCTTCGGAACCATAGCCGCGGTTGTACTGTGGCTGGTGTTCAGAAAGGGCAGTTCCGACGGCTTAAATAATGATGAAAGATGACTGACCATTAATTGCGTTTTCCCGAAAACATACCATTTTTAGGAATGTTTCATAAAATCTCTTGCATTTTCAAGGAAAATGTGCTATTATAGATTTGGAAGTATGCGTTAAGCTTTTAGTTTAACTTAGGCACTTAAATTTTAAGCTTAACATTGAAAATTTAATAAACCGATCTGGAGGGATCAAATTGAAGAAAGATATTATAAAGCGGTCAGCGTGCACTGTAGCGGCTGCTTTCATCGCTGCGGCAGCGATGAGTTTTCCCTCTGCCATGAAAGACGGGAAGGGTGTATCCGCAGCGGACACCGTGCTCAAGTACGAGTTTGAGGACGGCAAGACATCCGGCGGAAAGTTCTACACCGAGGGGATCAAAAGCAAGCCCGATGAGGAAGTGAAGTGGGAAATATCCGAATTCTCGGGCAGCGGCTTTGCGTACCTCGACCAGAAGGGCACCACCATAAGCGTTGACGTGGACGTACCTGCGGACGGGCTTTACGAGCTTACTATATGCTATTGTGAGCCCAGCGACCCCAACAAGAAGGTGCAGTACCTCAACGTAAACGGCGTAAATCAGGGTGAGGTAAGCTTTCCCTTCAACACAGAGTTCGAGGAGACCTCGGGCGGCGTAGTGAACCTGAAAAAGGGCAAAAACACCATCGAGCTCAAGGCTTACTGGGGCTATGCGTACTATGACTACCTGACGCTGAAGCCTGCTTCGGAGAAGCTCACCAAGCTGAGTCCCGACAGGAAGCTTTCAAACCCGAAGGCGTCTGACTCGGCGAAAAGGCTGTACAGCTACCTCTGCGACACCTACGGCAATCATATCATCGCAGGTCAGCAGGAGTACTGCGGCGAACACAACTACAACATCAATGCCGACCCAACCACTAAGAACTACATAGTGGACAACGAGGCGGAATTCCAGTATATTGAAAAGACCACAGGCAAGCAGCCCGCCATAAGAGGCATCGACCTGCTGGCGTATAACTCCACCTCCACATGGCGTGACCATGCTCCCGAGCGAGCTATCCAGTGGGTCAACGAGTACAAGGGCATAGCCACTCTCACCTGGCACTGGAACGTGCCGCTGGAGAAGGGCAGCGAGGAAACAGCCTTCTATGTGAAGTCTGCGGCGGCTACATATACCACCTTCAGCATATCCAAAGCCCTTGAGGAGGGCACCTGGGAGCATGAGGTGCTTCTGGCGGACATAGATGTTCTGGCAACGGAGCTGAAAAAGCTGAAGGAAGCCGATGTTCCCGTGCTGTGGAGACCTCTCCACGAAGCCGAGGGCGGCTGGTTCTGGTGGGGAGCCGAGGGTCCCGAGCCCTGCAAGGAGCTTTACAGGCTCCTCTATGACAAGCTCACCAATGAGTACGGTCTGAACAACCTTATCTGGGTGTGGACAGGATATACCTTCCCCACATCTCCTGCCTGGTATCCTGGCGATGACGTGGTGGATATAGTTGGCTACGACAAGTACAATGCAGCAGACGGAATGCCCAATCTCAGCTCCATATCGTCCACCTTCTACAGCCTGGTGCAGAGCACTGACTGCCACAAGATGGTGGCTATGTCTGAGAATGACACTATACCTTCACTTGAAAACCTGGTGAACGATAAGGCAGCCTGGCTGTATTTCTGTCCCTGGTACATGAACTATCTCACCAGCGAGCAGAACAACCCCGTGGACAACCTCAAGGAGATATACAACAGCGATTACTGTATCACCCTTGACGAGCTGCCCGACCTGAAGAAGTATCCCATAAATGAAGGGGAGGCTCCTTCAAAGACCACAACGGCGACAACCACAGCTCCCGTAAAAACCACTACAACAACATCTCAGAAGCCCACAGCAGGTGACTACCTCAAGGGCGACGCAAACTGTGACGGCACTGTGGAGCTGGCGGACGCTATACTGATAATGCAGTCTCTTGCAAATCCCGACAAATACGGCATAAAGGGCAGCAACGAGCAGCACCTGACCGAAAAGGGAAGGATAAACGGAGACGTTGACAAGGGCACCGAGGGACTTACCTCAAATGATGCCCTGGAGATACAGAGATATCTCCTTAAACTTATAAAATGGGATTAAAATTGCTTCAGCATTATAAAAGGGAGGAATAATACTATGAAGCTTTCAAAGAAGATAATCGCCGCAGCGCTGAGTGCTGCTACGGCGGCAGCCAGCATGGCGTCATCAATGCCCATACAGGCTGCGGACACTGAGACGGAGCAGCAGTTCTGCGCCCCCCATCAGTGAAGTAGTCACAGACTCCGGTCTGGATATAGACTACGCAAGAGCACTCCAGTATTCGCTCTATTTCTACGATGCGAATATGTGCGGAGACGATGTTGAGGGCAAAAACCTTCTTCCATGGAGAGGAAACTGCCACACCTATGATGCTCACGTTCCGCTTACACCCTGGGACGGAAAGAAGGATAAGAGCACCAAGAGCGGCGTTAACCTTTCAGCGTCATTTATCGAGAAGTACAAGGATATCCTTGACCCCGACGGCGACGGCACTGTTGACGTAGCGGGAGGATTCCACGACGCAGGAGACCACGTTCAGTTCGGTATGCCCGAGAACTACACCGCAGCAACTCTCGCATGGGGATTACTACGAGTACAAGGACGTTTTCAAGCAGCTCGGACAGGATGAGCACATGGAGACCATTCTCCGCCACTTCAACGATTACCTTATGAAGTGTACCTTCCGTGACGATGACGGTAAGGTAATAGCACATTGCTATCAGGTCGGTCTCGGTGAGATCGATCATAAGATCTGGAACAACCCCGAGGTAGACACAATGCCTCGTCCTGCGTTCTTCCTGACAGCCGACAAGCCGCAGATCGACTACGCTGTATCTGCCTGTGCTTCACTGGCTATCAACTATCTCAACTTCAAGGACTCAGATCCCGAGTATGCAGAGAAGTCACTTGACTATGCAAAGGCACTCTGGAACTTCACAAACGATGCGATAAAGGCATTCCCGCCCTCAGAGAAAAAGGACTCCGATCCTCTGCTCTCCGATAACAACGACGGCCCCGGAGAGTTCTACGGCTCAAGCAAGTGGGAAGATGACTACTGCTGGGCAGCAGCATGGATCTACATGGCAACAGAGGACAAGACAGCTCTTGAGCTGGCTGCACCCTACTTTGATTACTATGCACCTTCAGGCTGGTGCTACTGCTGGAACGATATGTGGTCTGGCGCCGGCGTTATGTGGGCAGTTATCAACCAGGAACACCCCGACCTCGATCTTGTTCAGATGGTAAGAGACGCACAGGGCAAGAACCAGTATGTATTCGATAACTTCTGGGACAATGACTGTGTAGGTAAGTGCCTCAAGACATGGCAGCAGAAAGAGACCAAGGGCGGTTTCGCATTCCTCAACGAGTGGGGAAGCTGCCGTTATAATACAGCAATGCAGCTCATCTGCCTCCTGTACGACAAGTACAACAACAACGGCCAGGCAAGTGAGTGGAGCCAGTGGGCTCAGACCCAGATGGACTACGTCCTGGGCAAGAATGACATTAAATTCAAGGAGACCGAGAAGATGACAGTTCTTGCAGGCAAGAACGGCACACACGGTCCCAGATCCTTCGTTGTCGGCTACAATGATACAGCCGTAAAGAATCCTCACCACCGTGCAGCATCAGGACTCCTCATGGCTGAGGATCCCCGTGAGCAGAAGCACATCCTCTGGGGCGCACTTGCAGGCGGTCCCGATGATGCAGACGCACACAGCGACAGCACAAATGACTGGAGAGAGAACGAGGTAACAATCGACTATAACGCAGCATTCGTAGGCGCTTGTGCAGGTATGTACAAGATGTTCGGAACACCCGAGATGGCAGTTACCGAGAACTTCCCTCCTCTTGACGAGAAGAGAGTATACGGCGGCGGCTCAGAGGGCGGCGGAAGCGGCTACTGGGTAGAGGCACTGGGTATCGACAAGCCCAACAAGAACGGCGACGGTGCAGGAACCACACAGATCTCATTCAAGGTACTCACAGGTGAGACATCACCCTCAAAGAAGACATCAGTACGCTACTACTTCAACATCAGCGAGATGAAGAACGGAATTGACGGACTGAAGGAAGTCCGCGAGCTCTACGATCAGTCAAGCACCGAGGCGGGAGACGAGGGCGCAGACGGCGTTATCTCAGGACCTTTCAAGTACGATAAGGTACCTGACACATATTATGTAGAGGTAACATGGGACGGCTATGTTATCGCAAACTCAGGCAAGAAGTACCAGTTTGATCTCGGTATGTACTACGGAGATTTCTGGGATCCTACCAATGACTGGAGCTATGAGGGCCTGAAGATAGGTGACAGCGGCGATTTCTTCGCAGTTGACGATCCTCCGGAGGAGAAAGCAGATCACATCTGTATCTACGATGACGGAGTCCTGGTAGGCGGTATCGAGCCTGACGGCACAGAGCCCGCTCCCAAGGAAGACAAGACCACTACGACTACAACAGCTCCCAAGAAAACAACAACAACTACTACCACAAAGCCCACAGTTACCACAACTACAACAACTGGTCCCAATAGTAAAGTTGTACGCGGTGATACAAACTGCGACGGCAAGGTAGAGCTGGCAGACGCAGTTCTCATCATGCAGGCACTTGCAAATCCTGACAAGTTCAATATCGGCGGTACCTATGAAAAGGCACTTACCGAGCAGGGCAAGAAGAACGGCGATGTTGATGACAGCGAAGGACTTTCCTCCAACGATGCGCTGGAGATACAGCTCTTCCTCCTTCACAAGAAGGCAACACTCTGATATAATTTACCCGAAACGGCTGCACTGAAAATGTGCAGCCGTTTTGCGTTTTCACGAAACTTTCATTTCTCTCACAATTTACCTGTTGTATTTTCACGTCTACTGTGTTATAATTTTGTCATACTTGATATAGGAGATGAATTCACATGAATGAAGAAAAAAATCCGCGAAAGCAGTATGCGGTCTACATAGTGATATGTCTGGTGCTGCTTATGGTATTCAACGCAATAGTCATGCCGAAGCTGACACAGGCGGCCATCAGGGATGCCGATTACAGCTTCTTCCTGGACAGTCTTGACGAGGGGAACGTGAAGAAGGTACAGATAGAGGACTCAGAGATAACCTTCACGGTAGAGGAGGAAGGCAAGGAGCAGGCGTACTCAACAGTGCGCATAGACGATCCTGATCTGGTTACGAGGCTCCATGAGAGCGGAGATGTTGAGTTCACGGGAAAGCTCCGTGAGCGGAGCCCTCTGCGTGACTTCCTGCTTGGCTGGATAATTCCCATTGTATGTATGTTCATGCTCTGGAACCTGCTGTTCAAGGGGCTTGGCAAGAGAATGGGCGGACTTGGCAATGCCATGTCATTCGGCAAGAGCAACGCGAAGATATATGTAAAGGCGCAGACCGGCAAGACCTTTGCCGATGTAGCCGGTCAGGACGAAGCCAAGGAGGCGCTTGCGGAGATAGTGGACTTCCTCCACAATCCTGATAAATACGCCGAGATAGGTGCCGACCTTCCCAAGGGAGCCCTTCTTGTGGGACCTCCCGGCACGGGAAAGACTCTCCTTGCACAGGCGGTAGCAGGCGAGGCAGAGGTACCCTTCTTCTCCATTTCAGGCTCAGAGTTCGTGGAAATGTTCGTGGGAATGGGTGCTGCGAAGGTCCGTGACCTGTTCAGCCAGGCGACCCAGAAGGCTCCCTGTATAGTTTTCATTGATGAGATAGACACCATAGGCAAGAAGCGTGACGGACAGGTCGGCGGCAACGATGAGCGTGAGCAGACCCTCAACCAGCTTCTCACGGAAATGGACGGCTTTGACGGTAAAAAGGGAGTAGTTATCCTTGCAGCAACCAACCGTCCCGAGTCCCTTGACCCTGCGCTGCTACGACCGGGTCGCTTTGACAGGCGTATCCCTGTTGAGCTTCCTGATCTTGCCGGCAGAGAGGCAGTGCTGAAGGTACACGCGAAAAAGGTGAAGCTCGCCGAAAAAATAGACTTCAACGCCATAGCAAGAGCAACGGCGGGAGCATCAGGCGCAGAGCTTGCCAACATCGTGAACGAGGCGGCTCTGAGAGCTGTAAGGAGCGGCAGGAGCGCTGTGAACCAGTCCGACCTTGAGGAGAGCGTGGAAGTAGTCATCGCAGGCTACCAGCGCAAGAACGCAGTGATCTCCCAGAAGGAAAAGGAAATGATAGCCTACCACGAGGTTGGACACGCCCTTGTTGCGGCAATGCAGAAGGACTCCGCTCCCGTACATAAGATAACCATAATCCCCAGAACATCAGGAGCTCTCGGTTACACAATGCAGGTGGACGAGGACGAGAAGTTCCTTATGTCAAAGGAGGAGGCACTGTGCAAAATAGCCACTCTCACAGGCGGACGCTCTGCGGAGGAGCTGATCTTCAATACCTGCACCACCGGAGCCTCCAATGATATAGAGAAGGCGACAAAGCTTGCCCGCGCCATGGTGACACGGTACGGCATGAGCAGCAAATTCGACATGATGGCTCTTGAGACCGTGAATAACCAGTATCTTGGCGGAGACTCCTCACTGATATGTTCTCCCGAGACAGCGGCGAAGATAGATGAGGAGGTGGGCAGCATCGTAAGGAACGCCCATACCAAGGCAGTGCAGATACTCACCGAGAACATAGGCAAGCTTCATGAGATAGCCCGTTTTCTTCTTGAGAAGGAGACCATCACAGGCGAGGAGTTCATGGCGATACTCCGCAGAGAGCCGCAGCTGACTGCATAAACCGTAAAAAACTGCCAATGATAGCCAGTGAGGTGATAACATTGAGAAAAAACACATTGGCAGTCATGGCAGCAGGGCTCATACTTACAATACTTATATCAAATATGAGCAGTATCGCTCGGGACGGGCGCAGACTTGACAAGCTCCGCGGACGGGTGCTGCGGCTCCACATACTGGCAAATTCCGACAGCGAGGAGGACCAGCGGCTGAAACTGCTGGTCCGTGACGAGCTGCTGAAAAGGAACTATTTCAGCGAAGCGTCAGACCTTACCGAGGCAGAAGCCATAGCCCGTGAGCGCCTTGATGATATAACGGCGGCAGCGGAGAAGGTGCTCCGCGAAAACGGCTCTGCGGACAGGGTGACAGCGGAGCTTGAGACCATGGACTTTACCGACCGCATTTACGGTGACATCACCATGCCCGCGGGAGAGTACAGAGCCCTCCGTATTAAAATAGGAAGGGCAGAGGGACACAACTGGTGGTGCGTCATGTATCCGCCCCTGTGTATCCCTGCAGCCTGCGGCAGCGGGGACGAGGAGAAGACAGAGGACACTGCCGGGGGCGAGACCACCGGGGAGGAGTATTTCGACGACGGGGAGATTGATATACTGAAAAAGCCGAAGAAGTACAAGATAAGATTTGCAATATGGGATAAAATCAAGGAGATTATAGACAGCTGAACTGTGCATTTTGACAAATTTTCCCCAGCCCCTTGACTTATCTCACACAGTGATGTATAATATTTGAGTAAACAAAGCAGAACTATGCGTTCTCACCGTCGGGCTAAGCTGAAACGGTCAATATGTATCGGATATCCTGCTGTTCTTGCGGCAGGGGGGTATATTCAGTGTGTATTGGTGAGTGCGGATAACTTCTGCACTCATTTTTGTTTTTAAATTATATTGCTTGGAGGTGCTTGACTATTAGCAAACAGGAACTGCAGATCAACGAAGAGATAAGAGACAAGGAAGTACTCGTAATCGACGCTGACGGTAAAAAGCTTGGCGTTTTATCCGCCAAAGAGGCTCAGCAGATAGCCTTCGACAAGGATCTGGATCTCGTTAAGATCGCTCCGCAGGCAACACCGCCCGTGTGCCGTATCATGGACTACGGAAAGTATTGCTTTGAGCAGGCTAAGCGTGAGAAGGAAGCAAGGAAAAATCAGAAAGTCGTTGCTATCAAGGAGATCAGAATGTTCTCCACAATAGACACACATGACTTCGAGACGAAGGTAAATCAGGCTGTCAAATTTTTACAGGGCGGCGATAAGCTCAAGGTGTCAGTAAGATTCCGTAAGAGAGCTATTGCACATCCGGAACTTGGAAGCGAGCTGCTTGATCGCTTCAAGGAAGCAGTTTCTGCGGCAGGCACTGTGGATAAGCCGGCTAAGATGGAGGGACGCAGCATAGTAATGTTCGTTTCCCCCCAAGGCCGCTAAGTAAGGAGGATCATATAATGGCAAAGGTAAAGGTAAAAACTCACTCGGGCGCTAAGAAGCGTTTTAAGATTACAGGAAGCGGTAAGGTAAAGTACCAGCACACCAACAAGAGACACAGACTTACTCAGAAGGACACTAAGCGCAAGAGAATCGCTCGTAATGCAGGTGTTGCAGACTGCACAAATGCACCTACAATCAAGAAGCTCGTTCCTTATATGTAATCGGAAGCGGATAAGTAATTCCGCATGGTACTGAGCGCAATTCCCGTAATTTTAATTTTGGAGGTAAAAGACTATGGCACGTATTAAAGGTGCAATGATGACTCGTAAGAGAAGAAACAAGACTTTAAAGCTTGCTAAGGGCTACTGGGGCGCAAAGAGCAAGCACTTCAAGATGGCTAAGCAGGCCGTAATGAAGTCAGGCAACTACGCATATATCGGAAGAAAGCAGAAGAAGAGACAGTTCAGACAGCTCTGGATCACAAGAATTTCCGCAGCTGCAAAGCTCAATGGCATGAACTACTCAACATTCATGAACGGCTGCAAGAAGGCTGGTATCTCTCTCAACAGAAAGATGCTCAGCGAGATCGCTATCAACGATGCAGCAGGCTTTACAGCAATCGCTGACAAGGCAAAGGCTGCTCTTTAATTGCAATTAAAAACACGCTCCTTTTATAAAGAGCGTGTTTTCTTGTAGGAGGCGGGGAAAGCCTCCGCCTGCTGCATGAAGTCTCACCAAGTTATAACGGAGGTGCGTGTAGTATTGGATAATATTATAACCTCTAAAGATAATCCCACCATCAAGCTGTATCAGAAGCTTTCCTCGTCGAAAAAAGAAAGACTTCAGTACGGCTTATTCGTGTTGGAGGGGCTCAGAATAGTGGAGGACGCTCTTAAAGAGGACAGCGGCATCACCCAGCTCATACTGACCGAGAAGGCGTGGGAGCGCTGGGGCGAGGAGCTTTTACAGGCTGATTTGAGAGATACAAGGACAATTGTCATTTCAAATGAGCTTGGAAACAGGATAGCCTCGACGGAGAGCACACAGGGAGTCTTTGCCATGTGCAGGATACCCTTTCAGCGTACCGCTGAGAGCATAGTCCGCGAGGGCGGAAAATACCTTGTGCTGTTCGGTCTCCAGGACCCCGGAAACGTCGGAATGATGATAAGGACCGCGGACGCTCTTGGCATTGACGGAGTTATAATGTCGGGCAGCTGCGACCTGTACAGTCCCAAGGTGATACGTTCCACCATGGGCTCGGTGTTCAGAATGGCGATAGCTGTTGAAAATGATGCAGACGCACTTTTTGAGCAGCTCCACGGCAAGGGCGCCGTCACATCTGCGGCGGTCATCGACAAGGACGCAGTACCCGTGACGGAATGTGAGTTCACAGGCACACAGGCAGTGTTCATCGGCAACGAGGGCAACGGACTGCCGGCGGACATCGCACAGCGCTGCACACGAAGGGTCATAATACCCATGCACGGAAACATCAACTCCCTCAACGCCGCAATGGCAGCGGGAATACTCATGTGGGAGCTGAAACGATAAGTCCCAAAAGGAGGGCTGACTATGGAGGATACAAAATACTGGCTCTGGCTGAATATGGTCTTCGGAACGGGAAACCACCGTATCTGGGAGGTCATGAGCTTCTTCCGCACGGCGGAAAAGGCGTACATCTCCCTCACCACCGACAGCGGCATAGTCAGTCTTAACGAGGCGGAGCGCAAGAACGTAAACTCGATCCCTCTGCGGAATGCGGAGATATATCTTGCCAACTGCGCCAAGAGGGGCATCGGAGCCGTAGCCTTTACAGATCCCGATTATCCCGAGCAGCTGAAGCATATCTACAATCCGCCGTCACTGCTCTATTATAAAGGAAATATCTCCTGCCTGAAAACGGAGCTGACAGTCACCTCTGTGGGCACGAGAAAAGCCACGCCCTACAGCCTTAAAGCAGCTAAGGAGATATGCTCCGAGCTTTCGGCAAGGGGAGCTGTTATAATCAGCGGTTTTGCGGTAGGCATCGACCTTGCATCGCATATGGCTGCGGCAGACATAGGCAGACCCACAGTCTGTGTAATGGGTTGCGGCGTTGATGTGGACTACCCCAAGCCCAATTTCCAGTACAGAGACATTATACTTGCGGCAGGCGGCGTGTTTATATCGGAATTTCCTCCGGGAACACCACCCAATTCGCCCAACTTTCCCAAGCGCAACAGAGTGCTTGCGGCGCTGGGAGCAGCTGCGGTGGTATTCCAGGCAGGAGCCAAGAGCGGTTCGCTGATAACAGCCAATCTTGCAGCAGGACAGGGGCGCGAGGTGCTGTGTCTGCCTCCTGCGGACATATTCAGCGGAGAGTTTGCAGGCAATGTGAAGCTTCTCCGTGACGGAGCACTGCCCATGTATGACGCCTCCGACGTTATGGACTGCATAACGGGAAAGAAGAAAAAGTCAGCGGAGACCTATGCCGTCAGAAGGGGAGCAGAAGTGTTCGGCGAGACCCGTGAGCCCTCAAATGATGAGTTAAACGACTTAATGAGGGCGCTGAACGGGATAGATGAAGTAAAAAAGGAACCTGCTGAAAGCACTGAGCAGCCGGAGCTGCCCGATGATCTGTCGGAGACACAGCGCCGCATCGCAGAGGAGCTGCTGAACGGAGCTCTTCACGCAGATGAGCTGGCTCAGAGACTTGAGCTTGATCCCTCCGTGCTTATGACAGAGCTTACGGAGCTTGAAATATTCGGGACAGTGAGATCGCTTCCCGGAAAAATGTTTGAACTTATCAGATAAGGGGATAAATCAATGTCAGATTTAGTCATAGTAGAGTCGCCTGCAAAGGCAAAAACTATCCAGAAGTACCTCGGAGCGGGATATGAGGTAATAGCTTCTATGGGACACGTCCGCGACCTTCCCAAGTCGAAGGTGGGCGTGGACAAGGACAACGACTTCAAGCCTCAGTACACCGATATGAAGGGCAAGGAGGACGTGATCAGAGAGCTGAAAAAGCGCGCCAAGAAGTGCGATAAAGTGTATCTCGCCACCGACCCCGATCGTGAGGGAGAAGCGATATCATGGCATATCGCACAGATGCTGAAGCTGGATATGAACAATAACAACCGTGTGGCTTTCAACGAGATCACCAAAACAGGCGTAAAGAACGGAATGAGCAATCCGCACAAGATAGATGTGGACCTGGTAAATGCCCAGCAGGCAAGGCGTATCCTTGACCGACTGGTGGGCTACGAGCTGAGCCCCTTCCTGTGGAAAAAGGTCAAGAGAGGACTCTCCGCAGGCAGAGTGCAGTCCGTTGCTGTACGTCTTGTAGTTGACCGTGAGAACGAGATAAGGGCATTTGTACCCAAGGAGTACTGGTCCATCGATGCCAAGTTCACCGCCCCCTCATCGAGGAAGGTGTTCGACGCCGCACTTGTTGCAGTAGACGGCGAAAAGCTTGAGATACCCAATCAGGCAGAGGCAGACGGACTTCTTGCAAGGCTTGAAAACGCCGAATACGTTGTAAAATCGGTAAAGAAAAGGGTCACTAAGAAACAGCCTGCGCCTCCCTTCATCACCTCTACCCTCCAGCAGGAGGCTTCCCGAAAGCTGAGCTTCAGTGCCAAGCGCACCATGAAGGCAGCACAGGAGCTCTACGAAGGCGTTGACGTACAGGGAGTAGGTGCAGTAGGTCTTATCACATACATGAGAACGGACAGTCTCCGTATCTCAGACGAGGCGAAGAAGGCAGCAGCCGAATATATCGGAACAGTCTACGGCAAGGACTACCTGCCTCCCGAGCCCAGAAACTTCAAGACCAAGAGCAACGCACAGGACGCTCATGAAGCAATACGTCCCTCAACACCAGAGCTGACACCAGAGAGAGTAAAGTCCAGTCTCAGCTCCGACCAGTACAAGCTCTACAAGCTTATATGGGAGCGTTTTATTGCCAGCCAGATGGCAAACGCCCTCCTTGACACCGTATCTGCGGATATAGAGGCAAAGGGCTGCACATTCAGGGCATCGGGCTATTCCGTTAAGTTTGACGGCTTTATGGCACTTTATGTAGAGTCCAGCGACTCCGAGGACGGCTCCAAGAAGATGCTTCCCGAGCTTAAAGCGGAGGATAAGCTTAAGCTGAAGTCCATCGCAGGCAATCAGCACTTCACACAGCCCCCTCCGCGATATACCGAGGCTTCTCTCATCAAGGCACTTGAAGAGAACGGCATCGGCAGACCAAGTACCTACGCTCCTACCATAACCACCATAACCTCACGCCGCTATGTTGAGCATGAGGGAAAGGCGCTGAAGCCAACAAACCTTGGTGAGGTCATCACGGAGCTTATGAAGGACCACTTCAAGAAGATAGTTGACGCCAAGTTCACTGCCGAGATGGAGAACAATCTTGACGAGGTAGAGCACGGCGAAAAGAACTGGGTAAGCACACTTCACGAGTTTTACGACGACTTCTCAAAGACCCTGAAAAAGGCAGAGGAGGCAATGGACGGCAAGCGCGTGAAGGTACCCGACGAGGAGACCGACGTAGTATGCGAGCTGTGCGGCAGGAACATGGTAATAAAGTACAGCAAGTTCGGCAAGTTCCTTGCCTGCCCGGGCTTCCCCGAGTGCAAGAACACAAAGAAGATAGTAACAGAGGCGGACGGAAACTGTCCCCGCTGCGGAAAGAAAATGCTGCTTAAAAAGTCCAAGAAGGGCAGAAGCTTCTACGGCTGTGAGGGCTTCCCCGACTGCAGCTTCATGACCTGGAACGTCCCCACCAAGGAGGTATGCCCCCAGTGCGGCAAGAGCCTGTTCATGAAGGGCGGAAAATCGGGCAAGCTTGTATGCGAGAACGAGGGCTGCGGCTATGAAAGAGAGCTGAAGAAATGAGCGTGACCGTCAATGTCATAGGCGCAGGACTTGCAGGCTGCGAAGCTGCATGGGCAGTTGCCGAGTCGGGCATAAACGTAAGGCTTTTCGAGATGAAGCCTCAGAAATATTCTCCCGCCCACAAGTACAGCGGCTTTGCGGAGCTGGTATGCTCCAATTCTCTGAAGGCGGCGAGACTGGAGTCGGCAGCAGGACTGCTCAAATACGAGATGGAGCTGCTTGGTTCACTGACCGTGCCATGTGCAAAGGCAAATTCCGTCGAAGCAGGCGGAGCCCTTGCGGTGGACCGCGAGAAATTCTCGGACGCAGTAACGGAAAAGATAAAGTCCCACCCCCTCATAGAGCTTATAGAGGGCGAGGTGACGGAGCTTCCCCAGGGCGAGACCATAATCGCCACAGGCCCCCTTACACAGGGCGCCATGGCAGATATAATAAGGGAGCTCTGCGGCGAGGGACTCAGCTTTTATGACGCCGCCGCACCTATTGTGACCGCGGAGAGCATAGATATGGAAAGAGCCTTCTATGCCTCACGCTATGACAGAGGCGACGCCGACTACGTCAACTGTCCCATGAACAAGGAGGAGTACCTTGCGTTCCATGAAGCTCTTATAGGAGCCGAAAAGGTACAGCTCAAGGACTTCGAGACCCACCCCTTCAGCGTCTACGAGGGCTGTATGCCCATCGAGGAGCTGGCATCGAGAGGAGTGGACACCATGCGCTTCGGACCCATGAAGCCCGTGGGCATAGACGACCCAAGAACGGGCAGACGTCCTTACGCAGTAGTGCAGCTCCGCAAGGAGAACCGCGAGGGCACACTTTTCAACCTTGTGGGATTTCAGACCAATCTTAAATTCGGCGAGCAGAAGCGTGTATTCTCAATGATACCGGGACTTGAAAACGCCGAATTCATGCGCTACGGCGTAATGCACAGAAACACCTTTATAAACAGCCCCGAGCTGCTGAATGAGGACTTCTCCATGAGGAGCCGCCCCGAGATCTCCTTTGCGGGACAGATAACGGGAGTAGAGGGCTATATGGAAAGCGCTGCAAGCGGACTCATAGCAGGTATCGCGGTATCCCGCAGGATAAAGGGACTTGAGCCCGTAAAGCTCCCCCTTGACACCATGACGGGAGCCCTTTCCCATTACATCAGTGACCCCTTCAACAGCGGCAGCTTTCAGCCCATGGGGGCGAATATGGGTATACTTCCCGACATCGGCGTAAGGATAAAGGACAAAAAGGAGCGCTACGGCGCATATGCAGAGCGTGCCGTTAATTCGCTGAGAGGAGAGCTTGAGAGAATTGGCTTCTAAGATAATAGTTGACGCCTTCGGAGGAGATAACGCTCCTCTGGAGGTAATAAAGGGCTGCGAGAGAGCGGTCCGCGAGCTTGGCGTGAGCATCATACTCACTGGCAGCGAGGAAAAGATAAAGAAATGTGCGTCGGAAAACGGTCTCAGCCTCAGCGGCATAGAGATAGTTCATACCGATGATGTTTTTGATATACATGAGGAACCGAAGGAGATAATCAAGTCGGGCAAGAATAGCTCTATGGCAGTGGGACTCACCCTTCTTGCAGAGGGCAGGGGCGATGCCTTTGTTTCGGCAGGAAGCACGGGAGCACTTGTCATGGGCGCCACCTTCATCGTCAAGCGTATCAAAGGCATCAAAAGGATAGCACCGTCACCCGTGCTCCCCGGTGATAAGGGAAGCTTCATACTTCTCGACGCAGGAGCAAATACAGAATGCAGACCTGAAATGCTGGTGCAGTTCGCCATTATGGGAAGTGCCTACATGGAAAAGGTCATGGGTGTGAAGTCCCCGAAGGTGGGACTTCTCAACATAGGCTCCGAGGAGACCAAGGGCAGAGAGCTTGAAATAGAGGCTTACAAGCTGCTGGAGCAGTCGGGGCTCAACTTCTCAGGAAACATCGAAGCAAGGGATATACCGAAGGGCGAGGTGCAGGTAGTAGTCACCGACGGATTTACAGGCAACATCGTCCTCAAGCTCTACGAGGGAATGGGAAGCTTTTTCGCCAAGAAGGTAAGGTGGATATTCTCCGGAGCAGGCAAGCTTGGAGCGATATTCTCCCTGGGCAAGATAAAGGCATTCAGAAAGCAGATGGACTACAAGGAGGTAGGCGGCTCAGCCCTTCTCGGCGTCAGAAAGCCCGTCATAAAGGCACACGGAAGCTCTGACGGAACAGCCTTCTTCAATGCCGTAAGGCAGGCAAAGAAGTGCGTGGAGGGCAATGTCGCAGGCGTGACCGAGAGCTATGTAGCTCGTATGGCAGCCGCAGACAAGGAGTGATAATATGGAAGACATTTCGAGATTTGAAGATATAATCGGATATAAGTTCAAGGACATACAGCTGCTGAGGCAGGCTCTTTCTCATTCGTCCTATGCAAACGAGAGAAAGCACCCCAACGGCAGCAATGAGCGTCTGGAGTTCCTGGGCGACAGCGTACTGTCCATCGTGGTATCGGACTTCCTCTACAAGAACCTGAACGTGGCAGAGGGCGAGCTGACAAAGATGAGAGCGTCCCTGGTATGTGAGAAGTCCCTTCACGTTTTTGCAAAGCAGATAAATCTGGGAGATTTCCTGCTGCTTGGCAAGGGCGAGGAGAACACAGGCGGAAGGGAGCGCCCTTCCATACTTGCCGACGCCTTTGAGGCAGTCATCGCCGCCATATATCTTGACGGCGGAATGGAGCCCGTATCGAAGCATATCCTGCGCTTCATGCCGAAGGATATACGCCACGCAAAGAAGCCCGTATTCAACGACTTCAAGACGGTGCTCCAGGAGGTAGTCCAGAAAAATCCCGAGGAGAAGGTGGAATACGTTCTAATCGGCGAGGAGGGACCCGACCACAACAAGCGCTTCGTAGTTGAGGTGTGCCTGAACGATCAGGTCATCGGCAAGGGAAGCGGAAAGAGCAAGAAGGAAGCCGAGCAGCTTGCTGCAAAGGAAGCACTGGAGCTCATGGGCTATGAAGCACAGTAACATATCCGTATTCGTGCCTCATGTGGGCTGTCCCCACAAGTGCAGCTTCTGCGACCAGCGGACCATAAGCGGCGCGCAGAGCCTTCCCCGCGGCAGAGATGTCATGGAGGTCTGTGAGCAGGCGCTGAGGGAGGTAAGCTCTCCGCAGGATACTGAGATAGCGTTTTTCGGCGGCAGCTTTACGGCTATCCCCCGCGATTATATGCTGGAGCTCCTCGAGGCGGCAAAGGAATATGTAGGCGAGGGGAGATTCAGGGGCATACGCTGCTCCACCCGTCCCGACTGCATAAATGCTGAGGTGCTTGACCTGCTTAAAGTCTTCGGAGTCACCGCCATAGAGCTTGGAGCCCAGTCCATGAAGGACGAGGTGCTTGCCGCCAACGAGCGCGGACACACCGCACAGGACGTGGTGAATGCCAGCCGACTTATAAAGGAGTACGGCTTCGAGCTGGGACTTCAGATGATGACAGGGCTCTATAAGAGCAGCCTTGCGGACGATATGGAAACGGCAAGGAAAATAGCCGACCTTGCCCCCGATACCGTCAGGATATACCCTGTGGTAGTCCTGAGGGGCACCCGTCTGGGACAGCTTTACCTGTCGGGCGAGTACAGCCCTGCACCCTTTGATGAAATGGTGGAGGTCTGTGCAGATATAATGAAGCTTTTCACCGAGCGCGGCATCATGGTCATAAAATGCGGACTTCACGCCAGTGAATTTGTGGAGCAGGACATGGTTGCAGGTTACTATCACCCTGCATTCCGCGAGCTTTGCGAGGCAGCCATTTACCGCAGCAATATCCTTCACACCATAGAGAAGGAGCTGCCGGACTGCCGCGGTAGTGTCACGGCAGAGGTCAGCAGCAGGTGTATCAGCAAGGCTGTGGGACAGAAAAGAGCGAATATAGAATTTTTCAGGGAGCGCGGTCTGGACGTGACCATCGTAGGCAGTGAGACCGTCCCTATATATGAATGTAAGCTGAGGAGGTGAGCGGGTGTATCTTAAATCACTGGAAATACAGGGATTCAAGTCATTTCCCGACAAGATAAGCCTTACCTTTGACAAGGGACTTACCGCAGTCGTTGGACCTAACGGAAGCGGCAAGAGCAATATCGGCGACTCTGTGCGCTGGGTACTGGGCGAGCAGTCCACAAAGACCCTGCGAGGAAATAAGATGGAGGACGTCATTTTCTCGGGTACCGTAGCAAGGAAGCCCATGGGCTTTGCGCAGGTAACGCTGAATATAGACAACTCCGACAAGACCCTTCCCGACATGGGGGACGAGGTCGGCATTACCCGTAAGCTGTACAGGAGCGGCGAGAGCGAGTACCTCATCAACGGCAAGCCCTGCCGACTGAAGGACATCAACGAGCTGTTCATGGACACAGGTCTGGGACGTGACGGCTACTCCATAATCGGACAGGGACGTATTGCCGAGATAGTAGGAGCCAAGAGCTCCGAGCGCCGCGACATCTTCGAGGAGGCGGCAGGAATATCCAAGTTCCGCTACAAGAAGCTGGAAGCGGAGCGAAAGCTCACCGCCGCACAGGAGAACCTTCTCAGGCTCACTGACATACTCACCGAGCTGGAGGGCAGAGTGGAGCCTCTGAGGATACAGTCCCAGAAGGCAGAGAAGTTCATCAAGCTGGCGGAGGAACGCAAGCGTCTGGAGATATCTGTCTGGGTCAGCCGCCTGGACGAGATGAAGATAAAGCTTGACGAGCTTGAAAGCAAGATACTTGTCAGCAAGAACGAATACGAGAACATCGAGAACGACATACAGCGCGAGGAGCAGAAGATAGCCGACGGCATAAGGAAGATGCAGGAGAGCACAATGCGCGCTGACGAGCTCCGCCGCAAGATGCTGGAGGAGGAGCAGACCGCTTCCGGGATGAAGTCGGGCATAGCCGTTCTTGAGAACGATATAAAGCACTGCAATGAGGCTGTTGAGGCAGCCCAGAAGAATATCGACAGCTCCGAGGAGGCAAAGAAGGCTCTTGAGCAGGAGCGCAAGGCAGCTCTTGAGGGACTTGAAAAGCTGGAGGAGCAGAAGAAGGCTCTGGAAGCTGAGATAAAGGCAGCGGAGGAGAGCTTCGAGAAGGCTGAGAGCGAGAGCACGAAGCTGGGGGACTCCGTAGACAAGGCAGGCAGCGAGATAAACGGCCTGTACATCAGACAGAGCGAGCACCGCTTCAACATCGAGTCATCCAAGTCAATGATAGAGGAGCAGACTTCAAGGCTTGCCGAGCTCCGTGAGAGCAGCGGCACACTGGTGAAGCGCATCGAGGAGTACGAGGGGCACAGAGCAGACCTTACCGCCCAGAGCGAGAAGAACGCCGCCCGTGCAGAGGAGCTCCGCAACAAGCTCAGCGGACTTGAAAGACTGTACAAGTCACGCCGCGAGGGCTTTGAGCAGGCGAAAAACGACTTTGAACGCGCACTGTACGAACTGAAGGACAAGCAGCAGCGCAGGAAGATACTCACCGACCTTGAGAACAACATGGAGGGCTTCGCAGGCAGCGTAAAGCAGGTGCTGAAGGCTTCCAAGCAGGGACGCATAGGCGGAGTATTCGGCACTATCGCCCAGAATATAGGCGTTGAACCCAAATACGCCGTAGCCATAGAGACCGCCCTGGGCGGCGCCATGCAGAACATCATCGTGGAGAACGAGGACATAGCAAAGCGCTGTATCCGCTTCCTGAAGGAGCAGAAGGGCGGACGCGCCACATTCCTGCCCATCACCTCAGTCAAGGGCTACGAGCTCAGGGAGCAGGGACTGGAAAACTGCGAGGGCTTTGTGGCGAATGCCAACAAGATAGTTACCTATGACCCGAAGTTCAGCGGCATAATCGCGTCGCTGCTGGGACGTATAGTCATAGCCGAGGACATTGACACCGCCACCCTTATCGCCAAGAAGTACGGCTACAAGTTCAGGATAGTCACTCTTGACGGACAGGTCATTAACGCAGGAGGTTCCTTCACGGGAGGCTCCGCACAGCGTTCAGGCGGTATCATCACCCGAAAGAACGAGATAGACACCCTTGACGCCGAGATAGAGAAGCTTGCTGCCGAGAGGGACACCCTTCGCGAGAAGGCAGAGAAGCTCCGTGCAGAGTCGGAGAAGCTCCGCTTCGATACCGAGGCAGCCAAGGAGGAGCAGGCACAGTGCGAGGCTGAGAGAGTCCGCATAGGAGCTGAGCTCACCAGTGTCATCTCGCTTGCAGACCAGCTTCGCGCACAGTCTGCCGACTCAGACAGAGTCACCGCCGAGACCGAGCAGCGCATTGAAGCTGCAAAGCAGAATATAGCCGATTCCGAGAAGGCTCTTGCCGAGACGGAAGCGGAGATAAAGGCGGCGGAGGAGAAGCTTGCCCAGGGACAGGATATCCGCGAAAAGCTGAGAGTTCAGCGCGAGGAGCTGTCCGACAGGCTGTCCGAGCTGAAAATAAAGGGCATGGAGCTTGCCAAGGACTTACAGGCGCAGGAGCTTGAGATCTCACGCATAGACAGGCGTGAGGAGGAGCTGAAATACGGCGCCCACCAGTTCGAGGAGGAGATCTTCCGTCAGAGGGAGATAATAGCACAGAAGGAGACCGAGATAGCGGAGCTGAAGCAGAAGCTGGCGGACTTCAAGGACAACACTGCCTCATATAACGAGGAGATACAGCGCTGTCACACCACTCACACCGAGCAGAACCACCTTGTCAACGAGATGCAGAACGGTCTCAAGGCGATAAACGACTCCAAGGAGAAGCTTTCCGCAGAGATAACCCGTCTTGAGGAGCGCAGGGAGACAGTCTGCCGCGACACCGACAACATCATCAGACAGCTCATGGAGGTCTACGAGCTGACACGCTCAGAGGCTGTACAGATAGCCGAGAAGATAGACGACATGATGGCTGCACAGGCAGAGCTGACCACCATCAAGAACAAGATACGCGCCCTTGGAAGCGTAAACGTGGACGCTATCGAGGAGTACAAGGAGGTATCGGAGAGATACCGCTTCATGTCCGAGCAGATAGCCGACATACAGAAGTCAAAGGCAGAGCTGGAGAAGATAATCACAGACCTGACCGCAGAGATGTGCAGGATATTCTCAGAGAGCTTTGCCATAATCAACTCAAACTTCAAGAGCATCTTCGTGGAGCTCTTTGGCGGCGGCAAGGCTGAGCTCATACTCAGCGACCCCGATAACGTGCTGGAGTCTGGCATCGAGATAAGCGTAGCCCCTCCCGGAAAGGTCATCAAGAACCTGATATCACTGTCGGGAGGCGAGCAGTCCTTCGTAGCCATAGCGATTTATTTTGCCATACTGAAGCTGAGACCCGCGCCCTTCTGTATACTTGACGAGATAGACGCGGCTCTTGACGAGGTAAACGTAAGGAAGTACGCACAGTACCTCAAAAAATTCACGGACACCACCCAGTTCGTACTGGTAACACACAGACGAAGCGCCATGGAGGAGGCAAATGTGCTCTACGGCGTGACCATGCAGGAGGACGGAATATCCAAGCTCCTGAAGATGGAGCAGGTGGACTTCCAGGAGGACGTAGCAGATATTCAATAATTTTTTTGTCACAGATGACCATATCGCTGCGATATGATTAATAGACCATGTTTGGAGGATATAATGGGACTTTTTTCTAAAATTGCCAGCGGTCTTAGAAAGACCAAGGATTTCCTTTTCGGCGGTATCCAGAGAGTGCTCAACTCTTTTACCGTTATCGACGAGGAGCTCTTCGACCAGCTCGAGGAGCAGATGATAATGAGCGATATCGGAGTTGAGACCTCCGAGGAGATATGCGACAGGCTCCGCAAGAAAATAAAGGAGCGCGGCATCACCGACCCCAAGGAGATAATGGGACTTATCCACGAAGTTATCGCGGAGATAATGGGCGACGATACAGGTCTGAATCTTTCCGTATCCCCCGCAGTAATAATGGTCATCGGCGTAAACGGCGCAGGCAAGACCACAACCATAGGCAAGCTCTGCCACCAGTTCAAACAGGAGGGCAAGAAGGTCCTAGTAGCGGCAGCGGACACCTTCCGTGCGGCAGCTATCGACCAGCTTGAGGTGTGGACACAGCGCGCAGGCGTTGACATTGTAAAGCACGCCGAAGGCTCCGACCCTGGCGCAGTAGTATACGATGCCCTTGAAGCTGCAAAGGCAAGAGAGTGCGACGTAGTTGTAATAGATACGGCAGGACGTCTTCACAATAAGAAGAACCTTATGGAGGAGCTCAAGAAGATAAACCGTATCATCGACAACAAGGCAGGGGAGTGCTCAAGGGAGATACTTCTCGTGCTTGATGCTACCACAGGACAGAACGCCGTAAACCAGGCGAAGCTGTTCAGCGAGACCGCTCCCATCACGGGAATAGTTCTCACAAAGCTTGACGGTACAGCCAAGGGCGGTATCGTTATCTCCATAAAGAATGAGCTTGGCATACCCGTAAAGCTCATAGGCGTAGGCGAGAAGATAGACGACCTCCAGCCCTTTGACAGCAATATGTTCGTTGACGCCCTCTTTGCTTCACCCGAGCAGCTTGAAGCTCTTGAGGATGAGGACGAGGAGACCGAGGACTACGATAACGAGGAGTACGCTGAGTACGAGGAGGACACCGACATCGTGGAGGTGGACGGCGTTCAGGGCTACTACAATGAGTACGGCGCCTTTGTTGCCTATGAGGAGTCCGATGACGAGGACGAGGATGAGGACTACGAAGAAGAAGCCGACGACGAAGACGAGGCAGAGGACGAGTCCTATGACGCTGACGATGAAGACGATGAGGACGAGGAGTCTGACGATGATGACGAGTCTGATGATGAAGACGACCTGACCGATGACGAGGACGCAGACGAAGAAGAGGAAGAAGACGACGAGGAAGAGGAAGACGAGGAGGAAGAAGAAGCTCCCGCACCCGAGCCCGAGAAGAAGAAAAAGCGCGGCTTCTTCAGCAGACTTTTCGGAGGTAAGGACGATGATTAAGCAGCTGGTAATGGCTACCAACAACGCAAACAAGCTCCGCGAGGCGAGGGAGATACTCTCACCTCTGGGCATAGAGGTGCTGTCACAGCACGAGGCAGGAGCAAACTGCGACCCCGAGGAAAACGGCGCCACATTTGCGGAAAATGCCCTTATCAAGGCAAGAGCGGTCTATGAAGCGGTAAACCTTCCCACCATTGCCGATGACAGCGGACTCTGCGTAGACGCACTGGACGGACGTCCGGGAGTATACTCCGCCAGGTACGCTCCCGAGGGACAGCACTGTGCAAAGCTCCTTGATGAAATGAAAGACGTCCCCGAGGATAAGAGGACAGCGTCATTCAATTGCAGTATAGCATATATTGACGATGATGAGGTCAAGGTGGTAGGCGGCGGCTGTATAGGACGAATCGGCTATGAAATGCGCGGCACCAACGGCTTCGGCTACGACCCTGTGTTCATGGTAGGTGAGAAAAGCATGGCGGAGCTGACCGCAGAGGAAAAGAACGCAATAAGTCACAGAGGTGCGGCTCTGAGAGGGCTGTACAAGTACCTGAAGGAAAGATTTGGTGAATAATATGCTTACAAGCAAGCAGAGAGCGTACCTGCGCGGTATCGCTTCCACATACGAGACCATATACCAGATAGGCAAGGGCGGCGTTACCGAGGCGATGTGTAATGACATATCCGCCGCACTGAAAAAGCGTGAGCTAATAAAGCTGAGAGTTCTTGACAACTCAGGCTGGACAGCAAGGGAAGCCGCTGACGCCATCGCCGAGCAGACAGGCGCAGATGTAGTACAGGTCATCGGCAATAAATTCGTGCTTTTCAAGCGCAACGAAAAGGATCCCGTTATCGAGAACATTCCCAAGGCTAAGTAATGAAGGTACTGATAATAAGCGGCACTGCTCATAAGGGTTCCAGCTACAGTATCGGACGCATGACAGCCGAAAAGCTGGCAAAGCCCGGGGACATAGACGAGGTGTTTCTGCCGCGGGACTTTGACGAGTTCTGCTGCGGCTGCACCAATTGCTTCACCAGGGGCGAGGATGCCTGTCCCCACTACAGCAAGCTGAGACCCGTAACGGAGCTTATAGATGCCGCCGATGTGCTGATACTCACATCACCGGTGTACGTTTATCACTGCACAGGACAGATGAAGGCGCTGCTGGACCATTACGGCTGGCGCTGGATGGCACACCGTCCCGAGGAGAAGATGTTCCGCAAGCAGGCGGTGGTAGTATCCACAGCTGCGGGAGCAGGGGTGAAGTCCGCCATGAAGGATATGGCAGACAGCTGTTTCTTCTGGGGCATACCCAAGACATACAAGTTGGGCAGACCTGTTGCGGCAACGGACTGGGACAGCGTAAAGCCAAAGGTTAAGGAAAGCATCAGCAAAAAGGCAGACAGTATCGCCAAAAAGATACTCAAGCGGCAGGGAAATGTACCCGTATCGCTTAAAACAAGAGGATTTTTCAAGATAATGAGCCTTATGCAGCGCAACGGCTGGAACAAGGCAGACATGGACTACTGGAAGGCAAAGGGCTGGACAGAGAGCAAACGCCCGTGGAAATAACAGGAGGTGCATAATGAAGACAGGCATATACGGCGGCAGCTTCAACCCCGTACACAATGGACACATTCATCTTGCGGAGACCGCTGTGAGGGAATTCGGTCTTGACAGGCTGTTTCTCCTGCCTTCAAAGATATCTCCCCACCGCTCCAGTGCTGAGTACGCTCCCGATGAGGACAGACTTGAGATGCTGAGACTTGCCTGTGAGGGCAACGATCATCTTTTCGTCAGCGACTACGAAATAAAAAGCGACCGTGTGAGCTATACTATATACACGGTGGAGCATTTCCGCGAGACCTATCCCGATGACGAGCTTTTCCTCCTTGTGGGAAGCGATATGCTCATGAGCTTTGACACATGGTTCCGCTATGAGGACATACTCTCCGATGTTACCCTGTGTGTAGTTTCCCGTGAAAAGGGAGACCTGCCCGCTCTGAAGAAAAAAGCGGAAGAGCTCGGAAAATTCGGCAGGATACTGGTATCCGAGGCTTCACCCACGGTCATTTCAAGCACTGAGGTAAGAAAAAAAATTGCAAAAAATAAGGATTTCACTTGCTATCTTGACGAAAATGTAGTACAATATATAAGATTGAAGGGATTATATTCAGTAAGAGGTGAAGGCAGTTTGCGGTATAACCCTGACGATAAAAAGAAATACCTGAAAGCGCATCTTTCGGCGAAGCGCTACACCCATTCACTGAATGTGGCAGCAGAGTGCAGAAAGCTTGCGGAAAAATACGGCGAAGACCCTGATAAGGCATATTTTGCGGGACTTCTCCACGATATCTGCAAGGAGATGCCCGATGATGAGCAGAAGGCTCTGGTACTCGAAAGCGGATACACCGTCTGCCGCGAGGAGCTGGACACCCGCTCGCTCTGGCACGGTATCGCAGGCGCATATTTCATCAAAAAAGAGTTCGGAGTAGAGGATATAGATATCCTCAACTCGATTAGATTTCATACAGTGGGCAGGGCAGGAATGTCCCGACTTGAAGAGATAGTCTATATGGGCGATCTCATTTCCGCAGAGAGAGATTACAAAGACGTAGACAAAATGCGAAAGCTTGCCTATGCAGATCTCAACGCTGCAATGCGTGAGGCATTTGCATTTTCCATGAAGTCCGTGATAAAAAAAGGCGGAGTAATACCGATTTGCACCGCCGAGGGGTATAATTTTTATACACGGCTTTCCAGATAAGATAAAAAATGATGGAAATTTGAAAAGAGGACTCTAATGAACCGAGAAGAACTTAACGAGGAGTTAAAAACAAATGCAGACAACGCTCCGAAGCCTATGAAACCGCTGAGGAAGCTTAAACGTATAGATAACAGCCACAGGCCTGCCGAGCCCGAATACCACGGACTCCATGAGGCACCCCAGATAGATATAGCCATAGAAGGCGAGGAGAGACCTCAGGAGAGCGCTCCCCGTCAGGTATATCACGGAGCTCACGAAAAGGGCAGGAGGGAAGACTTCATCGAGTCTGCGGACTATGAAGATTATGAGGACGAGGAAAAGCCGAAAGGCAAAAAGAAAAAGAGTAAGAAGGACGCCCTTATAAAGCTTGCCGCCATACTGGTGAGCATAGTGTCCATAATCACTCTTTTCCTGAATATGCCCATACTCTGGTACAAGAAGGCAGGACAGCCCGACGAGAGAGTGTCCATAATCAACTATTTCAAGCGCTGGCAGCCCACAGTTGACCTTGAGGGTGAGCTTGCGAAGCCGCAGATAGACCTCAGCGTGGATACAGACATCGTAAACGATGATTTCACCGACGGACTTGACCTTCCCCAGCTCATCGAGGGACAGTACACCGTGCTCTTCCTCGGCTTTGACGAGGATCAGGAGCTCACCGATGTTATCTGGATATGCCAGTTTGACATCGCAGCAGCAAAGCTCCATATCCTTCAGATCCCCCGAGACAGTGCAGTGCCCAACTATACCAGCAATCCCACCACGAAGATAAACAGCGTTTACTACTATGCCTGGGATCAGGATTCCAGCAAGATACAGCGTGTGGTAAACTGTGTACAGGAAAACTTCGGCATCCCCATAGACGCCTATATCACCACCACCTGCTTCGACATCGTTGACATCGTTGATCTTGTGGGCGGAATACCCATGAACATCGACAACGAGATCGTATATGAGGCGGACAAGATCATCCCCGCAGGCGAGAACGTGATCCTTACAGGCGAGCAGGCGGAGTGGTTCGTGCGTTTCCGTCACGACTGGCTCCAGGGCGACATCGGACGAGTACAGAACCAGCGCCGCTTCATGGCAGCAGCCATGCAGAAGATACTCAGCATAGTAAAGGACGAGGGAAGGCTTAAGCTTTACAGCTACCTCAACACCATATACAAGAAGAAGTGGATAGCTACTAACATGAGCGTTGACGATCTGAGCAAGCTTGCGGACTTCGGCTCCACCCTCACCATGGAGAACGTATCAGTCAACATGGTGCCTGGCGAGGACGCAGCCTACATCGGCTCTGACGGCGTACAGTACAGTATCTACTCTATCCACAAGAGGGCAACAGTGGATATGCTCAACGAGTATTTCCGTCCCTACCAGCGCCCCATGCTCCTTTCCGAGAGCAATATAATGGAATTTGTAAGCGAATACGAATATCAGTACGAGCTCTATGACGACACAGGAATAACCTTCAAGGAACTTGAGAAGGCGACGGAACCGCCGAGAGCTTCGGATTACAACTAATGAAAGAAAGGTGAAGCAGATGACAGAGCAGGAAAAGCTCGAGCTTATAGTAAAGACACTTGACAGCAAGAGAGGCGAGGACATACAGGCGATAAAGATCTCCGACCTGACTATCCTTGCGGACTACTTCGTAATAGTAAACGGTACCAGCAACACCCATGCAAGAACACTTGCCGACGAGGTGGAGTTCGTACTTTCACAGAAGGGCATCGAGCCCCAGCGCCGCGAGGCAGACACGGGCAACACCTGGATAATCCTTGACTACGCCGATATAATCGTCCATGTATTCTACAAGGACACCAGAAACTTCTACAAGCTTGAGGGACTCTGGGCAGACGGCGAGCAGGTAGACATCAGCAGCCTTCTTGTAAAGGAGAATGAAGGTTGACGTTCAAAAACAAAACAGGCGGTACGCTGATCGTAGTTATGGCGGTGTATGTAGTGGCGAAGTGCCTGCTGAACATGGCACTCAGCGGACATCTTTCCGTTACCACCCTTGTCATAGCCATACTTGAGGCAGCAGCCTTTTTCCTGTGGTTCAGGTATGTGAACTATGCTCTGGCAGGGCTTCTTGCCTTCATAGCTATAATATACTTCCCGCAGAACATAGCCAATATCGGCTCCAACTGGATATACCTCCTTGAGGGAGCCGCCGACGTATGCTGTGCCGCACTTTTATGCTTTCACAAAGATGTTGCGGAGCATTACTCAAGACCATGGAACAATAATAATTAAAATAAAGGAATGATATTACAATGAGCAGATATGATTTCTCATCTGTTGAAGCCAAATGGCAGAAATACTGGGACGAGCATGACACCTTCAAGGCGTCAGATGACCACAGCAAGAAGAAGTTCTATGCGCTGGTAGAGTTCCCCTATCCTTCGGGACACGGAATGCACGTGGGCCACATCAAGGCATATTCGGGACTTGAGGTAGTAAGCCGCAAGCGCCGTCTTGAGGGCTACAACGTACTTTTCCCCATAGGCTTTGACGCCTACGGACTCCCCACGGAGAATACCGCTATCAAGGAGAACATCCACCCCAGAATAGTTACCGACAGAAACATTGAGAAGTTCACAAATCAGCTCCGTACAGTAGGATTTTCATTTGACTGGTCCAGAGTAGTTGACACAACAGAGGAGAGCTACTACAAGTGGACACAGTGGATATTCCTGAAGATGTTCGAGAAGGGCCTTGTATTCCGTGACAAGACCTCGGTAAACTACTGCCCCAGCTGTAAGGTAGTTCTCTCCAACGAGGACTCACAGGGCGGCAAGTGCGACGTATGCCACAGCGATATCATTCAGAAGACCAAGGAGGTATGGTACCTCCGCATCACCGAGTACGCAGACAAGCTCCTTGAGGGACTTGAGACCGTAGACTATCTGCCCAACGTAAAGCTCCAGCAGCAGAACTGGATAGGCAAGTCCACAGGCGCATTCGTTGATTTCAAGATAAAGGAGCAGGACGAGAAGCTCCGCATCTACACCACCCGTCCCGACACACTCTACGGTGTTACCTTCATGGTAATCGCCCCCGAGCACCCCATTATCCAGAAGTACCGCGACAGCATAGCTAATATCGCCGCACTGGACGATTACAAGGCAGAGTGTGCAAAGAAGAGCGAGTTCGAGAGAACACAGCTTGTCAAGGACAAGACAGGCGTGAAGATAGAGGGACTGACAGCCATCAACCCCATCACAGGCAAGGAGATACCGGTCTACATATCCGACTATGTAATGATGGGCTACGGCACAGGTGCTATCATGGCAGTTCCCGCACATGATACAAGAGACTACGACTTCGCAAAGAAGTTCGGCATAGACATCATCGAGGTAATCAAGGGCGGCGACATCACCAAGGAAGCCTACACAGGCGAGGGCGAGCTTGTAAACTCAGGCGAGCTCAACGGACTTTCCAACAAGAAGGACGCTATAAACAAGGCTCTTGAGATACTTGAAAAGCTTGGCTGCGGCGAAAAGGGCGTGCAGTACAAGATGAAGGACTGGGCATTCAACCGCCAGAGATACTGGGGCGAGCCTATCCCGATAGTACACTGCGACACCTGCGGAATGGTAGCCGTACCCTATGAGGAGCTTCCTCTGAGACTGCCCGAGGTTGAGAACTTCGAGCCCGGTACAGACGGCGAGAGCCCTCTTGCAAAGATAGACAGCTTCGTAAAGTGCAAGTGCCCCAAGTGCGGCAGGGACGCACGCCGTGAGACTGATACAATGCCTCAGTGGGCAGGTTCATCATGGTACTTCCTCCGCTACTGCGACCCCAAGAACGACAATGAGTTCGCATCACAGGAGACACTGAAGTACTGGATGCCCGTTGACTGGTACAACGGAGGCATGGAGCACGTTACAAGACATATGATATACAGCCGTTTCTGGCATAAGTTCCTCTACGATCTGGGACTGGTTCCCACCGCAGAGCCCTACGCAAAGCGTACAGCACAGGGACTTATCCTCGGACCCGACGGCGAGAAGATGTCCAAGTCAAGGGGCAATGTCATCGACCCCAACGACGTAGTAGCCGAGTACGGCGCAGATGTACTGAGACTGTATGTACTCTTCATGGGCGACTACGAGAAGGCAGCACCCTGGAGCGAATCCAGCATCAAGGGCTGCAAGAGATTTGTGGACAGAGTATGGTCACTTACCGATATGCTCACAGAGGGAACAGAGTACACAGAGGGACTCCGCTCCAACTTCCACAAGACCATCAAGAAGGTAACAGAGGACATTGAGGCTATGAAGTTCAACACAGCTATCGCAGCCCTCATGACCCTCATCAACGATATATACAATGCAGGCTCCATAAACAAGGCAGAGCTGGGCACGTTCTGCACACTGCTCTATCCCTTCGCACCTCACATCTCCGAGGAAATCTACAACAGCGTATTCGGCACAGTTCTCAGTGAGCAGGGCTGGGTAAGCTATGACGAGGCACTCTGCAAGGACGACACTATCGAGATAGTTGTACAGGTAAACGGAAAGCTTAAGGCAAAGCTGAATATCGCAGTTGACGCCGATAAGGACTCCGTGATCGCTCTGGCACTTGCAGACGAGAAGGTAAAGGAAGCAACAGACGGTAAGAATATCCTGAAACAGATATATGTACCAAATAAACTTGTTAATATTGTTGCAAAATAACGAATTTTTTCTGGGCGAAAAAAAAGCTTGACAATCGTCCGAAAATATGGTAAACTTATAGTATATTCTTTATAACTAATTATAGTATATCTGCTATTTATTGGGGTATATGCTGACTGACACCCTCAAGGGTGATTAGTATAGAGCATCGGAGCTCAGCTCCGAGCAACCTCTGAACAAGGGAGGGAAATTTAGTGGCAGAAGTTCGTGTTGGCAAAAACGAGTCTTTAGACACAGCTCTTAAGAGATTTAAGAGATCATGTGCAAAGGACGGCGTAATTGCTGAGGTTCGTAAGAGAGAGCACTACGAGAAGCCTTCGGTAAAGCGTAAGAAGAAGTCTGAGGCAGCTCGTAAGCGTAAGTATTGATCTTACGGAAATGATTAATGTTGATAAAAGCGGGCTTAGGCTCGCTTTTTCATTTGTATGAACGGAGTTGACAAATAACTTGGGCCTTATACATAAAATTACAGGGACCGACGTGGATTTCGCCTTCAGAAGAACGGTGGATATCAGTCCCGCCTTTCTGAAGAAGCACGGCATAAAGGGGCTTATCCTTGACGTGGACAATACCCTTACCACTCATGACAATCCCGTCCCTGCCGAGGGTATAAGGGAGTGGCTTGACACCATGAGAGCCGAAGGGATAAAGCTCATAATAGTCTCAAACAACCACCCCGAGCGTGTTAGACCATTTGCGGACCCCCTGGGGCTGGATTTCGTCAGCGACAGCGGCAAACCTCTCAGAAGGGGCTACAAGGCGGCATTGAAGAAGATGGGGCTGAAAGCCTCGGAGACCGCCGCAGTAGGGGATCAGCTCTTCACAGACGTATGGGGAGCCAACATATCTGGCGTGACTATGCTCTACGTCGAGCCCATAGAGCTTGAACCAAAGAGCAAGCGCTTCATAAGATTCAAGAGAGTGCTTGAAAAGCCCTTCCTGCCGAAGAAATTTGTTAAACTTGCAAAGGAGTAAATATGGTAAAGAAGATACTTGTTATACACGGTCCCAACCTCAATCTTCTGGGAGAGCGTGAGCCGGGAGTCTATGGAAACCTGACCATCGATGACCTCAACAGCAATATAATCGACCGTGCAATGGAACAGGGTCTGGAGTGCGAGATATTCCAGTCCAACCACGAGGGAGCCATTATAGACAAGCTCCACGCCGCAAGGAAGACTTTTGACGGAGTCATTCTCAATGCAGGCGCCTACACACACTACAGCTATGCTATCCGCGATGCTATCGCAGCCATAAAGATACCTGTTATCGAGGTACACATCAGCAACGTGTTCGCAAGGGACGGTTTCCGCTCAAATTCTGTCATCGTGCCTGTTTGCAAGGGCAGTATAAGCGGCTTCGGCTTCGGAAGCTATTATCTTGCAGTGCAGGCTCTTTCCGAGCTTTAAGAGGTGCTGCATGACCAGATTTGACAGACTTTTTGAAATATTTGAGGGCGCAGACTGCGTACTCATAACCTCTGACATAAACAGACGTTACTTCACAGGCATGAAGTCATCCGCAGGAGTTGTGCTCGCGTTCCCGGAAAAGGCGTATCTGCTCATTGATTTCCGCTACATAGAGAAGGCGAGAGCCACAGTAAAGGACGCCGAGGTGATAGAGCTGAAGAAGCTCTACCCCCAGCTCATGGAGCTGCTGAAAAAGCACGGCGCAGAGTCCATGGCAATAGAGTCCGAGACCATGACGGTGAAGGAGCTAAACGCCTATGAGCACTTCTTCACAGACCTTACCTTTGTCAGCAACGACTCTCTCAGCAACGCCATAGCCACACTGAGAGCCTCTAAGGACAGCGATGAGATAGCCTGCATAAGGAAGGCTCAGGAGATAGCTGAGAGGGCTCTGGAGGAGCTTATGGGCTTCATAAAGGTGGGTGTCACCGAGCGAGAGATAGCTCTGGAGCTGAACCGCCTGATGTTTGCTTTGGGCGCTGAGGATCTTTCCTTCGATACGATAGTACTTTCGGGAGCCAATACCTCCATGCCCCACGGAGTTCCCTCCGACAAGAAGGTGGAGAGCGGCGACTTCGTCCTCATGGACTTCGGCGCAGTCTACAACGGCTACCACAGCGACATGACCAGAACGGTCTGCGTAGGGGAGCCCACAGAGGAGATGCGAAAGGTATACGATACAGTCCTTGAGGCACAGCTTGCAGGCATAGAAGCTGCAAGGGCAGGCATACTGGGCAGCGACCTTGACAAGGTGTCCAGAGACATCATCGAAAAGGCAGGCTACGGCGCCTGCTTCGGACATTCCCTCGGACACGGCGTAGGCATGGAGATACACGAAAAGCCCAATGCTTCACCCAATTACAAGCTTCCCCCTGAATGAGGGCGCAGTAGTGACGGTAGAGCCGGGTATATACATCGCAGGAAAGTTCGGAGTCCGTATAGAGGATTTTGTCATTTTGACTGAAAACGGCTGCGAAAACTTGACAAAAAGTGCAAAAAATCTCATAACTTTATAAGAATATCGCTTTAGGTATTGCAAAAATTCCTGAAATGTGATAAAATAAAGTATCATATTAATTTGAAAAATACGGAGGTATTTATAATGATTTCAGCAGGAGATTTCAGAAACGGCGTTACCTTTGAGCTTGACGGACAGGTTGTTCAGGTCGTTGAATTCCAGCACGTTAAGCCCGGTAAGGGAGCTGCTTTTGTAAGAACTAAATACAAGAACGTAATCACAGGTTCAGTTGTAGAAACTTCTTTCAACCCCACAGCTAAGTTCCCTACAGCTTTCGTTGAGAGAAAGGATATGCAGTACAGCTACAACGACGGCGATCTTTACTACTTCATGGATCTCGAGACCTATGAGCAGGTACCGATCAGCGCATCTATCCTTGGCGACAACTTCAAGTTCGTTAAGGAAGAGATGATCTGTAAGATCCTCTCATACAAGGGCAATGTATTCGGCGTAGAGCCCCCCAACTTCGTTGAGCTGAAGGTCACACAGACAGACCCCGGCTTCAAGGGCGATACAGCTACAAACGCTACAAAGCCTGCAACACTTGAGACAGGCGCAGAGATCAAGGTTCCGCTCTTCATCGACGAAGGCGAGATCATTCAGGTAGATACAAGAACAGGCGAGTATATGTCAAGAGCATAAGCTCCTGTTAACCGCGATACTATTTTGAGAGGAGGAGCTTGTTATGAAGCTTACCGAGAAAATGTCATATTTACAGGGACTTATCGACGGTCTTGAGATCGACGCATCTACAAAGGAGGGCAAGGCTCTCATCCAGATGTCAGAGGTAATGTCCGAGCTGGTGCTCTATGTTGAGGACCTCCAGTCACAGGTAGACGAGCTCACAGAGCTCTGCGACATCCTTGACGAGGATCTTGGCGCAGTTGAGGACGATTTCTATGAGGATCTCGACTGTGACGAGTGCGACGGTGACTGCGACACCTGCGACGAAGATGATGACTGGGACGATGAGGACGATTTTGACTTCGATGACGAGGACGATGAGCTTTATGAGATCACCTGCCCCACCTGCGGAGACACCATTCTCCTTGACGAGGGCATGATCGAAGAGGGATCAATAAACTGTCCTAACTGCGATGAGCTCCTTGAGTTTGATTCTGACGATCTTACTTTTGAGGACTTTGAGGATAAGGACGAAGAGCCCGAGAAGAAGTGATCGCAAATAATCGTAAAACAGGCTGCGGATAGCGATTATCCGCAGCCTTTTATTTTTTTGAAAATTTCTGTAACGAAAGTTAAACAGCGAAGTCTTATAGTTGAAGGCGGTGAGAAGTTTGGAAAAGATTGAAGAGCTCTATAATGACTATTTCCATGATGTATACCTATATATACGGTCACTTTCGACAGACGAGCACCTTGCCGAGGATATAACTCAGGAGACCTTTTTCAAGGCTCTGAAGTCCGTTGAAAGCTTCCGCGGAGACTGCGATATAAGGGTATGGCTGTGCCAGATAGCGAAGAATCTGCTGTACACACACTATAAAAAGGCAAAGCGCTTCACAGGTGACGAGATCCCCGATACTATGCCAGATACAGCTCTGTCGGTGGAGGAACAGCTTGCCGACTCACAGCAGTCTGCAGTTATACACCGCATACTTCACACAATGGCTGAGCCATATAAGGAGGTATTCACCCTAAGGGTGTTCGGGGAGTTGAGCTTCCGTCAGATAGGTGAGCTATTCGGCAAGACCGAGAGCTGGGCGAGAGTGACTTTCCACCGAGCCAAGCTGAAAATAATAGAAGAACTGGAGGAACAGAAATGAGTAAGAACTGTGAAATGATAAAAGATCTCCTTCCGCTGTACACTGATGATGTATGCAGCGAAGAGAGCAGAAAAGCTGTTGAAGAGCATATAAAAGAATGCCCCGACTGTAAAGCAGAGCTTGAAAAGCTCCGGAAAAATGTCACTGTAAGCCCTCAGAAGGACACAGATGTGCTTAAACGTATAAAGAGAAGGCTCCGTACAGAGAACATAATAGTTGGCATTATAAGCGCACTGGCGCTGCTCTGTGCCATGATGGGGGTTATAGTATATATGGCGAACACCATGACTAATATGGATTACGATGACAAAAAGCTTGAAAACTGTATTTCTGTTGTAGAAGAAGAAAATGGTGATGTACGCCTTATATGCAATAAAATTGATTGTGACCGTATTTTTTCGACTGCTGCTGATATAGATGGTGCTGTTTTCGGAGATCCGGATTTTGATAAAGAGAAAAAGTGTGCATACGGTGTTACATTTATGGAACGAAGAATAAATATATTCTCACGGAATTTCTTCTTTCAATTTGAACCGGAACATTCTGTGATTCTGTTCAATACAGCTGAGAATACGGAATATGACACCGTTTTTTATTACGATAAGGGCGATAAACAGAAGCATATTTTATGGGAGCGTGATAAAAATGACTGAGAGAAAATTCAACATACCGCTGATAATAATGTCTGCGGCAGCTTTAGGACTTTGGTTTTTCGGACTTCCGGGCGAGAGCATAGTGCTTGCAGTTATAACCATTATTGCATCTGTAAAGCTTCGCGGCAGGTATCTCATAAAGATACCCATAGCTCTAAGTATTTTGGCGATACTCATTTCCACAGCATTTCTGACATTTATGATCATGCATGAAAGCAGAGGGATCTCATCGACGGATTACTGGCTTATGCGCTTGATATTCGGCAGAATGAAATAACAAAAGCCCCGCTTTTGATCGCGGGGCTTATTTATTTTTTTACATTTGTCAGATGAAGGAAGACAATATAAGCTTCCTGATCGGCATTAAGGTTAAAACTGCATATCTCATAGTCATCATTTAAATGCATGAGATTATATGTATCAAAGGCGCGGCTGCTGCCGTTACCGCGGCAGATACCGAGTTCCCGATGGTTCTTGATATAATTGGGATCCAGGGGTTCAATAGCAGACTTCGGAAAGAAGATATTCACTTCGCAGTCATGGTCGCATCTGAAGGAGTAGGCTTTAGAAGCTGTCTCTGCGGTAAAGAATTCATCGTCCCATTCAGAGCCGTTATCGGGGACGACCTCCCTGACGGTAACAGCACTGCTGTCCTCGTCCTTGATATAATAGGACATATCTCCCACCTGCCCGAGGGAGAAGTCCTCATGGACAGTTTCAACGCGGTTGATGATGGTCCTGCTCTCCGCATGAAATGGGAGCATAGAGCTCTGATCGTACAGACCAACATAATCCTTATCCCGATATGATACCAGAGTGATGTCGTTCTTATTATTGTTTTTGAAAAAGTACAAGGGAAGATCCTTGCCAGAAATGGAGGAAATATCCGTATTCACATATTCCGCCAGCACCGAGCATTGGCTCCTGCTGAAAAACTCCTCAGGAGCGGAAGTATCGAAGCTCTCCGAATACATATTAATGCATTCATTCTCTATGGGATCAAAGCTTGTCTGGACCATTCCGCCTTTCAGAGTAAGCTGCACAGGCTTGCCTGTTATCTCAGAAATAGCGGAACAGAAGTGATCGGCAATATCCTTGCTCTGGTAATTGTCATATCCGTCGGTATTATCTGTTGCACCGTCGATATACACACCGAAGTCACGGCCATCGTGGTTCATACGGACGTATACCGTAGTCAGAGGGGCAGAGTTTATCCAGCCATATTCTCTTTCCTGTTCTGCACTTCTGACCTCAGGAGTAAAGCCGTACTTATCCTCAATATACTTAACGGCATTGGACTTGGCTGTGCTGATATACTGCTTGTTCAGCTTTTTTTGCTCTTTGCTGTCACAGCCGGTAAGTGCAAGCAGAGCCATGAGGGCAAATAATACAGTTTTCTTCATAATGATCGCTTTATTGTAAGCCTGTTATTTTGTTTTGAAGGTATGTGTGTAAAAATGTAAACAGCCGCAGCAAAAACGCCTATACCGATACGGACGGCTATGTACTTAGTTTTCACGAACCACCAAAAGAGCAGCACCACAACAGCGATAAAGATAAACAGGCATACCAGCATAAATATACTGTTTGAGCCAACGATCTTATCAACATTGGTGCCGATGATCTGCCCGTTTTCGACGGTTATCTCGATGGTACTGTCCACATCGACTATCATGTGGGTACCGTCTTTGTATGTGGCGGTGTGCTTCACGCCGTCCTTTTCGTACTCGCAGGTAAATACCGAAAGCTCAGACTCGCTGTCATTTTGTCTGTCGGTAATGACCGCAATGAATTTTTCGCTCATATCATTCATACTGTGCAAGGATACGGACAGCCACCTCCAGACGGGTCTGGCGGTTGTTCATAGCCTGCTTTTCGATGTACTTATGAGCCTGAGGCTCGGTGAACTTCAGGTACTTCATAAGTGTAGTCTTGGCACGGTTGATAGTGCGCATCTCCTCGATACGGCTGAGGATATCAGAGCTTTCTCTCACACCTGCCATACGCACTCTTGCGGCTATAACGAGCCTTATAGTGCGCTGGAGGAGCTCCCTTGTGACAGGTCTTGCGAGGACGTTTATACCGCTGTCGGAGAGCCTGTCCGCAATTTCGTCAGAGACATCGCCGCTGCAAATAAGTATAATGCCTGCTGAGGTGATATCGGCGATCATTTCCGCAAGCTCCTGCCCGAACTCATCGGACAGGGGAGTATTGATAATTACCAGCTCAGGCTCGGCGTCATTTTTTACCAGTCTTCTGGCCTCACTTCCGCTGACAGCAACGGCTGTCCTGCCGCAGCCCTCTATCCTCAGAAGCTGCTCAGCCAGCTCCGAGACCTCGTTGTTAGCGGAAACAATAAGTGCTCTTTCCATTTAACTCCTCACACGAACTTGAAGTAGGATATTTCCTCGAACCTGTCCTTATCCTCAGCCTTTTCGTAGTCGCTTATCTGCTGTCTAAGCTGAGCAAAAACGCTGCTTCTTATATCCGCTGACAGAGTGCGCTTCACGAATTCGCTGCTTTCGGCGATAGCGGCAGCCTCCTCCAGCGTAGAGGGAAGGGGCTGGAACAGGTCGCAGTTCTCTCCGCTGTGCATAGCGCTTTCAAAGAGTGAGCAGTCATTGGACTGTATCCCCTCTATACCTGCGGCAAGAATGAGCTTGAATGTGATATAAGGATTGCAGCAGGCGTCAGCGGAGCGTATCTCGATACGGGGAGTAATTCCCACAGGCTTAGGTACTCTTATGAGCTGAGCGCAGTTCTCAGAGGACCAGTTGACATATTTCGGGGCATAGCCGATGCCGAAGCGTTTGTAGGAGTTGGTGGTGGAGTTAAGGAAAGCGGTTATCTCTCTCATTCTGCTGAGAACGCCGGAGATGAAGCATTTTCCCTCATTTGGCATAGCGTTTATATCGTCCCCGAAGATATTCTCACCGCCCTTTTTAAGGCTTATGGAGATGCTGAGAGCGCTTCCGTGCTCATCGGGGAGGGGCTTAGGCATAAATGAAGCGAAGAGACCGTTCTGAGCGGCAATGGACTTAACAACGGTCTTGTAGTGTACCATATTGTCCGCAGCGGTAATTGGCTCACTTTCGCGGAACTCAATCTCGTTCTGAGCGGGACCGTGTTTATGACATGAGCTCTTGGGGCTCATGCCCATTTCCTCCAGTGAGAGGCAGATCTCACGTCTTGCGTTCTCGCACTTGTCCAGAGGAGCGACGTCCAGATAGCCGCCCTTGTCATGAGGAATCTTAGTAGGCTCACCGTGCTCGTCCAGCTCAAAGAGGTAGAACTCGCACTTAGTGCCCATTTCGCAGGAATATCCGTCCAGACGAAGCTGATTGATATAGTTGGTGAGCTCGGTACGCATATCGCCCACATAGTCGCTTCCGTCGGTATTTTTGAGGGCGCAGAAAAAGCGGACAACGCGGCCTGACTTCGGTCTCCAGGGGAGGACAGAGAGTGTGGAGATATCGGGAACGAGAAGCAGGTCGGAGCAGCCCTCTGTGATACATGAGGCGTCAAAGGGAATGCCATATTCAAAAGCTCTCGGCAGTTCGTTTGGCATGATAGCCACATTTTTGAGATTTCCGAACATATCGCAGAAAGTAAGTCTGATAAACTTTACGTCATTCTCTTCAACGAATTTCAGTATCTCTTTAGGAGAAAAGCTCATTGAAAGACCTCCAGTTAATTTATTTCAGGCAGCAGCGTCATTGATGCTGCCTATACAACAAGCTATTGCAGTGATAACACACAAATTCTGTTCCTTGTATTTGTGCAATACGCAGAACATATGTTAATTTTTTTTGATATACAACGGTTTTACGTTGTTTTCGTCCTGATTTTGTCCCTCTTATAGAAAGGGGTGATACAGGGTACTCCGCATCTGAAAAAGGAGACCGCCTGTACAGTACTGTATTATTAAACTGACCGTCAGTGCTCACATAGAGAGCATAGCGCACACAAAATTAAAAACAGAAATGAAAATATGGAGCTTGCACTTTGAAACGGCTTCTCTGAGAGTCAGCTGTTTTGCGAACATTCTGTAGAGAATGCCTGCGATGATAGGCAGAAGCACCGCAATAAGGGAAAAACCCGGCATTTCCGACTTCATGGCCATAAAGAAAAGGAAGAGCGAGACAAACTCCAGAATGACCACCTCAGTCGCCAGATAGGTGGCGCTGTTGTCATCTTTCATAGAGCCCTGAAGCCTTGCATCGGCGAACATGGCGTCTATCCTGTCATCTGACGTCTCCTGAGCGGGCTTATTTTGTTCAGCCTTTGGAACGAACAGCTCACGGCTCAGCACAGATGGCTTTTTGCTCTGCGTTCTGGCATTTGCCAGCATAGCCTCAACTCTTGTCTCAGCCTCGGATACACTGTCTGCCGGTTCAGCAGTCTCCTTGTCTGTATCGGCAGGGAGAATGTCATCGGCAAGCCCGGATAAATGTTCCTTAGCAATATCAGAAGCCTCGTGGACCTCAGTTTTCGCGGGCTTTATGCTTTCCTGTTTAACGGGAGGAACAAATGGCAGAACAGGAGCTGAGTCCTCATGGAATGTCCTGCGCTTTTTATCGGAGCGCTTATTCTGAGACCTGGCGCTTTCAAACATAGCCGCCACCTTAGCCTCAGCCTCTCTTATCCTTTCAGCCTGCTGCTGGTCGGGGACGTTATTCTCTGGCATATCCTGCATTTTATCCCTCCTGTTGCAGTTTTACTGCTTTAATTAAACATTGAAACGGAAGAGAACTATATCTCCGTCCTGCATAACGTACTCCTTGCCCTCAAGGCGCACGAGACCCTTCTCCTTGGCAGCAGCCATGCTTCCGCATGCAATAAGGTCATCGTAGGAGATTACCTCTGCACGGATAAAGCCCTTCTCGAAGTCGGTATGTATCTTACCTGCTGCCTGGGGAGCCTTGGTGCCCTTTGTGATAGTCCATGCGCGTACCTCCTGCTTGCCTGCTGTGAGGTAGGAGATAAGACCCAGGAGCGCATAGCCCTCCTTGATGATACGGTTGAGACCTGATACCTCCAGACCCAGCTCGCTGAGGAACATAGCCTTGTCCTCGTCGCCCATGTCTGATATCTCAGCCTCAATCTGCGCACAGATAGGCAGAACAGCGGAGTGCTCCTCCTCTGCCAGCTTGCATACAGCCTTGTAGTTCTCGTTAGTGTCGATATTGTTGGTGAAGTCCTCCTCGCTGAGGTTAGCCGCATAGATGACAGGCTTAGCGGAAAGCAGGGGAGTTGACTTTATAAGCTCTCTCTCCTCGTCTGTGAAGTCGAAGCCTCTTGCGGACTTGCCGTTTTCCAGGTGGGACTTGAGCCTCTCAAGGAAGTCTATCTCTGCAAGGTACTTCTTATCGCCCTTGGCAGCCTTCTTGGCGCGGTCGATACGTCTGTCGACCATTTCGATATCGGAGAAGATAAGCTCCAGATTGATGGTCTCGATGTCGCGGAGGGGGTTGATACTGCCGTCAACGTGAATGATATTGGGGTCCTCGAAGCATCTTACAACGTGAACGATGGCGTCCACCTCGCGGATATCCGCAAGGAACTTATTTCCCAGACCTTCGCCCTTTGAAGCGCCCTTTACCAGACCTGCGATGTCAACGAATTCCAGAGTTGCGGGAGTGAACTTATCAGGCTCATACATTTCAGCCAGCTTGTCCAGTCTCTCGTCGGGAACTGAAACTATACCCACGTTCTTCTCGATAGTGCAGAAGGGATAGTTTGCTGACTCCGCACCAGCATTGGTGAGAGCGTTGAAAAGAGTGCTTTTGCCCACGTTGGGCAGACCTACCATACCAAGTTTCATATTTATTCTTACCTTTCATATCATATGTTTCCCCGCCGGTAAAGGCGGGGAGAAATAGCTTTTAGTTGCTTGCGTAGGTTGTACGCTTGTTGTTTACCAGCGAGCTTACGTTGGAGTTCTGTATCTGGACATCGCCGTTTTCCGTGCCGATATCCTTGGGATTGCCTGCATTGACCACCAGTGATACCTGAGAGTCGATGATGGTGACATTTCCCGTGCCTGCGGAGTCGCCGATACCTGTGACGTCGTCGCCCTCGGAGTCTATTGAGATAACAGCGTCTCTTATCTTGGTGTTGACGCTGCCCTTCATTGCGCCGATAGCGGAGTGTTTTGCGGAGCGCATCTTCATCTCTATCTTGCCCTGCTTGATATAGATGCTGCCCTCGCCGTCCTCAAGGACGCCTATTCCCACAGCCTGAGCGCCTGTGCAGGTCATGACTATATCAGCACCTGAGCTGATGGTTGAAATGCCCTTACAGCTTCCGATACCCGTTACACGGTTGCCGGAGATGGTGATGTCCATAGAGCAGTCCTCGCCGATATCGATATTGGCGTCGCCGTTGAAGCTTCCGACAGCGAGACCGTTGTGGGAGTACATAAAAATCTTTATCTTGCCCGAGCGGAGGTTTATCTCCGAATCGTCGTCATTATAGCCGCCGCCGATACACATTGACTCAACGCTGTTGGAGATTATCTCCAGGGTGCCGCTGAAGTCCACGGTGATATCGCCGTAGCCGTGGTCATAGTCATTGCCTATGCCGATACCCTCGGAAGCATAGCAGTCGATAGTGAGGCTGCCCTTACCATTGAGCTCGAACTGTGAGCCCATGGGGACGTAAATTCCCGAGTAGCCAAGCTTGTTTGCCTTTACCACGGTGAGCACCAGTCTTGCGTACTCGCCCACTGAGATAGTGGGCTTGCTGTTGCCGCTGGTTATATTGCAGTTTTTCAGGGTCAGCTCACAGCTGTGATTGTCCATGACAGAGATATTCATCTTCACGGGCTTGTCGGGATCACCGACGATAGTGAGCTTGCTCTGATAAACGTGTATATCGGTATATTTTTCAAGTGCCAGCTTTACGAGATCCAGCTCTGTATCGTTCTGAGCGGCGTATATCTTCTTTACGCCCTCGGGACGGGTCTCAAGGTTGGTCCTGATTATCTCGTCCTTGATGTCGGCAGATATGCTGTTGAGGAACAGGGGCTTGGGCTTTGAAGTGTAATAGCCCTGAACCAGGTCAACGCCGAGACGGATAACGGTCTTCAGCTCCTGGAGGGTCTCAACGCCCTCAGCCAGTGATTTCAGCTGATTATCGTGGCAGAACTCGATAACAGATGTTACCAGCTGCTGCTTCTTCAGATCGTTGTGGATATCGCTGATGAGAGAGCGGTCTATCTTGATGTAATCGGGAGAGTAGTGCAGCAGATTTGAGCTGTTGGAATAGCCCGTGCCGTAGTCATCGATAGCAAGCATAGCTCTTGCAAAGCCACAGCGCTTTTTCAGTGTCTCTATGCCCTTTGCGGAGGAAGCGGACTCCTCCACGATCTTGATGACCGTCTTTTCAAGGAGCTCGCCGTAGGTAAGGTAGAGCTCGTTGAAGTCCTCGTCAGTGAGAAGGTGATTGGGCAGGCAGTTGATAAACAGCTTCCTGTTCTCGAAAATCTGCTGATTGTCGCTGAGAAGCTTCATGGTGTTGAAGAAGGTCAGCTTCTCGATGGCGTAGAGGTCATTCTGAGCCTCGCCGATCTTTAGTATCTGCTTGGGAGCCATTTTTATATCGCCTATTGTTCTCATGAGAGCCTCGTAGGCAACTATCTCACCGGTCTGGGTCTCCACGATCGGCTGGAGGTAGTAGGTGAGCAGGTTTTCCTGTACTATGCGTGAGAAGGTCTGTGCATTGCGGTAGGAGTCCTTCTCGCGGACGTAGTTCTCCTCTGAGAACCAGTTGATGACAGAGCGCTTGTCTGTTCTTGCTTCAAAGAGGGCGAACTCGGAATAGTTCACCAGCATATTGAAGTCGGAAGCCTCCTCGGGGAAGGAAGCGCAGCCTATGGACAGGCTTATTCGGCTCTTGTCGGAGATATCTATTATCTCGCCGAAATCATCGGTGAGTATGCAGTTCTGTACAGCCTCGTCCATGCTGTTGAGAATGTTGTAAATGCTCATCTTGTCGCAGTCGCAGAAGAACACGCATATCTCATAGTTGGACTTTGAGCCGATTATCAGTGTATCGCTGGCGAAGCTTTTCAGTGCCTCCGCCACAGATGTGATACAGCTGTTGGTGTTGTCAACAGTGAGATATAAGCCCAGCTTGTCTATGCCGTTTATGTAGATAGTGGCAAGGCAGGCATTCTGTATCTCGGGAAGTATCTTCTTTATCTTCTGGGAGAAGGACGGGTAGGAGGGAAGCCTTGTGATGGGATCGTACTCCACGAAGGACTGGCGCTCGTTGATATCGGTTATCTGGCGTGTGAAGTCCTGTACGAAGCCAAGCCACTCGTCACTGCTCTCATAGATGTTCATCTTGATGTAGCGAGAGGTGCTTCCGTCTGTGAATTTGTATATATGCTTCTGTCCCTCTACGGGGCTTTTCGAGATCTTCTCAAGAAGGTTGAAGAACTCAAATTCATTGATCTTTTCACTCGGGCATCCGAGCATATGACAGGCGGCGGCATCAAGATATGCTGCCTTTTCCTTTGCGATGTAGGTAAACGCACCTATATTGCCTACAAACTGTTGGAATACCTGCCAGTCATGGCTCAGCGCGGGAGGAGTTTTGCTAAAATCGAATATACTCATGCTCGCTCCTTATACCTTGGGTGCCGCAGCGCTCTGCCGCAGCGTATTTCCCCCTTGTGTACCTGCTTTTTGAACGGTCAGCAGGTGACCGTGATAACGTACTTGTTTATACAATTTAATTATACTACATAAGTGCCCGAATGTCAATAAAAAAGCCGCCATTAAAGGCGGCTTGCGATAGTTTTGTTATCAGTCGAGGAAGTCCTTGACTTTCTTGCTTCTGCTGGGGTGACGGAGCTTTCTCAGTGCCTTTGCTTCGATCTGGCGGATACGCTCACGGGTAACGTCAAAGCGCTGGCCTACCTCCTCAAGTGTACGGGACTTGCCGTCCTCAAGACCGAAACGTAGCTTGAGCACCTTTGCCTCACGGTCTGTGAGAGTGGAGAGGACTTCGTTGAGCTGCTCCTTGAGAAGTGTATGTGAAGCTGCCTCGGCAGGTGCGGGAGCATCATCATCGGGAATGAAGTCGCCCAGGTGGCTGTCCTCCTCCTCGCCGATAGGAGTCTCAAGAGATATGGGATCCTGTGCAACACGCATGATCTCGCGAACCTTGTCCACAGGCATATTGAGCTTGTCCGCGATCTCCTCGGGACTGGGGTCGTGGCCGTTTTCGTGGAGAAGCTGGCTGGACACCTTCTTTACCTTGGTGATGGTCTCTACCATGTGTACGGGGATACGGATAGTTCTTGCCTGGTCTGCGATAGCACGGGTGATAGCCTGACGTATCCACCATGTTGCGTATGTGGAGAACTTGAAGCCCTTGGTGTAGTCGAACTTTTCAACAGCCTTGATAAGTCCCAGATTTCCCTCCTGGATAAGGTCAAGGAACTGCATTCCTCTGCCAACATACTTCTTGGCGATGGATACTACCAGTCGGAGGTTTGCCTCGGAAAGGCGCTTCTTTGCGTAGGGGTCGCCCTTAGCCATTCTCTGCGCCAGCTCGATCTCCTCCTCGGTGGTGAGAAGGGGAACTCGTCCGATCTCCTTGAGGTAGATCTTTACAGGGTCATCAATGGCGATACCCTCGGTGGAAAGTGCCATTTCAAGGTCATCTGTCATATTTGAGTCGAGACCGATCTTCAGGTCAGCGTCAAGGTTCATGTCCTCGACGATCTCGATGTTGAGATTTTCACAGTTGTCATAGAAGGTATTGATCTGATCAACGTCAAAATCAAGCTCCTCCAGTGCATCGGTTATCTCCTTTGTGGTGAGCTTGCCGTTGGTCTTGCCCTGTTCCATCAGGGCTTCGATGGTGTTCTTCTTTTCCATAATCTTATATCCTCCTATTTGTTTTTGGAACGGAACAGCTCAAGCAGCTCGTCGTTGCCAAGCTCTCCGTCAGCCGCGGGTCTGTTTTCTTTCAGCACCTTTGCGCAGTCCGCCACAACGTCCAGCGTTACGGCAACTTCGCGCTTCTTTGCTGCTATTCCGCTTATTCTTCCCATTTCCTCCGTGGAAAATTCGTCCGAGAGCAGGGAAATGGAGAACTTGTCGGAATTTTTCATTCGCTCCAGCAGCGCTTTGTATACCTTCTTGTTGAAGGCGGTAACGAAGCACTCTGCGGGTGCCAGCTTCTCAACGTCCTCGTATTCCTGAGGACGCATGAGCAGATAGCTTATTATAGTCTCCTCGGCGCGCGCCTGCTTCTTGTTGCTGACGGCGTCGGGGTTTATATCGTCGCGTATGTATGAGGTCTTTGCCTTGATATTGCGCCATTCGTTCTTCTTGGCGCTGCTGCTGTTCTTTTTCAGCATGGCGTCGATGTGGGTCTTCAGCACCTGCACGGGTATATCGCACTTCTTTGACGTCCGGGAGATGTATACCTCTCGTTCCAGCGGTGATTCTATGCCTGCAAGCACCTTTGAGGTGCGCTTCAGCAGCTCTACTCTGCCTATGTCTGTGGTGAGGTCGAGACCCTCCTCACACTTGTCCAGCATGAAGTCATTTGCGTCGTTGGAGCCGTCAAGGAGCATACGGAAGCGGTCTCTGCCGAACTTCTTTATGAACTCGTCGGGGTCCTTGGCACCCTCCATGTGGATTATCTTTGTGCGCAGTCCTACGTCGGCGAAGTGGTTTATGGCTTTCTGGGTCGCCTTTTGTCCTGCGCCGTCGCTGTCGTAGGCGACTATGACCTCCTCGGCGTAATGGCTTATGAGCCGCGCCTGATCGGGGGTTATAGCGGTTCCCAGGGTGGCTACCACATTATCGAAGCCTGCCTGGTTTACGGCGATGACGTCCATGTAGCCCTCGCAGAGTATCAGACGCTTGGCGTTTGAATTCTTGGCGAAGTTCATGGAGAAAAGGTTGGAGCCCTTGTCAAATACGGGAGTTTTTCCCGTGTTCAGGTACTTCGGCTGTGAGTCGTCAAGGACTCGTCCGCCGAAGCCTATTATATTGCCGCGAAGGTCGATGATAGGGAACATGACCCTCTTGCGGAACATATCAAATATCCTGCCGTTCTTGCTGCCTGCCAGCCATGCATCTACGATCTCATCATCGGTGTAGCCCTTGGAGCGGAGATGATCGGTGAGTGCATTCCAGGAGTCAGAGGCATAACCGAGACCGTACTTCTTTATGGTCTGGGGAGTAAGCTTTCGGCTTGCGAAATACTGCAATCCCGTCTTGTCGGGACCCTTGAACAGGTTGGTGTAGAAGAAGTTGGCGGCAAGGCGGTTCATCTCATAGATACGGGTCTTGCGCTTTGCGTAGCCGCTGTCCTTCTGTCCGTATTCGGGCACTTCCATGCCTGACCTCTGGGCGAGGAGCTTGACGGCTTCGGAAAAGTCCAGGTTCTCAATCTTCATGGTGAATGTGATAACATCGCCGCCTGCGCCGCAGCCGAAGCAGTAAAAGCTCTGGGTGTCGGTGAAAATGGTGCAGGAGGGGGTCTTTTCCGAGTGGAATGGGCAGGAGCAGACATAGTTCCGCCCTCGCCTTATGAGGTTCACATAGCCGCCCATGACAGTTTCTATGGGGTTGGCATTTCGCAAATTGTAGAGAAATTCATCGTTACGGGGCATGGTTCCCTCACTTCCAGAATTTCGGGACGAACAGCTCGGTGTACAGGTCGACTGCGTATTCGTCGCTCATACCCGAGATATAGTCGCAGACCGCTCTGTCTGCGTCGGTATTTTTCATTATATTGCGGTACTCATCGGGGAGCTTGTCGTTGTGCTCTATGAAGTAGGCGTAAAGCTTTCTCACCAGCTGCTCAGCCTTGCCCTCCTCCTGCTTTGCCGCAGGATTAGTGTAGACTCTCTCAAACATGAAACGCTTCAGGTCATCATGTGCCTTGCGTATATTGGGAGCAAAGTCTATATCCACCGCTCCGTGCTCTATGACGGAGGCGATGAGGGTGGTGATGCGCTGTGTTTTTGTTCTGCCCAGTGTCCTTACGCAGTCTCTCGGCAGGTCGTCATTGCTGAGTATGCCTGCGCGGATAGAGTCCTCGATGTCATGGTTTATGTAGGCGATAGTGTCGGCAAGTCGGACTATATTGCCCTCCTTGGTGTCCGCTGTCATGTTGGTGTGGCAGAGTATGCCGTTGCGGACCGCATGGGTGAGATTGAGTCCCTTTCCTTTTTTTTCCACTACCTCAACTACACGGAGACTCTGCTCGTAATGCTTGAAGCCGTGGGGGCAGATGTCATTCAGGGTCTTCTCTCCGCAGTGACCGAATGGGGAGTGCCCCAGATCATGACCTAAGGCTATTGCCTCGGTGAGATCCTCGTTGAGGCGCATTCCGCGGGAAATAGTCCTCGCTATCTGCGCTACTTCGAGAGTATGGGTGAGGCGGGTCCTGTAATGGTCGCCCACGGGGGAAAGGAATACCTGGGTCTTACGCTTGAGTCGGCGGAAGGAGTTGCAGTGGAGTATGCGGTCGCGGTCACGCTGGAATTCCGTGCGGTAGGGGCACTTTTCCTCATATCGGTCACGCTTTGTGCCTTCCTCGTCAACGCTTGAACAGGCGTACTTGCTGAGAATGCCTGCTTCGCTGATCTCTATCTGTTCGCGGACTGTCATACTATCTCTCCTCCCTGACTGTTTATTGGCAAAAATGCAGTGAAAAACCGTGTACAGCGAAATTCTCCACTGTACACACGGACAGCCTTAAAACTGCCTCTATATACTTATACTAAAACGGGACAAAAAACCCTTTATTTTTCTTCGGAAATTTTTTTCACCGAGGAAAAATCCTCGTAAAGCTCTCCGCAGTCCTCTATGGAAGCGGTGCCGTTGGTGGCTTCCGTAAGCTCCTTTTTCAGGGCGTCAAGCTTCTCGGAGAGGACAAATATCTCAAGTGTGACATCGCTGCCGAAATCGGAGTTCACCGTAATGGTGTCAAAATTGGGCAGGAGATAGGAGATCTTGCCGTACATACCGTAGTCTGCGGATATTTTCAGACGGTGGCAGAGACACATATCCATGATGTGGGCTGCGTCGCAGGCAAGGGAAGCTGCGTGGGAATAGGCTCTCACCAGTCCGCCGCCCCCCAGGAGTATGCCGCCGAAGTAGCGGGTGACTACCACGCATACATCGGTGAGCCCTCGCTTTTTCAGCACGTCAAGCACGGGGACTCCCGCAGTGCCCTGGGGCTCGCCGTCGTCGGAATATCGGGAAATATTGTCCTCGCGGAGTATGTAGGCGTAGACGTTGTGTCTCGCCTTGCGGTGCTCCGCCTTTATAGAGTTTATGAAGGCTACCGCCTCGTCATTGGTCTTTACGGGGGCGATATAGCCGATGAACTCCGAGCGCTTCTCAATGAACGAAGCCTTGGCATTTTCGGAAATTGTCAGATAGTTCATAAATACTTACCTATGTACGAAAAGCCCCGTCATTGACGGGGCCTTGTGACTTATTTGTCCATATTGAAACGCTTCTTGAATCTGTCAACGCGTCCGCCTGTATCAACAAGCTTCTGCTTACCAGTATAGAAAGGATGGCACTTTGAGCAGATTTCAACCTTGATGTTTTCCTTTGTAGACATAGTCTCGATCACGTTACCGCAGTGGCAGGTAATTGTGGTCTTCTTGAACTCAGGATGGATTCCCTCTTTCACGATTTTCACCTCTTTACAATAATTTGTAGATCGTGCAGCCCATCATTTCCTTTAGACAGTAGTGCCGAATATACATTACAGTAATTAATTATATCACACTGTCCCGTGTGTGTCAAGGGGACATGAATATATTTTTATGATTTAACTTTAGACGGTCAGCCGTGGATCTTTGAGTAGCCGTTCTCGAACTCAGCGTCCTTATCGTAGGCTGACAGCACTTCTGCGGTAATATCGGCTTTGCCGTCAAAACGGTAGTATCTGCCGCTTTCGGCTGCAAAGACTATGACGCAGTAGTCCTCATCGTCTATGCCATTGGGGTAGTACTTTTCGTCGCCTTCGTTCCAGAGAAGCTCCTTGTGGGCTCTTTCGCGGCTCACCTCGGCTTTTCCGTAAAGGCAGACCGCTTCAAAGGTCTCGTCATCGGAGAAGTACAGGCAGGATGTGCCGTTTTTAAGCAGCTCCTGTACGTGGGAGGAGCTTGTGTTGGTGGATATAAGGTGCTGTCCCAGCCCCTTGTGCCAGACGCAGAACACCCGGCGGATATTCTGCCTGCCCTCTGAGTCGGTGTAGCCCAGGGAGGCGAACAGTGAACGGTCGATAAGTGACTTGATCTCGCGGATTTCCATTGACTTCTCCTTTCTCGCATTGAGCAGGGGACTCTTACTTCAGCAGTGCCTCGATCTTCTTCAGTGCTTCGTCCTTGTTCTTGCTGTCCTTGATGATCTGTATTATTGCCTTTATCATCACCATTGTTGTTTCCTGCATATCGCTCATACTTCCTCCTTCATAGATGTTTGGATTTATTTTTAACAATAAAAGGGGACAGACTTTCGTCCATCCCCCCTAATTTTAGTGTATTGAATTGAAGCTTACTTCATGCTCTGTGTGAAGTCGGCATAGATCTGCTGCTCGATGACCTCGGCTTCTGCTCTTGTGGGTGCCTTGGCTGTTATATATGTCTTTATCTTGGGCTCTGTACCAGAGGGACGAACTATTGCCTTGCAGCCGCCCTCAAGATAGAATGCAAGTACGTTGGACTTGGGAAGTGTCAGCTCCTTGACCTCGCCTGTTGCGATGTTCTTGGAGGTGCCTGCCTTGTAGTCCTCGAAGCGCTCCACCTTCAGTCCGCCGATAGCAGTGGGGTGGTTCTCGCGGAGACCTGTCATGATCTCCTCCATGTGCTTCATGCCGCTCTCACCCTCAAACTGGAAGCTGTAGAGGGTCTGGAGGAACATTCCGTACTTCTTGTACATATTCTCTCTTGCCTGCATAAGAGTGATGCCCTGTGTGCGGTAGTAGGCTGCCATTTCGCAGATGAGCATTGATGCGTCAACTGCGTCCTTGTCTCTTACATAGCCGCCGGAGAGGTAGCCGTAGCTCTCCTCAAAGCCGAATATATAGCGGTTCTCCTCGCCCTTTGCCTCAAGGAAGCCGATCTGCTCGCCTATGAACTTGAAGCCTGTGAGAACGTCGATTATCTCTACACCGTACTCCTTGCCAATGAGGTTTACGATGTCTGTTGTTACAATGGTTTTTACGGCAATGGGGTTCTTTGGCATTGTGCCCTTCTTTATACGCTGCTCGCAGATGTACTCCAGAAGCATTGCACCAACCTCGTTGCCTGAGAACAGTGCGTAGCCGCCATTTCCGTCAGGAACTGCGATACCTACACGGTCACAGTCGGGGTCTGTTGCAAGAAGAAGATCGGGCTTTACCTTGTCGCAGTAGCTCAGTCCTACCTGAAGAGCCTCACGGATCTCTGGGTTCGGGTAAGGGCAGGTGGTGAAGTTGCCGTCGGGGTTCTCCTGTTCCTTTACTACTGTTACGTCGGCGATGCCGATACGCTTCAGTATCTCGCGGACAGGCTTGTTTCCTGTTCCGTTGAGGGGAGTGTAGACCACCTTGAGTCCGCTTGTGGGACAGAGGTCTGTGTTGATGCCCTCTGCAAGTACGCGCTTGTAGAAGTCCTCGATGATGTCTTCTCCGATGTATTTGATGTTGCCCTTGGCTAACTCTTCGTTGAAGTCGGAAGTCTTTACGCCTGTGAATACGTCAAGTGAATTGATCTTGTCAAGGATTATCTCTGCACCCCTGAGTGTGATCTGGCAGCCGTCCTCGCCGTATACCTTGTATCCGTTGTACTTTGCGGGGTTGTGGCTGGCTGTTACCATGATTCCGCCCTGGCACTTAAGTGCGCGTACTGCCCATGAAAGGCAGGGGGTAGGCATCAGTTCTGTATATATATGTACCTTTATTCCGTTTGCTGCAAGTACCTCTGCGGCAGCCTTTGAGAAAACGTCGCTCTTGATGCGGCTGTCGTAGGAGATCGCTACGCTGGGGTTGTCATACTCCTGGTTGAGGTAGTCTGCAAAGCCCTGTGTTGCGCGTCTTACGGTGTATATGTTCATGCGGTTGGTTCCTGCGCCGATAACGCCTCTCAGTCCGCCTGTACCGAATTCAAGATCGCGGTAGAATCTATCGTTTATAGCTTCGCTGTCGCCCCTGATCTCTTCGAGCTCAGCTTTAAGGTCGGGATCCTCCTTGGCGTTCTTGCACCAAAGGTCATAAAGTTCCATTTCTGACATTAATAATACCTCCTGAACAGATATATAGTTATTATAGCACATTTGGGAGGTTTTGGGAATAGCTTTTTTTAAAATGATAAAAATTTTATAATTTAACAAGTTCACAATTTGAGCTGAGGGGCGATAAACTGGCGTTTTGCAAGTGACATATCATTTTTTATAATCGTATTATGAAATGTATATATTACTTTGGGTATACGGTGCGTGTCTGCTTTTTTACCCTTTTTGCGGGGAATGAGGGCATTGTTCGTCTGGAGCCGCTTACGATGGCGGCGCTGATTACTAAGCACTATACACTAATCACTATGAACTATGTGTTAAATAATAACGCCCCGAAGCGTTCTGCCTCGGGGCGGTGTATCAGTCGCCGAAGGATACTCCGATATCGCGGGCTGCGATAACCAGGTGGTTCTCGGTGTCAACGAATTTGGTCTTTCCTGCTATGTCCTCAAGCTTGTTTGAGGTTATCTTGTTGCCGATCTTGGCTACTGTTCTGCCGTAGCGCTCCTTGGCAATGAGATATGCGGCATGAACTCCGAACTGGGTGGAGAGCACACGGTCATAAGCACTGGGGGCTCCGCCTCTCAGCATATGTCCGGGTACGCAGACTCTTGCTTCAAGTCCTGTGTTGGACTGTATCTGGGCGGCAATGCGGCTTGTGGCGGTGAGTATTCCTGCCTCGGCGCGCTTCTTTGCACGCTCCTTCTTCTTCATCTTCGCCTCGTTGATGTCAAAAGCTCCCTCTGCTACGGCAACTATTGAGAAGGTCTTGCCGCTGGCACTTCTTGCCATTACTGCGTCGCAGATCTTGTCGATGTCATAGGGGATCTCGGGAATGATGATAACATCAGCTCCGCCTGCTATTCCTGCGTTGAGGGTCAGCCAGCCAGCTTTGTTGCCCATTATCTCGCAGAGAAGAACTCGCGAGTGGCTTGCGGCTGTGGTATGGAGACGGTCGAGTACGTCGGTTGCTATGTCAACTGCGGTGTGGAAGCCGAAGGTAACGTCCGTACCGTAAATGTCGTTGTCGATGGTCTTGGGGAGTCCTATTACGTTGAGTCCCTCATCAGACAGCAGCTTGGAGGTCTTGTGGGTGCCGTTTCCGCCGAGGGTCAGCAGGCAGTCCAGCTTCTGCTTCTTGTAGGTCTCCTTCATATTCTTGACCTTGTCGATGTTGTCCTCGCCGATGACCTGCATCATCTTGAAGGGCTGACGCTTGGTGCCGAAGATAGTTCCGCCCTGGGTCAGGATACCCGAGAAGGAGGAGGGAGACATATCCTTGCAGAGATTGTTGATAAGTCCGTAGTAGCCGTTGGAAATTCCTACTATCTCTACATTGTCCTCGTCGAAACGCTCGTAGCAAGCCTTTGCCACACCTCTTATGGTCGCGTTGAGTCCCGGGCAGTCGCCGCCGCTTGTGAGGATTCCTATTCTTCTTTTCATGTTTATGACCTCCGTTTGCTTTATGTTGTGAAGTTCACAGTGAACTTATCTTTTTCTGGGATTGAACTCCCTTTTTTCGTCCATGTCGAAGTATTCCTGTATCTTCTCGGGCGGCATGGGCTTTCCGTAGAGGTAGCCCTGAGCGTAGTCACAGCCCGCCATTCGGAGTATGGACTCCTGGACGTTGTTCTCGATGCCCTCTGCGATGGTCTCTATCTTCTTGGACTTGGCAATTCTGATAACTGCCGAAACTATCTCATAGGCGATGTTATCATGCTCAATGTCGGTGATGAAGGAGCGGTCCAGCTTGAGCAGGGTGATGGGGAGTATCTGGAGATAGCTCAGTGAGGAGTATCCTGTTCCGAAGTCGTCCATCGCCAGCTTGACGCCAAGGTCGCGGAGCTTGTTCATCTGATCCACCGCAAAGTCTATGTCGCTGAGAGCAAGGGTCTCGGTGAGCTCTACCTCAAGCCACTGAGGGTCCAGTCCCGATCTTGCCAGTGCCTCGAACACCTTGTCCTTCAGGTCTGTCTGATAGAAGTCTGAGGAGGCGAAGTTTATTGACATAACTATGCTGGGATAGCCCATTTTCTGCCAGAGCTTGTTCTGGCGGCAGCCTTCGTTGAGTACGAATTCGCTTATTCGTCCGATGAGATGTGAGCTCTCGGCGATGGGCACGAAGTCATCGGGCTTGACTATTGTACCGTCGGGCTTTATCCAGCGGATAAGCGCTTCAACGCCCATGAGTCTGCCTGTTGCAAGGTCTATCTTGGGCTGGTAGAACAGCTGGAGCTCGTTGTTGTCGATGGCGAGTGCCAGGGACTTCTCAAGCTCGGTGTTGCCGATGATGGAGTCATGCATACTGGGCTCATAGCCGCATATGCTGCCGGTGCCGTCGCTGGACTTCAGAGCGAACTCTGCGTGCTCCATTACGTCAAGGAAGGAGCTGCCGTCCTCAGGCATTTTTGAGTAGCCCGCAGAGCAGGTAAGGCTGATGCAGGCGAGCTCCTCCACTGAAAGCTTGGAGAATTCGTCCTGTATGGATTTTACCGTTCTTGTGGGCATCTCGTCATCACCGTAGTCTCTCAGAAGGAGGGCGAAATTGTCGCCGCTTATTCTTGCTGCAAGTCCGCCGGGGGTGACAAATTTATAGAGGATATGTGCGAAGTTCTTCAGCACAAAATTTCCGTTGCTGTAGCCGATCGTATCGTTGATGATGTGGAAGCGGTCGATGTCAAGGACTATCATCCAGAAGGAGTAGCCCAGAACCTTGCATGAGTCGTAGATCTCCTGGCCTGTGCCCACCAGCTTGTTGCGGTTGGCAATGTCGGTGACCTCGTCGATATACGCCAGACGCTCGATAAGGACGTCCTTCTCGTGCTCCTGTGTTACGTCGATGACTGCTCCTCCGAACAGGGGCAGGGTGTTGCCTGTGCCTGCGATGGATTTGAAACGGTATGAGTACCAGCGGTATGAGCCGTCGGCACTGCGGAGCCTTATCTCAATGTTCTTTATCTCGGAGAGGTCGCCGCTGCGGACCGCTCCGTCAAACTGTATCCTGTCATTGGGGTGCACCAGCGAGCGGAACTCGTTGATGTTTATGGTGCCTGTCTTGAGCCCCAGCATACGCACCAGCTCGGGTGAGGCGCGGAATATCTTCCTGTCGGTGCTCATGATTAGTCCGATCTCAGCAAGCTCCATGGAGGAGTGGAAGAAGTCGTTGGCACTGGCAAGGTTCACTCTCATCTTTTTCAGCTCGGTGAGGTTGAAGCCTGTGCTCAGGTATACCGACTGCTTGCGGTACTTCTTGACGGGGGATGTGCTCCAGGCGATGGAGACCAGTGTGCCCTGGGGATTGCGGAAGCTTGACTCGTATGAGTTGCTGCCCGCTATCTTCATCAGCGCAGACTCGTCGGGGGTGTTTATGCCGAATGCGGTCCAGACCGCCTCTTTTTTATCGGAGCGGTCTGCGGTTATGCCCAGCAGGTCGCGTAGCTTTTTGTTTATGAACACATAGGAGAAGTTGTCGGACCATATTATCATCTCGGTGTTGAGATCCTCGATTATCTTGGTGATGTCCTTCTCGTCTATTGACGTCCTCTTGCTCTTATATATATAGGTAGAGAGGGCGAGTATCAGCGTGGCACATACAATGGTGCATAAATATATGATAAGCGTTTCCGTTGCGTACTGCGGTCTCATGATGCAGTATCCTATGACCAGCGAGCTTGCGGCTACTATGATGAGCGCAGCTGCAAGGGGATTGAAGTGTCTTTTCAAGCCGGACCTCTTTTTCACAGAAACCGCCTCCCTTCATACACAAATATTCAAATACATTATAGCAAAAATAACCTAAAATGTCAATCGGAAATTCAAGACAGCTAACAAATTTGATAAAATTGACGGAAAATTACAAGAAAATTTCACGTAATATACACTTTTGCCTGATATAATGTTATAATATAAACGGAGTATGGGTGACAGAATGCTCTTTTAATGTATGTTTATAATGCCTAATAAAACGGAGGTAAGTACTATGACACATATCCTGGTTGTTGATGACGAAATAAATATCAGAAAGGTCGTCCGCGAATATGCAGAATTCGAGGGCTATGAGGTTACAGAGGCTGAAAACGGCATGGAGGCTGTTAATCTCTGCCATGAAAATGATTATGACCTTATCATCATGGATATCATGATGCCCAGACTTGACGGCTATTCTGCCTGCAAGGAGATACATAAGACAAAGAACATCCCGGTTATCATGCTCTCTGCAAGAGGTGAGGAGTATGACAAGCTCTTCGGCTTTGAGATAGGTGTTGACGATTATGTGGTAAAGCCCTTCTCTCCCAAGGAGCTAATGGCAAGAGCAAAGGTGGTCATGAAGCGCAATGCCGCTCCTGCTGCACCTGCTGCTCAGGAGAAATTCTCCTTTGAAGGCCTTGAGGTGGACATCGCAGGACGTGAGGTATATGTCAACGGTGAGAAGGCTTCCATGACTCCCAAGGAGTATGACCTCCTCTTCTATCTGGTAAAGAACAAGAACATCGCCCTCTCAAGAGACAAGCTCCTTGAAGAGGTGTGGGGCTATGACTTCTTCGGCGATGACAGAACTGTTGATACTCATATAAAAATGCTCAGAAACAGTCTCGGAGAATACCGCAAGTTCATCGTTACGCTGAGAGGAATGGGGTATAAGTTTGAAGCGGATTAAGCATTTCAGGCATTTACCCAGCAGGGTGCCGCTGAGGGCTACGGTGTGCATTTATTTCATGCTGTTCACTATCATCGTTTTCGCTCTGCTGTGGATATTCCAGATCTTTTCACTGGAAAAGCTTTATGAGAGCATGAGGATACGCTCTGCGGCGAAAAGTATGGAAGTTATCGCCGATTCGTACACCAATGACAGCAAGGCAGATTTCTATGACACTGTCAATGAGACCGCTCTGAATAACGATATATGTGTTCTGGTGCTGGATAAGTACTGCCGTCCTGTCAAGAAAAAGCACGTCATCGGTGACTGCATTATCCATGACAGGGGGAATGAGAATATCTCGCTGTGTCAGATGATCGATGCTTCAGAGGATGGTGTGGTCAGATTCAAGGACCGCAACCCCAGAAGCGGCTATGATATGCTCATTTACGGGTGCAGACTTGAGACAGGAGGCGAGACCGACGGCTATCTGCTCATAAACTCTGTCCTCGTGCCTGTGGGAGCTACTGTTGATATCATCAAGCATCAGCTCATGATAATCACTCTCATTCTCATTCTTTTCTCGTTTATACTGTCGCTTTACCTGGCAAGGCGTATCGCTATGCCTATCGACAGGATAACCAAGTCGGCAGAACAGCTGGCTAAGGGCGACTTCAATACCAAGTTCGACGGAAGGGGCTACCTGGAGGCAAAGCAGCTTGCGGACGCTCTTATCTATGCGGAAAATGAGCTCTCTAAGGTGGATACCATGCAGAGAGACCTTATCGCAAATGTGTCCCACGACCTGAGAACTCCGCTGACCATGCTGAAAGCTTATGCGGAAATGATACGTGACCTTTCGGGAGATAACCCCGTAAAGCGCAATGAGCACCTTGAAATTATAATCAGTGAGACCGACCGTCTGGCGCTCCTGGTAAACGATATGCTGGACCTCTCTAAGTTGGAGAGCGGCAAGCAGAAGCTCAATCCTACGGAATTTGACATCAGTGCAAAGCTGAGCGAGATAATGGACCGCTTCAAGGGGCTTTCCGAGAAAAACGGCTATCAGATACATTTCACCCCCGATGAGGAAAGAACAGTTTACTGCGATGTGGTCAAGATAGAACAGGTCATCTATAACCTCATCAATAATGCTATAAACTACACGGGCAAGGACAAGCAGGTGTTTGTCCGCCAGATAAATACCGAGGACGGCGTTCTTGTTGAGGTAGAGGATACGGGCGACGGTATCGAGGAGGACAAGATAAAGCTCATCTTCGATAAGTATTATCGCTCGGAGAACCATAAACGAGAGGTAGTGGGCACAGGTCTGGGACTTTCTATCGTCAAGGCTGTGCTGAAAATGCACAATTACGATTACGGTGTGCGCAGTACTCTCGGTAAGGGCTCTACATTCTGGTTCAAAATAAGCAATTTGGAGAAAAAATGATAAAAGCAGTATTCACAGATTTTTACGGTACTCTTGCCCATGAGGACGGCGATGTCGTGGCTCGGGTAGGACAGAAGATATTCAGCACGGGAAATGCGGAAAATATTTCGCAGATATCAGACTACTGGTGGGAGGTGTTCCAGCGGCTGTATACAAGCTCATACGGCGGGAGCTTCCGCACTCAGCGCGAGCTTGAGCATGAGTCTCTGGCAGAGACTATCAGGCATTTCAGTTCGGCGACTGACGCAGATGAGCTCAGTGAGCTGATGTTCGCACAGTGGCAGAAACCGCCTGTTTTTGCGGATACGCTCCCTTTTTTCGAGAACTGTCCGCTGCCAGTATATATAGTATCCAATATCGACAGGCGCGATTTAGAGGCAGCCGTTGAGTATCTCGCCCTGAAGCCTGAAGATATGTTTACAAGCGAGGACGCACGTTCCTATAAGCCGCGAAAGGAGCTGTTCGAGTATGCCCTTGAAAAGACGGGGCTTTCGGCTGACGAGGTGATCCATGTGGGCGATTCGCTCAGCAGCGACGTTGGAGGAGCAGGCTCTGCCGGCATAAGGGCTGTCTGGCTCAACCGCTGCGGCAGGGAAGTCCCCGAGGGCGTGAACTCTGTCGGAGTTCTGACGGAATTGTTTCCGTTCCTGTGAACTCGTAAAGAGTTATGTAATGGCATGAAGTGTGATAACAGGCGATAATTCGTAGAGGCGAAATTACAGTTAGTATAAAACAGGTGGACAAACCTATGATTTATTGTAAGTGTTGCACAAAAGCATAAAATAAGTGTTTAAAATATTGTGTGCCGCTCGTTTCGTTTTTTCACAAAAAATACATAATCCTATGCTATAATATAATTGCTGAGGGAGAAGATCCCGAAGCTGATTTTCATGGTAGTTTAATGTTTACCCCAACATTAAATTATTAAATCCCCAATAATTCCTATATCATGGCAGATGAGCTTCCTGAAAAGGAGGCTCATTTGTTTTCTCCGAAAAAATTTGTTGCATTAGGTAAATTCCTATTGACAAATGTCGGAGCAGGGTGTATAATGTTTTCATGACCTTATCAAGAGCGGCGGAGGTATCAGGACCTGTGAAGCCTGGCAACCCGACCATGAGTCGAAGGTGCTAATTCCTGCGGTTTATCCGAAAGATGAGGAACTGAACGTTATCAAGGCTTCTTGGATTGAGAAGCCATTTTATTTTATCAGGAGGTATTTTTTTAAAATGAGTAAATGCTTTTTCACATCAGAATCAGTTACAGAAGGACATCCCGATAAGATCTGCGACCAGATCTCAGACGCAGTCCTGGACGCTATCCTCGAACAGGACAAGCTGGGCAGAGTTGCCTGCGAGACCTGCGTTACCACAGGTATGGTAATGTGTATGGGCGAGATCACTACATCGGCTGACATAGATATCCCCAAGATCGCACGTCAGGTAATTATCGACATCGGCTACGACAGAGCCAAGTACGGCTTCGACGGCCATACCTGCTCGGTGCTCACTTCCATCGATGAGCAGTCTCCCGATATCGCTATGGGCGTTAATGAGGCATTCGAGTACAGAGAGGAGAACAGCGAGTCTGACGGTCTCTCAAACGGTGCCGGCGACCAGGGTATCATGTTCGGTTATGCCTGCAATGAGACTCCCGAGCTCATGCCCCTTCCTATCTCTCTGGCTCACAAGCTTGCACTCAAGCTTACAGAGGTGCGCAAGGACGGCACTCTCCGTTACCTCCGTCCCGACGGAAAGTCTCAGGTAACTATCGAGTACGATAACGGCAAGCCCGTAAGAGTTGACGCTGTTGTCGTTTCTTCTCAGCATTCCGCTGATGTTTCTCTGGAGCAGCTCCGCAAGGACATCGAGGAGTTCGTTATCAAGGCTGTTATCCCTGCCGAGCTCATGGACGAGAATACAAAGTTCTTCATCAATCCCACAGGACGTTTCGTTGTAGGCGGTCCTCAGGGCGACAGCGGTCTCACAGGCCGTAAGATCATCGTTGATACATACGGCGGTTACTCACGTCACGGCGGCGGAGCTTTCAGCGGAAAGGACCCGACGAAGGTCGACAGAAGTGCTGCTTATGCTGCAAGATATATCGCTAAGAACATCGTTGCAGCAGGTCTCGCTGACAAGTGCGAGGTCCAGCTCTCTTACGCTATCGGCGTTGCCAAGCCTGTCTCTATCCTTGTTGATACCTTCGGTACAGGCAAGGTGGACGAGGAGAAGCTCTCTGAGGCTGTTGGCAAGGTATTCGATCTCCGTCCTACTGCTATCATCGAGATGCTCGACCTGAGAAAGCCCCAGTACAGAAAGCTGGCTGCTTACGGTCATATGGGCCGCGAGGAGCTGGGCGTTGCCTGGGAGAAGACCGACAGAGTAGAGGCTCTCAAGGCTGCGCTTGCATAAGGAGTGACTTTTATGACTGAGCAGGAGAACAGGATAAGGATATGTTTCACTAATCCCGTATTTATTGATATTTTCGGCAGGTATGCTTCAAATCATGAGCTTGCTGGGATAGTCGCCGAGGACGGCTCCGCCGACCTTGATTTTGCCTTACAGGAGGGGGCTCCACAGCCGCCTAAGTCCTGCGAGCAGGTGCTCAGTCTTTTGTATGCGCTTCTTGAAACGGATACGCAGTCGGCTGTAGGCAGGATATACAGGGATAATCAGCTCAATATCCTCCGGGAGACCATGTACAGGCTGTCTGAGATGCTGGAAGGGTTCAGCGACGTCAGACTGACCATGGATATTACTGCTCCCGATAAGAACGATCCAGGTAAAAAGGTGACCTCACATACGGAGTTCACTCTCACCAGGACCAAGACTTCTCATACCGACCGCGGCTGAGCGGTGACATATAGAAATAAAGCCATAGTATTTCCTGTTTTGGGCGATACTATGGCTTTTTTGGTTATGGTTCAGCCCTTCATCTTCTTACTGAAATAGGCTTTGACTTCTGCTTTGCTGCTGGGAGTAGTTTCCCTGCATATAGGTTATCATGGTTCGGATATGCGGTAGCCGCTGAGGGGAGACACATTCAGCTCGGGGACAAGCCCACTCTCGCGGAGCGAAATCGCCTCTTCGTCGCCTACTATGATGTGGTCTGCAAGAACAGCGCCAAGCTTGGACAGGGTCTGGGCTGCGTTGCGGGTGAAGAGTATATCGCTGTCAGAGGGCTGTGCGCTGCCGTGGGGGTGATTATGGGCGATGAAGAATATGCCGCAGTCGCTTTTTATGGCGAAATCCGCTATGTCCCTGTATGTAGCCATCGCCCGCGATGCCGTTCCGTAAGCAAGTACCTTCGTGTTAACTGCGCGGAACCGCTTGTTCACCGAGGTCATTATCAGCTGCTCGCCCACTGCTCCGATGAAATGACTGGCAAAGAAGGTCATGGCGGCTTCTGCGCTGTTGAGGGTGCGCACAGCAAAGCGCTCCATGTAAAGGGCACGGCTAACACTGGGTATAAGCCGCAGCAGTACCGCGGTCTGCTCGTTTATGCGGAGATCCTTCATGAGCAGCGTGGAGTCTGCACGGGTGAGGGCATTGACGCTGCCGTAGTCACGAAGCAGGTCAGATGCTAACTGCCCGACATCTCCGCGGCAGCTGTAGGACAGCAGAAGCTCAAGACGTTCCTGCTCGGTAAGGGCGTCAAAGCCCAATGTTTCGTATTTTTCTATGAGCTGCTCCCTGCGCAGCTTCTTCTTGTCTGCCATGGCTCAGAAAGCGAAGGCGCCGCTTCCGCGCATTGAGAAGCTGCTTCCGCCGCCGCAGATGATACTGTCCGTGAAGCCTGTGCCGATTGCGGACAACAGCTCGCCGACCATTCGTGTAAGTGCTAAGTCCTCGGGACGGGGCAGGGGAAGGTCAGCGCCGTGGTTTATGCCGAGACAGACCGATGCCGCACCGCTTTTCAGTATGGCTGCTGCCAGCTCACGGGGCGTCATTCCGCCGCCAAGGAGCTTTTCCACGGGCAGGGTCACTGTGGAGAGAAGCTCGGAACGGGAGCTTAGACATAGCAGGTTGCAGACTCTTGCTTCTGAGCTTCCGAACTGTTCTGTCAGACAGCTGCAAAGCTGGGAGCGCCTGGAAAGGGTCTCATTGCTGTGGGCAATGCGCATATTGCTTATGCCGAGATCGTGCATGAGTTTCAGGAAAAGGGCTCCGCTCCGTCCCACGCCGCTGACCTTGCTGAGACTTTCTTCGTCGGCGGACACCGTCTTGCCCAGTGTGCCGAATTCATCAAGAAGACTGTGGGCTATATCGTTAGTATTTACTACTGGACGGGCATAAAAAAGAAGGAGCTCCAGAAGCTCGTGCTCGTAGAGTCCCTCATGTCCTGAGGCCAGAAATCGCTTGCGCAGTCTGCCGCGATGGCCTGCGTGTGAGTGCTTGCTTTCCATTAAAAACCCCCCTTTTTTGAATGGAAACTGCCTGTATATGGTTCAGGGAGCGCGGCGTTTGTTCAGCTCCCTGACGTTGGTGCGCCCCAGGATATAGTCCACGGAGACGCCGTAAAAGTCTGCGAGTATTAGCAGGTGCTCCACGGGAATAGTCCTGCTGCCTCTTTCGTACCTTGAGTATACGGTCTGGCTGGTGTGGAGAAGCTCCGCCACCTGGGACTGGTTCATGTCCTTGTCCTCGCGGAGGTCCCTCAGTCGCTGAAAGTACATATTATAAGCTCCGATCATGTCTGAAATCCGACAGTTTTAGAACCTATCGGTACTATTGATTTTACCATATCAGAACTGTGAAGTGTTGATTTTAGTGCCTTACGGTACTAAAATTTATTCTCTCTGTGACCGTGAACTTGGCTTTTATGTAAAATAGTCTTGTTGTAAGGAGATTATTTGCGGCAGACTGTGTGGAAAATGCAGGAAAAGTTCATAAATATGCTTCAAATCTGCATATTAGACATATTGACTTAATGTTGGCGACGTGTTATAATTAAAATACACAAATTGTACATATTTTGTACGGAATTGGAGGAGTTTTATGAAGATCAGGAAACTGCTTGGCGGACTGACCTCCCTCGCTCTTTCGCTCTCGGCTGTCACAGGTCTGGGCGCGGCAGAGCAGATACGTCCCGTATCGGCGAGTGCGGCTCAGTCTGACTGGAACTTCGACTTCGGCGGAAGCGGAGCTGCAAACGGATTTACTGCTGTTTCTGCGGCGGACGGTTATAATTCGGGAAGGGGATATGGCTTCGCTCAGACAAATAATGTTGCCAATGTCAGTGCAGGCGGAAGCGGCGTTCTGGCTGATGCCGTCAAATTCAACGACGGCGGTTCTGCCAACACCTTTAACGTTGATCTGCCCAAGGGTCTGTATCAGGTAAAGGTAACTATCGGCAATGCGCCAAGAACTACTATCAAAATGGAAGGTATGCTCCAGATGATAAATCTGACGGGCAGGGGGGCTTCCGAGGCTATCAAGATACCCGTTACCGACGGTCAGCTCAATATCCAGGCTGTTGAGGGTATGTCCAAGAGAGAGCAGTCTATCTCTGCGGTAGAGATAAAGAAGCTCAATGACACCGGCGAAATGCCGCCTACTGTACGGATATGCGGCGATTCTACCGTTGCCAACTACTATAATACTGCCGATACTGCTCAGCACGGCTGGGGTCAGTTCTTCGACGGCGGCAAGTACGATGTCCGCAATCTGGCTGCAAGCGGTCAGTACGCAAAGGGCTTCGTGGACGCAGGTCAGTTCGCTCCCATTGAGTATTACGGCAAGTCGGGAGATGTTTATATCATCTCTATCGGTATCAACGATACCAATTACTCCAACGAGACGGAGTACTACAATACTGTCACCGATATGGTCAAAAAAGCCAAGGCCAAGGGCATGGACGTTGTCCTCGTGAAGCAGCAGGGCAGACGCGGCGACCTTACCCGTAATCCTAAGCTGCCCGGACGCTGGTACGGCGGTGCCCTGGACAAGATCGGCTCTGAGCAGAGCGTCAGAGTCATCGACCTGTTTACAAAATGGCAGGATTTCGGCTTCTCAGTGGGCTATGACGGTATGCTTTCCTACTACGCTACTAAGGCTGACGGTTCGGCAGATGATCTCCACCAGAGCAAGAAGGGCGCTCAGAAGATAGCTGAGATGATGCAGGAGGAGCTGGCACTGGGAAGTGCTTTCATCCACCCCGATGAGTCTGTGACCTATATGTTCAAAAACGTCAACAGCGGTCTCTATATGGAAGTCGCCGACGGAAGCACTGCAAGCGGTGCAAATGTTCAGCAGTGGGGAGCAGAGGGCTCTCAGCCCCATAATACCTGGAAATTCGTTCAGGCGACAGGAGATTATTTCTACATAAAGCCCCAGAATGCCGACCTGTACCTCTATGTGGAGAACGGAAGCAAGGACAACGGCGGTAACATCGTTGTTGCCGAGAAAAACGGCTACAGTGACCAGTTCTTCAGGATACGCGACAACGGCGACGGCACTGTTACCTTCCTCACAAGAGCTTCACGCGATGCGGCGGCTGTTGAGGTGGGAAGCGCTGCTACCAACAACGGCGCCAATATCCAGCAGTGGGAGGTAAACGGTCATAACTGCCAGAAGTGGCAGATGATAGAGGTGGACGACATTGTCATTACTGTTCCCACTACTACTACAACTACAACACAGCCCGTCATCACTACTACAACTACCACAGCTCCTCCTGCTGAGCCTGTGCTGAAGGTGTTCCCCGGTGACGCAAACTGTGACGGTAAGGTTGAGCTGGCTGGTGCCATACTCATCATGCAGTCAATTGCAAATCCCGATAAGTATGGTCTGAACGGCTCTGACTCAAAGCACCTCACTCATCAGGGCTCACTCAACGGTGACGTGGACAAGGACGTTGTGGGGCTTACCTCAAACGATGCTCTGTTCATTCAGAGATGTCTGCTCAGGCTGGAGACTCTGCCTCCCAAGGAGTATGAGATACCCGTTACTACAACTACTACAGCAGCAGAGACAACTACCACCACTACTACCACTGCGATGCTCAGGTATTTCGCAGTTGACCAGCAGTGACAGAACGGTATGACCGAGACCACAAACAGCGGCTACACCAAGGCTGAGGGTTACGTGAATCTGGATAATTCCACAGACAGCAATATCACTTTCACCGTGGACGTTCCTGCGGCAGGCAATTACATGACACATATCCGCTTCGCAAACGGCTCCACCAGCGACAGAAAGATGAAGCTCTTTGTAAACGGCAATGTTGACCGCTGCTGGATGCAGTCCTTCCCCGGAAGCGGTGACTGGACCGACTGGAAGGAGTTCGGTATTGTCCTTCCTCTCAGTGCGGGCAGGAACACTATCCTCATGCAGTCAGCTATGTCAGAGGGCGGTCCCAATCTGGATTACATCGAGCTCTTTATCACCGATGAGCCCTTTGCCGATTACTATGACCCTTCACAGGAACAGCAGACAGTCAGCGGAAGCCATGCGCTCTATATCGCAGGCGACTTCACTGTGCAGTCCTACCGTGCAGATAAAGCTCCTCAGCAGGGCTGGGGCTACTACTTACAGGATTATTTCAACAGTGACCTTACTGTTGTAAATCACTCCATCGCAGGAAGAAGCTCCAAGAAGTTCTACGATGAGGGCAGATTTGATGCCATTGCCAATAACCTCAAAGAGGGCGACTTCGTTATGATACAGTTCGCTATCAATGATGCAGGCGCTGCAAATGCGGACAGATATGCTCCTACCTGCGGAAATGTCAATAATCCCTCAAGCGGTTCATACGAGTGGTACATGACTCAGTTCATCAACGCCACAAAAGCTAAGGGAGCTACTCCCATACTGGTGACTACTACGCTCGGTATGAAGGCTTACTCAGGCGGCAAGTTCGTAAACAGCTATACCAACTATAATCAGGCTTGCTTTGACCTTGCCAAGAAGTACAGCATTCCCTGTATCGACCTGAATACCCTTATGGTGAACAACTATAATTCCGTTGGCTATGACACAGCCAAGAGCTACCACCTTATGGGTGCTGTTGCAGGCTCTACCGACGGTACTCACTTCTGTGAGAAGGGCGCCAACATCGTGGCAGGTCTTGTGGCAGGAGAGGTAAGAAAGCAGAACATAAGCGGACTTGCTCCGTACCTCAAGTGAGCTGCCAAACAGTTAGGGACAGTATGATAAAAGCCCGGAAGCGTGAAAATGCTTCCGGGCTTGTTTTTGTGCTTTTATGACTATTATTCAATAGTGACTTTCTTCATTACCTGAGGTGTTGTGGGCTTGTCGCTGTAGTCTGTTTCACACTCTGCGATCTCGTCAACTACCTCCATGCCCTCTACTACCTTGCCGAATGCCGCATAGTTGCCGTCAAGGTGGGGAGCATCATCATGCATGATGAAGAACTGTGAGCCTGCTGAGTTGGGCATCATGGAGCGAGCCATGGAAAGTACGCCTCTTGTGTGCTTCAGGTCGTTCTTTACGCCGTTTGATGAAAACTCGCCCTTTATTGTCCAGCCGGGACCGCCTGTGCCTGTGCCATTGGGGCAGCCGCCCTGGATCATAAAGCCGGGAATGACTCTGTGGAAGGTGAGTCCGTCATAGAATCCCTGCTTTACAAGCTTCTCAAAGTTCTCGCAGGAGATAGGAGCGATATCGGGATAAAGCTTGATCTTTATCTTCTTGCCGTTTTCCATTTCGATGATAACCATATTGTTTTCCTCCGTTAATTAAGTACTATCGTAAAATCAGTATTAGGCTCAACATACTCATGAGTAGTCGGCGCCTCAGTCTCATCAGGCAGAGTCTCCTTCTGGGAGTTCTTCCTGTATGCGTCAAGTATGGACAGTGTGGTTGTAGGCATATTTGCCTCCTCAGGACTTGTGATTGGGATAGTCTCGACAACATTGCCAAGAATATTGGTCACTGTCTCGTACTGCCTCTCGGTCGTCACAGTCTCATCTTCTATAAGGTGAGGGACCTCACCGTCAATGAGCAGGTCATCGCCGGTATTGGGCTGGGTATAGGGTTCGGTGATGAGATGCACATCATTGGTAGGCTGTGTTGCGTTGGCACGTGCCTCCCTTCTTGCTTCCGTTGCGCTGTCGATACATGACTTGGTGGCGATCATGATGAGTATGCACACTGCAAAGGCTATGAGCAAGCCTATTATCCTGCCTTTTTCCTCCATATTGACCTCCTTCCTCAGCTTTGCTGAAGATAAGTTTACATTATATTATAATCCAATACGGAGAAAAAGTCAAGGGCACTCAAGCAGTCTTTACAAGATGGAGCTCGTAGAGAGTAACAGAGGAGTAGTCCTTTGCGCCGAACATTATGGCGAACTCTGCTGACGGATCGTCGGAATCAACGGTGAATTCGGCTTCAAACGGAGTCTTTTCGCCCTTGGAGATGAAGGTCTCATCGCAGTAGACGGTCTTTCCGTCCTTGCTGCGTATCTGTACGGGGAGCTTGCTTCCCTCGGGAGCCGTTGCCTTGAAGGTCAGCTTGTAGGTGCCGCCCTTTTTCAGCCCGATGGGGGATACCACCGACTGAACGTCGCTCTGCTCCTTGCCGCCTGTGACTACGTTTACCCAGAAGGACTTGTCAAAGTCGGAGAAGTAGGTAGCGGCGTCTGCGCCTGCTTCCTTGTTCAGCGATACCTCATACTTTGCGTCTTGTGCCACATCTATGCCTACCTGGTCGGACTCAAGTCCGAGCATGGTGCATATCTTGTCGGAGAGGACGGCTGCCGCCTTCTGATGTGTGATGTAGGAGGGGTGCCAGTCTGAGCCCAGACCGTCATTGTTCATATCCTGCTGTGCGGAGAGATAACAGCTTATCTTATCGCCCATGCCCGAGGACTTTCTGAACTGCTCAACAGTCTCCTCGATATATGGGTACATCTCTGCGCAGCCCATGGTGCCTACGGTGCAGATGATAGCTGCATCGGGGTGAGCCTTGTGTATCTTGCCGAGGAGTTCCACATAAGCCTTGGTGAACTCGGGACCGCGGGTCTCGTAGTCCTTGCTGCAATAGGTGTTGTCATTGGTTCCCAGGTTCACTACCGTAATGTCAACGGGGGTGGTGCTGTGGTCCCATGGGATATTGTAGGGGGACTTGGCGGCGGCGTTGTCATAGTGCTCGCTCATTATTCCGTCAGTCCGTCTTACTCCGTCGGAGGAGTAGGAGGAGACCACACCGTAGCCGCTGTAGCAGGCTGTGCTGTAGTCTGCGTTCAGCTTCTGTGCGGTCAGATATGCGTAGGACTTGAGGAAGTTCTCGGTCGTGGTCTTGAAGCCCTCATACTGGTCCTTGCCCTCTACGCCGTAGGCACAGGTTATGGAGTCGCCTACGAACTCGATGTGCAGGGGCTTTCTGCTTGTGGGGGCAATGGGGAGTATTGAATCTGAGCCCACGGTTATGGTGCTCACTCCCACAGAACCGTTGTTTGCCTCGGAAAGATGTATCACCTTTATGGTGGCGTCGGTGGGAGTATCGGACTCCAGCACCTTTATGACCTTTTCCCTCTCGTCAAGACACTCTATCTTTACGGGCTCGTCATTTACAAGTATGGCATACCTGGGACGGTGGTCCTCGTCATTCTTCTGTGCGCCGTTGCCGTTGAGGGTGACTGATACGGTCTTTGCCCTTGAGACGCTGAACTCTACGGCTGCTCCGCTCTGTACCAGCCAGGTCACGTCGTTCAATACTACATTGCGGTTGATAAATCTCACGTTTTCCTCCGTTGCTTTGACTGTGGTCTCTTTGTAGTCTCCCACAGCGGCGATGAGGCTTTTTCTCATGGCTATCAGGTCGAATACGTCGCAGACATCGTCCTCGTTAAGGTCTGCGCTGCCTGTTTCGGAGGTCCCCAGGAGAAAGCTGCTCAGTGCTTTCAGGTCATCGGGAGCCTATGCTTTTGCTGCGTAAGCCGTTGTGCCTGCGGCTGTAACAGCAAGAGCTGCCATGAGTGATGCTATTCTTTTTTTCATGTTCTCAGCTCCTTAAAAAGAAGTATTATACTACTATTATACACCGTGTTTCGGGGCAAATCAATAACTTTTTGTAAAATAACGAGAAGCAGCTGTACTCAGAGTTGAGCGGTTACAATAGTGAGTTGAGAAGATACAACAGATGGTTGAAATGGCAGTGAAGAGATAAAAAAACAGGACGCCCGAGGGGCGTCCCTACATTGTTATTTCTAAGCGCTATGCACTAACCACTAAGCACATAAAGCCGTTTATTCAAGGAGTCCCTTTATGCCTTTTTCCTTGAATGCCTGCTTGTAGTACACAAGCTCGTCCTGTATGATGTCATCTATGACCTTCATGCCCAGAAGCTCCACAGGTGCCTTGTCATCGGTGAGGATATGGTCTCCTGCCTTGTAGGGCTCAAGTCCTGTCTTTACTATCCTCATCATGTTCCGCAGGTCCTCCTGTGGGAGAGCGTCGGTGTTTGCAGAGAGCCTGTCAAGGAAGCTGTCGCTGTCAGAGGCGAAAAGCTCTCTGTTGGTGGAGTGCGCCACGTCAATGGTGACTACGTTGCCGAATACGGAGGAGATAGTGTCCGCAAGACAGTTGTTTATTCCGTCTGAGCTCTCGGAGCGCATATTCATATTCACTACCATGACGCCGCCTTCGTTGAGGTGCTCCTTTACAAGGGTGAAGAACTCCACGGAGGACATCTGGAAGGGAATGGTTATATCCTGATATGCGTCAACCATGATGACATCGTACTTCTTGTCACAGGCTGCCAGAAAGGCGCGGCCGTCATAGGTGGTGACCTTTATCTCCTGCGGAAGCTCGAAATACTCGCGGGCAAGGTCCGTTATCTTATCGTCTATCTCGACACCCTCGGCTTCAGCGCCGCTGAAATACTTCAGGCACTGCTTGGCGTAGGTGCCTGTGCCCATGCCCAGCACCAGTATATCCGCTGTATCGGGAGACTCTGTCATAAGGGGAGCTGCCATGGCATAGTCATAGTACATATCCGAGAGCTCGCCTGACTTTACGTAAACGGACTGAACTCCGAAAAGTACGTTGGTGGACAGGTAGGTGTTATCCTCGTCGTCCTTGACCTGAAGGTAGTTGTATACGGATTCGCCCTCGTAGGTAAGTCCCTTTTCCCAGAAGGCGAAGCCCATGGAGGGAGAGGCAAAGCAGCAGACGATGAACAGCACAGAGACTACGGCGGTCTTTGCTGCGCCCCGCTTGGAGCTTATGAAGTAGACCAGTCCTATTATCAGCATTATGCCTGCGAAGATGAGGAAGGTCACGGCTGTTCCCACCGCAGGTATGGAGATGAAGGTGGGGACGAAGGTTCCGATTATGGAGCCGATAGTGTTTGCGGCTCCCAGAGTACCCACTGTCCTTCCGCTGTCGTCAAGGGAGTCCACGGTATACTTTACCAGTGAGGGAGTCACGGTTCCCAGCAGGAAAAGGGGATAGACAAACACCACCATGCAGGTGATGAAGGCTGCCCATATGAGAAAGTTGGTATTCACGGTGACTACAAGCAGTCCTGCTATGGCAGCGATAGCAAGCTTTCCGATGAAGGGCACCGCTGCTATCCATACTGCCGCAATGAGTATCCTGCCGTAGAGCTTGTCGGGATCCGGGTTCTTGTCGGCGCTTCTGCCGCCGTAGATATTTCCCAGCGCCATGGCTATCATGATAGTGCCGATGATAATGGTCCAGACTATCTGGGAGGAGCTGAAATAGGGAGCGAGCAGCCTGCTGGCGCCAAGCTCCACTGCCATGACGGACATTCCTGCGAAGAACTCTGTCATGTAGAGGTACCATTTGTTTTTCAGTATCGGGGGAAGGGGCTTCTTTTCAGCCGCCTTTGCGGTCTTATTTTTCATATTATCTCCTATCCTGGTTTTTATTTATCATTTCGGCTTATCCTCACATGAGGGGCTTGAGGAAGAGCAGCAGGAATGCCAGAAAGAAAAAGCCTGCCGCCGAGATAAAAAATGCTGATACGGGAAGCTTCCCCGTGTAGATATTATGGGGATACCTTGGGGAGAGTCTTATGGTCTTCCTTTCATTGTACACAGGGCTCTTGTAGCTGGTCATGTCCCTGTGAAGGTAGGTGGTGCCGTTGTACTCATACATCCATATGGCGCGGTATCTGGGGTGATAGTCCTTGTATCCGAGTGTCGTCTGTACGTCCACACACTCCGCTTCAGCTGTATCCGAGCACACCGCTTTCTTTATAAGTACGAACCACAGCGGATACAGCAGCAGTGCTGCTGAACCTGCTATGGCAAATGCAGCGGTCAATGCCGCCTTGCCTTCAAGCAGCATGGCGTTCACCGCGGTGGCTGTAAGAAAAAGTGCACTTACTGCCATAGTGCCCCACATCAGTGCACCGTTGAAGCTGTCTGACTGTATCCTTGACAGTGTCATTACCGCAAAGCCGGCGGTGAGGAGTATCAGGGCGGTGATAACATTTATGTCTCCCGAGGAGTTGCCGTATATGAAGGCGGCAGCTGTAAGAAGTCCGATGCCGAGAATGGTCGTGATGATGACAGCGGGCCGCGGCACCTGCCAGGGAAAGTTCATGTCTGCTTCCGCGTCGGTGTACTTCTTCGCCAGTTCTGTGCGGGTGACAGTCTCTGTACCGTTATGCTTTTTCTCTTTCAGTACAAAAAATGCGGGTACGGCGGCTGCCATTATCAGTCCTGTGATTATGATGAATGACTGGGCGCTCCCACTGAGGAAAAAGCCTGCAATGATGAGCACAAACCCCAGTATCATTGACACTACCGGCAGCTTTGGAATGTCGGGCTGTGCGGGAGTATACTTCATGCTGTTATTCTCCATGCGCCACAGCGACATATTGTACCGCGCCTTCTGGTTGGCGGTAATGTCCGCCTCCTGTATGTATTTTCTTGCTTCTTCAAATCTGCCCTGTGAGGCAAGGTCCATTACTTTTTCAAAGTGTTCGTCCACTGTTATATTACCCCGTTTTTTGCAATGTATAGTGTTATGTTGGTCATAAAGCTGTTTCCCTTATAATTGGTTTTTCCCACAGCTCATGCCACAAAGAGAATTATATCACAAGGGCGGCTTTTTGTAAAGAGGTATAACTCTGCTCAGTTACGCATAGGATTTATCGGGAGGAGATATTATGCAGTACAGAGACGCAGATACAGAAAAATACAAGCAGGAGCTCATGAGGCTCTACAGCAGAAGCACCTCCGCCGGGGAAGAAAGGGCTGCGGAGCCTGTTTCCGGGGAGATATATGAGACTGATAAAACAGCTGATGATGATACGGTATATGCCGAGCATACCGCGGAGGACTCAAACGGCGCGGCGGAGGACTACAACAGCCGATTCCCCGAGCCCGACCTTTCGGAGCTGGATACGGACCTCGGCACCCACTCAACTGAGGACGTTGTGCCTCCCGAGTATGACAGCGGTGACCTTCTGGGCAGCGAGAGGGGCTATATCCTGGTGAATGTGCGGACAGGGGACGACTCCTCGGCAATTGAGGATGCCTTTGTGGCGGTCACGGCTATTGTGGACGGGAAAAGACTGGTGCTTGCCTCGGGAGTTACCGATGAAAGCGGTGTTTCGCCAAAATTTGCCCTGCCCGTTCCTGACCTTGAGCACTCACAGGAGCCCTCTCCCGAGGAGCGTCCCTACAACCTCTTTGACATCAGCGTGTTCGCAGAGGGCTTCTTCCGCGCAAGGAGCGTTGATGTGCCTGTGTTCTCGGGGGATAACCTCCGTACAGAACTTCAACCTCATACCTCTGCCGCTCATGACGGACAGCTCCGACGAGACCGTTACCTACTACAACGCGGAGCCAAGCTTCGGCGGCGGAAAGGAGTGACCTATGCTTACAGGTACGCCCTTTATCCCCGAGACTATCACAGTGCACCTGGGCTTTCCCGACTCGGAGGCTCCCGATGTGACCGTGGGCTTTGCCTCCTATGTCAAGAACGTGGCTTCCAGCGAGATATACCCCACCTGGCCGGAAAGCGCTCTCCGCGCCAATATCTACGCCATTGTGTCCTTTGCGCTGAATCGTATCTACACCGAGTGGTACCGCTCACGGGGGTACAGCTTCGACATTACCGCCACTACTCAGTTTGACCAGAAGTTCATCAACGGGCGGGAGTATTTCGAGAACATCAGCTACCTTGTCGATGAGCTTTTCAATGACTATGTGCGGCGGCAGGGCAGAGTGGAGCCGCTGTTCACCGCCTTCTGCAACGGCACCACTACCACCTGCGCGGGACTTTCTCAGTGGGGCACCGTGACCCTTGCCAACCGCGGGTATACTCCCTATGAAATATTGCAGTACTACTACGGGGAGGACATCGACATCGTGAAAAATGCTCCCGTTCAGACTGCCATGCCCTCATTCCCAGATACGGAGCTGAAAAACGGCTCCTTCGGAAATGATGTGAAGTACATACAGGTCTGGCTCAACCGTATATCTGGAAACTTTCCTGCCATACCCAAGATACCCGCCGCCGACGGTATTTTCGACAGCGCTACCGAGGCGGCGGTCACTAAGTTCCAGCAGGTCTTCGGGCTGGAGGTAACGGGGACGGTCAATGCCGCCACCTGGTACAGGATAACCTACATCTATACCAGCGTCAAGCGTCTTGCGGAGCTGGACTCCGAGGGTGTGCGCTTCGAGGAGATATCTCCTCAGTTCGCGGAGGAGCTCCGCATAGGTATGCAGTCCATAGAGGTGAGTATGCTGCAATACTATCTTGCGGTCATCGGCGCATACTACGAGGCTGTCATTCCCGTGGAGATAACGGGATATTTCGGAGAGCAGACCGAGCGCTCCGTAAAGTCCTTCCAGAGAGTGTTCGGGCTTCCCCAGACAGGTGTGGTGGACAGAGCCACAAGGAATGACCTCTACCGCGCCTATGAAGGCATTGCGGAGTCGGTGCCTTCCCAGTATACCGCCGTTGCCCTCTATCCGGGAACTGTTCTCCGCGAGGGGGCGAGAGGGGATTCGGTGAGGACTATACAGCAGTATCTCACCTATATAAACAGAAGCTATCCCGATATTCCTGCGGTCAGCGACACGGGCTATTTCGGTCCCCTCACAAGGCAGTCCGTCACCGCCTTTCAGCGGCAGTTCGGAATTGACCCGTCGGGAATAGTGGGAGCGGTGACCTGGGACAGGATAGCGGGAGTTTACTCAGACCTGCGCTTCGGCTTTGACAAGCGCCCCTACCAGAACCCCGGTTACACAATTAAGTAGGGGACGCCGCCCTCGGCGTCCCGAGCTTGCAGGAAGGAATGAAACCATAATAATTACGCTTTTCGCATTGATAAAGGGAGAAATATATGCCATATACAGATGAACAGAGAAAGGAACATATCCGCGAGCTTCAGGAGATGCTCTGCGGTATAGCTATGATGGGAGGGAGGATACCACAGGTGCTCCCTGACGGCGTCTACGGAAATGACACCAGACAGGCGGTGGAGGCTTTTCAGCGTGAATACGGGCTCCCCGTTACGGGGGACACGGACTCCGACACATGGGATCTGATAGCTGAGGTTTACAGAGAGCTTACTGATGGAGAGCCTGCGGCATATCACGCCTTTCCCTCCAAAGGCTTCACCCTGGACATAGGTGACAGCGGCGAACTGGTGTACATTATCCAGGCCATGCTGTGGAAGGCTGCCGCCTGGTATGACAATATGCCGAAAATAGCCGTCAGCGGTGAGTACGGTGAGGAAACTGCCGAGGCGGTAAGAGTGTTCAGGGGGTGCTGCGGACTTCCCGAAAGTGGCTGCGTGGACTGCACAACATGGAATATGCTGGTGAAGTTCCTTGAGTCGAAAACAACGTGATAAGGTGAAATAGTTCGTGTTTGCTATTGACAAATGCTGCGCATTATGTTATAATCTCAGATGTAGTTTATGCGCATGAACTCATTATCAGAACAATCAATCAATCAAACTAAGAAAAGGACTTAAATCAATGAATACTACAGTAAAAAATATCTTTGTGCAGCTATGTCAGCTGTAACTATGGCAGCCTGCGTTGTTGTACCTTCTGCACTCAATACAAAGGATTCAAAGCTCAGCATCGTTAATTCGGTGGAGGCAGACGCTTCTATCATTGACGGCCTGAAGTTCTGGGAAAGGAGACAGGTGACCTCAAACACAGGCCTCAACATCAGAAAGGGACCCGGCACAAGCTATGAAAAGGTCGGTGCTTATAATTACGGCGATGTAGTTACTGTTTTCAAGAAGCAGAATGGCTGGGGCTTGACTATCAGGGGATGGATCAGCCTCGCATATACAAAGGTAGTTTAATAATCAGTCATAAATATGTTTACAGAAAGGCTCTCCTTGAAAAAAAGGAGAGCCTTTTTTGAATGCGGCTTTGTGCACAAAAACTATTGGCATTCTTGAACTATTGTGTTATACTCTGCTCATAAGGTCTTGTGACCTTAAATATTATGAAAAGGACTTGGTACAAATGAAACACAAACTCAAACGACTCTCAGCAACTGAACTCGCATTCGTACTTCTCGGCGCAGGCTCGGTCGTCACTAAGAATTTCGCTCCGAAGTCGGACAACACACTCACAGCTTATGCCGCCAGCTGTACTCATTGCCACGGCGGAAGCTACCATGTTGCTTCAAAATATGATGTATACCGTATCCCGATAGGATATAATTATGTATATTATATGTGCATAGAGACAGTCTACTGCAGTCTTTGCGGTACTACTCTGGAAACTCATGTTTATTGAGTTACAGCCCTGAACAAAAAGTCAGGCTCCCCTCATAAGAACAGTACGCATAAAGAAGTTTTACGCCATAGTATTTCTGATGTAAGGTCAGAAGTACTATGGCGTTTCTATTGACAGTACAGAGATGATGTGCTATAATTGTTACTGACAAAAATCGGAATTTACAGGAGAAATGAACATGAAAGTGAAATCAAAGAAGAAAATCATATTATGCTGTTGTATTTCTTTGATACTGTTGTTGCTGCTGGCGGCTGTCTGTTTTTTTCAATTTACGGATTTAGGCTATCGAATGTCAGTTCCGTACCGCAGTTCCTTTGAAAAGGCAGCAGATCATATCTATGCGAATAAAAACTATTCCGGTAATATCAAAGAAGCGATTCAGATCACGGAAGATGCATTAGCACGGGACAGAGCGTTTTTCGGAGAATTACAGTGTACCGATACATCTAAAACGATCGTAATCATCTGTGATGATGATAATCTGCTTTCAAAGCTCGGCGGAGATCATGATACGAAAACCTCAATATTTGATCCGAAGAAAAACTACATTTCTGTTTCAGATGAATACCTTAATATTGACATAATAGCACATGAACTCACTCATGCGGAGCTGCATACCCGCCTGAATACAAATTCTCTGAAAGGGATTCCTACATGGTTTGATGAGGGACTTGCCACGCAAAATGATTATCGTGAGCAATATGGGCTGGATGCATGGATTGAACAGACTGATAACGGAAAGAACGCACTTCCTCTTGAAGATATGGATACAGGTCCTGAATTCTATGCTGGAACGGTAGAAGACAGGCGTTTCCGCTATCTGAATGCGAAACATGAAGTCAGCGAATGGATGGAGATTCATGGTCAGAAAGGATTGCTGGAATTACTGGATAAGCTGAACAGTGGTGAGGAGTTTGATACCGCTTATTTCAAATAAATTCTGATTTAGCTAAGCAACATAAATATGCACAATGCCCCTGAGTGCTTTGTAACACTCAGGGGCAAAACTTCTATATAGGTATCTGTCTTACCGAGGGGAGCTTTTTTATTCTTCGTACCTGTCATGATATTTGTCATTATCTTCATTGTTGAAGTGCTCATCGCTGCTGCCCGTGAAAATACTGCTGAGAAGATCATAGAGCCATACTGCAACTACTACGGCGCCGACGATGAAAACAATAGTTCCTACGGTCTCGCCGCCGAATATCAGAATGGCTATTAATATCGGTATTATGATCGGGGAACGTTTCCCTCCTGGAAATTTATAATTCATGATCTTCCTTTTTGTTGAATATAAGAGAGTGTATCGTATATCCGTATTATACCGCACATTCTGCGGTCTGTCAAGCGGGTTTTCACTGCGTTTTTTAGTCATTGACTTTGGCGGAGCTATGTGGTATAATTAAATAAATATTGCCTGTACCTTTACAGGCTCAGAATTTACAAAAGGATTGATATTATGGACTTTAAGGCACTTGCAGAACTTCTTTTCCCCGATGTTAAGGAAACTCCCGAGGATATCGATGCTCGTTTTCCCGAAAGACAGCTCCCCGAGGGCGCCTGCGTTACCCGTATAGGACCCAGCCCCACAGGCTTCGTTCACCTTGGCAACCTCTACAACGCTATTATCGGCGAGCGTATCGCTCACCAGTCAAATGGCGTTTTCTACCTGAGAATTGAGGATACCGACAATAAGCGTGAGGTGGAGGGCGCTGTTGAGACCGTCATCAACGCTATGGACTACTTCGGCGTTCACTTTGACGAGGGCGCTACCGCAGATGGCGACAACGGCAGCTACGGCCCCTACAGACAGCGTCAGCGTAAGGAGATATACCACGTTTTCGCAAAGCTCCTCACAGAGAGAGGTCTGGCTTATCCCTGCTTCATGACTGCCGAGGAGATAGAGGCTGTCCGCGAGCAGCAGACCGCTAACAAGGAAAATCCCGGAGTTTACGGTAAGTATGCAAAGTGCCGTGACCTTACCATAGATGAAGTTAAGGCAAATATCGCCGAGGGCAAGGAGTGGGTGCTGCGCTTCAGAGGTCAGGAGACAGGCGAGACCATAGCCGTTGAGGACGCTATCCGCGGCAAGCTGGAAATGCCCAGAAACAACATGGATTTCGTTCTCCTCAAGAGCGACGGTATCCCCACATACCACTTCGCCCACGTTATCGACGACCATTTCATGCGCTCAACTCATGTTATCCGCGGCGAGGAGTGGATATCCTCTCTGCCTATGCACGTTGAGCTGTTCAATACTCTCGGCTGGAAGCAGCCTAAATACTGCCACACCGCTATCCTCATGAAGATAGACGGCGAGACAGGAGGCAAGCGCAAGCTCTCAAAGCGTAAGGACCCCGAGCTGGCGCTGGCTTACTATCAGCAGGAGGGAATAAGCAGAGACGCTATCTGGGAGTTCCTGCTCACTCTCCTCAATTCCAACTACGAGGAGTGGCGTATCGCAAATCCCGAGGCTGATTACCATGACTTCCCCTATGCACTGGACAAGATGTCCGTTTCGGGCGCTCTGGTGGACCTGGACAAGCTCCGCGATATCTCCAAGAACGTTATCTGCCGTATGCCTGCACAGCAGGTCTTTGACGGCTGGCTGGAGTGGTGCGAGGAGTACAATGACGAGTTTGCAGCCCTTATAAAGAAGTATCCCGAGAGAACTCTTGCTGCTCTCAATGTGGGCAGAGGCGGTGCAAAGCCCAGACGTGACATCGAGACCTGGAAGCAGGCCTGCGACTTCATGAGCTTCTACTACGATGAGACCTTCAGAGTGACCGATGATATGCCCGAGGAGTGCGACGAGGCAACCGTTAAGGAATTCTTCGGCAAGTACCTTGCATCTTATGACCACAGCGACGATTCCGCTGCATGGTTCGACAAGGTAAAGGCTATCACCGAGGAGATGGGCTTTGCTGTAAAGCCCAAGGACTACAAGAAGAACCCCGACCAGTTCAGGGGAAGCATAGTCCACATCACAAATATGCTCCGTATCGCTCTCACAGGACACGCAAATGCTCCCGATATCTGGGAAGTCAGCCATGTTCTCGGCGAGGAGATAACACGCAAGCGCCTTCAGGCTTTTTCATAATGCATAATTCATAATGCATAATGCATAATTAATGGTCGCCTGAAATTATTCAAATCCGTCCGCGATAGCGGACACCACAATTATGAATTATGAATTCTTAATTATGAATTATATAAAGAGGTAATAAAAATGTCAGATAAAAAGGAAAAGAAGAATTTTGAGATACCCCGTCCTGTGTTCCCGAAAAGATGTATCGTCACAGGCGGTATGCCCTATGGCAACAAGGAGCTCCACTTCGGTCATGTGGGCGGTATGTTCGTTTTTGCGGACACCTTCGCACGCTTCATGCGCGACCGTATAGGCAAGGACAATGTTATATTCGTGGGCGGTACAGACTGCTACGGCTCTCCCATTGCAGAGGGCTGGCGCGTAAAGGTCAAGAACGGCGAGTTCGAGGGCTCACTTGAGGATTTCGTTCAGAGAAACCACGACAAGCAGCAGGAGACTCTTGATGCTTACGGCATCTCTCCCAATCTGTTCGCAGCTTCCGGTCTGGGACGCTCCAAGGAGATACACGCCTCAGTTACCGACCGCTTCATAAGCTCACTCCACAAGAAGGGACAGCTGGACCGCATAACCACCATGCAGTTCTTCGATGAGAAGGCTGGTGTGTTCCTCAACGGCAGACAGGTAATTGGAAAGTGCCCCGTTGACGGCTGTACCTCTGAAAAGGGCTACGCAGATGAGTGCGATATGGGTCATCAGTATATGCCTGAGAACCTCATCAACCCCGTCAGCACCCTGACAGGCGAGACTCCCACAATGAAGCCCGTTACCAACTGGTATTTCAGGCTCCGCGACTATGAGCAGCTCATGAAGGACTGGGTGGAGGAGCTGAAAAAGCGCAAGGACATCCGTCCCGTTGTGTGGAAGACCATTGACGAGTTCCTCAAGAACCCCGTTATCTACATAAAGCGCGAGTTTGAGGAAAAGTACATGGAGCTGAAGGACTCCATGCCTGCACATGAGTACCTTGAGGAGCCCAAGAAGCCCTCATTTACAATAGAGTTCACCAAGCTTTCCGACTGTGATGAAGCCTGCCGCATTCTCACCGAGAACGGCATACGCTACCGTACAGGAAAGACACTCGTTCCTTTCCGCCTTACAGGAAATATCGAGTGGGGCGTTCCTGCGCCTGTTATGGACGGCGTTGACGGTCTTACCGTATGGGTATGGCCTGAGTCACTTTGGGCTCCTATCTCATTTACAGAGACCTATCTGGAGTCCATCGGTCATGACACTAACGAGTGGAAGGACTACTGGTGCAGCAAGGACTCGACTGTATATCAGTTCGTCGGTCAGGACAACATCTACTTCTACGGAATTGCCGAGCCTGCTATGTGGATGGCTCAGCAGGAGAGCGATACCAAGACTGCCGACCCTGCCGAGGGAGAGCTCCAGATGCCTGTTATCGTGGCAAATCACCACATTCTTTTCCTCGACAAGAAGGCTTCCAGCTCAGGCGCTGTAAAGCCGCCTATGGCTGACGACCTGCTCAAGCGCTATACTCCCGAGCAGCTCCGTATGCACTGGCTGGGACTTGGTCTGGGTCAGCGCTCCGTAAGCTTCATGCCCAAGCCCTACAATCCCGATGCTAAGCCCGAGGACGCGGATCCTGTTGTAAAGGACGGTCTGCTCCTCTCGAATGTATACAACCGTATGATAAGAACTGCTTTCTATACCGCTCAGAAGGAGCTGGACGGCATCATGCCCGACAACGCTCCCGAGGAGAAGTTCCGCGAGGAGGCAAAGAAGGCTGTGCTTGATTACGAGAGGCATATGTCCAAGTTTGCTTTCCACCAGTGTACCTACGTTCTGGACAGCTATATCCGCAACGGAAGCAAGTACATGGCTAAGGCGCTCACAGGCGACTATCCCGACAAGGAAGTACTGAAGCAGTCCCTTGCCAACCTGTTCTACATGATAAGGATAGCAGGTGTGCTCCTGCACCCAATGGCTCCATTCGGCACAGAGAAGCTCCGCGAGTATCTGGAGGTCGATGAGCGTATCTGGTCATGGGATACTATCCTTGAGCCTGTAAACTACTTCACAGGCGAGAACCACAAGCTGAAGTTCCTGCCTCCCAGAACGGATTTCTTCACTCGTCACGAGAGCCAGTTCGCTGCGGCTGAGGAATAATTTATATAAGCATTACAAGGAACGCCTTTTCGGCGTTCCTTACTGTTAACTGAAGAAATGAGTGGGACTGATATGAGTAATAAAAAGGCAGCCGAGGCAAGAAGAAAGGCTTTTGAGCACGAAGAAAAGATCTGGAAACGTGATAAGTTTGCCTTTATTGCTGCTGTGGCAGCATTCATTGTCTCTATCCTGCACAGAGTCCTGTTCAAGCCCGATGTCATGACGGGGGAGAAGGGACTGAGGGCAGTGTTCCTGTTCTCACTGCTGCGCATAATACTTGGACTGGCGGCAGAGGTGTCCTTCGGAGTGGCTCTGGGAAGGATAATGCTCATAAAGCGCAGTGAGCCCCTTGTGACTGCGGCAGATACTATGGAGAAGAAGTACGGCTCCCACAAAAAGAAGAAAAAGCAGGGCAAGGCAGGCAGGATCGCAGGCTTCGTGCTGCTCTACGTTTTCCTGTTTCTGATGTATATGTCCTTCGGCGTAAGGGAAACGGCTCTGCATTCCCAGCGCAGTATCAATGATTTTCCCAGGTTTGACAATCTGTCCTACGCAGCTTTTGCGGGCAGCACATTTATGGATATGACCGGGGGTGAGACCGTTGCTGTGGAGGTAAGCGGCGCACATATCGGCACCGACTCCATCTCCTACGCTATAACGAGCAGACGCTATAACAGCAGAAGGCACAGCAGTCTGACCTACAGGTTCAGTGTACTGGAGGACAGCAGCTATGAAAAAATCGTTCAGGTCTCGGAAAAGGAGGGGAAGGAGCTTGAGGAAACTCTTGACCGCGAAAAGACTTACATCATCAGGCTCTATAAGCACTCGGGACTTTTGGCGTCCATTGAGGAAAAGCAGTATGAATGAAATATAAATGTTAGTCTTAACCAACTATATTTGTATCTGTTTTTCGGAAACTGAAAAAATCCTTGCGTTTTAGTCGGATTTATTGTATAATAGTAATGTTATGTGACTATAGGGCTGAAAAGCCGTTTAAGGAGAACTTATAATGATATACAATAATATTCTTGAAGCAATGGGACATACTCCCATGATTAAGCTCAACCGCATGAACAAAAAAGGCAATGCAGATGTACTCGTCAAGTTCGAGGGACTCAATGTGGGCGGCTCTATCAAGACCCGTACCGCTTACAATATGATCCGCCATGCCGAAATGGAGGGTAAAATAAAGGAGAATACCATTATCGTTGAGCCTACCAGCGGCAATCAGGGCATTGGTCTCGCTCTTGTGGGTGCGGTAAAGGGCTACAGGACCATCATCATAATGCCCGATTCCGTCAGCGAGGAGCGCCGCAAGCTGGTGAACCACTACGGTGCTGAGGTAATGCTCATACACGATGACGGCGATATCGGCAAGTGTATCCAGGAGTGCCTTGATACTGCCCTTAGAATGGCTGAGGAGGACGAGAATGTCTTCGTACCCCAGCAGTTCGCCAATATCAACAATATCGGCGCACATAAGTACCACACAGCTCTTGAGATACTGGAGCAGTCTGCGGTGAAGATAGACGGCTTCTGCTCAGGCATCGGTACAGGCGGTACCATCACAGGTATCGGCGAGGCTCTCAAGGCTCAGTATCCGGATATGGTGATATGGGCTGTTGAGCCCGAAAATGCTGCAATACTTGCAGGCGGCAACATCGGCACCCACCTCCAGATGGGAATAGGCGACGGTATAATCCCCGATATACTCAACCAGGAGATATATGACGATATTTACATAGTTACCGATGAGGAGGCTATACAGACCGCCAAGGACTTAGCTTCCAAGGAGGGCATAATGTGCGGTATCTCCAGCGGTACCAACGTGGCAGCTGCACTGAAGCTTGCTGAGAAGCTGGGCGAGGGAAAGACTGTTGTAACTATCCTTCCCGATACCGCAGAGAGATATTTCTCAACTCCGCTTTTTGATGACTAATAAGCACGAAATGTGCATAAGGAGGTATATTTTATGAGCAAACTCAACGATTTTCTCAACGAAGCAGGAATTTTCTTCCTGGCTACAAAGGACGGCGACCAGCCTAAGCTGAGACCTCTGGGACTTCACATGGAAATGGACGGAAAGGTACTCTTTGGCGTGGGCGATTTCAAGGACGTTTACAAGCAGCTCATTGCTTCGCCCCTCTGCGAGATAGCCGCCTGCAAGCCCGACGGAAAGTGGCTCCGATACACAGGAAAGGCTGTTTTCGAGACTGATCCCAAATACGCAGAGGCTGCTCTGGATGGAGCTCCTCACCTCAGAGACATTTACAATGACAACACAGGCAACAAGATGATGATATTCCATCTTGAAGACGCAAAGGCTGTAATAATCCCCGTTATGGGCGAGGGAGAAAACATACTCTGATACAAGCGCCGCTGTCTGTAAATATGCAGACAGCGGTTTTTGCGCAAATAGGTTACAAATTGGATATATTCGGGGAAAAGTATTGAAATTTGAAAAGAAATCAATTATAATGTGAAATATGAGATGTTTTATCTGAAAGGATGGTAATTCTATGAAAAAATTATTAAGCGTAATGTCCGCAGGCGTGCTTCTTGCTGCCTGCCTCACAGGCTGCGGTGCTCCTGAAAACACAGTGCACAGTGCAGATGACCTTAAGGGGAAGAGCATCGGTACTCAGCTGGGAACAACAGGCTATATTTTTGCTCAGGACGTTGAGAATGCATAGGTTGAGGGCTATAACAAGGGTGCTGACGCTATCCAGGCTCTGAAGCAGGGCAAGATAGACGCAGTTATCATCGATTCTGAGCCCGCTCAGGAGTTCGTCAAGAAGAACAAGGGGCTCCAGATACTTCCCGATGCCTTCGCTGAGGAGGAGTACTCCATTGCCTACAAGAAGGGTAATGACGAGCTGGGCGAGAAGATCGACGAGGCTCTTACAAAGCTCAAGGAGAACGGCACTATCGACCGTATCATGAGGCACTGGATAGGAAGCAATCCGGATCATATCAGCTATAAGCCCGACACGAACATAGAGAGGTCAAATTCTCTCGTTATGGCTACAAACGCCGAGTTCCCGCCCTATGAGAGCATGGAGAACGGCGAGATAGTAGGTATCGACGTGGATATCATGAATGCTGTCTGCGATGAGCTGGCTATGACTCTCCAGATAGACAACATGGAGTTCGATTCCATTATCGCTGCTGTAAATTCAGGTAAGGCTGACGTAGGTGTGGCAGGTATGTCTGTAACTCCCGAGCGCGAGGAGAACGTTTCCTTCACTCAGGGCTATGCAGTTTCAAAGCAGGTCATCGTTGTAATAGAGGACTGACACTTAAATTAAGGAGTGAGCTTATTGAGCGATTTTATGGATAAGCTTCACAGCACCTTCATTGAGGGCGACAGATGGAAGTACCTCACGAATGGTCTGAAGAATACGCTTATCATAACGTTTTTTGCCGTGCTGCTTGGTATGGCGCTGGGCTTCCTTATAGCCATTGTACGCGCTGCCCACGACAAGACGGGAAAAATGAAGATCCTGAATTTCTTTGCAAAAATTTATCTTACCGTTATCAGGGGAACCCCTGTAATGGTTCAGCTTCTCATAATCTACTATGTCATTTTCGCCTCGGTGCGTATTGACAAGATGTTTGTGGGAATACTTGCCTTCGGTCTCAATTCCGCTGCCTATGTGGCGGAGATTGTCCGCTCGGGTATAATGTCCATAGACAATGGGCAGTTTGAGGCGGGAGCAAGTCTCGGTCTCAACTACCGCAAGACTATGATATATATCATTATGCCCCAGGCATTCAAGAACGTGCTCCCTGCTCTCGGAAACGAGTGCATAGTTCTTCTGAAGGAGACCTCTGTGGCAGGCTATATCGCTCTCGAGGACCTTACCAAGGGCGGCGATATCATCAGAAGCGTTACTTATGAGGCGTTCCTGCCCCTTATCGCAGTTGCGCTGATATACCTTGTGATAGTCATGTTCATGACCTATCTGGTGTCAAGACTGGAAAGGAGGCTGGCTAAGAGTGATAGAGGTTAATGATCTCAGGAAATCCTTCGGAAAGCAGCATATCCTGAAAGGTATCACCACTAAGATAGAAAAGGGCGAAAAGGTAGTCATAATCGGTCCCTCGGGTTCTGGAAAGAGTACCTTCCTCCGCTGCCTCAACAGGCTTGAGCAGCCTACATCGGGCAGTATCGTCTTTGAGGGCGAGGACCTTACAAAGGTCTCGGAGAAGCGCCTTTACGAGATAAGGGAGAAAATGGGCATGGTGTTCCAGCACTTCCACCTGTTCCCTCATCTCAGCATTATGAAAAATCTCACTCTTGCTCCCGTAAAGCTGGGGCTCATGTCCCAGAGCGAGGCTGAAAAGAGCGCTAAGGCAATGCTGAAAAAGGTGGGACTTGCCGATAAGGCAGACGCCTTTCCAAATCAGCTCTCAGGCGGTCAGAAGCAGCGTATCGCCATTGCAAGAGCTCTGGTGATGAACCCGGATGTCATGCTGTTCGACGAGCCTACCTCGGCTCTTGATCCCGAAATGGTTGGAGAGGTGCTGAACCTCATGAAGCAGCTTGCCGAGGAGGGAATGACCATGGTGGTTGTAACTCACGAAATGGGCTTCGCAAGAGAGGTGGCTTCAAGAGTGCTGTTCATAGACGGCGGTGTTATCGCTGAGGAGAACGATCCATACAACTTCTTCAATTATCCTCAGAATCCCCGTCTGAAGCAGTTCCTTTCCAAGGTGCTGTGATATGGATATCGGAGTAAAGATCTTTCACGGGCTCAGCGGCGACTGCCGCACTATCCGCAAGGCTGTCTTCATGAAGGAACAGGGCTTCCGGAACGAGTTTGATGAAATTGACGGCGAGGCGGTACACGCTGTACTCTATGACGGTGAGGTCCCTGTGGCTACGGGAAGGCTTTTTAACGATGAGGACGGCGGCTTCGTCATCGGCAGGATAGCCGTGATGAAGGATCACCGCGGACTTTCTCTGGGCAGCAGGATAGTGACGGAGCTTGAAAAGCAGGCTAAGGATATGGGCGGAAAAAGCATCTCACTTTCGGCTCAGTGCCGCGTCAGGGAATTCTACGAAAAGCTGGGCTATACAGCTACGGACGACCTCCGTGACGACGAGGGCTGCCCTCATGTCACTATGATAAAGGATATATAAAAGCAAGACCCCTGAGAGGTATCATCACCGCTCAGGGGTTATTATTTTAATGTGCGTTTGTCAGCTGTTGAAACGTTTGAGGAACTGCTGTACACGGTCGGAAGCGTTTTCGCCGAAGAGCTGCTCCGGAGCTCCCATTTCCACGATGTATCCGTTTTCCATGAAAATGACCTTGTCTGCTACGTCCCTGGCAAACGCCATTTCGTGGGTGACTATGACCATGGTCATGCCCTCCGCGGCAAGCTCCTTGATGACCTTCAGTATCTCTCCCGTAAGCTCCGGGTCAAGGGCTGAGGTGGGCTCGTCGAAGAAGAGTATGTCGGGATTGAGGGCAAGGGCTCTCGCTATGGAGACACGCTGCTGCTGACCGCCCGAAAGCTCGCAGGGATAGGACTTGTCCTTGCTTTCAAGTCCCATTTTTTTCAGCAGAGCCATTGCCTTGTCCTTTGCCTTTGCTTTGTCCTCCTTGAGTACGCACACGGGAGCTTCCGTGATGTTGCGGAGAACTGTCATGTGTGGAAACAGGTTGAAGTTCTGGAATACAAGTCCGGTTTTCAGCCTTATGTCGCGGAGCGTCCTGGCGTCTGCATAGACCGTCTTTCCTCTGGAGTTCTTGATAAGCATATCTGTGCCGCAGACGTTGATGACTCCGCCGTCTGCACGTTCAAGCTGGTTGATACAGCGGAGAAGGGTGGATTTGCCGCTTCCTGAGGGACCGATGACTGCCACGACCTCTCCCTTTTCCACATTGAAGGAGATGTCCTTGAGCACCTCAAGGTCGCCGAAGCTCTTTGAAAGGTTCTTTACTTCAAGCATAGCCATAGCTGCTGCACCTCCTTACTTGTAGTAGCTGAGCTTTTTCTCGATATATCCGAATAAAAGCGTCAGCACTGTTGCGAATACGAAATAGAACACGCCTGCCATGAAAAGGGGCAGGAGAGAAGCGTAGGTGGGGACCTGCTTCTTGGCGATGTACATGATCTCCATGTAGGGGATAGCGGAAGCGAGAGAGGTATCCTTTACCAGTGTGATTATCTCGTTGGAGCTGGCGGGGACTACTCTCTTTATTACCTGTGGAAGGATTATGCGGAAGAAGGTCTGCATACGGCTGAAGCCAAGGGCTCCTGCGGCTTCATACTGTCCCTTGGGGATAGCCTCGATACCGCCGCGGAATATCTCCGCGAAGTAGGCGGCGTAGTTCAGCACGAAGGCGATGAGCAGCATATTGAAGGTGTAGCTGGCGCTTCGTATATCAACACCGTCGAGAAGACTGTGGATAAATGAGGGGCAGCCCTCCCATTTCAGCAGATAGGGCACCGAATACTGAGCGACTATGAGCTGGAGCAGCAGTGGAGTTCCTCGCATTATGAGTATGTATATGTTTGTGAGCCAGCTTATGGGCTTGAATTTGCACATTTTCAGCAGTGCCACTATCATGCCCAGTGGTATGGACCACAGCAGGGTAAATCCGAATATCTTCAGCGTCGGCGGGATATATTCAAGCATTAGCTTAAACAGTGTCCCGATCTGTTCTTTTGTCATAATAATACCGCCTTTACCATATTAATATTTTATCACGATACAATGCTGATAATAATTATAGCATATATTTCCGGGAATAGCAAGGAACGCGGAGAAAAAGTTGCCTTGCGGACGGCTTGGCCGCGAAACTGCCTGCGGGGGCTCCCCCGCTTATAGCATATATTTCCGGGAATAGCAAGGAACGCAGAGAAAAAGTTGCCTTGCGGACGGCTTTGCCGCGAAACTGCCTGCGGGGGCTCCCCGCTTATATCATATATTTCCGGGAATAGCAAGGAACGCGGAGAAAAAGTTCCTTTGCAGGCAGCTATGCCGCAAAAAAGCCTGCTGTGGAACAGGCATAAAAAAAGAGCGCTCCATTCGGAACGCTCCGTTTTTATCATGCAAAGATGATCAAGCTCTCTCAACCTTGCCTGAACGCAGGCATCTTGAGCAAGCGTAGATATGACAAGGAGTACCCTTGACGATAGCCTTTACACGCTTTACGTTAGGCTTCCATGTTCTGTTGGAACGTCTGTGTGAGTGGGAAACCTTGATTCCAAAGGTCACGCCCTTTCCGCAGATATCACATTTTGCCATTAGGTTGCACCTCCTTAACTAACCTGTAAAAATACAACATGATTATTTTAACACATAATCAAAAAAAAAGCAAGTGTTTTTTAAAAAAATCAAAAAAATTTTTTTCGGCAGCTGAAAATGTGCTTTTTTACTTGAAATATATGCCGCTTTATAGTATAATATATGTTGTATAACTATTGTCGGAGCTTTGTTCTCCGACGGGGAAAGGATAATTATGCAGGACTCAGGAATAGATATGGTCTTTATCATGCTCATCGTTGCGAGAGCTATAACCTTTATGCTTGTTATACCTATACATGAATCCGCTCACGGCATTGTTGCAGGCTGGCTGGGTGACGATACCGCAAGGAAAGAGGGACGCATTACCCTTAACCCCTTCGCCCATATCGACCCCATCGGTCTTATCACTATGATGATTCTGGGTATCGGCTGGGCAAAGCCTGTGCCTGTGGACCCCTCAAAGTTCAAGCACCGCCGTCTCGGCTACGCTCTGGTAGCTCTGGCAGGACCTGTTTCAAACCTGCTGGCTGCACTTACGGGCTGCTTTATAATGGTGCTGTCGGGCTGTTTAATAACTCACAGCGACCAGTGGTTCACGGTGGAAAGCGTGGCTTCTCCTGCGGGAAAGGCAGCTTTTGAACTGCTTTCCAACTTCATAACCATCAATGTAACGCTGGCTGTATTCAATATGATACCCCTGCCGCCTATGGACGGCTTCAATTTCCTCAGGGCATTCACACCCGCAAAGTTTGATAACTGGGTGTTCCGCAACCAGCGCATACTCAGCGGCATATTCTTTGCTTTGATAATTCTGGGAAGCAGGCTGCTCTATGTCCGCGTGGCATTCTATTTTATTATAGCGGCGGTTGCTCAGCTTCTGTACCTTATGGTATCCTGGATACCGTTATTCTTCAAGTGACATCATAACATCACCCGAAAGGTCTTATTACTATATGAGCGTATTTTACCGGTTATTACTCATACTCATAGGCAGAGCCATTGTAATGGTGGGGCTCATGCCGCTGGCGGCTTTCGTCAAGGCAGGTACGGCTCACCTCCTGGGGGGCGATACTCCCAAAAACAGCGGCAGGCTCAGTCTGGACTTCAGAAAGCACATGGACCGTCAGGGAATGCTGACTATAATGATACTGGGCTTCGGCTGGAGCAGGGAGATGAACTATGACGTCTCAAACCTGAAACATATGAAGCGTGACATCACCATCATCTCACTGGCGGCTCCGCTGGCATACTTCGTCTCATACATTATTTTATATAATCTCTCGGGCGCCCTCTACGGACTGGTTCCCGGTTCCATACTTCTGGCAAGTCTTTACAGGGTGCTCAGGGAAGCGGCTTACACGGGACTCTGCTTCGGTGTCATCGCACTTCTGCCACTGCCTCCGTTGGACGGCTTCCAGATATTCTACCAGTTCTCATGGCCAAAGTTCAGAAGATGGTACTTCAGCCACTACAAGCAGATAATGAAGTGGTCACAGTACATTCTCTACGGCATTTTTCTCCTTGCCATCATCACCGACGGCGAGATATCTGTCATAGGCTGGTTGGCTGACCTATGGCGCCGGGCTGTACTTGACCGGTTGGTATTCTTCCATGTCAATATCGGAGAGATACCCTACAAGATCATTAAGATCGTCTTCGGGAATAACTTTTTCTATCTGAGGTGATATATGGAGACCATTTCTTTCAAGCTTGAGGTTTTTGAGGGACCTCTGGACCTCCTCCTCAGCCTTATCGCAAAGCACAAGCTGAATATCTGCGATATTGAGATCTCAAAGCTGCTGGAGCAGTACCTGCTCTACATAGATCAGGCTCATGAGCAGAATCTGGAGCTTGCAGGGGAATTCCTCGAAATGGCTGCAAGACTCATTTATATAAAGACCGCTTCACTTCTGCCACAGCCCGAGGAGGCTGAACAGATGAAGCGCGAGCTGGAGGGAGCCCTCATTGAGTACTCTCTCTGCAAGATAGCGGCAAAAACTCTGGCGGACGCCTTTGTGGGCGGCAATATCTTCGTGAGAAACCCCATGAAGATAAAGGCGGACATGACCTATACCCTTGTCCATGAGCCCGAGAGACTGGCTATCGCTTACAGCGCTATATCAATGAAAAATATAAAGTCGGAACACGCAAAGCTCCACGTTGAGAACAAGATAAACTCAGTGGTCAAGCGGCGCATAGTTTCTGTTATGACCAAGGTGGTGCATATCCTCCGCCAGCTCTATGACTCGGGGGAGGTCTACATGGACAGGCTCTATGAGGGCGTCACGGACCGCTCGGCAAGAGTGGCTACATTCCTGGCGGTGCTGGAGCTCACCAGACACGGACGTATTACCATTAGCGACGATAATACCATGATATTCTTCAAGGGAAGAAAGAACGGAGTGGATAGATCTTGGAGATCAAAGACAAGCTCGGAGCAATAGAGGCTATCCTCTTTGCGAGCGGCGAGCCTATTGAGATATACCGCCTCTCGGAGGCAAGCGGAGTTGACGCAGGCACACTGCCCTCTATGATAAGGCTGCTCAATGAGCGCTATGAGGACTGCGGCAGCGGTATCTGCATAAAAAAGCTGGACAGCAGCTTTCAGATGTGTACCCGTGAGGAGTTCGCTCCTCAGGTGAGGGCGGCTCTTGAGACCAAGAGAACGGCGCCTCTCTCAAATGCGGCTATGGAGGCTCTTACAATAATCGCCTATAATCAGCCTGTTTCAAAGGGCTTCGTGGAAAATGTCCGCGGTATCGACAGCTCCTCTGTCATCAATAACCTGGTGGAAAAGGGACTTGTTGAGGAGGCAGGACGCCTTGACGTTCCCGGAAAGCCCATAGTGTACAGGACCACGGCGGTGTTCCTGAGAAGCTTCGGACTCAGCTCCGTGGCGGATCTTCCCCCTCTCCCGGGACAGAGCGATCTCGTCCTTGAGACCGAGGAGGAGTTCGTGGACAGAGAGCTTGCTGAGGCTCAGCAGACCGAATAATCAAGGAAAGGAGCGGCAGGATTGATCGTACTAAAAATACTGCTGTATATACTTCTTGCCGTTTTAGGCATCATACTGCTGGTGCTCATTACTCCTGCGGGAGGAGAGTTCAGCTATATAGACGGCAAATTAAGCTATAAAGTCAAGCTTTGGATAATCAACCTTATGGACTCAGACGGCGGAGGTCTTTACAACTGGTGGAAAAAGCGGAAGGCAAACAAAAAGGACAAGCCCTCAAAGCCTGAGAAAACCAAAAAAGACAAGCCTGTCAAGGAGAAAAAGGCAAAAAAGAAAAAACAGAGGGAACAGTATGAGTGGGAGAAGGAGCTGGAGGACATTCCCGTAAATGATCCTGAGGCAGATATGCTCCCTGCGCAGACGGCTTCACAGGAAAGCACTGAGTCCGCAGCGGAGGAGGCTCCCGATACCGACAGCTTCACAGAGGAGATGACCGGGGAGGAAGCTCCCGAAAAGAAGAAAAAGGCCAAAAAGAAGAAAAAGAAGAAGGACGAGGACTTTGACGAGGACCTCTTTGATGAAGATGATGAGGACTTCCCCGATAAGCCGCAGGACGAGGACAAGAAGTCACTCAGCGACAAGATAGAATTCATAGTCGGGATATGGGAGAGCGCTCAGCGCCCCCTGCTGAAGATATTCAAGGGCTTCAAGCTCAGGGATCTGTATATCGACTTCATCATCGCTGACGAGGACGCCTATGACTGCGCCATGAAGTACGGAAGGTACTCGGCTCTGGTCTACAACGGCATAGCATTTTTCAGCCAGCTCTTTACCGTAAGGCTGAAAACCATTGACGTCCACCCGCAGTTCGGCGTATCCAAAGGACGCTGGGACGCAGCAGGAAAGCTTTCCTTCCGTCTCGGTACAGTGGTCATCGCAGGAGCATGGTTCCTGATGACATATATTTTCAGGACTTTCATTCCCGGAAAGCTGAGAAAACGCAAATTGAAAAAATCCGCCGCAAGGCAGAAGTGAGGTATAAATCATGAGTGCAAACAATACACCAGTAAGTGATCTCTTAGGAATTTCCATCGAAAAGATCAAGGAAATGGCTGACGTAAACGCCATTATCGGTGAGCCTATAAAGCTTCCCGACGGTACTACCATTATCCCCGTATCAAAGGTGAGCTACGGCTTCGCTTCGGGCGGCTCCGACCTGCCTTCAAAGTACGACAAGGACCTTTTCGGAGGCGGAGCAGGTGCAGGCGTTTCCATAAAGCCTGAGGGCTTCCTCGTTATCTCTCCCGACGGTTCCGCAAAGATGGTAACTATGGAGGGCTCAAGCGATCCCATCAGCGCTGCTATCGAGAAGATGCCCGGCATCATCGACAAGGTAAGCGGCTTCATCAACAAGAGAAAGGGCGGCTCCGACGATACTGCAACAGGCGGTATCACAGACGAGTCAGTGCCCCTTAACTGAGAATAAATATACAGCCCCGGGCATAACCTTTAGTATATGATCATACGGAGGTGTGCCCATGAAATGGCTCGTTTCTATATCTGCGGCGGCGGTGATGGCTGCTGCTGCGGTGTGTCCGTTAGGCTCTCTCGGAGCCGAATACCCTCAGGTACAGGCTAAGGCTGCGGCGGTGATATCCGCCGATACAGGCGAGGTGGTCTATGCCCTCAACGCATCTATGAAGCTTCCCATGGCAAGCACCACCAAGATAATGACCACTCTGCTCTGTCTCGAAAGCGGAGGGCTCTATGAGGAGTTCACCGTGGACAGTGATGCCATTAAGGTGGAGGGCTCGTCTATGGGCTTGCAGGAGGGGGACATTGTCACAAAGTACGCGCTGTGCTGCGGTATGCTGCTTCCATCTGGGAATGACGCTGCCAATGCTGCTGCCGTAAGGATAGCAGGCAGCATGGAGGCTTTCGCGGAGATGATGAACGACCGCGCCCGTGAAATGGGACTTTCAAGGACCTATTTCGTCACGCCCTCTGGTCTTGAGGGTGAGGGACACGGCTCATCGGCGGCTGATATGGCTCTCCTTGCCCGTGAGGCGCTGAGGAACGATGTTTTCCGCAGTATCTGCTCACAGAGCAGCATGAAGGTGAAGTTCGGCTCGCCGCCCTATGACAGGTGGCTGAGGAACACCAATAAGCTCCTGGGTATGTTCGACGGAGTTTACGGCGTTAAGACCGGCTTTACCGACGAGGCGGGACGGTGTCTGGTGTCTGCCTGCGAAAGAGAGGGCAAGGATCTCATCTGCGTTACCCTCAATGACAGAAATGACTGGAACGACCATATGGCGCTGTATGACAGCTGCTTTGAAAATGTGAGACTGGCGGAGATAGGTCTGCCGCGGGATATGACTGCGGATATAGTAGGCGGAAATGCTGATAAACTGCGGATAGTCCCCGAAAAGGACACGGTATCCGTGACTGCTCTCTCGGCAAATGAGGAGGACTTCACCTTTACGGTGCTGAGCCGCCCATTTATGTACGCTCCCGTAAGGGAAGGGGAGAAGGTGGGAAGCCTATCTGTCAGATACCTGGGGCGGGAAGTGGAAAGAGTTGACCTTCTCGCCGGGGAGACTGTGGACGCATCTCACGGAGATAAGGGCAGCAAAAGTCTCTTTCAGAAAATAATGGATAAGATCGGGAGCTTTTTCTCCCATTAAGGATAGGATAACTTTGGAAAAAATAAGAATTCAGAAAATGATCGCCGACTGCGGCGTATGCTCCCGCCGAAAGGCTGAGGAGCTCATTACCAAGGGCAGGGTAAAGGTCAACGGCCACCCTGTCAAGCTGGGCGACAAGTGCGGCTTCAAGGATATCATCACCGTTGACGGTGAGAGGATATATATGCCTAAGAAGCGCAGCTTTGTCTACCTGATGATGAACAAGCCCAGAGGCTATGTGACCACCGTTTCCGACGAGCTGGACAGGCGATGTGTCATGGACCTCCTTACCGATGTGGAGGAGAGAGTATATCCCGTGGGACGCCTTGACAGGAACTCAGAGGGACTTCTTCTCTTTACCAATGACGGCGAGTTCGCCAACAGCATAATGCACCCCAGCCGCCATATCTCCAAGACCTACCGCGTTACGGTCCGTCCCGACATCACCGACGAGCAGCTGGTAAGGCTCTCAGAGGGCGTTGAGATAGACGGCAGGAAAACTCTCCCTGCTACCGTAGTAGTAAAGGAAAAAGCTGAGGGCAGAGTGGTCCTCCTCATGACCATCAAGGAGGGCAGGAACCGCCAGATAAGAAAGATGTGCGAGGCTGTGGGACTGGAAGTGGCAAGGCTCCGCCGTATAAGCATAGGTCCCCTGAAGCTGGGTATGCTGAAGCCCGGTGCTTACCGCGACCTGACCGCCGAGGAGCTCCGCGCCATCAGAAATGCCATAGGCAAGGAGGAGTGATATGCTGGAGATACAGGAAAGGTTCGATACCAATGGGTATGAGAGACTTGTCGAGGCTGCGGGGAGCAGTCAGCTCCATATCACGGAAGCTCTTGACAGGGGCGAGACTATCGGATTTATCGCCTATTCCTACGGCAGCGAGAGGACCGTGGTCTATGACTATGAGGACTGCGGGGATATGATGCTCTGTGACGGGCTTGTACGCTCAGTCATGCTCAAGAGCGTGCTGAAGGGCATAAACCATATACTCTTTCAGCTGGAGGACGATAAAAAGTTTGATACCCTGAAAAAACTCAGGTTTTTAAGCGGCGACAGCAGACAGTGCGGCGATCTTGAAAGCTTCATGAACGGCTGTCAGAGCTGCAAGAGCAAGAAAGATGAAAAGAAAGGATAGATTTGAGTGCCCATCAGGATTTCTTCAGAGCTCCCTGCATTCAAGACTCTCGGCGAGGAGAATATCTTCGTTATGTCAAAGGAGAGAGCGGAGCATCAGGACATCCGTCCGCTGAAGGTGATTATTCTCAATATAATGCCTAAAAAAATAGAGACCGAGAGTCAGCTCATGAGGCTCCTCAGTAATACGCCATTACAGGTGGATGTGGAGCTGCTCCAGATGGCTTCCCATGTGTCAAAGAATACCTCCTCAAGCCACCTTGCCTCATTCTACAAGACCTTCGACGAGATAGCCGATTACCGCTATGACGGCATGATAATCACAGGCGCCCCCGTTGAGCTTCTTGACTTCGAGCAGGTGGATTACTGGAAGGAGATATGCAGTATCATGGAGTGGTCAAAGACCCACGTCTTTTCCACTATCTATATTTGCTGGGCTGCACAGGCAGGTCTCTACTATCACTACGGTATACCCAAGTATACCCTTGACCATAAGATGTTCGGCATCTTCCCCCACAGGGCTGAGGTGAGCAACTGTCAGCTCCTCAGGGGCTTCGACGATGTTTTCTATGTGCCCCATTCAAGAAATACAGAGGTACGCAGAGAGGATATAGAGCGTATTCCTCAGCTGGAGATACTTACCTCCTCGGATATCTCGGGAGTACACATCGTCGCAAACAAAAACGGAAGGCAGTACTTCATCACAGGACATTCCGAGTACGACAGGGACACCATCGCCAACGAGTACAGGAGAGACCTGGAAAAGGGCATCGATATACAGCTGCCATACAATTATTTCCCGGGAGACAATCCCGACAATATGCCTGTTTTCTCATGGAGATGCACGGCTAACCTCATGTTCTCAAACTGGCTGAATTACTGCGTATATCAGAAGACACCATATAATCTGGACGAGCTGGAGGTCCGTAACTGGAACTGGCAGACAAGTCTGTAAGAAAAGGAGCTGAAAAGCAATGGATGATTTCTACGGAAACAACAATGGCGGTTACAACAACAACGGCGGTTACAACAATAGTTATAACAATAACGGTTATAACAGCGGCGGCTACAATAACGGCTACAATAACGGCTATAACAATGGCTACGGCAGCAGCGGCTACAACAGCGGCTACAATAATAACGGCTACGGCGGTTATAACAACGGACAGAATTTCGGCTATAACAACGGCTATCAGCCCGAGGAAAAGGGCGGAGCAGGTCTCGCAATTGCTTCATTCGTTATATCCCTTGTCAACCTGACCCTCTGCTGTACTCTGCTGAGCTTCATCACTGCGCCTCTCTGTATCATTTTCTCTATCGTTTCTCTTGTTAAAAAGAGAAAGGGAACTGTACTGGCTATATTCGGTATCATATTCTCACTTCTGGCAGCAGTTGCGCTGATCGTCTACGGCAAGACCTTTTACGATGTGTCAAAGGATATGGTATACTTCGCAGAGCATGAGGAGCAGATCATTGAGGACTACGACAGAGACGGCACTATACCTCACAGATTTGACAAGTACAGGGACAGCAAGTACGACGATGTATGGGGCGAGGGCAAGACCTTCGACGACTTCTTCGATGAGTTCGTAAAGCGCCGCAAGGAGGAGAATAACAGCACCAGCCGCACCTATACCTACACCTATGACGAGGACTCCTCTGACCTTGCACTTGGCTTTCAGCCTGCACTTTTAGTATAACTGAACAACACGAGCCCCTGAGCGCAGCTGCGTCCGGGGGCTTTGCTTATTGTGTCAGCTGCTCCATGTACTCCTCAGTGGTAAGAAGTCCGCTGCGGTTATATCGGAAAATGCCGTAGAGACAGTCAGGGTCACGGGTGATGAGATTCATGCCCTCGCGGCAGGTAAGGGTCATGAGTATGCCGCTGTCACGGAGGACGGGAAGGCTCTCGGGACAGAGCGAGCCGAAGGGATAGGCAAAGACTACGGGGGAGACTCCGCAGTTAAGGTGCAGCTCTGTGCTGAGAAGTCCCACATCAGCGGCAAGCATGGCGGAGTAGTCCTCCACAGTCTCATCGGGAAGTCTTGCACAGCCCTTGCGGACAGTGTCGGAGTGAAGGTCGTAGGTGTGGCTGCCTATCTCAATGCGTCCCGAGGCGAGAAGTGCGGAAACGTCCTCCCAGATGAGGTAGGAGTAGCTGTCGGCATGAGGGTCGGCGGCTGCATAATCGTCGGTGTACCTGCCAACAATAGACACAAGGGCGGTCATATCGTATTTCTCCAGCAGGGGCAGGGCAAGGGAGAGGTTATTGTAGAAGCCGTCATCAAAGGTTATGAGCACGGGCTTTTCGGGGAGCTGTCCGATACCACTTGTGTAGTCTATGAGCTGCTCTGCGGTGACGGTCTTGCAGCCGTGGTCTCTCAGCCAGGCAAGGTCGCTTTCAAGCTGTGCGGGAGTCACCGTGTAAGCGGAGGGCTCCTTCTCACACACGCTGTGGTACATTATGACGGGCAGAGACACGGGAGGCTCGGGAGAGTTCTCCGCAAAGACCGGGATAAGTGCAAAGCCTGCACCTATAAGCACAAGGAGGGCGGAGACTGCCGAAAGAAGCCTTTTCAGGCGGAAACAACTGTACATGGTATCACCTCACAGTATCATATGCGGAAAAATGCGGAAGAATGACGATAAAACGGGGACATAGTTCCGTCAGACGACGAATATACTTATCTCAAAGGAATTACTTGTGAGGTGAGTGCTTATGACGCGCCGCAGACGCAGAAAGCTGAGAGGAATATTGAAATGCACCGCAGCGGTGATACTGCCCCTGATAGTGGCGGCAGGTGCAAGGGGGGCAAAATTTGCAGGCAGGGCTGTGAAGGGTGAAGCCCTGATTATGGACAGCACGGGCAGTGCGGAGGCTCCCCCTAAGGAGGACAGGCAGGAGGTGAGCCGCGTCACCTTTCCGGAGCTCCCCGACGAGAGCATAATGCTTTCACAGGGCTATGGCATAGAGGACGAGAGCGGCGGCAACGGTGAACTGCTGCGGCTTCCCTCGCCCCTGGACATGAGGGCTGATAATGCAGGAGATAAGCCCTATCCCTCACACTGGGACATGGGTGACGGGGAGATAATACGCACAACCTACGGGCGGTACAGCGGCAATGCCTTCTTCGACCTTGAGGGAGGGGGACAGGTGAACAACAAGACCGATATCCCCAACGATGAGCTTATCCGTGAGAGCGGCTATCTGCCTAATTTTACCGTGGAGGACTCCGACGAGCCTCTGGTGCTCCTCTACCATACCCACACCACCGAGAGCTTCGAGCCCTACGTCAGGGAGCACTATGACAGCAGCTTCAACTACCGTACCACCGACGATACCAAAAACGTGGTAATGGTCGGGGACGCCATTCAGGCGGAACTTGAGGCTCAGGGTATAGGCGTCATACACGCTGAGGAGATCCACGATTATCCAAGCTATAACGGCTCATACGGGCGCAGCCGCGAGACTATCACTCCCATTCTGGAGAAGTACCCAAGCATAAAGGTGGTCCTTGACATTCACAGGGACGCCATTTCGGGTGAGGGCTACGCCTATCAGCCCTTTGTGGAGGTGGACGGCAGAGAGGCGGCTCAGATAATGATAATATCGGGCTGTGATGACGGGACTCTGGGTATGCCTGACTGTATGCAGAATTTTCACTTTGCCTGTGCCCTTCAGCAGAAGCTTGAGAGGGACCACGAGGGCTTTACCCGTCCCATTCTGTTCGATTACCGCCACTATAACCAGGACCTTACCAACGGAAGTCTCCTCATCGAGGTAGGCTCCCACGGCAATACACTTGAGCAGGTCCAGTACGCAGGGCAGCTTTTCGGCAGGTCCCTGGGAGAGCTGCTCAATTCCATGAAAAGGAGATAATATGCGCAGAAAAAGAAAAAAAGCCGCACTCAGAGCAGTTTTGATGTATCTGCTCCTGAGCGGCGGCTCATGGATGTTCATTTATTCCTATGCCAATACCAGCAGCCGGCTGAGCGGCGAATATATCGTTCCTGCTCAGATGGTGGTGGAGGAGGAAAAAGCCTCCATCGACATTCTCGGTCACAGTGCTGAGTTCAGCCTGTCGGGTATAGCTGCCCACAGCAAGCTCTACTGCGGAGCCTATCTGCTTTCCCCTGATGAGCTGAGGCTGGCGGCTTATGTGGTGTCATTATGTATATAGCTTGGACTGCTTTGCGTAGTAAAATGTGTTCAGCTCGCCCGTGTAGATAAGGTCTGCACCGGGGAAGCTGCGGAAATCGTCGGGCTTATACAGTGAGAATGCCTTGTCCAGCGGTATGCCTATCTTGTCCATAGTGTAAGCGACGAACTGTGAACAGACGAAGCTCCTCTCGCGCTTCCACTCGATATTGAAGTAAACGGCGAGGAGTCCGAGAAGGTTATATGAATATATCTTCCTGTGCTGTGAGAAGTGGCTGATTATTTTATTATAGGCTTCCTTCTGCTCATGAGTTACACTGATGCGGTATATCTCACAGGGGATATTGTGAAACTGTCCCAGTGTGCCCTGTCCCACTATTTCCTTGTTGAAGGTGGCAGGCAATGGAAAGGGACGGTATGTACGGCAGAAGCTGTACATCTCCGAAAGCTGTATATCTCCTGAAAGAGAAACATGATTATATGGCTTTTTTGTTAGAAATTTGAAGAATCGTGCGGGTCTTGTACCTGTCTGTGCGACTACCAGATAAATGTAGTCCCCCAAAACGTTCCCTCCTAATTTATTTTTATAATTATATCATAAACACTTGCAAATTTCAAGACTTTTTGCTATAATTATATAGTCGCATGATTTTTTATATGCAATATGCGCCTGTAGCTCAGAGGATAGAGCATCGGCCTCCGACGCCGTGTGCGCTGGTTCGATTCCAGTCAGGCGTACCAGCGGGGAGCCCCCGCGGGCAAACCACGTTGTCGCTCGCGAGCTCGCTCCCATTTTTCAAATGACATATTGTGACATCGCTTACGGTACTTTTTTGACAGCAGGTACAGTAAATGAGAGCTGAGCCAGCTTGACCGCGACCACGTTGTCGCTCGCAAGCTCGCTCACTTTTATCGGAAATGATAGTTGTACATCGCTTACGGTACTTTTTTGACAGCAGGTACAGCAAATCAGAGCAGAGCTGTTTTTCGGCAAAGTCATCAGTGAATAGTGAATAGTGCATAGCTGTGCTGTTTGCTGTTCACTTTTCGTTATATACTAAGCGCTTACAGGAAGGGGAGAGTCGCATGATAGACCTTGAAAACATTGAAAAGTACAAGGAAAACAACAGAATAGAAGCCAAGAAGGCTACAGGCGGACTTCCCATAAGTCTGTGGGAGACCTATTCCGCCTTCGCAAATACTCTCGGCGGTATCATACTGCTTGGAGTTGAGGAGTACCCCGACAAGTCCCTGCACCCCGTTGACCTGCCCGACCCTCAGTGGCTTATCAGCGACTTCTGGGACATTATCCGCGACAAAAAGCGTGTCAGCAGGAATATCCTCACGGAAAAAGACGTCAGGATAGTGGAGACCGAGGGCAAGCACATCATTGTAATAAACGTACCAAGAATTGCCAGAGGCGAGGAGCCCGTCTACATAGGAGGAAGCCTCTATACAGGCACCTACAGGCGCAGCGGCGACGGCGATTACCGCTGCAGCGTGGAGGAAGTCGCAGCTATGCTAAGAGAGATGAGAGATTAGTGCTTAGTTATAGTGACAGCAGCATACTTCGCTCCATCGCCGAAGGCGGCTCAACAAGAGGACGTCCCTACAAGCTAACGGCTCGGAACTATGCACTAAGCACTATTAACTAATCACTAAAGAGATTGACTTTAAGGCGGGACTGTGATATAATAGTAAGGTAAAATTTAAATCCAATGGAGGTATCTCAAAATGGGAATGTTTGACAAGCTTATTGCAAACCTTAAATCCAGCAAGAAAACCATCGTCTTCACTGAGGGAAGCGATCCCCGTATCCTCTCCGCTGCTGACAGACTTATCAAGGAAGACCTTATGGGCGTTATCCTCTGCGGCAACGTTGACGAGGTAAAGGCTGCTGCTAAGAACGGCGGCTTCAATATCGACAGCGCAGAGATCCTTGACCCTGCTACATACCCCGAGATGGACGCTCTCGTTGCTCAGATGGTAGAGCTCAGAAAGGGCAAGATGACTGAGGAGGAGTGCCGTGCTGCTCTGGCTAAGTCCAACTACTTCGGAACAATGCTCGTTAAGGCAGGAAAGGCTGACGCTCTTCTCGGAGGCGCTACATACTCCACAGCCGATACAGTAAGACCTGCTCTCCAGATAATCAAGACCAAGAAGGGCTCAAATCTGGTAAGCTCCTCATTCATTCTCTTCAGAGAGAAGGACGGCAAGGAAGAAAAGATAGCTATGGGTGACTGCGCTATCAACCTCAGCTATGAGGATACAGTTGACAAGGAGGGCAATGTTGTTCTCTCAGGCGCAAGAAAGCTTGCAGAGGTTGCTGTTGAGACTGCAAAGACAGCTGATTTCTTCGGCATTGATCCTAAGGTAGCTGTTCTCAGCTTCTCTACATACGGCTCAGGCAAGGGCGGCACAGTTCAGCTCAGCCACGACGCTGTTATCGAGGCAAGAAACATCGACCCCAACCTTGTAATCGACGGTGAGTTCCAGTTCGACGCTGCTGTTTCAGCAGAAGTTGCAAAGACAAAGTGCCCCGACTCAAAGGTTGCAGGACAGGCTAACACATTCATCTTCCCCCTCATCGAGGCAGGAAACATCGGCTACAAGATAGCTCAGAGACTTGGCGGCTACGAGGCATACGGTCCTATCCTTCAGGGACTTAACGCTCCTATCAACGACCTTTCAAGAGGCTGCAACGCTGACGAAGTTTACAAGATGGCTATCATCACAGCAGGCATGGCGTAAGCAATGCTTTGCATTGCTTAATGCATAATTCATAATGCATAATGCATAATTATGGTTGAGCTAAATCTTAATAAAGCGGGATTATATGTAGGGGACGGCGTCCTCGACGTCCCGTAAGTAACAGTAAGATCATATTAAATCAGAAAAAAGGGACTGCGTTTATTGCAGTCCCGTTTTTTTGCTAATGGCTAATGGCTAAAGGCTAACGGCTGATTATGCAGTCCCGTTTTGTTTTATTCGGCTTCGGTGCTGTCCTGAGAATGGAGTTTACATTACTCTTCCTCAGCCTTGCTGATACGCCAGCCGCTCTCGGTCTTTACGATAGTAAACTTTGTCTTATAAGTACGATTGGGGTCAATGTCTAAATCAATATGGCTTCGTGTCGTAATTATATTTCCGTTCTCGTCGAACTCGCCCTTTACTTCGTCATCTAACCACTTGTACAGCCTGTCGCTTGTGTCGCAGGTCTCTGTATTAACATAATACCCGTCATCTGTTGTAAATATCAGAGTCGTGTAGTCTATATCCTCTTCCCTTGCGCAGCCACAAGCGTCAAGGACTATCTTTCCGAGTTCTGCATCGCAGACCTCATAGCATCTTTTTTCCAGATCTTCCCATGTTGGGTATCTCGGATCAATAACACGATAAAAGTCTCTCGTGAACTCACTTCCATCGTCAAATTTAATTGTCTTGGTAACAACCGATGACCTGTCGACCTCAAGAGTTCTTCCGTGAATATCAAATAAGCACTCCATCCAATCATCTGTAAGCTCCTTGGCTATAGCGTCTGCGTCGGTGCTGTCCTCGTTTTCTTCATCAAGGAGCTTTTCCGTGACATCGCTTATGCGCCAGCCATTTTCGGTGTTCACGATAGTGAATGTGGTCTCGGGGATCGGATAATCATGGACTTCGCGGAGCTCTGTCTCTACAATTGTTGCGATTATATTGCCGCTGTAATCGGTATGGACGTCCATGTCATATTCGCTGGTCGATAACGGGTCTATGCCATTATCATGCAGACCTGTTTCGACGTAGTAGCCGTCCTCAGTGACACAGAAAAACGGATTGCCCATAATATCTTCTGTATTCTCGGTACTAATTTCGAGTATTCTCTGTGCAAGCTCGGTATCGAGTATCTCATAGCAGCGCTTTTCTATATCTGCCCATGTAGGGAATCTCGTGTCGGTAACGCGATAGAACTCTCTGTCAAAGGTAACGTCGTTGTCGGGAATTGTTATTGCCCTTGTGATAATATCAGACTTGTCAACTTCAAGGTCTCCTCCATAAAGGACGCACATAAACTCTCTGTAATTGTCAATGAGAGTCTTTGCAACAGTCTCTGTGTCGGCTTCCTCGGCTTCGGTCTGCGCCTCGGTAAGGGCTTCTGTTGTGATCTCGGTGGTCTCTGAAATGCTCTCCTCCACCTCAGCTGCGGGAGCCTGACCGTTACGGCTGATATAGTACATACTGCCGCCTATGCCTGTAACAAGGAGCAAAGCCGCTGCTGCCACACTTACGCCCTTGAACCACTTTGGTCTGCGGTATTTCTCAACTCCCGATACGTCAATACTGCTGTTGTCGATCTTTATATCAAACTTTCTTTTACTCATGGCGTACAGCCTCTCTTTCTGCTCGTCTCTGAGGACGGGATACTCTTTTGCGAGCCTGTCTGCTGTTCTGCTGTCGATGTCATTGAATACATCGTCTGTTCTCATTGTGATCCCTCCTCTGTGATACCTGCCGCGCTGAGAAGTTCCCTGAGCTTTTTCCTTGACCTGCTGAGCCTTTTCTGCACAGCAATGTCGCTCAGTCCCACAAGTGCGGCTATCTGTCTGGTTTTCATTCCGTAGTAATAGAAGTAAACGATGATGGAAGAATCGGTCTCCCCGAGTTTTTTTATGCAGTCGAGAACTGTCTCGCGCAGAGCCGAAAGCTCCGCGGACTCATCGACTCTGATGTTGGAAGAAAGCTCCCCGAGGGTCTCCGACTCCATAGATACGGTAGTATCCTTTTTTGCGGAAAGCCGCCTGAAATAGCTTACCGCAGTACGCTTTGCAATGGTGCCTATCAGGGCTTTCAGGACTCCGTCGGCAGCCTTGTGGCTTTCGAGATAGCGGAATACCGCCGCAAATGTATCGCTGAGACACTCGTCCGTGTCCTCTGGACTTCCGCAGCCTTTGAGCTTGTTGGCGCATATTGCATAGACGTAGCCGCAGTATTCATCAAACAGAGCCCGTCTGCCTTCCTCGGCGGACTGCTCCATCATGCGGCTCAGCTCTTTGTCTGTCATCGTTTCACTCCTTTGAATGCATTCATATATTACACTCGCATTGCCACGAGAATTTCTGACCGGTTTCTTTTAAATGCATAGTGATTAGTGCTTAGTGCATAGTTCCGAGCCGTCAGCCTTACAGGGACGCCTTTGGTGACGGAACGGATTATGTCGCCGCCCACATAACTAAGCACTAAGCACTAACCACTAACAACTCAACAGTATCACCTTCGGCGATGGATCAAAGTATGCAGCCGTCGAATCAGCCCGTCCCTTACCCGAAAGGCTTGCCGACACTTGTATTCACACCCCGTACTTGGTCTTGATACGGGATAGCTTCTCGCCGAAGGGTTTTGCAAGGAGATACAGGAACAGAACGTTTGACACCGCATAGCTTATCGTATAGGGCACAGCGGACACCAGTGCCGCCAGATAGAGCTTTATGTCAAAGCCCCGGTTGTACCAGAGGACTGTCCAGACGTCCATTATAAATGAGTAGGCGATACCCGTTGCGGCTCCGTAGATGAGGAGCAGGGCACGGCTTTTCAGCAGCTTATCCGAGAGTATGCCCGCAAAGAGCCCGATAAGTCCCCAGGCAAGCATCTGAAAGGCAGTCCAGGGACCCTGTCCGAAGTAGAAGTTTGAGAGTATGGCGGACATGGCTCCCACAAGGAAGCCTGCTTCTCCGCCCAGATAGAGGGCAGTGATTATGGTGAGGGCTGCAACGGGCTTGAGTATGGGTATGAACCTTCCTGCGAAGCACAGGGCTGTCATAACGGCTGCTATGACCATGCGGCGCGTTCCCGTGGACTTCTTCTCGAAGCCTGCCGCAAAGAGCAGCAGTGCCGACACCGCAACTGCAAGGGCGATGATTATGTGCTTTTTCTCGTCGAAGGCGAGGGCTCCAATGACTGTAATGAGGGGAACCGCTATGAAGGGCACCACCACGCGGATAGTGTCGCGGAGCCTTTTGCTTTTTATCAGCAGCATATCAGCTCTCCTTCCTGCCGTTTAAGCGGCAAAGCTCTGCGGCGTCGGAAAGGGTGACGGCTCCGTCGAAATAGCCCCTTGTCATGCGGCTCACCGCGGTGGTATAGAAGCTGTTTTCCGAGAAGAACTCACGGGGAGCTCCCTCAGAGACTATCTTTCCCCCGAAGAACATGGCGCACCTGTCGGCGCAGAGGGCTGCGAACTCCACATCGTGGGTGACGGTGACAACGGTGAGACCGTCGGCTTTGAGCCTTTTCAGCAGCTCTATGAAGCTCTCCTTTGCCGCCGCGTCAAGTCCCTTTGTGGGCTCGTCCAGAAGCAGCAGACGGGGATGTGCAGCCAGTACCTTTGCAAGGGCGACAAGCTGCTGCTGACCTCCCGATAAGTCGTAGGGGTGCTGCTCCAGCAGGGGAGAGAGGTCGTAGGGAAGCTCTTTCAGCTCCGCATTGCAATCCTCCAGCTCCTCCCTGACGGTGTTCCTGAGAAAGACAGTCTGAACGTCCTGTGGCAGCATGGCAAGGCACTCACGGTACAGTGAGCGGTTCTTGTAGTCTTTGAGCTTTTTGCCGAAAACCCGTATTTTGCCGCTGTACGGCTTCAGCAGTCCTGCCGCCGCCGAGAGAGCCGTGGTCTTGCCCGAGCCGTTGCCCCCGAGGATACAGAAAAGCTCCCCCGTGTTCACCCTGAGACTGAGACTGTCCAGAACGTCCGCCCCGTTTTTAGCGTAGCGGAAGCAGACTCCCTCATATTCCAGCGCAGCTTCTCCATCGTGAGGAGCTGTTTTACTTTCAAGGGCTCTTACGGAGTTTGCGTAGGTGGATTCTATGAAGTTCCTGCCCTCACGGACTGTAAGGGGAGCCTTGCCCTGTTCTCCCAGAGCCGCGAAAAGCCGTGATGCCGCAGGCATACCGCACATTATGTCCTTCCTGTCACCCAGCCCTGCCAGTACCTCCGAGGGAGAGCCCTCTCCGATGAGCTTGCCGCCGTCCATTACAAGGAGCCTGTCGCACAGGGGGACCACCTCCTCCAGACGGTGCTCCGCCATGAGAATGGTTATGGAGAAATCGTTGGCGATACGCCTCAGAGTTGCAATGAAGTCCGAGGCGGCAATGGGGTCAAGCTGAGCCGTGGGCTCGTCCAGAATGAGGAGCTTTGGCTGCATGACAAGAACGGAAGCCAGGTTGAGGAGCTGCTTCTGACCGCCCGAAAGCTCCGCAGTGTCCCTGCCGAACCAGTCACCGATACCGAAATAGCTTGCCATTTCCGCTATCCTGCGTGATATATGAGCAGGGGGAGTACCCAGATTTTCCAGTCCGAAGGCAAGCTCGTGCCAGACCTTGTCGGTGACTATCTGCTGCTCAGGCTTCTGCATGACGAAGCCTATCTCCGAGGCGGACTCCCTGTCGGAGAGCTCCCCGAGAGCCTTTCCGCAGAAAATGACACTGCCCGAGACCTGTCCCATGGGAGACAGCTCCCGTTTCAGCATACGCAGGAGAGTGGACTTGCCGCTTCCCGTAGCCCCGCAGAGCACAGCCAGCTCCCCACGTTCAAGGGTGAGGGAGATATTCTCAATGGCAGGCTTTTTACAATTGGGGTAGGTGAAGGTCATATCCCTGACCGCAAGTATTTCCATCTCAGTTCCGCCTCCGTTTCTATGAATATGGGCAGCATAACCAGTGCTGCGTAGGAAATTATCCCCGAAATACCGGGGAATGTGAGCTCTTTCATCTCCATGGACGGATAGAACTCAAAGCTGAGGGCTCCCGTACCGATGGCGGCAGCTGTCACCCCAAGAAGCAGCAGCGTCGCTGTCAGGAGCAGTATATCTCCCGTTCGGAAGCCGAAGCGCCGCAGCTGAGTACGTCTGCCTGTGCCGAAGCCCCTTGCCTCCATGCTGTCGGCGGTGATAATGCCGTTCTCCAGCGCCCAGGTGACCATAATGGAGAAGATACGGGATTTGCCCCTTATGTCGTCCACGATATTGTCCTCTTTGTATAGTCCCATGGCAGTCTGTGCAGCGCTTATCTTTGCGGACTGCCTGCTGAACAGTGGGACGAACCTCAGCGCCATTGACAGCACCAGTGAAAGCTTGGGGGAGAGAGCTCCCGTGATGTAGAGGAGCTTCTCTGAGGTCATTATCTGTGTGAAGGAGCGGAACCAGTACAGGACGCCGATTATCATAACTGCCGAATTTACGCCGTAAAGCGCCGCTTCCAGAGTGACGGGATTGTGGTTCATGACGAAGAGCACCGTCTTGCCGTTGTGTGAGATAAGTGGGTTTGCCAGTGCAAGGACTGCGAAAAGCAGCCAGAAAAACAGGTGAGTCTTCCCGTGGGTGAAGCCGTTGCGCTTTAGGAAGAACAGCACTCCTCCCGCCAGTGATATTACCATGAGTACAGGGTAGCTGCAAAACATTGCCACCCCCGTGACGCTGAAAAACCACACCGCCACTGCTATGGGATTGTATTCGGAAAAGCTTCTCATTCCTCGTATACCTCGTTAAGGTCGTGACCCACCTCGCAGGTGTAGAGCCATTCTATGCGGTCTCCGTCGCTGAGGACATACTCTCCGCAGTTACGCGAGGGAGTGATGCCGTTGACATGATAGACCCAGCCCGAAAGGTCGCCGAAATCGAATTCGTAGATGTAGTTTATGCCCGAGATGTAGACCATGCCGTGAGAGCTGCCTGCGCTGCCCTTGTTCTCCACCTGTATGCCGTAGGTCTGTGCAGCCTCGGTGAGTATGTCGAAGACCGTGTCGCCGCTCTCAATGTCGAAGGCTGTGGGAGCTAGTATCACGCCGTCCGCAGGGATATGCTCAGAGTCGGACCTGCCTGCGATAGTGTCGCAGCGTATCTCCATGGTGACAGAGCCGATGACATTGTCCTTCTCCTTCTTCTCGCCGCTGTAATACTCCTCGGGTGAGCGGATGTCCGTCAGGAGAATGACCGCTATCGCCGCAGCCGCCGCTGCTCCCAGGAAGATGAAGTTCTTGTAGCTGCGTTTGCCCATGATGAAGATGATGAGTGCGATGACCGCCGCCGCTGCCAGTACAATAAGTATGGCAAAGGGCTTGTAGCTTCTCCGTGACTGCTTCTCGGTAAGCTCCTGTGCTGCTGTTACGGCAGTCCCGGTCTGTGAAGCCCCCGATGTTGCAGAAAGGGAAGTTACCGTTTCAGTCTGCTTTGCAGTGGTAGTCCCTGTGCCCGTGGAGGTCGTACCCGTGGACTTGCCTGCATTTGCTGTGGTGGAGATTGTTCCCGTTGTGGGAGCCGTTGTGCCTGCGCTTCCCCCCCTCATTTGCTGAGGAGCCGCCGCCCTGAGAGCTGACCTTACTGCTGCCGCCGCCCTCATTACTGCCGCCCTGTGAGGGCTGAGCCGTCTGCTTGTTGTCAAGCACCAGCAGGGGAGACTTCCCCTCGGTCATTCGCCTGAATGCCACAAAGGAGTAATATGCCTGCACCGTGGCGGTCTCGTTGAAGCCCCCGTCCTTTGTGTGGCAGAAGCTTCCGTCGGGCAGACGGTACTGTGCTATGCCGTCGATGAGGTCGTTGCCCTCCTTGATGAAGCGGTCATCGTACCGGCAGTCTATGCCCAGAGCCGATACTGCCATAAGCACCTGCGCCGTGCTCTCTGCATTGGGATTGCCGAAGCTCTCGTAGCCGCCGTCCTCCTTCTGACGCTCCGAGAGGAAGTCCACAGCCCTGTCCACCGCCTCTGAAACAGCGCCGCTGCTGTCATACTGAGGAGCAAGAGCCTGAATGGTCATGGCGGTAACGTCAATGTCGCCGTAGTCTCCCCCACAGCGCCCAACCCCCGTCATCAAGCTGCAGGGACAGGATATAGTCCGCCACGGACTCAGCCGTGTAGGAGGGGCAGGTGTAGCCGTTATTGAGGATATGGAGCCCGTAGACCCAGCTCATGATACCCTGCCTGCCTATGGAGCTTTCAAGGGTATCGGTGATGTAGCTGCTTGTGCTTCCAGAGGCACAGAGTCCCAGTGCGTACTTCTCCCGTGAGGTTGCGGAGGACACATTGTTGCTGCTGAGATAGCTCTCAAGGGCGCTCCTGTATGCGGAGAGGTCGCTGTATCCGCTCTGGCTGAGGGTGAGTGCATACCAGTCCGTGGAGGTCCCTGCACCTGCGGCAATATCCCCCGACAGCCAGTCTTCAACGCTTCCCGAGCCCGTCTGATTAAGCTTATAATCAACGATACCGCCGATAAGGTCATCGACCTCACCGACGGTATGCTCACAGTATGCCGACTGTATGGGAACAACGTTCGGCAATACTGCAAATATCAGTGCGGTACTCAGGCAAGCCGTGAGTATCTTACTTTTCATTTCTGCGTCTGAGAGTGAATGCTGCTGCGGCTGCTGCGCCCAGTACAGCTACAGCCATAGCTGCGCCTGAGTCTCCTGTTTTGGGGGAGTTGCTCTTGCTTGCGGTAGTGGTCTTTGCAGCCTGTGACTTTGAAGTAGCCTTTGCGGTAGTTGTAGTAGTGGTGGTTGTGGAAGAAGTTGTTGTGGCAGTAGTTGTTGTAGTTGTAGTCTCGGCAGACTCGCCGCTGATGTTCATTATATAAGAGGGAGGAGCTATCTTGGTATTGCCGCCCTTAGCGCTTACAACGTTCTTTCCTGCCTCTGTGAACTTTACTGTGACCTTGCCCTCAGCATCGGTAACGAAGTCTGTATCATTGCCGTTGATAGTTATCTTAGCGCCCTCCACGGGGTTCTCAACAGGAGCCCATGAAGCGTCGAAGGAGAGAGCCTTGAGCTGGAGAGTTACTTCCTTGTCGGCTTCACCCTCGCCCTCTCTTGCGTCGAACCAGCTGTAGTGATAGTCAAGGTCGGAGGGATCGGGGAAGGTGAGAGCATCAAGGTAGTCGCCGTCCTTGACCTCGTCGGTAAGACCATTAGCCATCTTTGAGTTTACATAGTAGCCGAAGGACTGCTGATTTTCCTTGCCCCAGAGTACGTCAAGACCCAGACCGTACTGTCCCACAGATGTCTTGTAGCCTGCTGCTGCGCCGCCCTCGTAGTTGTTCTCGTGAGCGATGTAGAGAGCATCGTTGACAGTGAGCTTGCCGTCGCCGTCGATATCGGTAACATTTACGGGCTCCTGTGTCAGTACCAGTGCACTGTTGCTGTCAGAGATAGTGACATAGACCTTTGTCTCGCCCTCTGCTGAGGCGTTCATAGCTACAGCTGAGAATGACATTACCAGAGCTGCTGCCATAGCGAATGATTTTTTCATAATACCTACTCCTTAAAATTTATTTACAGGCAACAAAAAAGGCCTTTCCGCGGTGCAGAAAAGCGCAGCAAAACAGCTCCGCAGGGGTACTGCGAAGTTTTTGGCATACGTTTCCCCTTGCCCGAAAACGTTCATTACCTGCTCTGAGCCTGACGAGCGATCCGACTGTACGGCAGTGACTGCTGCGACGGATTTTCACCGTGCTTCCCTCAGTTTCAGACTCCATATTACAGGTTCATTATAACACAGGGCAAATACGCTGTCAAGTTAAAAAAGGGTTACAGCGCATGAAAAAGGGCGGAGTTACCGCCCTCTGTGCTTATGATTTCTTCTCGTATGCGTAGCCGAAGTTTATGGGAGGAGCTGTCACGGAGACATAGATGAATTCCTCATCGCCGTCATTGAGGAGTCCGTGGACGTCCCTGTCCGCAAAACGCACCACATCGCCTGCCCTGAAGGGCTTCGTTTTATCGTCCGCAAGAAGGAGAGTGCCGCTGCCTTTGGTGGCGTACCATATCTGCTCGGAAGCCTCATGGGTATGCCTGGGCTGGCTTGCTCCCACCTCAAGATGGACCTCTGTGATGGTCACTCTTGTGCTGGCGGAGTTCTCGGGATTGAGAAGCTGACGGGAGACAACTCCCGGGTTTGAGAGCTCCTTTATTTCGTGAGCGCTTATGAATTCCATATAATATCCTCCTGTCTTTAATATAATAATACAATTATGTCGCAGAAAGGGGAGAGTTTCAAGACGTAAAATGTCCCATAAAAGGCTGTTGAGAACTTTGCGGGTATTATGTAAAATAATAAAATTATATCTCAGGGCTTGCAATGGGGAGAAATATGTGGTAAAATATAACTTGTAATGTGTCCCAATAGCTCAGTAGGATAGAGCGACTGCCTCCTAAGCAGTAGGCCGGAGGTTCGACTCCTCTTTGGGACGCCACACAGAGCCTGTGTCCCGACCCCCCGTTGTCGCTCGCAGGCTCGCTTTCTTTTATGAGGGGGGCATAGTCGTACATCGCTTACGGCACATTACGTTTACGGTAACAGTTCGTTTTTGCAGAGCCTGTGCCCCCCGACCATGTTGTCACTCTCAGGCTCGCTTTCTTTTATCAGGGGGCATAGTCGTACATCGCTTACGGCTCTGTGATAAGTACATATAACAAATGACTGACGCTTTACTGTGGGGCGTCAGTTTTTATTTATTGCGGCAGACGGAAAGGAGACTGCCTCTCATATAGCAATAATTGGTTTGACAGCATAATATCAAAGTGATATAATACTATATGTATTTGATGTGGGTAGCAATGTCCCTCAGATACCTACTGCAAAGGAGGAACTTTAATGAACTACACTCACAAAAAGATAGCGGCAGCACTGCTTTCGCTGCTCATCATCGGCGGAACAGCTCCCGTACTTGGCAGAGCAGACGTTTTCAGACCCGTTGTGGCTTCGGCAGTCGATAATGCAACTGTCACATACGATGAGGACACCCATGTGCTCACCATCGGAGGAGAAATTGAAAATAATACTCTTGATGATTACAAAAAAGAAGACGTAAAGACTATTGTGGCAGAGAAAGGCACTGTTCTTAAGGAATATGTATATTATCTGTTCAGTGATTTTGGTAACGTAGAGAAGATAGATCTTTCAAACGCAGACGGCTCCCTTGTAAAATATGCCAATGGTATGTTTTATAAATGCAGTTCTCTGAAGGAGCTGAGACTCTGTAATTTCGATGCCGGCAAGCTCGCAGATGTTTCTTATATGTTCTATAAATGCAGTTCTCTTGAGAGCCTCGATCTGAGTAAGCTGGATACTTCATATACTCAGAAATTCAACTGTATGTTTGAGGACTGTACATCACTTAAAGAGCTTGATGCTTCCTGCCTGAGCACATCGTCCGGAATTAACTGTGATAATATGTTTTCAAACTGCAGCGTTCTGAAAACCCTTGACCTTTCGTCCTGGGATTTTACCAGAGTTCAGAATACGGACTATATGTTCAGAGGATGCAGCTCTCTTGAATCCCTCGATCTTTCAGGCCTTACAGCTCCTGAGCTGATAAGTGCACGTTCCATGTTCAATGGCTGTAAAAATCTGAGTACCCTTGATCTTTCCGGCTTCAGTACTCCGAAGCTGGAAAATGCGGAATATATGTTTGCAAACTGTTCCGGTCTTGAAAATATTGATCTGAGCGGTCTTGATACCTCAAAGGTGAAAGTTATGTCTTCAATGTTCGAAGGCTGCTCAAAGATTAAAGAACTGGATATCAGCACTTTCCGCACACCTGAAATCGAAGTAATGGGATCTATGTTTGCTTATTGTACAGCCCTGGAAGATCTTGATATAAGCAATTTTGACACTTCAAAGGCAGAGCATGTTCAGTTAATGTTCTATGGTGATAAGAACCTGAAATACATTGACTTCAGTAACTTCAATTTCAACCATGTGAACTCTGGCGATTTTATGTTTAAGGATTGCGATACTCTTGCTCCCTATATCTCCACCATCAACGGCGCAAGCATCAGCCTTGACGGCGACATCAGCGTGAACTACTATGTGACCCTCGGAAGCTCTGCTTCAAAGGCAGTCCTCATCGGTCCCAAGGGCGCTGTCCTCATAGACGACCTTGCTTCCTGCAAGCGCGAAAACGGCTCATACAAGTTCAGCTATCCCGTTAACGCTGTACAGATGAGCGATGAGGTCACTCTGAAAATATACAGTGACGACGGAAAACAGCACATTATCCTCAAGAGCAGCGGCAAACCTGCTTCCTATGCAAAGGGAGATTACAGCGTAAGGAGCTATGTTGCTGATTCGGGCAAGTATCTGTCTGATACAAAACTCACCGCACTGGTCGAGGCTCTTAACAATTACGGCTATGCTGCCGAGAATTACTTCTTTGACAAAGGCTTCACAGTCAGCGGCGTAGACGGCGTCGGAAAGAGCGATGTTGAGGATTACAAGCCCGCATTCGGCACCGATCCTGCTGTATCACTTGTACTGGGCTCAGAGACTTCTCTCAGGTTCTATACCGACGTCGATAATGTAAGGCTTGATGACGCAAAGGCAACTGCAAAGACAGGTCAGTTCGGCAGATATTACGAGATAAAGAATATCCCCGCACATGAGCTCCTGAAGCCTCACAAGCTCACTGTCGGCGGCAATGAATACATGGTTACTCCCATGGCGTATGTATACAGAGTGCTGAACAACAGTGCCGCTTCCGATAAGCTCAAAGAAGTCGCAAAGGCAATTTATGTCTACGCACAGGCTGCAAACGCCTACAATTCCTGAGGAGGTAACAGATAATGGAAAAGTACACCGCTCCCGAGATGGAGCTTATCGAGTTTGAGAACGAGGACGTTATCACAACAAGCGATCCCGAGCTTGAGCCCCAGTAAACCGAATAAACAGACAAAGCCCCGTGGTTATCCCCGGGGCTTGTTTTCGTCTGTATACTTTTATTTCGTTATTATTCAATAAATTCTCATTCCTTCCCAAATTTTGCCTTGTACATAAAAAGTACTTGACTTTTTCGCGCTGTGGGTATATAATGTATAGCACTGTGATGTGAAAAAACAGCATTTTTACGGGTAAAATGAGATTTATGGAGTGTATTATGGAAGACGTTGAGATCTATCTTAGCAGACTTTCGGCAGCTGATAAGCTCTATGCCGAGACTGCGAAAAAGCTTGGAAAAACGGAAATAACCGACAGGTTCACACTGGCAGGAGCTGTTGCCGAAACAGGCACACCTGCTTCATATAAGCTGTATATCTCCGATGAGGAGATCGAAAACAGCACCATCGACGAGATAAAGGCGGTCTTTACCGAGGCTGCCGAGGCAGAGCCGGATATAAAGGTGGAGTTCATATCTGATGAGTTCCTCAACCTCATCGACGACAAGGCAAGGATAACTGCCGAGAGCAAGCCCAGGACTGCTGTCCACAGGGACGGCGACCTTCACCCAACTGTCCATATATGGATGATAAAGCGCCGCGATATGGGAGTTTTCGTGCTTCTGCAGAAGCGTGCCCATGAGAAGGACATCAATCCCGACTGCTATGACGTTTCCGCAGCAGGTCACGTTACTCAGGGTGAGGAGTTCCGCCACACCGCCCTAAAGGAGGTACGTGAAGAGCTGGGACTTGACATCGACCGCAGTCAGCTGGAGTTCATCGGTCTCAGGAGAGCCTGCTACTCCAAGGGCAATATAAAGGACAACGAGCTGGCAGCCGTTTATATCTGCCGCGAGAAGATAAACATCGAGGATCTCACTCTCCAGTCCTCCGAAGTGGCAGAGGTGTGCTGGGCAGAGATAGACGAGCTTCTCTCCATAATGAAATATGAGGATATACCCAACTGCATCTCCATTGAGGAGCTTAACATGATAAAGAAAGCGGTATTCTGATAAAAAAGGGCTTCCGATAATTCGGAAGCCTTTATTGTTTCGTTCAGTGTCCCTGCTGCTCAGTTCACCAGGGGAGCTGCGCCGCTGTCTGCGGGAGCAGGTGTGCCGCCGCCCTCTACGGGAGCGGGTGTGCCGCCGCCGGCAGGTTCTTCGCCTGTGCCGCCGCCGGGATTTTCTGTACCTGTGCCGCCGCCGGGTATCTCTGCGCCAGTACCGCCGCCGGGTATCTCTGTACCTGTGCCGCCGCCGGGTATCTCTGTACCCGTTCCGCCCTGGAGTCCGCCCTGACTGCCTTCGCCCTGGAAGCCGCCTTCACCTGCAAAGCCGCCCTCGGCTGATGTAGTGGTGGTGGGGACGTAATACTCATTGGGGAATACTCCTGTGGGGATTCGCTGGTCCATATAGAAGCCCGAGCCCGATGTGAGCCTGTGGGTGGTATATTTCTTTGCTGTTGTTCTTGATGCAGTAGTGGCCTTTGTTCCCTTAGCCACAACGATGTCATCGTTCATTGTGGTGGTAACTGCTGTGGTTACAGCCGTACCGGTAGTGTCCTGCTTGTAGATGCTCTCGCGTCCGAAGCTGGAGATCACCTTTTCAGAGGGGGTGATGGGGGACATTACAAAGAAGAGAAGTATTAAAGCCGTAAGTGCAATGAAACAGCCGCACGAGACGAGGGTTATCTTTGTGGATCTTTTCAGGTTGCTGAAAAAGCCGTTTCCTTTACTCATTAAAAAAACACACTCCTATAAGAATAGATATAAGATATTATACTACTATCTGTTCAAAAAGTCAAGCCAAAAGACAGCATTTCTCTGTGATAGAAGAATGAAAATTACATTTAGTACAAAAAAGAACAGGATACCGCTCCGAAATGGGAGGGTATCCTGCTTTTTGTTTATTTACTGCCCTTTTTCAGCTTTGCCATTTTGTAGATGAAAAGCTCCAGAGAGATAAGACCGATGACTGCGGCGCCTGATATGAGACCTATCTTCCACAGTCCGCTGTTGTCCTTATCCTTTGTGTCTGTGTCCTTGTCGGACTTTTCTTCCTTGGCGGTGGTTTCCTCCGCCTTGTTGTTCTTCTTCTTTGTGGTGGTGGGGCTTCTCCTCGTCATCGTCCTTGTCGGACTTCTTTCCGTTGGTGTGAGGAGTTACGATTATTCCCTCGTCGCTTGCCTCCTGGGCGATGAAGCCTGTGAGCCATGCCAGCGAGCCGTTCCAGTTGATGGTACACTCGTTTACCGACCATGCCTCGATATTGTCAAGGTAGCACTTCTGGGGAGCTATCTCGCCCTTCTTCCAGCCCGAGCCTCTTACCCAGGGGTCCTGCATACCCGAATTGGGTCCGCCCGACATTACTCCGCTGGGAGCCATGGGGAAGGTCTGGTCTATCTGATATGCCCAGAAGCGGTGGTGGGGGTACTCGATAGCGTGGGTGCCGTAGCCTGTGACATAGGAGTAGTCCATGGGGTTTCTGCCCAGTATGTAGTCCATACCGCCGATAGCGCCGTCAAGGTACTGTTCGTCCTCGGTGAGGAGGTATGCGTAAGCCATGATGATTGAGTTGTCTGTTACAAAGGAGTTTGAGCCCCAGAGATAGCCCTCGTCATCGTCATTGTAGCTGAGGGTGCTGGGACCGTAGGGGAGTCCGTAGCCCTGATTTTCCTCAAGGGAGATATAGCTGTCGGAGGCGGATACTATTGCCTCGTTGATTATCTCAACGTCGCCCTTGTCGAACTTATCGGGATTGAGGGCTGCACTGAGAGTTCCGAGAGCGCCTGTGTTGCCCCAGTCAAAGCTTCCCACGGTATCAACGCTCTCGCCGCCGCTCAGGCTCTTTGGTATGTCCAGGAAGAACTTGTTCTCGGTGGCTTCATCGTAGTAGTCCTCGTTGCCTGTGGTGATGAACAGCTCAAGGGCTGCCCAGCAGAATTCGTCCTCAACATCGGTATCGCCGTAGGCTCCGCCGCCTATGGACTCGTCAAGGGGAGCGAACATATCGGGGTGCTCCTTTGCGGCTGCGAAAGCCTTCTCGGCAGCCTCAAGACACTCATCGGCGAAATCGCTGTCATAGTCCTTCCAGAGACGGGCTGCCTGAGCGCCGCAGGCTGCAAGGTTAAGGGTAGCAGCTGTTGTGGGAGGCTTTACGATACGCTTCATATCATCGTCCGCAGGGGCTATTCCCAGAGCCGTCCATTTCTCGTCATGTGCCTTGTGGTAGACCATGCCCTCGTACTTGCCGCTGTCCACCATCATTTTCAGCATCCACTCCATCTCCCAGCGAGCCTCGTCCAGAAGGTCGGGGGAGCCGTTGACGTTTTCGGGAAGGAGCATGGTGCCATCGGCATAGGCGTCCTCAAAGCCGTATTTCAGGGCAGTCTCGTACTGGTTCTGCATGAGCCACAGTGAGAGTCCGCCGTTTACAACGTATTTTCCGTGGTCGCCTGCGTCATACCAGCCGCCTGTGACATCTATGGTTCCGCTGCTTCCGCTGTAGCTCCAGGTCTGTTCTATTTCTGCGGAGTCCTTGGTGTGGCCTGCCGCACGGGCAAGTGACTTTGCATCGCCCGAGGAGATGAAGTTCTCCTCTATCTCGATGCCGCTGCGGTTCTGGTAGAAGTAATTCAGTGAGTCATAGAGCAGGGCGGAGTACTTCTCAGAGCCGTCAATATCGAATTCGCGGCTAACATTGCCGTCCTCGTCCTCAAGGTAGTAGGTGCCTGCCTTGTCGAAGTCGCTGAAGTCAAGGATATGGACATTGTCACCCGAGTCCTTGTCCTCGCCGAAGGGAATGCTCTCGCCCTCATATACAGCCTTGCCGTTCTCGTCCATAAGGGAGAATTCAACAGCCTTCTTTGAGTCTGAGAGGAGGGTAGCTCTCTTGGCTCTGTCTGTGAAGTAGCCTACCTGATTGGTGAGGATATCCGCGCGCTCGTAGGGCTCTGCCTCGGGGTAGTCGTTCTCATCGCTTGTAAGGTCGATGAGGGACATATTGTCAAAGGTGATGACTGTTCCGGCAGGGAAGCACTTGTCGGGGGTGTACTGTCCGTCGCCGCCCAGGTGGAATGCCCATTCAGCTACCTCCAGGGTCTGGTTTGCAGTGAAGGTGTGCTCCTCCTTCTTGGTCTCGCCCTTGTTTATCTGGAGGCGCTCCCAGGTGGAGTCAAGGTTTGCGCCGTTGTCATCCATGTTGTTGTGCCATATCTCCACATCGCCGTCCAGATTACCTATCTTGGTGTAGTACTTTCCGCTCTCGGAAGCCGTTATCTCGTAGGATACCTTGTACTGGTGACCCGAGACTATGGTAAGTCCTCTGTGGCGGAACTGGCAGTCCCAGCGGTCCTCGCCGCCCTCAGAGGCGCCGCCTGTGTTGACTATCTTGATGGAGTAAACGCCGTCATCGATGTCGAATTCCATCTTTCCCGGGTCTGACTCGACGATATGCCAGGGGAGACCTACTCCCTCGTCGAAATCTGTCTGACCAAGCTGCTGACCTGCGTATGTATAAATGGGTGTGAACTGTGCTCCCGCGGGTATGAGAGCTCCGAAAGTCACAGCGGCTGCTGCCAGTGCCGACAGCGTCCTGTGTATGAGTCTGTCTTTCATTCTCATAAAAAAAGACCTCCGTTTGGTAAAATGTTGTTTTATCCCCATACTACTTTAATACTTTTTTTCAAAGTTGTAAAGTGAAGCAAAAGAAAATTTACAAATTGCGCCGGCAAAACGGCATTTTTGCTCAAAAAAACAGTCCCGGAGCCGAGATTTCGGTGATTTGGACTATTTGTGCCCGAAATGAGCGGAAATGCGTAAAATCTGGTCGGTTATACTTGATTTATTTGCTCGGGTGTGTTATAATGGTCATAAAGTGGAGTAATCTGCTTTCATCAAGATTTTTTATCTGCGGAGCTTTGATATGAACCATATCTTTTATCTGATGGGAAAAAGTTCGTCGGGAAAGGACACCGTTTACAGGCGTATCCTGGCTGAAACTGAGCTTATACCAGTCATACTGTATACTACACGCCCCGTCAGGGAGGGCGAGCAGGACGGGATAGAATATCATTTCGTCGATGAGGACCGCTTCCGCGAGATGCAGGAGAGCGGCAGCATAATCGAATACCGCGTTTACCATACCGTTTACGGCGACTGGATATACTTCACCGCCGCCGACAGCATTCCCCTCAGTGAGGGCAGCTGCATCGGCATCGGTACTCTGGAGTCCTATCTGAAGATAAGGGATTATTTCGGGGAGGGCGTTGTTGTGCCGGTCTATATAGAGGTGGACGACGATATAAGGTTCCTCCGTGCGGTGGAGAGGGAGAAGTCCCAGAAAAAACCGAAATACCTTGAACTATGCAGGCGCTTCGTTGCTGACAGCGCCGATTTTTCCGTGGAAAAGCTGGCAGAGGCAGGCATATCGGTAAGGTTCGGGAATAACGGTTCTCCCGAGGAGTGCGCCGAGCGCATAAAAAGATACATATCAGAGATAAAATAAGGCTTGTTTATAATTTTTCCGCCTATGGAAGCGGAGTTTGGGAGGTTTATTGTGGAATCGGAGATAAAATACCCTATCAATGCAAGAAGGGCCATGATAATAGGAGGCGGCGGAGCCTGTAAAATGCTCCTTACGGAGATATTCAACGCTCAGAAGTCACCCTATAAGGACGATAAGTATTCCGCACAGTTCAACCCTGTGTGTATTATCGACAATGATCCCGAAAAGATCGGCAAGGACGTGCTGGGAGTAAAGGTAGTGGGCAAATCTGACGATATCGTGAAGTACGCCAGGGAATACGACATCGAGCAGCTCATACTGGCTATCCCGTCACTTACATCAGACGAGCGTAAAGGTATAATCGACTTATGCAACGATACTAAGCTCCCGCTGAAGATCGTGCCCTTTATCGGTACCCTTATCCTCGACGATAAATCTACCCTTCTCGGACAGGTCCGTGACATCAAGGTCGAGGAACTCCTGGGACGTGACCCCATAAAGTTTGACAATAAGGACATCAGGGACTTTATCAGCGGCAAGGTCTGCATGGTAACAGGCGGCGGCGGAAGCATCGGCTCAGAGCTGGTCCGCCAGATCGCAAAGTATAATCCCGAGAGAGTCATAATCGTTGATATATACGAGAATAATGCTTATGAGATACAGCAGGAGCTGGTGATGGAGTACGGCGAAAAGCTGGACCTTGTAACTCTAATCGCCTCTGTCCGCGACTATTACCGTATGAACCAGATCTTTGAGAAGTACAAGCCTCAGATCGTGTTCCATGCGGCTGCCCACAAGCACGTTCCCCTCATGGAGGATTCCCCCATGGAGGCTATCAAGAACAACGTTGTGGGTACCTTCAATGTGGCTACTCTGGCTCAGTTCCATGACGCAGAGAAGTTCGTCATGATATCCACCGATAAGGCTGTAAACCCCACAAATGCTATGGGAGCTTCAAAGCGCTGCTGCGAAATGATCGTGCAATACCTCTCTCAGCAGCATGAGGGCAGGACTGAGTTCGTCACCACAAGATTCGGCAACGTCCTCGGCTCAAACGGCTCTGTTATCCCGCTTTTCAAGAAGCAGATAGAGCAGGGCAAGCCCGTTACCGTTACCCATGAGGATATCATCAGATACTTCATGACTATCCCCGAGGCTGTAAGTCTTGTTATGGAGGCTGCTGCCATCGCTCACGGCGGCGAGATCTTCGTCCTTGATATGGGACAGCCCGTCAAGATAGTCACACTTGCCGAGAACCTTATCCGTATGTACGGAAAGGTGCCATATAAAGACGTCCCCATCGTGTTCACAGGTCTCCGTCCCGGCGAGAAGATCAAGGAGGAGCTCCTTATGAATGAGGAGGGTCTGAAGAAGACCTCAAACAAGCTCATCTTCATCGGCAGGCAGATCGAGATAGAGGAGGACGTTTTTGCGGAAAGACTGAGAGCTCTCCGTGATGCGGCTCTGGAAAATGACGAGGAAGTGGCTATAAACGCCCTTCATGAGATGGTGCCCACATTCATAAACCCCAATGACTTCAACAAGAAGCAGCTTCAGACTATCGGCGGAGCTCCTGAAAATAAGTAAATCCTACTGCACTGCGGCGTTTTGGCTGCGGTGCAGTTTTTTGTTTATTTGGTTTACATATTGACCTTTCTGCTCAAATCTGTTATAATAAATTATAAGTATACTTTTTTAATAGCAGTACTGCTGTGTACTGCAAGAATTTACCATATGCGGAGATGATCTCATTGTTCCATATATTACTGCCCGCCGAGGAGGCTGTGACCGAGGATAAGCAGATACTGGGAAATATACAGGATTCTGTTGAAAAGACCTCGGGACTGTTTTCCGATGCCCTGGGGTACCTGCAAAAGGGGCTCCCGCTGCTCATTATCGCACTCATCATTCTGGTGGTGGGCTTTCTCATTTCAAAGCTGATCGCCAAGATAGTAGGGAAGGCTGTCTCAAAGTCAAATGTGAACGGGGCTGCAAAGAGCTTCCTGGTGTCGCTGATAAAGATAATCCTCTATATCGCCGTGGTGATAATGGCGCTGTCGGTGCTGAATGTGCCCATGTCCTCCATAATCACCATTCTGGGTGCAGCAGGACTTGCCATAAGCCTTGCCCTCCAGAGCTGCCTGTCAAATCTCAGCGGCAGCTTCATAATCCTGTTCACCAAGCCCTTCACTACGGGTGACATCATCGAGGTGGACGGCTCCGTGGGAACTGTCAGGGACATCGGTATCTTTTACACCAAGATAGCCACCTTCGATGGCAAGACGGTGCTCCTTCCAAACGGCAAGGTCACAGATGCAAAGATAGTCAACTACACCGAGACGCCCCTGCGAAGGGTGGACCTCAGCTTTGATATAAGCTACGGCTCTGACTTTGAGCAGGCACAGTCCGCTGTGCTGGGGGTCATCAACGAGGAGAAGCAGATACTTGGCGACCCTGCACCTATCGTGCGCATGAGCTCACACAATAACAGCTCGGTATCCATAGATGTTCTGGTATGGGTGAAGAATGAGGACTTCCTCACCGTGAAATACGATATGACGGAAAAGGTGAAGGCTGCCTTTGAGCAGAACGGTATCGAGATACCCTTTGACCAGCTGGATATTCATGTAAAGGACAAAATATAATGGCAGAGACAAAACAGAAGAAAGAGGCTTCTCAGAAGAAGTCCGACAGCAAAACAAAGAAAAAATCACATTTCTGGCTCTGGGTCATAGTTATCCTGCTGGTGTGGTGGTTCAATAACTACACTCTCAGGACTAATGACACGGAAATAGCCAGCAGCAGCGTTCACAGCACTGTGAAGCTGGCGGTCATCAGCGATCTCCACGCCACAAAGCACGGCATAAAGAACAAGACCATCTTTGAAGCCGTTGACAAGGAGCACCCCGATGTGGTGTTCTTCCTGGGAGATATGTACACCAGACAGAGCGAGTGGGAGCTGATACAGAAGCCCGTTGACCTGGCGGATATGCTGGTCTCGGCAGGCTATCCGCTGTACTGCGTAACAGGTGAGCATGACTACGACGACAGGTACGTGGAGGAACTGAAAAAAGCGGGAGCAAGAGTTCTCTCCTATGATGAGGACACCATTGAGGTCAGGGGCAGCAGGCTCCATATCATGGGTATAGACAATGTTTACTACAGTCCCACATTCGACCTTAACAATGCCTTCGCTCTTGACGAAAACAGCTTCGATATACTGCTGGCGCACATTCCGAATTACGAGAAGTTTGCCGAATTCGGCGCTGAGCTGACTCTCTGCGGCGATACCCACGGAGAAATGGCAAGGCTGCCTTTCGGTCTCGGACCCGTTTACTGCTCCGAGAAAAAGGTATGGTTTCCAAAGCTTCTGCACAAGGAGCTTGAGATATATGACAAAGGCTGCTTCAGCTATGACGGCGGAAGGATGTTCATAACCTCGGGTATAGGAGTTTATCCCGCACCTGTGAGATTGTGCAACCGTCCCGAGATAGCCGTTATCGAAGTAAAGCCAAAGGGGTGAAAATATGAGTAAGGACAATATCACTGATATCGCTGTTATCGGCGGTGGAGCTTCCGGCTTTGCAGCTGCAATAGAGGCAAAGACCGCTCTGCCCAAGGCAAAGGTGGTCATTCTGGAAAAGCTTGACCGCGTGGGCAGGAAGATACTCGCCACAGGCAACGGCAGATGCAATCTCAGCAACATCAATCTCAGCGCCGACCACTACCATGGAAGCGTGAAGAACGTCATGCGCATTATCGGTGCAACTCCCTCAGCAAAGGAATTTTTCGGAAGCATCGGAGTGATATGCACGGCAGATACGAAGGGGCGTATCTACCCTAAGAGCAACAGCGCGGCTACTGTTCTGTCCGCACTGAGGCTTCGCGCAGAGGAGCTGTGTATCAGCGAGCGCTGCAACTTTGAAGCCACATTTATCGAAAGCACCAATGATGGTTTCAGGATACACTCCGCATCGGGTGAGAAGTATCCGTGCAGGAGAGTCATCGTTGCCGCCGGAGGCTATGCAGCCCCTCAGTTCGGCACCGACGGAAGCGTCATAAGACTTCTCCGCAGCAAGGGCTGCCACACTACGAAAATATGCCCCGCAGTTGCGCCCCTGAGAGTTCGTCCCGAGCTCCTCAAGGGACTCAAGGGCGTCCGCGCAAAGGGCAGGGTAATGGCTTATTCCGCAGGCAGGCTCCTCAAGGAGGAGGTGGGCGAGATACAGTTCACCGATAATGCTCTGTCGGGTATCTGCGTTTTCAACATGGCTCACCTGTTCTCACAGTACGAGGGCAAGCTGAAGCTCAGACTTGATCTGGCTGCCGATATGGACGCGGAACAGCTCGAGGGCTACCTCCGCGTTATACAGTACCAGCGCAGCAGACAGACCACAGAGGAGCTCCTGACGGGTATCTTCCCCAGGAACCTCTCATCATACATAACCAAAAGGGCTCTCGGCAAGCCCCTGACAGTGCTTATCTCGGAGCTCCGCGACTCAGACCTGAGACAGGTGGTGCAGCTCATAAAGTGCCTTGAATTTGACGTTACGGGAACAGCTCCCTGGAAGGACGCTCAGGTAACATCGGGCGGTATCAGCGGCGAGTGTGTTGACGAAAGGCTCCAGCTGAGAAGCGAGAAGGGCATCTTCCTCTGCGGTGAGATACTTGACGTGGACGGCGACTGCGGAGGCTATAATCTCCAGTGGGCATGGTCCTCGGGAATACTGGCAGGCAGGAGCTGCGCCGACTCACTGAGAGGAGGGCTCTCATGATAAGAGTCGGCGGCATAAGAGTACCGCTGGACACCGATCTTTCCAACCTTGTTTCTCTCTGCGAGAAAAAGCTGAAGCTGAGCCGTGAAAGGATAATCAGCGTGAAGCTGGGAAAGAAGTCGGTGGACGCAAGAAAGAAGTCCGATGTTCATTTCCTCATCTCCCTTGACATTGAGGCAAAGGGGGAGGAGAAGCTGCTCCGCACGCTGAAAAATGCGTCAAAGCATGAGCCTGTGCACTACGATGTGCCCACAGTAGGCAATGTGGACTACCGCCCCGTCATAGTGGGATTTGGCCCCGCGGGTATGTTTGCGGCACTGGTGCTGGCTATGGCAGGCGCAAAGCCCATAGTCCTCGAAAGAGGCGGCGACGTTGACAGCAGAGTCAAGGCTGTTGAGGAGTTTCAGAGCGGCGGCAGACTGGACACCGAATGCAATGTACAGTTCGGTGAGGGCGGTGCAGGCGCCTTTTCCGACGGCAAGCTGACCACGGGCATAAAGGACAGGCGCATAGGCTGGGTATTTGAGCGGCTGGTGGAGTTCGGCGCTCCCGAAGAGATACTGTATCTTGCCAAGCCACACATCGGTACGGACAAGCTCCGCGGCGCAGTAAAAGCCCTGAGGGAGAGAGTCATCGCCCTGGGCGGCGAGGTCAGGTTCAATTCCCGTTTCTGCGGATTTGAGGCGGAAAACGGCAGGCTTGCGGCAGTTTCATACAGCTGCGGCGGCGAAGTGCAGCGCATTGAGACAAAGAGTCTCATTCTGGCAACAGGCCACAGCGCAAGGGACGTCTTTGAGCTGCTTTATAATGAAAAAATCGACCTCTCACAGAAGAATTTTTCCGTGGGAGTCAGAGCGGAGCACCTCCGCACAGATATAGACAGGGCGATGTACGGCGATTTCGCAGGACATCCTGCCCTCAAGGCTGCCGACTATAAGCTGGCGGTGCACCTTCCCAACGGACGCACGCTCTACACCTTCTGTATGCGTCCCGGGGGATATGTGGTCGCGGCTTCCTCAGAGGAGGGCAGGCTTGCGGTCAATGGCATGAGCTGTTTTGCCCGTGACGCCGAGAACTCCAACAGCGCTCTCCTTGTGAACGTGGGGCCGGGGGACTACGGCAGCGAACACCCTCTGGCAGGTATGTGGTTCCAGCGTGACCTTGAGGAGAAGGCTTTCAGGGCAGGGGGCAGCGATTACCGCGCTCCTGCGGCTGTTCTCGGGGACTTCCTGGAAGGTCGTGTCAGCACGGATTACGGCAGGGTAAAGCCCTCGTACCGTCCCGGGGTACGCTTTGCCGCTCCAGAGGAGTATCTTCCCGATTTCGTCTGTGAGTCCCTGAAGCTTGGTATTCAGGAAATGGGAAGGAAGATAAAGGGCTTTGATGACAGGGACACCCTGCTCACAGGCATTGAGAGCAGGAGCAGCTCTCCCGTAAGGATAAACAGGGGAGAGAATATGCAGTCTCTTTCCCTCAGGGGACTTTTTCCCTGCGGCGAGGGAGCGGGCTATGCAGGCGGTATAGTCTCCGCAGCAGTTGACGGAATGAAGTGCGCGGAGGCAGTTTGCAGAGAAATGGAGGGAGCGGAGAGACAATGAAGATAGTTTACGTTTCAAGGAACAAGATGTATGTCTGCAATAACGGCAAGGTCTCGGAGCTTCCCTGTGAAAGGGCGGAGAAGTACACCACCGCCGTAAATGAGATAAACAGGAACAAGGAGTGGAAGCACCAGGGCGCAGGAGCGTTCTTCCGTGAGGATATCCAGCCGGGCGAGGCAGACCCCGGAAAGATGATAAGTATAAACGGTATCTCCGCTGCGGAGGAGGGCTTCATTTACTCTGCAAGACTGGGTGAAATGGGGGCTGTGTACAGAAAGAGTGCCGATTCGCCAAAGGCTCCCGAGGGACATATCTATACGGGTATGGACAGGAGCATCGGTGATATCTCCTACAAGGAGGGCAGGATAGCTGCTGTTCTTGACGGCCACCTTGCCATATTCGACGAGCGTGGCGACTACAATGAGCTCACGGACGGGCAGTCCGTGGAGGAAAGCCCCTCATGGTCAGCTACCGACGGCAGGATATTCTGCACCACCAAGGGACGCTCCGTTGAGGACCCGGGAGTCTTTTCCGCAGGCTCTATACTGGCTGTGGACGAGGAGGCAGGTACTATCGATACCCTCTATGAGGACGAGGCAAACGACCTGCTGAAGCCGAAAAATGACGCAGAGGGCAATTTCTGGTTCATACGCCAGCCCTATAAGCAGCCAAAAGTGGAAAAGAAGCCTATCTTGAAGTCGGTTCTGCTTTTCCCTGTGAGACTGATAAAAGCCATATTCGGCTTCATCAACGCTTTCAGTGTCATCTTCGGCGGCGAGCCTCTGAGGAAGTCTCAGAAAAAGGGCGATGTCAAGACCAGAAACAAGTCGCCCAGGGAGATATTCTTCGAGCAGAGACTTCTTGAGGCTGAGAAGAATGAGAAGGAGAACGCTGCGGCAGGGGACGCAAATCCCGGTATTTTTCCCAGGAGCCGCGTGTTGGTAAGGATAAGTCCCGACGGTACCGAGACCGTGGTGCGCAAGGGTGTCATGGACTATACTCTGTGCAGTGAGGGCGTTATCTGCTCCAACGGCAAGGAGATACTTCTCATCGGCAGCGACGGCAGCGAACAGGTCATCGCAAAGGCTGAGCTGGCAGAAAAGCTCAGCGTCATAAACGAAAACACTGACACCGACAGTAAGAAGTCGGAGTGATATTTTTATACTGAACAGGAGGCTTGGAAATGAAAATTAATGTTATCGGCGGAGAAATGGACAGAGCTGAGATAGACGAGTACATAAAGTATGCGGGACAGAAGTACAGAGGGCGTCAGATTGGCGAGCTTGACATAGTCATTGACGGCGAATTCGTAGACCTGAAGGTCCACTTCAAGGACATGGATTTTCAGAGAGCCTACCGTTCGGCAGACTATCTTGTAAACAATATGGAAAAGCTCAATGACGCAAAGCAAAAGGAGTTTTCCGAAAAAGAAAGGCATAAGGTCTAAGGAGTACTGAATGAATCTTACAAACATCGGCACCGTTAAGGATATACTTTCCCGACACGGTTTCAGCTTCTCAAAGGGGCTGGGACAGAACTTCATCATCAATCCCGACATCTGCCCGAAAATAGCCGAAAACGGCAATGCCTGCAAGGGCTTCGGAGTGCTGGAGATAGGCACGGGTATAGGCGTTCTTACGGCAGAACTCGCCAAAAGAGCAGACAAGGTCACGGCAGTTGAGATAGACACCCGTCTGCTCCCCATTCTTGAGGAGACACTGGCGGACTTTGACAACGTGAAGATAATCAACGAGGACGTAATGAAATGCGACCTCCACAAGCTCATAGAGGAGGAGTTTGACGGACTGAAAGTGGCTGTCTGCGCAAATCTGCCCTACTACATAACATCGCCCATCATAATGATGCTTCTGGAGAGCAGGCTTCCCATTGAGTCTATTACCGTTATGGTTCAGAAGGAAGCTGCACAGCGCCTCTGCGCAAAGGTGGGCACAAGAGAGTCGGGAGCTATCACCGTGGGAGTAAACTACTACGGCACCGTGAAGAATCTTTTCGGCGTCTCACGGGGAAGCTTCATGCCTGCGCCAAATGTGGACTCCGCTGTCATAAGGATAGACCTTAACCGTGAGCACCGTCTTGACGAGGAGAGTGAGAGGTTCTTCTTCCGCGTGGTAAAGGCAGGCTTCTCACAGCGCCGCAAGACCCTTGCAAACTCCCTTGCTTCCGTTATGGGTATACCCAAGGACAGAGTTTACTCTGCACTTATGGGTATGGGGCTTCCTGAGGCTGCAAGGATAGAGCAGCTGGATATGGAGCAGCTCATTGCGCTCTCGGCTGAGCTGATGAAGGGCTGATGGGAACTCTATACGGCGTAAGCGTGGGCTCAGGTGATCCTGAGCTCATGACGGTGAAGGCTGTACGCATACTGGAGAGCTGCGGCGTTATCGCGGTTCCACGTACTCACGGGGAGAACAGTCTGGCTCTGTCGATTGCGGAGCAGGCTGCGGACATGTCGGGCAAGCGTAAGGTGTATCTGGACTTTCCTATGTGCAGGGACAGGGAAGCCCTTGACAGAAACTACGACGAGATTGCGGAAATACTCTGCGGACTTCTGAAAAGTGATGACGTTGCAGTTCCTACACTTGGGGATATTTCCGTGTATTCCACATTCAGCCGTATTGCGCAGCGCGTGGAGGAACGAGGCTTCAAAGCAGAGATATGCGCAGGAGTCACAAGTTTCAGCGCTGCTGCTGCCTCTCTCGGAAAGCCACTGTGTCTGGGCAGCGAGCCTTTGCACATACTGCCCTATGGCTGTGAGGACTTTGAGAAACTCCTCGACCTCAGGGGCACAAAGGTCATCATGAAAACAGGCAGCAAAAGCGGTGAGCTTATTGCATTACTGCGAAAAAAGGGACTTGCCCTGCGTACTTCTGTAATAGAGAACTGCGGACTTGATAACGAGAGGATATTCGGAAGCCTTGACCAGGTACCCGATGACCTTGGCTATTTTACGGTGTTCATTGTCGGGGAGTGCAGAGATGAGACTTGAGGAATATGTTTACAGGGGCGCGGAGAAACTCAGATGCGGATATACCACGGGCTCCTGCGCGGCAGCAGCTGCAAAGGCTGCGGCTGAGATGATATTCACGGGGCATGAGGTCACGGGGGTGAAGCTCATGACTCCCAAGGGCATATTGCTTGACCTTGATGTGGTGGATGCTGAGCTGAATGAGGGAAGCGCTTCCTGCGCCATAGTAAAGGACAGCGGCGACGACCCCGACATCACCAATGGCATAAGAGTTTACTCCCGTGTGAGACTTATCCCCGAAGGAACTGTTATACTCGGCGGCGAGGGCGTGGGAGTTGTCACAAAGGCAGGGCTTGACCGTCCCGTGGGGGACGCTGCCATAAATACGGTGCCGAGGCGCATGATAAGTGGGGCTGTTGCGGAAATTGCCGAGAAATACGGCTACTCGGGAGGTTTTGAGGTTACGGTCTCCATACCTCAGGGGGTGGAGCTGGCGAAAAAGACCTTCAACCCTCGCATGGGGATAGAGGACGGTATCTCCGTCATTGGTACCAGCGGTATCGTGGAGCCCATGAGCAATACCGCAGTTATAGAAACTATACGCACGGAGGCTAATATCCGCCGTGCCGCAGGTCAGCGGAATATGCTGCTTACTATCGGCAATTACAGCGAGGACTTCGTTCAGAGAGAGCTGCCCTTTTCACTGGAGAGGAGCGTCACTTGCAGCAACTTCATCGGCGATGCCATCGACATAGGCATGGAGTTGGGCTTTGAGTCCATACTTATCGTGGGTCACATCGGAAAGCTGGTAAAGCTGGGTGCAGGTATTATGAACACCCACTCCTCATGGGCGGACGGCAGAATGGACGTCCTTGTCACCTGCGGTGTGCTTGCGGGAGCTGATACGGAGACCCTGAAAAGGCTGCCCGACTGTGCTACTGCGGACGCTGCCATGGATATACTTGATAAAGGCGGATACCTTGAAAAAACTGCGGAGATACTTTCTCAGCGCATGGACAGCTACCTCCGCGCGAGAGTAAAGGACTCTGTTCCTATTGCGGCTCTGGCGTTTTCCTATAAGCGTCAGCTGCAAGTGAGGACGGCTCTTGCGGAGGAGCTCATAAAGGCTATCACGGAGGAAGAAAATGGTTGATTTTGTGGGAGCAGGCTGCGGTGCTGCTGACCTTATAACTCTCAGAGGAAAGCGGCTGCTGGAGCAGGCTGATGTTATAATCTACGCAGGCTCGCTTGTGAACCCTCAGCTCCTTGACTATGCAAAGCAGGAGTGCAGGATATACAACAGCGCCCTCATGCACCTTGATGAGGTCATAGAGGTCATGGAAAAGGCTGAGGCTGAGGGACTTCACACCGTAAGGCTCCACACGGGAGACCCTTCGGTTTACGGCGCCATAAGGGAGCAGATGGACAGACTGGACGCTCTGGGTATATCATACAATGTCACTCCCGGCGTCAGCTCCTTCTGCGGAGCTGCTGCGGCTCTGAAGGCGGAATACACACTGCCTGATGTGTCACAGACGGTGATACTCACCCGAATGGCAGGACGGACTCCCGTCCCCGAAAGGGAGAGCATTGAGAGCCTTGCCGCTCACCATGCGACTATGGTCATTTTCCTCAGCGCCTCAATGACAGAGGAGCTGTCAGGAAAGCTTATTGAGGGCGGCTACAGCACCGAAACTCCTGCGGCGATAGTCTACAAAGCTACATGGCAGGACGAGAAGGTAGTGCGCTGTACCGTGGGAACTCTTGCAAAGGCTGCCCGTGAAAACGGCATAAGCAAGACTGCTCTCATAACTGTGGGAGACTTCCTGGGAGACGATTACGAGCTTTCAAAGCTCTATGACAAAAATTTTGAAACTGAGTTCAGAAAGGCAGAAGCCAAAATGAATATAGCGATTTTTTCCGTCACGGAGAAGGGCAGACAGCTCTCGGAAAGGGCTGCGGAGGTCCTCAGCGGTGAGCATAAGGTCAGCCGCTACTGTTTTCACAAGCACACCGATGACAATTCTGCGGTGTTCTGGAATATGGGAAGCATGGTGGGGCGGCTTTTCAAGCGCTCCGACGCCTTTATTTTCGTCTGTGCCTGCGGTATTGCGGTGAGAGCGGTGGCTCCTCTGCTGGGCACAAAGGCTGACGACCCTGCGGTCATAGTCATGGACGACTGCGGACGCTTCGTTATCCCCGTGCTTTCCGGTCATATCGGCGGTGCCAACCGACTGGCGGAGGTGCTGGCGGAGGCTCTGGGAAATACTCCCGTAATAACTACGGCTACGGACGTTGGCGGACAGTTCTCGCCTGACAGCTTCGCAGTGGCAAACGGGCTTATCATCACCGACCTTGCTGCTGCAAAGGAGATAGCTGCGGAGGTGCTGGACGATGAAAAGGTGGGCTTTTCCACGGAGTACAGACACGGCGGACTGCCCGACGAGCTGACAGAGTTCGGCGTGTGCAGAACCGGTATCTATGTTGGTACAGAGCCCGGTGTGAAACCCTTTGACGTTACTCTCAGGCTTGTCCCGAGGAATATAGTTCTGGGTATAGGCTGTAAAAAGGATACCTCTGCCGAAGCAATCGAAAGTGCAGTGAATTCAGCTCTCAGTCAGGCGGGGATAGACCCTGAGAGAGTTTGCGGTGTGGCTTCCATTGACCTGAAAGCGCGGGAGGAGGGGCTTCTCAAATTCTGTGAGCGCAGGGATATTGAGCTGCGGACCTATACCGCCGATGAGCTTATGGCGGTGAGCGGCGATTTTGCCTCCTCTGACTTTGTCCGCGAGACCACAGGTGCGGACAATGTCTGCGAGCGCAGTGCGGTGCTGCGCAGCGGCGGCAGGCTGGTGCTTCATAAGACTGCCTTTGACGGAGTTACCGTGGCGGCGGCTGAGGCTCCCGTATATCTGGATTTTGAGAGGAACGTGCTATGAAGCTTTACGTTGTGGGCATTGGCTGCGGCAGCCGTCAGGGCATGACTCTGGAAGCTCAGCAGGCTGTGATGAACAGCGATGTTGTGGTTGGCTACACCGTCTATGCGGAGCAGATAAAGGGCTTCTTTCCCGAAAAGGAGTGCCTTTCCACAGGCATGAGACAGGAGCGTGACCGCGTTGCCCTTGCACTTGACCTTGCACAGAGCGGAAAGACCGTGTCTCTGGTTTGCAGCGGCGACAGTCAGCTATACGGTATGGCTGGGCTTGCCTATGAGCTTTCTGCGGACTATCCCGACGCGGATATTGAGGTGGTGGCTGGTGTTTCGGCAGCCTTCAGCGGCGGAGCTGTCCTTGGCTCGCCAATGACCCACGACCTTGCCATCATCAGCCTTTCCGACCTGCTTACCCCCATGGAGAAGATAGAGAAGCGGCTTCGCTGTGCGGCGGAGGGGGACTTCGTCATCGCCCTGTACAATCCCTCATCGAAAAAACGTGCGGACTACCTTATGCGAGCCTGCGATATTATCCTTCAGTACCGCCATTCGGATACGGTCTGCGGATATGTGCGGAATATCGGCAGAGAGGGGCAGGAGAGCAAAGTCCTCACTCTCGGGGAGCTCCGCGGGACTGACGTTGATATGTTCACCACCGTGTTCATCGGCAACTCAGAGACCAGAGTAATAGACGGAAAAATGGTGACGCCAAGGGGCTACAGAAATGTGTGAGCTGCTTATATTCGGCGGAACTACCGAGGGCAGAGAGCTTGCTCAGTATTGCTGTTCCTGCGGAGTTACTGCGGCGATTTCCGTGGCTACGGAATACGGGGGAAAGCTGCTACCTCACGAAAATGGAATTCGTATCCTTGTGGGAAGGCTTGACAGCGGTGAAATGGCAGACCTCATGAGAGAGCTGGAGTGCAGGGCGGTCATTGACGCCACCCACCCATACGCCACTGAGGTCACAGCTAATATTATCGCCGCCTGCAAGGCTGCGGAACTGCCCTATCACAGACTCCTGCGCAGCTCATCGGAGCTTGGGGACTGCGTTGCCGTCAGGGACATGGACGAGCTGGTGAAGCTCATAAACAGCAGCAGCGGAAGTGTGCTCAGCACTCTCGGCAGCAAGGAACTGCCGAAGCTTACGGAAGTTGAAAACTACGCCGAAAGGGTCTGGGTGAGAGCACTTCCCACGGACAGCGTAAGGGCGCTGTGCAGTGAAATGGGCTATCCTGATGAGCACCTTATCCTGGAAAAGGGACCCTTTAGCGTTGAGCAGAACATGGCTCATATAAAACGGAGCAGTTCGGCGCTTCTGGTGACAAAGGAGAGCGGTGCTGCGGGTGGCTTTCCCGAGAAGCTGGAGGCTGCGGAAAAGTGCGGTATAAAGGCGATAGTGCTTGCCCGTCCCGAGGAAAAGGGCAGCACCATTGAGGAGATAAAGTCCCTGATTTACGCCATGAGGAGGTGACAATATGAAGGTATACATAGTAGGTACGGGAGCCGACGGCAGCAGGACGCTGACTGCCGAAGGGAGAGCTGCAATTGAAGCCGCCGAGGTCATTATCGGTGCAAAACGAATGGTGGAGGACTACCGCTCCTGCGGAAAGCCTGTCCTTGAGGAGTACAGGAGCGCCGAAATAGCTCGATATCTTGAAGAGAACAGCTTTTCTACAGCGGCGGTTCTGATGTCGGGAGACTGCGGCTTTTTCAGCGGTGCAGCGCAGCTTGCGGAGGCGCTTGCTGACCATGATGTGGAGTTCATCTGCGGTATAGCTTCACCTGTTTACCTTTTCTCAAAGCTGAAAATGGATTGGTCGGACTGCAATTTTGTCAGCCTTCACGGCAAAAGCGGCAACATTGTCAGGGCGGTCAGAGCCCACAGGCTGACATTTTTTCTCCTTGGCGGAGATATAACGGCGGCTGAGGTGTGCAGGCGGCTCTGTGACTACGGCATGGGCGGAGTTATGGTGCATATCGGCGAAAGACTTGGATATGCCGACGAGAGGATAAGGAGCGGAACAGCTTCAGAGCTTTCAGATATAACTACCGCGGAGCTGTGTGTGCTGCTGGCGGAAAATCCTGACTATGAGCGCAGTGTACCGGGCTGTATCCCCGATGAAAGGTTCGACAGGGGAAAGGTACCCATGACTAAGGCGGAGGTACGCGCAATTGCCGTTTCCGGACTTGACATCGGCAGGACGGACGTATGCTGGGACATCGGCGGCGGAACGGGCTCTGTGTCCGTGGAGATGGCTGTGCGCTGTGAGCGGGGAACTGTCCACTCCGTTGAGAAGTCGCCCGAGGCTGCGGAGCTCATTGACCGCAACAGGCGTAAATTCGGCTGCGATAACATTGTCATACATACTGGCAGAGCGGCGGAGATCGTCGGAGACCTGCCCCGTCCCGACTGCATTTTCATTGGCGGTTCGGGGGGAGAGCTGAGGCAGATAGTTCAGGCAGCCTATGAAAAAAACAGCAATATCAGACTGACCGTTACTGCGGTCTCACTGGAAACTCTTGCAGAGTGTACAGCAGTATTTGATGAGCTCGGATTTGAAGCCGAAATTGCCCAGATAGCAGTCGCAAGGACTAATAAAGTTGGCTCGCATACGATGATGTCTGCACTTAACCCTGTATTTATTATAAAAAGGAAGCTTGTATGAAAAGAATACTCATTGGCGGAACTCACAGTGGCTGCGGAAAGACCACGGTCACCTGTGCAGTTCTTGCGGCACTGAAGGCGCGGGGGCTGACGGTCGCCTCCTTCAAATGCGGACCCGATTATATCGATCCCATGTTCCACAGCAGTATCATCGGCACGGACGCTCATAATCTGGACAGCTTTTTCTGTGGCGATGACTGCATAAGGAAGCTTCTGTGGGAGAACGGTCAGAATTCCGATATATCCGTGATAGAGGGCGTTATGGGCTACTATGACGGCGCTGACGGAAGGGGCTCGGCACACTCTGTGGCTGACATTACCGACACTCCTGCTGTTGTAGTCCTGGACTGCAAGGGCTCGGGGGAGTCTATCGGCGCTGTCATGAAGGGCTTTCTCGCATACAAGGTCCCCAATAATATAGCTGGCTTCGTTTTTAACAGGCTCCCTGAAAGACTCATTCCCATGGCGGAGAGGCTGTGCAGTGAGCTGGAGACTGAGTATTTCGGCTGTATGCCGCCGAAAAGTCCGGGTATAGAGAGTCGCAGACTGGGACTTGTCACCGCTGCGGAGATAGCTGACCTCAGGGAGAAAACTGCGGAGCTTGGAAGGCTTGCGGAGCAGCATATTCGCCTTGACAGGCTCATAGAAGTGTCCGAAAAAAGCTTTCCGCAGTTTACAGCGCAAGAATTGCACAGAGTATGTACGGATTTCTCGCCAAAGGTAGCTGTAGCGGCGGACCGTGCTTTCTGCTTTACCTACTCCGAGAATATCAGCCTGCTGAAGAAGCTTGGCTGCACCGTTGAATACTTTTCACCCATTGAGGACGAAAAGCTGCCCGAAAACTGCTGCGGACTCATCCTCAGCGGCGGCTATCCCGAGCTTCACGGGGAGGAACTGGCGGCAAACGGCTCCATGAGAGAGTGCATAAAGACGGCGGTCGAAAGCGGACTTCCAACTATTGCCGAGTGCGGCGGCTTCATGTATCTCCATGACAGTATAAGAACTGCTGACGGTGCGGAATTCCCAATGGTCGGTGTAATAAAGGGCACCGCCTTTGAGACCGGCAGGCTTCAGCGTTTCGGCTATGTCACTTTGACTGCCGAAAAGGATTGTCTTCTCTGTCGCAAGGGGGACAGCTTTCCTGCCCACGAATTCCACTACTGGGACAGCACGGACTGCGGAGCAGACTTCACCGCTGCCAAGTCCGACGGAAGAAGCTGGAAGTGTGTTCACGCGACTTCCGAAATGTACGCGGGATTTCCACATCTCTACTTTTATTCGGACGTCAGACTGGCTGAGCGCTTTGCTGCTTCCTGCGCCGCCTACGGAGGTGTCAAATGGAAAGGTTGAAGCTTATCCGACCTGCGGACAGGTCATTCGCTGCAAAGGCTCAGGAGCACTGGGACGGCGTGGCTAAGCCCCTCGGCAGCTTCGGTGTCCTGGAGAAAATGTGGGACAGGATAGCTGCGGTGCAGAAAACCGACAGCCCCGATATTTCGCGGCGTGCGGTGGTAGTCATGTGCGGCGACAACGGCGTGACCGCAGAGGGCGTTACCCAGACCGACAGCTCCGTGACCCTTGCCTGCGCTGAGGCTATCGCCTGCGGAAGGTCCAACATAAACGCTCTTGCGGCTGTCTACGGAGCAGAGGTGCTGTCTGTTGACATCGGCATGAAGGGTGACTCCTCCTGTGAGAATACCATCACCAGGAAGATCGCCCACGGTACGGGAAATATCGCAGCAGGTCCTGCCATGACGGTAAGTCAGGCTGAAACCGCTATTGCTGTGGGTATGGACATTGTGAAGGAACTGGCAGAAAAGGGCGTAAAGCTCATTGTTACGGGAGAGATGGGCATTGGCAACACAACTCCCACAGCTGCCCTTTCGTCGGTGATACTGGGGCTCCCTCCCGAGGCAGTCACAGGCAGGGGAGCCGGACTCACCACCGAGGGGCTCCGCCGCAAGATAAACGCTGTCAAGCGCGCCATTGCTGTTAACTCTCCCTGTGACGGCGATGCAGTCCGGCTCATGGCAAAGCTCGGAAGCTTCGAGATAGCAGGCATGACGGGACTTTTCCTGGGGGGAGCCGTTTACGGCGTAACTGTCATCATAGACGGTGTTATATCAGCAGTTTCGGCGGTGCTTGCTTCAATGCTCGCCCCCGACTGCAAGGACTATATGCTTGCAGGCCATGTTTCTGCGGAGCCTGCGGGAAGAATGCTTCTCGAAAGGCTGGGGCTCAGAGCCGTTATCGACGGCAGTCTCAGGCTTGGCGAGGGCACAGGAGGAATATTGCTGCTGCCGCTTCTTGACGGAGCGTCGGCGCTTTACTATAATTCCCACCGCTTTGAGAGCGCGGGGATAGAAAGGTATGTGGAACTGAAATGATCACACTGGTAACAGGAGGAACTAAATGCGGTAAATCGGGTTACGCTGAGAGGGTGCTGGATCGCTTTGAGGGGCAGAAATACTATATCGCCACCATGAATCCCGTGGGGGACGATGCTGAGGAGATAATCGCCCGTCATGTTGAGATGCGCTGCGGCAAGAACTATGTTACCGTTGAAAGACTGCGTGATATAGGCGATACGGAGATACCCGAGGGCAGCGGCGTGCTGCTGGAGTGCGTGGGTAATCTCTGTGCGAATGAGATGTTTGTGGGCACTGAGGTGCTTGACCCTGCGAAAAAGATCGTTGAGGGCATAAAGCGGCTCTCAGAAAAGACAGAGGAGCTGGTCATCGTCACCAACGAGGTGGGCAGCGACGGCAACGATTACTCTCCCGACACTATGGCATACATAAAGCAGATGGCGATAATAAACCGCCGTATCGCTGAGCTTGCCGACAATGTGGTGGAGTGCGTTTACGGTATACCGATAGTCCGCAAGGGACGTCTTATATGCTGAATTCATTGCTTTCGGCACTGCTCATGTACTCCCGTATCCCCGTTCCGAGACCCGAATGGAACGAGAAGAACAGACGGTTTTCCCTGTGCTTTTTCCCACTTGTGGGAGCAGTCATCGGCGGACTGGTGCTTGGGTGGCGGTACCTGTGCGGAGTGCTTCACATCGGCAGTATCCTCTATGCCGCAGGTGCTGTGGGCATCACTGTCATGGTCACAGGCGGGATTCACCTTGACGGCTTCTGCGATACCTGCGACGCCAGGGCTTCATGGGGAGACAGGGAGAAAAAGCTGAAGATACTCAGCGACTCACATATAGGTGCATTTGCGGCAATAAAGCTGGGGCTTTATCTTGTGCTTTATACTGCGTTTTTCACTGAGCTGAGAGCTCTCTCCGCAGCGGCGGTGGTCTGCGTAGGATATGTGCTTTCACGGTCTCTCAGCGGACTGGCAGCTGTAACATTCCGCGCTGCAAAAAAGGAAGGGAGCCTGCAAAGCTTTACCGCTCCTGCTCATAAACGGGCTACCATAACAGCTCTTGTCATCGTGTCCGCAGTTTCCGTGGCATCTATGGTTGTGATAAGTCCCGGAGCAGGTGCAGCGGCTTCGGCGGCGGCTCTGCTGACTCTTTTATACTACCGCTGTATGGCATACAAGGAGTTCGGCGGTATTACAGGAGACCTTGCAGGCTGGTTCCTGCAGGTGTGCGAACTGGTCATTGCAGCTTCTGCTGCGCTTACATACAGAATAATGGAGGTCATGTGATATGAAAATGATAATCGGAGGAGCATATCAGGGCAAGATAGGCTGTGCCACTGAGCTTTTCGGCATAGATGAGGCAGATATGGTCAACGGCAACACCTGTGATTTTGAGGAGGTCTTCTCCGCAGTCTGCATAAAGAGCTATCATAAGCTCATAGCAAAGCTGCTGGCGGAGGGTGTTGACCCTGTGCAGTTCACTAAGCGTCTCTGCGAGACTAACAAGGACGTTCTGGTCATCATGGACGAGATAGGCTGCGGCATAGTCCCACTGGTCAAGGCTGAGCGTGTCCGCCGTGAGGCGACGGGCAGATGCGGCTGCATGATAGCAAGTGAGAGCGATACGGTGATACGTGTTATCTGCGGTATCCCCACCTACATCAAGGGAGCTCTCCGTGAGGGTTGACTTCATACGCCACGGAAAGACCGAGGGCAACCTGGAAATGCGCTATGTGGGCAGGACTGACGAGCCCCTTTCCTTCTCGGGTATCGCCGAGCTGATGAAGACTGACTACCCTCCCTGCGGAGTGCTCATAACCAGTCCCATGAAGCGGTGCATACAGACGGCGGAGCTCATATATCCAGGCAAGGCTCCCATCATCTGCGAGGAGCTGAGAGAGTGTGATTTCGGTGCCTTTGAGGGCAGGAACTACATCGAGCTTTCCACGGACAGCAGGTATCAGAAATGGATAGACAGCGGCGGCGTGAGCGCCTTTCCCGAGGGGGGAGGACCCTGCGGATTTCAAGGAGCGCTGCGTTGCAGGCTTTCTTGCGTCAATAGCAAAGGTGCCCGAGGGGAGCAGTGCCACATTCGTAGTCCACGGCGGCACTATTATGGCGATACTTGAGCGCTTTGCGCAGCCCCATCAGGACTACTACCACTGGCAGGTCACAAACGGACACGGCTTCATTACCGAGTTCGATGGCGAAAAGATAACAGTTACGGAGAAAATATGAATTACTTTGCAGCAGTCCTGCCCCTTCTCATAGGAGCGGTGCTGGACAGCATTCTCGGGGACCCCTACAGCCTTCCGCACCCCGTCAGACTTGTGGGAAGGCTTATCTCACGGCTGGAGAGCTTTGTCCGCAGCCGAATGGGCGGTCATCTTCGGGCAGGAGGAGTCATGCTGGCGTTGATAGTTCTCATTGCCTCGGCAGCAGTGCCCCTGGGGATAATTATCCTGTGCTACAGTGTGAATATATGGCTGGGAGCCGCTGCGGAGGGCGTTATGTGCTATTATCTCATGGCAGCAAAGTGCCTTAGGGACGAGAGCATGAAGGTATACCGTGCCGCTTCCAAAGGGGACACCGAGGGCGCACGAAAGGCAGTATCCATGATAGTGGGACGTGATACGGCTGTCCTTGACAGCAAGGGCATTATCAAGGCGGCTGTGGAGACCGTGGCGGAGAATACCTCCGACGGGGTAACGGCTCCCATAATGTATATGTCGCTGGGGGGAGCGGTTCTCGGTTCATTCTACAAGGCAGCCAACACCATGGACTCCATGATAGGCTACAAAAACGAGAAATACGCTGATATAGGACGGTTTGCGGCGAAGCTTGACGATGTGCTCAACTTTATACCCTCCCGTCTTACTGCTCTTGCCATGATAGTCTGTGCTCCCATTATCGGACTGGACGGCAGAAGAGCATACCGTATCTGGAAGCGTGATCGCAGAAAGCACGCAAGTCCAAATTCTGCACAGACCGAGTCTGCCTGTGCAGGTGCTCTCGGAGTTCAGCTTGCAGGTGACGCTTACTATTTCGGAGAGCTCCACAAAAAGGAGTTCATCGGCGCCCCTGTCAGGGATATTGAAAATGAGGATATACCGCGGGCAAACAGGCTCATGTATGCGGCATCGGCACTGGTGTTCATCGTGTCGGCGGCTGTCAGGGCGGTAATAGTCGGAGGAATTTTATGATAAACGCAGCACACGGCGGAAACGATCTCGGACTTGATGTAAGGCTGGATCTTTCCGCCAATCTCAATCCTATGGGTATGTCAGAAAGTGTCAGGGCAGCCGCTGTTGCTTCGGCAGACGACTGGGAGCGCTATCCCGATCCGCTGTGCAGGGAGCTCCGCAAAAAGCTTTCGGAGAAAACAGGTGCGGATATGGAAAAAATCGTCTGCGGAAACGGTGCCGACGACCTTATCTACCGCACAGCTTCCGCACTGAAGCCGCATTCGGCTCTTATCTGCGCTCCAACCTTCGGGGAGTATGGCAAGGCTCTGCGCGAAAACGGCTGCAATGTCAGGGAGCATATTCTCCGCGAGAGTGAGAACTTTGCTCTGACAGAACGGATCCTCGGGGAGCTGTCGGGTGTGGATATGGCGGTGATCTGTACTCCCAACAACCCCACGGGTATGACCGTTTCTCCAGAGCTTATGGCAGAAATAACAGCGGAGTGTGAAAAAAACAGAACTTACCTTCTGGTGGACGAGAGCTTCATTGGCTTTACTGGGAGGGAGAGGGAGCTTACCGCCCTTAACTTCATGGGCAGTCATGTGATAGTGCTCCGCTCGTTCACGAAGATTTTCGCAATGGCAGGTCTGCGGCTTGGATACGCAGTCTGCGGCAGCGCCGATACTGCCGGAAAAATAGCCGCCGCAGGTCAGTACTGGAGCGTTTCCGCCCCTGCTCAGGCGGCAGGCATCGCTGCCCTTGATGAGGAGGACTATGTCAGAAAAACGGCTGAGCTTATCGCTGAGGAGAGAAAATATCTCTCATGTGAGCTCAGCTCCCTCGGCTGCAAGGTATATCCCTCGGAGGCTGACTATATTCTGTTCCGCAGTATCCCGCAGCTTGGAGAGAGACTTCTTGGCGAGGGCATACTTATACGGAGCTGCGGTGATTACAGCGGTCTTGACGGAAGCTTCTTCCGCACGGCTGTTGGGCTGCATGGTGATAACGAAGCGCTTATCTGCGCGGTAAGGAGGTGCATTGATGGCTAAGGCGATAATGATACAGGGCACTATGTCCAACGCGGGAAAGAGCTTCATCGCGGCGGCGCTGTGCAGGATATTCCGCCAGGACGGCTATTCCTGCGCACCCTTTAAGTCCCAGAACATGGCACTGAATTCCTGCATAACTGCTGACGGCTGCGAGATAGGCAGAGCCCAGGCTATGCAGGCAGAGGCGGCAGGCATTGAGCCGTCTGTGCTGATGAATCCCGTGCTGCTGAAGCCCACTACCGACGTTGGGTCTCAGGTCATAGTGGGCGGCAAAGCCGTTGGCAACATGACTGCCGCAGAGTACTTCCGCAGAAAGCGTGAGCTGATACCACAGATAATGGAGTGCTATGAAAAGCTGTCCGCTCAGCATGATATTATCGTCATCGAGGGTGCGGGAAGTCCCGTTGAGCTGAACCTGAAAAGCGACGATATTGTAAACATGGGCATGGCAAAGCTGGCAAAGGCTCCTGTCCTCCTTGTGGGAGACATTGACAGGGGCGGCGTTTTTGCTCAGCTTCTCGGTACTCTCGGCCTTCTTGAGCCTGATGAGCTCTCAATGGTGAAGGGACTCATTGTCAACAGGTTCCGCGGCGATATAGGGCTTTTCGACAGCGGCAGACATATACTTGAGGAGCGCGGCGGCAAGCCTGTTCTGGGAGTTGTACCATACCTCCGCTGCGACATTGAGGACGAGGACAGCCTGTCCGATAAGCTGTCATCAAGAGAGAAGGGGCTTATCGACATTGCGGTCATAAGGCTGCCCCGTATCTCTAACTTTACCGACTTCGACGTCTTCGCTCAGTATGACGGGGTGAAGGTGAGATACGTCAGCAGATATGAGGAGCTTGAGACTCCCGACATGGTCGTTATCCCCGGAACTAAAAGCACCATTGCCGACATGAAATGGCTCCGCGAGAGTGGCTTTGAGATAGCTGTCGGCAGGCTTGCAGCAAAAGGCGTTCCTGTATTTGGTATTTGCGGCGGCTATCAGATGCTTGGCGAGAATATCTCTGACCCTTTCGGCAGCGAGGGCGGCGGCAGCATAAGGGGCGTGGGTCTGCTCAGATGCAGCACTGTTTTCGGCGCGGAGAAAAAGCAGGTTCAGACTCGCGGGAAATTTCTTGATACAGGCGGCTTTTTCAGCTGTCTCAGCGGCGCGGAGTTCAGCGGATATGAGATACACATGGGTACCACGGACAGCAGCAGTCCGCAGCTCCTTGACTGCGGCGGCGCTTATGAGGGCAGCGTTTACGGCTGCTATATACACGGAATATTCGATTCGCCTCAGGTGTCGGAGCGGATAGTGAAACAGCTTTTCAGCAGCAAGGGGCTTGCCTTCAGCGGCGGCACTGCCGACAGACACGCCTACAAGGAAGCTCAGTTCGACCTGCTGGCTGAGGGTGTAAGGAGCAGTATCGACACAGAGCTTCTCTACAGAATTATCGAGGAGGGGATATGATGGAGCTTGAATACGTTCTGCCCAAGGATATAGAAAGGCGCAGCTTTGAGCTCATAGAAGCGGAGCTGGGGAACAGGAAGCTTCCCGATGACATACGTCCCATAGTTATGAGAGCCATTCACACCACGGCGGATTTTGATTACTACGACAATATGTACTTCTCCGAGGGAGCGGTGGAAAAGGCGCTCAGTGCCATTAAGTCGGGAGCGGTCTTCGTCACCGATACAAACATGGCAAGGTCGGGAGTAAACAAGGCTGCCCTTACTCGTCACCGCTGCTCGGTGGAGTGCTTCATGGCTGACCCCGATGTGGCGGAGAAGGCTGCGGCAGAGGGCACTACAAGGGCGGCTGCCTCAGTGGACAAGGCTGCGGAGCTTGGACGTCCCGTGATATACGCAGTTGGAAATGCTCCCACTGCACTCATAAGGCTCTGTGACCACATAAAGTCAGGCAGCTTCGTGCCGGAGCTGGTTATTGGCGTCCCCGTGGGCTTTGTGAACGTGGTCCAGTCAAAGGAACTCATTATTGAAAGCGGTATACCCTGTATCGTTGCAAGGGGACGCAAGGGCGGAAGCAATGTGGCGGCGGCGATATGCAATGCCCTGCTCTATATGGCTGACGGCAGAAAATGACAGGAAAGGCTGTGCTTTGCACGGCTTTTTTCTTTTTGCACCATAAAATCGCCGGCACTTTTCTGCTTCGACGGCGGATACCGACAGCAGCTGCGGCTTTTCCGTGGTATAATGTATCGTATATTTTTGTGAGGTGATGAACGATGCAGATAGTAAAGACCATAAGGGAATGGCGGTATGCAGGGGCGGCTGCCGCATTTGCAGCCTGCTTCGGAGCAGGCTTTCTGCTGACAGGTGCTAAGGTGGGAGGAGTTGCCTCCTTTGCGGATATATCCGCAGCAGGTGCAGTGGGACTGCCCTGGTCGGCGGCGGTTTTCACCGGGAGCCTTGTCCGCAGTATCATAGGCGGCTCGGTGGGGCATAATATCGTGAAGCTTTCATCTCTGGCGCTGATAGTCATTATCAAGATGTTTCTTGAACCGAAAAGCGACCCGAAGCTCAGCGGTATAAATACCGCCGTAAGCATTTTTGTCTCAGGGGCGGCGGTGTCGGCGGTGATAGGTGAGCTCGTGAAGAAGCTGCTGTTTTACGGCTTCTATGGCAGTATTGCAGGCTACACCGCATTCGCAGCGGCAAGGCTCGTGACGGGACTGCGCAGGGAGCGCTCAGTTGACCTTTCGGGAGCAGGTGGGCTTTCCTGTTCAGTGGTATATATCATGGCGGCGGCTTCTTTCTGCTCTGTGGAGCTGCCTGCGGTAAACATAGGAGTGATACTCTGCGCTGCTGTGACCCTCACGGGAGCATATTTCTACAGACAGACGGGGGGAGTGCTCTGCGGAGCTCTTTCGGTCTGCGGAGCCTTTCTCGCTTCTCCGGCGGCGGGGCTCAGCATAGTTCTGCTTCCTGCGGCAGGTATGCTGACAGGCTATATGCATGACCGCAAGCCTCAGACTGCTGCGCTGTTCTTCACAGGTGTCAGCTTTGTAATGACTGTGCTGACGGGAGTAACCTTCGCAAGGGCGGAGAGCATGATAGATATTATATGCGGCGCTCTGCTTTTTATTCCTATAGCCGGAAATTTTTCCGACAAGTGGATAAGGACGGGCAGCGAGGGCGAGAAAATGCTCCCCGATGTAATAAACGCGAGAATGGGCTTTCTTTCGGACACTGTGCTGGAGCTTCGCAGGGAGTCGGAGCGTATCTCGGATATGCTTTCTCAGCGCAGGAATGAGAGCTATGAGATAGAGGAAAATTCTCAGGCAGTGTGCTCGGGCTGCTACCGTCGCCCCTTCTGCTGGAAGTCCGACAGGGGCAATACCTACCGCGGTTTTCGCAGGCTTGCGGAGATGACGGAGTTCGCCGCTGAGACCTTTCCGGAGGAGCTGGCGGACTGCCTGAGAAAGAAGGAGCTCGTTGACGCATTTGCTGAGAGCTCCCGTGAAAAGGCGGCGGCAAAGCTTATGGATATGCGCTTCTCCGAGAGTCGGGACCTGCTTCATGAGCAGATGAAGATAACCGAGGAGCTTGTACACTCCGCAGGGGAGAGACTGGACGTGCGCTACTCTGAAAGCGTCAGCAGGAGCATTCGCGGAAAGCTTGAAAAGTTCGGGCTTGCTCCCACTCAGGTCATTGCCTATTACAACATCAGGAACAGGCTCCTGACTGAAATATACTTTCCTGCGGACTGCGCTCCCGAGGAGGGGAGAAGGGTGTGCGACCTCATAGCCGATGAGCTGAGACTGAAAATGGGCTGCACCGAGCCTGTACGCACGGGGAGGGAGGTTCGCATAAGAGTGTTCGAGAAGCCGCGGTGTACCATGGAGGTCTGCGCTTCCTCATCAACTGCTGACGGCTCAGACTCAAACGGAGATACTCATACGGTTTTTACCGACGGGGCGGAGGCGGGATATGTGGTGCTCTCAGACGGCATGGGTACAGGCAGAAGCGCCTCTGCGGAGTCCGCCATGGTGGTGAGCCTTTTCCGCAGACTGGTCAGCAGCGGCGTTGACTTCCGCTCCGCCATAAAGCTTATCAATTCTGTCATGGTCACAAAGTCAGGGGAGGAAAATTTCGCCACTCTTGATGCCCTGCGTATAGACCTTGATGACTGCGGTCTCACGGTGATAAAGTCGGGAGCTGCTGCCACTCTTATACGCCACCGCGGCAGTGTGCTGAAGGTAACGGCTCCCACTTTCCCTATAGGCATATATGAGCAGTCAGAGGTCTTCACAAGGGACTGCGGCTTTGAGGAGGGGGATATAGTCATCATGTTCTCCGACGGTATCTCCGAGAGCGCCTATCCATTCATCAAGGAGCTTCTTCTTGGGGGCGATGATCTGCGGTATATGGTCAGCGAGATATGCAGAAAGGCGTCGGTGTTCAATCCAACTATACACGCTGATGATGTTACGGTCATAGGAGTGAGGGTAACTGCCTGAAAGTCACATTTTGTTCACAAAATATTAACTTAAATGACATACAGTTCACGCTAAATACATTCAATTGCTGTGCATTTTAACAAAGGCTAACGAGGAATTGCCAGAATAAATATGTCAAAATGCACTAATTAGAAGTGGTAATATTAGCATAACATCTGAAATTTTCTCGTGATTTGCAAAAATGCTTGAATAATTATGCTTATTCTGATAAAATGTATTATAGCAAAGGAGGCTGAATTATGTCTGTTAATAAAAATAACAATCCAAATGATTTTCCGCTGTACCTTTTTTACCAGGGTAAAAACTACGAAGCATACAAGTTTTTTGGCGTTCATTCCAAGAAAAAGGGAAGAGGCAAGGTTTTCACTTTCAGAGTTTGGGCTCCTAATGCTGTAAGCGTATCTGTTGTCGGCGATTTCAACGGCTGGGACAGATCTGCAAATCCTATGTACCTCATCGCGGACGGTATCTGGGAGTCTGAGATCTCAAAGCTTAAACAGTTCGACGCTTATAAATTCAGTATCGAGGCGCAGGACGGAAGGATACTGATGAAGGCTGACCCCTATGCGGCGCATTATGAGACAAGACCGGGAACTGCTTCAAAGATCTTTGAGAGCAGCTTCCAGTGGAGCGATGACAAGTGGTTCGATGAAAAGAACAACAAGAGCATATACAAAAGCCCTGTGAACGTGTATGAGGTACACCTCAGCTCGTGGAAGAACTACGGCGGGGACGTTTTCCTTGATTATGTCACGTTTGCTAAAGAGATCATACCGTATCTCAAGAAGATGTCCTACACTCATGTGGAGTTCATGCCCCTGACAGAGTACCCCTTCGACGGCTCCTGGGGCTATCAGGTAACGGGTTATTTCGCCCCCACCTCACGCTATGGAACTCCCGACGATATGAGAAAGATGATAGATATGTTCCACGCCGCAGGGATAGGTGTCATCCTTGACTGGGTGCCTGCACACTTCCCCAAGGACGAGGCTGGTCTCTATGAGTTCGACGGCAGCTGCTGCTATGAATATACGGACGACCGCAAAAAGGAGCATAAGGCATGGGGCACCAGAGTTTTCGATTACGGTAAGGCTGAGGTATGCTCTTTCCTTATTTCCAGTGCTAATTACTGGTTCGACCAGTTCCATGTGGACGGCCTCAGAGTTGACGCTGTTGCGTCCATGCTCTATCTTGACTATGACAGGCAGGAGGGCGAATGGGCTGCAAATATCTACGGCGGCAACGAGAACCTTGAGGCAGTTGAGTTTCTCAAGCATCTCAACGAGGCTGTTTTCCTCAAGCATCCCGACGCTCTTATGATAGCCGAGGAGTCCACAGCATGGCCGCTGGTCACAAAGCCCACCGATATAGGCGGACTTGGCTTTAACTTCAAGTGGAACATGGGCTGGATGAACGATATGCTCAGCTATATGTCCCTTGATCCCATTTACAGAGCTTTCAACCATGATAAGCTCACATTCTCATTCTTCTACGCATTCTCGGAGAACTATATCCTGCCTATCTCACATGACGAGGTAGTCCACGGAAAGTGCTCCATGATAAATAAAATGCCCGGTGAGTATGAGCAGAAGTTCGCTTCATACCGTGCTTTCCTCGCATACATGATGGCTCACCCCGGCAAGAAGCTGCTCTTTATGGGACAGGAGTTCGGTCAGATGAAGGAGTGGGACTACAAGTCTCAGCTGGACTGGAATCTCATGGACTTCGACTCTCACAGAGACCTGTTGAAGTTCTCGGAAAAGCTGAACAAGTTCTACGTTGAAAATCCGCCGCTCTGGCAGAATGACGACTCATGGAACGGATTCAGCTGGATATCCAACGATGACTATAAGCAGAGCATAATCTCCTTCAGACGTATCGACGATAACGGCGAGGAGATAATCGCAGTCTGCAACTTCGTTCCAGTTGAGCGCCGTGATTACAGGATAGGCGTCCCGCAGAAGGGCAGATACAAGCTCATCTTCAACACCGACGCTGTCGAGTTCGGCGGTTCGGGCATTACGGAGAGCTCATTCAAGTCCGACAGCGTGCCTATGCACGGTCATGACAACAGTATCTCAATGACACTGGCGCCTCTGTCAGTCATCTACCTCAAGTTCGCTCCAGTAAAGAGAAGAACTGCTGCTGACAAGGGCGAGACCAAGGCTGAAAAGAAGCCTGCTGCTAAGAAGACAGCTGCAAAGACTGAGGCAGCTCCAAAGGCTAAAACTACAGCCAAGAAGGCGGCTGCAAAGGCTGACGAGGCTTCCAAGTCAAAGCCCGCTGCCAAGAAAACAGCTGCGAAAAAGCCTGCGGCAAAGACCTCAGCCGCTGCTAAAAAGACAAAGACCTCGGCAAAGAAAACACCCTCTGCCAAGGATAAATAAATTCCATAACGCATAAGCGATCCAGGAGGAAAAATATGTATACTAAGAAAAGAGTCGTTGCAATGCTCCTTGCAGGCGGTCAGGGCAGCAGATTATATGCACTGACCAAAAACGTGGCAAAGCCCGCAGTACCTTACGGCGGAAAGTATCGTCTTATCGATTTCCCTCTCTCAAACTGCACCAACTCAGGTATTGACACAGTAGGTGTTCTCACTCAGTACCAGCCCCTTGTGCTCAACGAGTACATCGGAAACGGTCAGCCGTGGGACCTTGATAAAATGAACGGAGGAGTTCATGTGCTCCCTCCCTATGAGACTCAGGCAGGCGCTTCGTGGTACGAGGGCACTGCGAACGCTATCTATCAGAATATGCGCTTCATCGAGCGCTATGATCCCGAGTATGTGGTAGTTCTGGGCGGCGACCACATCTACAAGATGGATTACTCAAAGATGGTGGACTTCCACGTTGCAAATGACGCGGACTGTACTATCTCCGTTATAGACGTTCCCAAGGCTGAGGCTTCACGCTTCGGTATCATGATCTGCGATGACCAGAATCAGGTAACGGACTTCGTGGAGAAGCCCAAGGAGCCCAAGTCTACACTGGCTTCTATGGGTATCTATGTATTCACATGGGAGAAGCTCCGCAAGTACCTCATCGAGAACGAGAATGAGGCAAACGCGAAGCGCGATAAGGGCGAGCCCTGGTCTAAGGACTTCGGCAAGGACATCATCACCTCAATGCTCCGCGACAAGCAGAGACTCTTCGCATACGAGTTCGAGGGCTACTGGAAGGACGTGGGAACTCTGGATTCTCTCTGGGAGGCTAATATGGATCTCCTCAGCCCCAGTGTGCCCCTGGACCTCTATGATCCCAGCTGGAAGATATATTCACGCAACAGCAATATGCCTCCTCAGTATGTGGGCGACAACGCCAACATCGAGAACTCCATGATCTCAGAGGGAAGCACTATCGACGGTACCGTTGACTTCTCCATCCTGTTCTCCGGAGTTACCATCGAGGCAGGCGCTACCGTCAATTACAGCATCATCATGCCCGGCACCGTTATCAAATCCGGAGCTGTGGTGGAGTATGCCATAGTGGGAAGCGACAGCGTTATCGAATCCCATGCCCGTGTGGGCTCAAGTCCTGAAATGATCGAAAACAGAGACGACTGGGGCATTGCCGTTGTCGGACATAACGTTACTGTATCTGCTGATAAGGTAGTAGAGCCAAAGCAGATCATAGGTGAAAATATCTGACGGAGGAATGTTGCTATGAGTGTTAATTATAATGTTTTGGGACTTGTCTTCGCAAGTATGCACGACGCTTATGTCAGTGAGCTGACCAAGCAGAGAACTATGGGTTCAATACCCTTCGGCGGACGCTACCGCCTTATAGATTTCCCACTTTCAAACTTCGTTCATTCGGGAGTTTCCGAGGTGGGTGTCATCACAAAGTCCAACTACGGCTCACTCCTGGATCACCTGGGTTCGGGACGTGACTGGGATCTTGCCCGTAAAAAGGGCGGACTCCACCTTCTTCCTCCATACAGCCAGACAGGCGGTATCTATAAGGGAAGACTGGACGCTCTCAATAATATCTGGGGATTTGTTGAGCATTCAAACGCTAAGTATGTCATCATGTCAAACTGCGACGTGGTAACTACCATAAACTTCAATCCCGTGCTGAAGCAGCATATGGAGAACGAGGCTGATATAACCTTTGTTTACAGCAGAGGCGTTTACGACTATGAGAAGAACAAGTGCACAACTGTTCTTGAGTTCGACGGGGACAACAGACTGAAGGACGTTCTGGTGGATCCTCAGTTCTCAGGCGAGTGCAATATCTGGCTGGAGATGTGCATCATCACCAAGGACTTCCTGAAGAAGATAGTCTCCGATGCTGCAAGCAGAAATCAGTTCAGCTTCACCCGTGAGATCCTTCAGGGCAGGAGAGACGATTTCAAGATAATGGGCTATAAGCATGACGGCTTCTTCACAAAGATCGACAGCATACAGGACTACTATCTGGCAAACAGGATGCTGCTCGATCCCGAGAAGAAGAATGCCCTCTTCCGCAAGGATATGCCTGTTCTGACAAAGATCGGCGACAATGGTCCTGTTAAGTACGGACTGGAATCAAACATAAAGGATTCCCTTATTGCTGACGGCTGTATCATTGAAGGAACTGTCATAAATTCAATACTTTTCAGAGCCGTAAAGGTAGGAAAGGATTCGGTGGTCAAGGACTGCGTTCTCCTTCAGGGCACTAAGGTGGGCGAGAATTGCAGTATCTCATCGGTAATTGCCGATAAGAATGTGGAGATAAGCAATGAAAAGGTGCTTACGGGCTCCGAGACATATCCGCTGTATATTGGAAAAGGCGGTAAGATCTGACGGCGGTGATCAAATATGAAAATACTATTTGCTGCCAGCGAGGCTGTGCCATTTGCAGCTTCAGGCGGTCTTGCAGATGTTATAGGTTCCCTTCCGAAGGCAATAAAAAACAAGAGGCATGACTGCAGGGTGGTCATACCACTTTACAAGTCGGTAAGCTCGGAGCTTCGGGAGAAAATGGTCTTTCTGACCAATATAACCGTAGATGTCTCATGGCGCAAGCAGTACTGCGGGATATTTATGGCTGTCAGGGACGGCATAACCTATTACTTCATCGACAATGAGTATTATTTTGCAAGGGACGGTCTCTACGGCTTCTATGATGACTGTGAGAGATTTGTATTCTTCGACAGAGCAGTGCTTGAAATGCTCAGGTATATCAAGTTCACGCCCGATATCATCAACTGCAACGACTGGCAGACTGCTCTGATCCCTGTTTACTATAATGTCTATTATAAGTACCAGCAGGGCTATGACGGTATCAAAACGGTGTACACCATCCATAATATCGAATATCAGGGCAAATACGGAAAGGAAGTTCTCGGCGAACCCATGGGCATTCCCATGTATAATGCGGGACTCCTTGATTATGACGGCTACGTCAATATGATGAAGGGAGCTATCGAGACCTGTGACGTGATAACTACGGTCAGTCCCAGTTATGCCTGGGAGATACTTGACCCGTGGTACGCTCACGGCCTTGACAGGATACTTGTCACCAAGCAGTATAAGCTTCGCGGAATCATGAACGGCATAGATACAAAGCTTTACGATCCTGCAAAGGATAAGGCTATAGCGGCGAACTATTCTTCAAAGAAGCCGGAGGGGAAGGCGAAGTGCAAGGCAGCTCTTCTTTCTGAGCTGAGACTTGCAGAGGGCGATGAGCCTGTTATCGGCATAGTCACCCGTTTTGTCCGCCACAAGGGCATAGACCTGATACGCTGTGTCTTTGAGGAAATGGTCCACGACGGCATAAAGTTTGCTGTACTGGGAAGCGGCGAGAAGATCTACGAGGATTTCTTCCTTGAGATGGCTGCAAGATATCCCGAGAGGGTGTCCGTTACTATCGGATTTATCCCCGAGCTGTCCAGAAGGATATATGCGGGCGCTGATATGTTCCTTATGCCCTCACAGAGCGAGCCCTGCGGACTTGCACAGATGATCGCAATGAGATACGGAACAGCTCCCATTGTCCGCGAGACAGGCGGTCTCAGGGACTCTGTCCGCGATAACGGCGGCGAAAATGGCAATGGCTTCACCTTCAAGACCTACAACGCAAACGATATGCTTGACGCAGTAAAGCGTGCGTGGAATGATTATAACGATAAGGAGAGGTGGAACGAGCTGATCGTTCGCATGATGGAGTGCGACCATAGCTGGTCGGCGTCTGCCGATCTCTACATCGAGACCTATAAGAAGGTGCTTGCAGCTGACTGAGCTGCACATACAGAATAAAGATACAGAGCCGCAGTTTCAGTACTGCGGCTCCTGTTTTTCTTACATAAAGGAACTCAGATATGATGAAAAAATCCCCGAAGCATTTCAGGCTTCGGGGGTGTTGTTTTCTTCTATATTATCGGGAATGTCGTCAATGTCAAAGTCCACCTTTTCGGGCTTGCAGGCGAGTACCTTATTTTTAGGGATATTGCAGAATATCTCCACCAGGTCTCTGTCAAGCTGAGTACCTGCAACATTGTTCATTATCTCAAGGGCTTCCTCATATGTACGGGGCTCCTTGTAAGAACGCTTCATGGTAATTGCGGAATATGTATCGGCTACGGCGATTATACGGGAGGCATAGGGAATACGCCAGCCCTTCATGCCATGATAGCCTGTGCCGTCGATATGCTCGTGGTGGTAGAGTATCCACGGGAAAACATGACGGAAGGATTTTAGTGGCTCAAGTATCTTTACGCCGATGTCGGGATGTTTTTTTCATTACCTGCCATTCCTCGTCGGTGAGCTTTGCAGGCTTGTTGAGTATGACCTCGGGAACTCCAAGCTTTCCCACATCGTGCATAAGTGCGGCATACTCAAGACTGACAGGATTGATAAGCCTTTTCTTGGGTGATGGGATATACTCATAGAGGAGCATGGTCAGGTTCTGGACATGGCGGCTGTGACCGTTGAGGTTGGGGTCCCTTGCGTCAATGACACCGATGAGGACCTCAGCGATGTCGATGCTTCGCTCCTTTGTTCTGCTCATGAGCATAAAGGTGATAGTCAGCATTATAGCGACAAAAATACTGCCGCCGAACAGTATGCCTGCAATGACGATGTCAGGCTTGCCCTTGAAAGTGACAAGAAGATAGCCCAGCAGGAAGAATATGAGCAGTACAAGTGCCACATATTTCCATATCCTTACTCTTCCTCTGCCCGCCGAAAGTACATCGCGGAGTGAACGCAGGAACTGAGTATATTTCCATATATTTACCACCATCTGGATTATTCCGACGGCGAGCATAGAGTATATCAGAAATTTCAAACCGCAGCCTCCCCTCTGACGCGTCCGAATTTACATTACTATAATATAATTATAGCACACCATATTTTATAATTCAAGATATTGCGGGAAAATCAGGAAGAAAAAGTTCCGTGGAAGGGATCAGCAGCTTCCTGACGCTTTTTCATTTTCAGCCAGCTGACAAAGCCGTAGATGTCACTGACAAGGAACATCACAAAGCATATAAGCACGGAGATGTATGAGCTGTCGGTCATTGAGGCAAGAGCCCAGAGAACTATTAACACAACATCGTTTGCGGCGTAAAGCAGGGAAAAGAATGCGCTTCTTCTGAATGTCAGGTAAACTGCGGCAAAGCTTGTGGTGACGGAAACAGTACTCGGGATAAGATTGACAGTATTGAAGTACCTTAAAATAAAGTAAAAAATAACGGTGACTATCACGGTAAGCAGTGACATAAAGGCTATTTCAAGTCTGCTGAGGTGATTGACTCTGACCTCTGCATTACCCTCTTTAAAAGGATTGCGAAGCCAGGATATAAGTGCAAAAAGTGCCATAGGAGCAGTCATTCCGAGATAAGTAATCATTTCCCCGTAATAGTGGAAGGAAAAGGAAATATAGCCGTAAACAGCGGCAAAGAACAGCATGAGGAGCTGCCCGAGAGGGTGTCCCTTTGCATTTATGATAATAGAGGTCACTCCGATAACTGAAGCAGCAAGAGTGAGAAAATTCGTCCTGTCAAATATAAGAAAGGAAACGGTGATGAAAAGCATTGCCGCGCCCCATATTGTGTAGTCAATAATTGTGAGTGAACTGAAAAGCTGCTTTAGTTTCATGATTGACCTCCAAAAAAAACAGCACTTGCTCAGTACATCTTCAAAGACCTAACGATGTACTTAACAAATGCTCTGCATTTCTACCCGGTGGCAGTAACTATATTATATCACATGGCGGGGAAAAGTGCAAGTGAAAACCGGAACAGTGCTGAAATAAAATGGGGAGGAGACAGAAAAGTCCTGTTTATAGTGGAATAAGCGGGATTTTTGCCTCCATCGGTTAATTCGTACAAAAAAATGATGAAAATGCTTCCAATCTTTGGTTTGACAAATCGGCAAACAGGTGGTATAATATAATCACTGTCCGACAGGAAAGCGAAAGCAGTCGAGAGAAAAGTTCAAAGAAATTTGAAAAAAGAGCTTGACAAACCTGAAGGAAAGTGATATAATAGTTAAGCTGTCTCGAAGAGAGATAGCGAAGACAGCATCTTGAAAATTGAACAATGCGAATAAAAAAGTAACGACCCTTGAGATTCCTTTATGAGAATAAAGGGAAGTCAAGAAAAGACTTTAAAAAAACA
>JAKPUQ010000124.1 GCA_029572815.1 Bacillota bacterium | reverse complement strand
GATGATATTTTCGTGATCGTGCTGTTCTCCACATTTGTAACTATGGCACAGGGCGGCTCGGCAAAGGTCACTGACTTCTTGAATATTCCCATATCCATTGTGATTGGCGTTCTGCTCGGTGCGGTGGTCGGAATCGGGCTGTATCTGCTGTTTGATCGGTCATATCAGCACAAACACAAGATCAGGAACAGCACGAAGGTCATTATCCTGCTTGGTACTGCGTTTCTGCTGATGAGCATTGAATCGCTTGTAAAGCCCTATATTGCATTATCGGGACTGCTTGCTGTTGTGGCTATGGCTTGCGTTGTCAAGCTGAAAACGGACAGCAAAGTATCCTCACGGCTGTCCGAGAAGTTCGGCAAGCTGTGGATAGCTGCTGAGGTCATGCTGTTCATACTTGTGGGTGCGGCGGTAGATGTGCGTTATACCTTGTCGGCAGGCGGAATGGCGGTGCTGATGATATTCATAGCCCTTGCTTTCAGGGCTGTGGGCGTGTGTCTGTGTCTGCTCGGTACGGAGCTGAACGCAAGGGAGCGTATCTTCTGCGTGATAGCCTATCTTCCGAAAGCGACGGTGCAGGCGGCTATCGGCTCGGTGCCGCTGTCGCTTGGTCTGCCATGCGGAAAGATCGTGCTATCGGTGGCGGTGCTTGCGATACTGATCACAGCTCCGCTTGGGGCGATAGGGATCGACAGGAGTTATAAGAAACTATTGATAAAAGAATAGCAGAGCTTGACACTCCTGTTCCGCTGTTGTATAATAATACAAGCGTGTTTTTAGGAGGTCATAGCAATGATAGATGAAGTAATAGCCGGAGCAAAGGTCAAGCTCAGAGAGAAGATAAGTGATAGCGTTCCCGTCGGCAGCATCGCCACGGTCTTATACATCGACGATCTCGACAATGTATTCATAGAATGGGCGAGCAATGGTAGGCTGACCTCGTTCTCCAAAAAGAATTTCAAGAGCCTGTTTGAAACGGCATAATTGCAATGAGAAGCCCTCAGCGATGAGGGTTTCTTTTATACAGAACATCAAATTTCAAAAAACATATTGACAAATCTCGATCTGTATGCTATAATATAGAAAATCATCAATATGAGGTGAGCAAATGGAACTGACAAACAAGCAGATCACCGTAATTTTCAAGGCTCTGTGCGATGAGAACAGGGTGCAGATATTCAGGCTTCTGCAAAACGGCGAGAAATGTGCCTGCAAGCTGCTTGAAGCAATGCAGTGTACCCAACCTACGCTTTCGCATCACATGAAGATACTCTGCGACAGTGGTCTTGTGAACGGCAGAAAAGAGGGCAAGTGGATGTACTACTCCATTTCTGCGGAAGGTATGGAAGAAGCCGTGAAAGCTCTGCGTGAGCTGACAAAAGTGTCTGACAGCGGAGAATGCTGCTGTAAATAAAATGTCCGTGGTACCTCGGAATTTTTATTTGCAGTATGTATAGATAAATTCAAATATATTTATTGGAGGTAAACTATGAAACACACAGAAATTGCAAGTGAGCTTTTCTCAAAGCGGTATTACTGCTCTCAGGCGGTGCTTGCGGCATTTGCCGAGGAGCTTGGAATGACGAAGGAACAGGCATTGAAAGTCGGCGCTTGCTTCGGCGGCGGTATGTGCAAGGCTGAGGTCTGCGGAGCGTGTACGGGTGCGCTTATGGCTTTAGGGCTAAAATACGGTATGTGCGAAGACGGTGACTTAGAAAGCAAAGAGAGAGCAAACAGCTATGCCGTGCGTTTTCTTGATGAATTTGCGAAACAAAACGGCTCTTATATCTGCCGTGAGCTGCTTGACTGCGATATTTCCACTGATGAGGGCAAGGCTTATGCAAGGGCAAATGGTTTGTATGCAACAGAATGTCCGAAGATGATAGAGAGTGCCGTGCTGATCGCAGAAAAGCTGATAAACGAATAATTCTGCCGTATGAAAAATACGGCTTTTTATCCCGTAAATAAATCGACTGATTTCAATTTATCTATGGAAGGCGGTGCTTTATGGGAATTTGGGACTTCATACAAGACGAGATTCTCGGTATGAAATGGCTGAACAGGCTTATCGGCTCGTTGCTGAATGCCTGCGGTCTTGATACAAGCGAAAAAATCGGCGGAAGTGTGCAGTTTTTCATCTATGATGTGATCAAGATCATGGTGCTGCTCGGAGTGCTGATATTCCTTATATCCTACATTCAGAGCTACTTTCCGCCTGAGAGGACAAAGAAGATACTCGGACGGTTTCACGGCATCGGTGCAAACTGCATTGCCGCCTTGCTTGGTACGGTCACACCGTTCTGCTCATGCTCATCAATACCGCTGTTTATGGGATTTACAAGTGCAGGACTGCCGCTTGGTGTGACATTCTCGTTCCTTATTTCATCGCCAATGGTTGACCTCGGCTCTCTTATTCTTCTGATGAGCATATTCGGCTGGAAGGTCGCTGTGGTTTATGTGATCGTCGGGCTTGTGATCGCAGTCGCCGGCGGTACGCTGATCGAAAAGCTGCACCTTGAAAGTGAGGTCGAGGAGTTTATCCGCAACGGCAAGAGCATTGACACTCCGCAGAACGAGCTGACAAAGCGTGACAGGCTGAAATACTCATGGGAACAGGTCACGGGAACGGTAAAAAAGGTCTTTCCCTATGTCATAGTTGGTGTAGGTATCGGTGCAGTTATCCATAACTGGATACCCGAAGAATGGGTGATAAAGCTGCTCGGTACTGGCAATCCGTTCGGCGTTATCATTGCCACGATATGCGGAATACCGATGTATGCAGATATATTCGGGTGTATCCCCATTGCAGAAGCACTCGTCGCAAAGGGCGCAAAACTCGGCGTTGTTCTTGCATTTATGATGGGCGTTATCACGCTGTCGCTGCCGTCGATGATCATGCTGAAAAAAGCGATCAAACCGAAGCTGCTTGGCATATTCATTGCTATATGTTCAGTCGGAATTATCCTTGTCGGATATTTCTTCAATATCATTCAAAACTATATCATTTAGGAGGAATATATCATGTCACTGTTTGGAAAGAAAAAAGAAGAAGCAAAAGCTGAAACATCCTGCTGCTGCGGAGGTTCAAAGTCTGCAAGTGAGGTCACATCGACCTGTTGTGGAGAAAAGGTCAATGGTATCTGCTGTATCAAAGTCCTCGGTTCGGGCTGTAAAGCCTGTCATCAGCTTTATGACAACACTCTGAAAGCTGTGGAGGGTATGGGTATCGAGGTCGAGTATGTCACCGATCTGCAAAAGATCATGGAGTACGGTGCAATGTCAATGCCTGCACTTGTGATAAATGAAAAGGTCGTATCGGTGGGTAGGGTTTTGAAGCCTTCGGAGATCTCAGCTATGATAAGCGATATAACGGATAAGTCGGAGTGTATATGATGAATAAACCAAAGGTCGCATTTATCTGTGTGCATAATTCATGTCGCAGCCAGATCGCAGAAGCACTCGGCAAGCACCTTGCAGGAGATGTTTTTGAGAGCTATTCGGCAGGAACGGAAACAAAACCGCAGATCAACCAGGATGCAGTCCGTCTTATGAAGAAGCTCTACGGCATCGACATGGAGCAGACACAATACAGCAAGCTCGTCAGCGATATTTCCACGCCGGATATTGCGATCTCTATGGGCTGCGATGTCGGCTGTCCGTTTATTGGCAGACCGTTTGACGATGATTGGGGCTTGCTTGATCCGACGGGTAAAGATGATGCGGAGTTTCAGCGTGTGATTTCTCAGATTGAAGAAAACATATTGAGATTGTTACAACAAATATCAGAACTTTGAATCCAATGGAATCAAAGTCGGGTGTGAGCTGTTGCTACTGGCAACGGCTCATTTTCTTTTCTGCTGATTGACCTTTTGACCGCACTATGGTATAATTATCCTATACGATGATCTTAGAGGTGGTAATGATGAGGACTTACATAATAGACGGCAATAAGTTTTCAAATATTGAAGGATTTTACGATGAGATAGACCTCATCATGACCAAAGGCATTAGTTTCAAGACCGGACACAATCTTAATGCTTTCAGAGATATTCTTTACGGCGGTTTTGGCTGCCATGAACCGGGAGAGCCGTTTGTGATAAAGTGGCTCAATTCTCAGAAAAGCAGAAAGGAACTTGGCGATACTATAATGTTAGCTATCATAGATAATATCGCTGACCATAATGACACAGGATATGACTGCAAATTGGAACTATACTGATAGAGGATAAGGATATGGCTATTTACATAGTATTTGACGTTGAAACACCAAATCGTGCGAACGACCGTATGAGTGCGATAGGCATAACAGCGATAAAAGATAACAAGATCGTCGCTAACTACTTTTCGCTCGTTGATCCCGAAACGCATTTCGATTACTTCAACACGCAGCTTACGGGCATAGATGCTGATAAAGTCAAGAACGCTCCGAACTTTGCAGAGCTTTGGAAGAAGATAGAGCCGATCATGAGCAAAGGTATCCTTGTTGCCCATAATGCTGTCTTTGATATGAGTGTCCTGCGTTCCTGCCTGCGAAGCTACGGCATTACATGGAAACCCTCTGCTGAATACCTGTGTACGGTTCAAATCGGCAGGCGTATTCTTCCCGATATGAAGCATAACCTCAATGTGATGTGCGATCACTACGGTATCGCCCTTGATCATCATAAGGCGGACAGCGATGCCCACGCCTGTGCGGAGATACTGCTAAGGTACATGGAAAGTGGTGTCGATGTTTCGTCTTACATCAAGAAATACTATCTATAACGAATACCTCAGAGAGCTGTTACACAACGGCTCTTTCTTTTTTGCCGAAATCTCTCAGAAGTACAAATTTTGTCTATCTAAAATGGTATAATAAAAGAATTTGAAGAATTATTCCAGTTATGGAAATTCTGTCGAACTGTTTTGGTATAATCAGGATAGACAAGCATACAGCTCGGTTTTTGTAAGTTCATTGACAGTTCCATACAGACGAATCGAAAGAGATTTTTCTATGGGAGGTGGTAAATGTGTACTGGACAATGACAATAGATCACGCTCTGCATTGATTGCCTTGCGGAATATCTATGCTGTTACAAAAATTGAGAAGTAGTATGCGGCTTCAAACGGCATAAGGGCGGTCTGTGCAGTTACAGGCCGCCCTTTTTTCTATGTGTATATTGTGATGATTTGGAGAAAACTGTGTGATAGCGGAAACGCTTTTTACAGAGAAGAAACTTGAACTTTCATCGCAGATACGCAGTTTTAATGAGATTGACAGTAGATTGAAAGATTTTATCCAAAACCTTAGATTTTGTGGAGAATAGGCGGTTTTCTAAAAAAAGGGCGTTTCAAAAATGAGACACCCTGAAACGGCGCTATATCTTGCTTTTTCGGGTGTGATAGGTCATAATAGAAGTATGCGCACCGAGGTGTGCATAGCCGTATAGTGAACCTATTGCGCAAGGGGTTACTCGATCACTGTATGGAATTGAATATGGTACGATCAAATGAACGAGTGATGTTTGGTTGTCGGACGGTTTATGCCGATTGACAGTCTCACTGTGTTCATTTGCACATTTCCGTCCGACAGGAAAGGACGGAGATGTTTTATGAAAACTACATATAATGATCCCCAGGTGAAGCTGAACACCAACCGTAGGGGCAAGACCGATTATGATATAGTAGTCTATGGCACAAGGAGTCTGCGTAAACAGCTCGAAGATACTGTAGCTGCTGCGATCCGCCGATATATGGAAGAAAAGGAGGTCGGCACAAGAAAGCTGTCCAGACTTACGGGCATTCCAAAGGGTACGATCTCCCGTTACCGTAATGGTACGGCGAAATACGATCCCGACTATCTCTGTGCTATCTGCATCGCGCTCAGACTGCAAACTTGCAGACAGCGGCACTTGTTCAGAATGCTCAACTGGAAGATGCCTGACGAACGTGGCAGAAAGAGAAACAGAGCGTACATCATCAGGGAGTTCCTTGACGGCTGCTTCTATGATGAAAGCTATACGGTCGCACTCTGCAATCAGCGTCTGGTCGATGCCGGAGAAGTGTCCCTCACTCCGCTGTTCCCTCCGAAGGAGGGCAAGTGATGACGGGATTTTTCTATATGCACTTCGGTGATGATGTGCCTAAGAACATTGAAAAGGAGTATAACAGGCTTCTCCTTCACGAACAGTATCTTGAAAAAAAGGAGCAGAAGTATCGCATCCAGACAGCTACTTTTGAAGATGTTATCACTGTATGTCCTGATCCTGCCACTCTTCCCATTAACGAGATTGAACTTGAGCGGGAGCGACTTCATAACGAGCGTCTGAAATATCTTCCTGTTGCTCTCAACCTTCTTAAAGCTGACTATCCCGACCTTTATCGGCTTATCGTAGAGTATTACTACGCAGAGACTAAGACCACTATGGCGGATTTAGGGAAACGCCACGGTCTGACCACTGAAACAGTACGCTACCGAATCAAGTCAGCAAAAGAGAAACTGAAATTATACATCATCATGCACGAAAACAAGGAGTAGAATTTGTGCGCAATAACGATTTTTCTTTTTCCAATGAAAAAAATAGTGAAAATCTTGCCCGATTCTTCAAATTCTGTGCTTGATATTATAGAGGGCGTTCGCTCCATGAGCCAACAAGCTCTCTTATCCTCCTTCCTACACGAAGGTTTACTTTGAGCTGAGGGAACGGCATAGCTACTTTGTCCATTTTCAGGCTGTACCGTTTCCGGAGGTTCGTTTTTCTTTCATTTTTCGATGCTCTATCGAAACTCCTTTCACTACGACAGCAGAGATGCTGTCGGGAGAGCCTGAGCTGACGGCTTGGGTTCTGCCTAAAACATCTCTGAATGCGACAGTTCCATTTCTCCTATTTTCATATTGGCAGGCATACTGCCACTCCTGCGTCGGGGACGGTTCTCCGTTCCCGACATTCCAGGAGTAAATCACAAACAAAAACACCGACAAGATAGAGAGGGTGTTCTATATGAATGAAATCACAATTGCTGTGAAATACGATAATGATAATCCTACCGTCAGCGGACGGGAGCTTCATGCCGCCCTTGAGGTCAGGACGCAGTATTCAATATGGTTTGATAGAATGTGCGAATATGGTTTTTCTGAGGGAATAGACTATTATTCTTTTTTGAATAATAGGTCGGACGGACTTGCAGGAAAGCCGAGAACCGATCATCAGCTCACCATTGATATGGCAAAGGAGCTTTGCATGATACAGCGTACCGAGATCGGCAAGCGCTGCCGTGAATACTTCATAAACCTTGAAAAGCAATGGAACAGTCCCGATGCGGTCATGGCGAGAGCATTACAGATAGCAGACCAGAGGCTGGAGCTTGCAAAGCAGCAGAACGGCAGTCTCATTGAGACAACTGCGATTCAGGCAAAGCAGATCGAGGAAATGAAGCCGAAGGCGACATATTGCGATATGGTTCTGCAATCCGCAGGGCTTATGCCCATAACCACTATCGCAAAGGACTACGGAAAGTCAGCAAAGTGGCTGAACAAGTGGCTTCATGAACACGGCATACAGTATAAGCTCGGCAAGGTATGGCTTCTGTATCAGAAGTATGCTGATCGTGGTTACGTTAAGTCAAAGACTTTTACTGTCTTGGACGAGAACGGTGATTCCATTGCCAAACCTAATACACAGAGGACGCAGCGTGGAAGAATGTTCATTTACGAACAGTTGAAGAAAGAAGGTATCCTGCCGCTTATCGAGCAGGACGATAGCTGAAACGCTGTCGGGAGTATCCGTTCATCGGGTACTGCCTATGGTGCTTCACACACCTCCTTGTTTTGAACGACGGCTGATGTGCCGTCGGGAGCTTCTATTCCTCGGAGTAGGAGCTGCCAACAGTACATCAATCTTTGGGCATAAAAATAACCGACAGACGATGTACGCCGTCCGATAAGGTTGGCTCAGTATCTTGAAAACTGAATATGAAACATCAACGCTATTTGTTTTCTTTTTCTCTTGAGAGATAGGAGGATTTTTTATGGCGAGCAATGAGGATAAGAAAGATATTGCGAACAAACTGCGGAAGTATCCGCCTGTGTTGACTGTGAAAGAGGTATGTGAGATCTTGCATTTCGGGACTACCAAAGTTTATGGTATGATCGGGACCGGAGAGATCAGGCGTATCGAACACAGTGGTCGGCATATCAGGGTGCTGAAAGCAGACGTAATTGAGTTCTTAATTGCGCACAAAAATGACGGTTAAAAGCCGGACATAGCGCCGAAAATCGGAGAATTGCGGTTCAATAGTCTTGCATTATATTTGGTTCCAGTGTATAATAAAAGAGTCAACAACAGACTTCTACCGCTTTCAAATCGAAGGAGGAAAATCAAATGAAAGCAAGTCTGCCTTATAAGTACATCACTTCCGTAAAGAACGGAAAACAGTATGTTGTTTTTGACTACAAGGACAGCGAGGGAAAGCGTAAGCGCAAGTGGGTGAATACGGAGCTTCCTGAGAAATGCACGAAAAAGGCTCTGAAAGAAGCGGTCGATCAGATCGTGGCAGAGTTCGACGAACAGTTCAGAACAGGAGCGATTGAAAAGCCTAAAAAGTCCAAGTCCACTTCTGCACCTGTTTCTGCGATGAAAGAGCCGTATGCTGTCATGGCTGACACTCCCGAATCAAAGATGACAATGGGTGAATATGTGAATGAATGGCTGACGGCAATGCGTTCGAACCTTGCAAGAACTACCTATCAGACATATAAGAGTGCTAACAGGCGATTCGTGGAGTACCTTGATATTCACTATCCGGGTATCACTCTCGGTGAGCTTAGACATAATCACGTTCAGGAGTTCCTTAATCACAAGCTCGATGAGGGCTGCAAGGGCAGTGCCGTGAAGCAGTATTATCTTGCTATCCATTCAGGACTTGCCTATGCGGTGAAAATGGAGTATCTTCAACTCCACCCGATGGATAAACTCGTTATGCCGAGAGCAGATAAGTATGAAGCCACCTTTTATAATAAGGACGAGCTGAATTCTCTGTTTGAGGTATTCAAGGGTGACAGGCTTGAACTGGTGGTACACATTGCCGCCTATTATGGTCTGCGTCGCAGCGAGGTACTCGGTCTGAGATGGGATGCGGTCGATTTCAAAAATAAGACGATTACTATTCAGCGTAAAGTTGTCAGCGATTATGACGAGAATGGTCAGAGAAAGCTCTATGTGGAGACAAGACTGAAAACCAATTCCACAAGAAGAACACTTCCGCTGATACCGCATATTGAGAGAATGCTCCTTGAGAAGAAAGAGCTTGAAGCTCACTTCAAAAAGATCTGCGGTTCGTCCTATGATAAGGAATTTGAGGGCTTCATCTGCCGAGACAATTACGGTAAGCTGATCTCGCCTGAGTATGTGACCAGCCGTTTCCATTATGTTATTACAAAAGCAGGACTGAGACATCTGCGTTTCCATGATCTGAGACATTCATGTGCCAGCCTTTTGCTTGCAAACGATGTTCCGATGAAGGCAATCCAGGAGTGGCTTGGACATAGCAACTATGCGATCACGGCGAATCTTTATAGTCACTTGGAATATAACGCAAAGGTCATTTCTGCGGAGACTATCGCAAGGGTTCTTGACGGTGAAGCGGAACAGCAGAGCAAAGCTCCTGCGGAGACTGCCGAGCCTGAAAAGAAGTCCACAAAGAAAAAAACGGCAAGAAAAAAGACTGCGGCAAAAACAACAGACACGCCTGCACCTAAGAAGTCAGGCGGACGAAAAAAGAAAAGCGACACCCCTGCGGTGACAGGAGAATCGCAAACATCAAGATTATAAAATATAATATCGAAAAATTTATAGCGAGAAAAAGAGAACGAAAATTGAGCGATTTTGGTAGAAAATCTGGTAGAAGAAAACCGGATTTCGATAATATATCTTTCTACCACAGTCGATGATAAAGCCCTTAAATACGGCGTTTGAGCGAATATATAACGGATTTGTTCATATAATGTCGTTGACTTAATCAGGACTATGTGATATAATAATATAAGTGAATAAGACAAGAGAACTTGTTACAGGTTCATAAGAACTTGAATGTAAAGGACGGATCGAAAGGATAATGGTAAAATATTTATTGCTGATAGTGGGATTTATCCTGCTCATCAAGGGTGCCGACTTCTTTGTTGACGGAAGCTCGGCTGTTGCAAAGCGGCTGAAGGTGCCCTCACTCATAATCGGAATGACCATAGTTGCAATGGGTACAAGCCTGCCCGAGACCTCGGTCAGTGTCAGTGCCTCGCTGCTGGGCAAGAATGACCTTGCAATAAGCAACGCCGTGGGCTCCAATATTTTCAACCTCATGGTGGTCTGCGGAGTCTGTGCGGTGCTGTGTCCCGTGGCTGTAGGCAAAGACACACTGAAAAAGGACATACCATTTTCCGTGCTTGCGGCAGGTGTGCTCCTGGCTCTCGGTGCATTTACGGGAGTTGTTCAGCGCTGGGGCGGAGTGATACTCCTTGCACTGTTCGCAGTTTTCCTCTATATGATGATAAGCTCAGCCAAAAAAGCCCGTGCTGCGGGAGAGGCTGCGGAGGAAGATGAATACAGGATAATGCCTGTGTGGAAATGCCTTCTGTGCATAGTTGGCGGCGGAGCTGCCATAGCTGTGGGCGGAAAGATGGTAGTTGACGGGGCTTCGGATATAGCCCGTTCCTTCGGCGTTTCCGACAACATCATCGGTATGACCATAGTCGCCCTGGGTACAAGCCTTCCCGAGCTTGTGACCTCTGTGGTAGCGGCACGAAAGGGCGAGGTGGATATGGCACTGGGCAACGTTGTTGGCTCCAACATATTCAATATACTGTTCGTGCTTGGTATAGCAGCCACTATTTCACCTATGGCGTTTACCATGCAGAACTCCATAGACACGGCAGTCCTCATCGCCATGAGCGTAATGGTACTGCTGCTGTGTATGCCGAGAAAGAAAATGCTCCGCTGGCACGGAGCTCTCATGCTTGCGGTCTATGCAGGCTATACAGCTTATATTTTTGTGAGATAAGGGGGAAGGAATATGAAATGTGATACCTGCGGTTCAGAGCTCAGCGGAATGATGCCAACCTGTCCCTTCTGCGGAACTCCCGATCCTGTGTACATGAGGAGATTCAGGCAGTATCCGCCTGCACAGGGGAACTATCCGCAGCCGGGAGGCAATTATCCGCCTCCGCCACAGAGAAATTATCCTCCTCCGAATATGTATCCTCCGCCCTATCGTTCGGGCTGGAAGCCCTACAACGCCGAGAACGAGCCTCCTGAGGTGGGGCTGGTGATACTTGCGGCGTTAGTGCCGCTGGTAGGTTTCATCTACGGAGCCACCTCTCTGGGCAGCGGCGAGAAGCGCGCGGGAAAAGCCTATCTGCTGGCAGCAGGCATATCCGTCGGAGCCTGGGTGCTTCTGACTTTATTCTTTGTGCTGGTGGGATTTTTAGCCGCCGCGAACCGATGAAAGGAGTTATGATATAATGACTTGTCCTCACTGTGGAGCATCTGTATACGAAAATGATGTAAAGTGCCCTTACTGTGATTCATTCCTTGAAACCAGGAACAACGCCTATACAAGGCGTCCTGCCGCAGGTCCGGGGCAGTTCACCATGAACGGTCCCGATCAGGTCAATGCGGCACTGGTGGTAGTATCTATCCTGATACCCATATTCGGTATTATCTATGGAGCTATCAGTCTCGGAGGAGGTCACCCAAAGAGCGGAAAGGTCTATCTGATACTGGGACTTGCGGCAGTATTCGTATTCCCGTGTCTCATGTTCGTTATACCGCTCTGCTTTACGCTTTTTGCGGAGATATTCAAAGCCTTCCAATAAGATATACATAATTAAAGCCATAGCACTTCCGCTTTATCTGCGGTAAGTACTATGGCTTGTTTTTATATCAGACTATATCATGTTCGGGAGCAAAGCTGTTTAATATGACTGGTCGTACATCGGAGTTTCAAATGTGAGCTCGTCGATTATCTCCAGGGTCTCCATGTCGGCTGCCACGAATTTACTGTCAGAGAGAACGTAAACGTAGTCGCCTATATAGAGGGCTCTGTTGTATTCAAAGAAACCTGTGGTATCAACATCGCTGAATGTATCTGAGATCTCGCCCTTGTGTACGAAGCTGCCGTCCTCGAAGCTGAAGAACTCATATTTTGTGGTTTCTTCCCTGTCATACCAGTCATCGCTGTACTTCATGATATTTATGGGCACGCCTATGAGGTTCTTTTCGGGAGCTATCAGGAGAGCCTTTCTGTCCCATACGGCTGTTGATGAGAATTCTGTGCCTGTGTAGTATTCGTCGTAGTAGATGTTGTTCCATGTATAGACGTCAGTCGCCTTCAGGTCGTTGGGGTCAGAGTTGTCGAACATGGTCATTCTTACGCCTGTTATCCTGCCTGTATCATTGGCGTCCTGACCGAAGCCGAAGAGAAGCCCCTCGCCCCAGCTCTGCATATAGGTGCTGAAGCCGTTTATCTTGAACTCGTCCAGTACAGCAGGAGCCGCAGGGTCACTGAGGTCAACTGCGTAGAGGGGGTCAGTCTGGCGGAATGTGACTACATAAGCCATATTTCCGCTGAAGCTTGCGGACTTGAGCTGCTCGCCCTCGCCCAGCCCCTCAACGCTGCCCACCAGGTTAAGGTCCATATCCAGGACGTATACTCTGGTGTCGGTGCCCTTCACGTCATAGCTGTAATAGCCGTCTTCCTCGTCACTGACTATGCCCTTGAATATGCTTGTGAAGAAGCCGTCATTGATGTCCTCATCATATCTGTGGAAGACTTCCTCTGTCTCGGTGTAGGTAGCAGCCACGCGGAAGCATCCGTCATACTCGCTCATGGAGAACTGGTCCTTGACTGAGCCGTTGATAACGCCGCTTGCCATGGGGACAATGTCTCCGCCGCTTACAGAGATACGGGTGATGTCGGTGACGTTGCTTACGTCCCAGCGTCCCGCTGCGGTGTAGAGGTTGTCTGCTGAGCAGTATATGCTGCCCGAATAGCCTGCCAGTGTCTTTGTGTCGTGTACCGAGGGAGCGCCGCTCTCGTTAAGGTCTATGCTTGCGACCACCGAGTATGACAGCCAGTCGCTTGTGCCGAAGCCACCCTCGGGAAGGAGTATATCCTCGGGAGGAAGAATGTCACAATCATCGCCCATGCCGCAGCAGGGAACATAATTGATGGGCTCGTTCTTATCCGTCAGCTCATTGAAGTAGCAGGTGGAGTAATTGGTGATAAGGAGCATATAGCCGTCGGGAGATATCCTGACGTCACTGTAATAGCCGTCCTGAGAGTATACGTCTATGAGCTGAGGCTCGTCGCCTGTGGTGTAGAATGCCGCGAAGGTAGAACCGCTGCGCTGAGCCGTTCTTGTTGCAAAATTGGAATTTAAATACGCAGAGTCGTTGTTGGTTCCGATGACTACTATCATATCGTTGTAGACATACATATCCGCAATGCTTATCTGATAGGGATCTGCATCGGGAGCTATGTCATTCCTGATGTCAACGGAATAGTTACCTGTGAACTCGCCGTTTTTAACATCGGCAACTCTCAGTGTGGGGTGGTTTATATATTCCTCGTCATCAGGAGAGCATATATAATAAATATGCCTGCCGTCGGTCTTTACGATATCAGCCTCAAGGACGTTCTGCTCCTGATGGTAGGTGTCTGAGTGCTCGGGAGTCTCCTCATCGGGCTCTGTGGCTGGTTCTGTATCAGGCTCAGTATCAGGCTCGGTGGCGGGCTCAGTATCGGGGGCTGTATCAGGTTCAGTCGCAGGCTCGGTATCAGGCTCGATATACGGCTCAACACCGGGAGTGATGTCAGAGTTGGTTGCAGGAGCATTAGGGGAATCCAATCCGCTTTCAACGGCGCCGCCTACTGCGGTGTCTGCGGTGAAAAACTTTTCGTCGTTGGAGGAGAAGTCAGCATCTTCTTCCGCCTCAGCTTCATAGACCACATCATTCTTGTAGCGGTTTCTCTTTTCCTGAAGCTTGCGCTGCTTTTCAGCTCTGTCGGCGGCGTCCTTGAACATGGTGTATACCTGCTCATAGTCCTTGGCGCCGCTCATGTAGCTTTCCAGCTTTTTCAGCTCCTGCTCGGGAGCGGAAGTAGTGCCCTCGGGTGTGGTAACAGCGCTTTTCTCCTTGATGAGAGCGCTATCGCTCTTTCTATTTATCTTTCCATTGTTCATGGTGTATGCGGCAGTTCCGCCTATAACGGCGCAGGCAGCCGCTGCTGCGGTTATCCTTCCTGCAACGGAGATACCGCTTCTCTTTTTCTTTGGAGCCTGTTCGTCCAGCATTTTCTTTATGTTTTCGGGACTGAGCCTGTCGGGAACGGGCTCTGACTTCAGCTGCTCTCTGAGCTTATCATCATTGTTCATAAACATTCTCCTTTCGCTTTCATAATTCGGGAGTAAGCTCAAGCCTGAGCCTCTCCTTGATCCTTGCCAGCTTTGATCTTACGGTGCCTGCCTTGATACCGCAGACCGATGAGATCTCGTCACTGGTGTAGCCGCCCAGGACCGACATGGAAAGCATGAGTCTTGATTCATCGTCAAGCCTTCCCACAGCCTCCCTCAGCTCAACGGACTCAAAGTCGAAGCCGTCCGCAAGGGGAGAGCCGCTGTCCAGTTCCTCGGCAGGAGCATAATAGGTCAGCTGCTTCCTTTTTATCTTGGCAGCCAGTATTGTCATTATCCAGCTCCGGAACTTCTTCGGGTCCCTGAGCTTTTTTATTGAGCAGAACGCGTCCAGTACGGTGTCGCTGACAGTGTCCGCAGCGTCATCGGGAGACCGCAGACTGTACAGCGCTATATGATAGAGATCCTCATATACAGTTGAGTAAAGTCTTGCAAAGGCCTCGGTATCCCCGTCTCGGGCGAGCCTGACGTCTGCTGAGTAGTCGTTCATGCGAATCCCTCCTTTGAATTCGAATTCATAACATAAGTGTCTGTGGGAGCTGAGATTGCTGCACAAAGCACAAAAAATCAGCAAATTAAACAAAGCAAAGCGCCGCTGATTGTACGTTATAACGGTATAAAAATATTAAACTGTCAAAAATGCGGTTTTGGTGGAAAAAACGCAGAAAAGTTCATTGACAATTTTGAATAAATAATGTATAATGAAGTTGATTTCTATTGGGTATAGGTTGACCGGGAGAAAAAATGCAGAACGGGCATGGCAGAAAACAGAGCCCCGGGTCAGCCGCAGCATTATTACAGGGGTGGAAAACTTGATCAAGAAAAAGAGAATGATCTTCGGAGTTGTTGCAGCGGAAGCAAACAGCATCGAACAGCGCCAGATCATAAAGGGAATTGCAAGATTTGATCAGTGCGTAGGCATAGACACCATTATTATTTCCAATAACTACAACCCCAATGTCAAGGAGAAGGAGCTTTTCTGTGAAAACAGGATATACGACCTTATCCTCTCCGACGAGCTTGACGGGCTTATAGTTATCTCGGAATCATTTGTCAATGAGGAGCTCAGAAAGATGATCGCCGATCATCTCTCAAAAAAGAATATCCCTATCGTTGTGGTGGGGACATATCTCCCGGAAATGGACCTTCCGCACTGTACATTCATCAATACCAGCGATGAGAACGATATTGAGGACCTTACGGACCATCTTGTGGAAAAGCACGGCTTTACCGAGATAGACATAATCACGGGCTATGACTTCATAGAGGCGTCTAATCTCCGTGTCAGCGGCTACCGCAAATCGCTGGAGAAGCACGGCATAGAGTTCGATGAGAAGCGGGTACACTTCGGAAACTTCTGGATGAACTCCGGCGAGGAGCTTGCCGAGCGCTACCACAAGGGCGAGCTGAAGCTGCCTCAGGCAGTGGTCTGCGCCAACGACTGTATGGCATATGGTCTTATCGACAAATTTGACGAGCTGGGCATAAAGGTGCCCGATGACGTTACCGTTGTGGGCTATGAGTTCGTGGGCGACCGCTTCATGCACCAGCCTCTCCTTACTACTTATAAGAGAAACCGCGAGTCCATAGGCGAGGACGCCGCAAATATGGTCTACAGCCGCCTTAAAAAGCGTGAGTTCCTGTTCTCGCCGCCAAGGGGCGAGATGATATGCGGCACCAGCTGCTCCTGCGGCATAGACCGCGACTTCTATACACAGGAGCTGAAACGCGCCAGAGTAAAGAAGGAGTACGATAACTGGAACCTGTTCAACCCTCTTGACCAGAAGCTGACAGAGTGCAGGACACTCAACGAATTCGTGGATATATGCGGAACCTTCCACTGGCAGGTAAGAGGCATTCAGAGCTTCTACCTCTGCCTTTACAAGAACTGGTACGACAGCGACGCTGAGCTTACGGATATACTCTCGTGCCAGAGCATGGTGAGCTGGGAGGACAGAACCCCCTTCGATATGCAGAAATATAATTTTTCTGCACTGCTGGCAAAGAACTTTGAACCTGCGGTGTACTATTTCAATCCGCTGTTCTTCAATGACAGGCTCTTCGGTCATCTGGTGCTGAAGTACCATGACCCCGATACCTATGACGACATCTACCGCAACTGGCTGAAGTCGGTGTCCAACGGTCTTGAGTTCCTGCGAATGAAGAACGATATACAGTACCTCACCCAGTGCCAGAACCTTTCCGACCTCCGTGATACTCTCACGGGAATGTACAACGAAACGGGCATGAGAAAGGCATATCACTCCATCGATATCGAAAAACAGGAGAACTGCCTTGTAATGATGAGGATAGGCATCTCCAACGCGGGCTTCTATGAGCTCAGCGGCAAGATACCCGCCATAATGGACGCCGCCGAGGCTGTTACCCAGTTCTGCGGAAGCAGCGACATCTGCGGCAGAGTAAACGATAATACCTTCGCCTGCATAATACAGGGCGATACTGACCCAGCTCTCCTTGAGAGCAGGCTTGAGTCCATAATGCTCCAGCACACCGTGTATACCGACCAGTACGGCATAGACTCATTTGTATGCGCCGCTGTGAAGTGCAGTGAGAAGTCCTACACCAAGCTTACGGGAATGTGTACGGATATTCTTGCGGAGCGCCAGCGTGAAAAGATGGAGATGCGTATGCGTCCCCACTACGATGATATGCTCCATATCAGAAGCTATATCTACAGCAACCCACAGGACAGCTTTGAGTCGGAGAAGCTCCAGAAGCTCTATCCCTACAGCGCAGGTCATCTCCGCGAGGTGTACAAGAAGTGCTTCGGGGTGAGCATACATAAGGACTGCATAAATGCGAGAATGGCAAAGGCTACCTACTGCCTGACCGTAACACCGCTGAGCATGGCGGAGATAGCGGAGCAGTGCGGCTATGTGGACAGCAAGTACTTCCTGCGCCAGTTCCTTGCCACAGTCGGCGTAACACCCAATCAGTACCGCAATATGGCGAAATAAGGTTTTAGTGGTTAGTGCTTAGTTCCGAGCTGTCAGCTTGTAGGGGCGGCGTTTCGCCGTCCGTGATGATAATGTAATTGTAAGGGGCGTCCTCAGGGGCGCCTCTTTTTATGCATAGCCACTTCCGTAACAGAGACAATGTATATCTCTTCCTTCCCTTGCCTCTTTAATGCATTCAGTGCATTTTATCGCGTTAAATCGTCGAATGAAGGGAGAAGGGGGAAAGTCAGTCCCCATGCAGGGACGGGCAGCTTTCTGTAATAATCAGCAAGGGCGCCAAAAAGGCGCCCCACTAAGCACTATGCACTAATAGCTAATAACTACTCACTACTCACTGCTCACTAATTACTGATTAGCGCGTCCGAGGAATGCTGCACCGATGATGCCTGCGTCGTTGCCCAGCTTGGCAATAACTATCTCGGTGTTCTTCTCTGAGTTGCGTGTGTAGACTTCCTTGGCAACAAGCTCCTTCATAGGCAGGAGGAGGGGATCGCCCTCGTTGCATACGCCGCCGCCGATGCAGAGGATATCGGGCTGGAAGATGTTGATGGTATTGGTGATACCTGCTGCAAGGTACTTGATGTACTTGTCAACAACAGCCTTTGCATACTTGTCGCCTGCTCTCATGCAGTCAAATGAGGTGCGTGCAGTAACCTTGCCCTTTTCCTTCTCGGACTGAGCCATGATACAGTCGGGGTGCTCTGCGATAGCTTCCTTTGTCATGCGGATAAGACCCGTAGCTGAGGAATAAGCCTCGAAGCAGCCCTTTCTGCCGCAGGAGCACTGTGCGCCGTCAACTTCGATAACAGTGTGACCGATCTCAGCGCCTGCGAAGTTTGAGCCTGAGTAGATCCTGCCGTCGATGATGATACCGCCGCCAACGCCTGTGCCGAGAGTGATACATACAGCGTTCTTTGCGCCCTTTGCAGCACCTGCCACGAACTCGCCGTAAGCAGCTGCATTGGCGTCATTCTCGATGAAAACGGGCTTGTCGATGGTTTCCTGTATGTACTTCACCATAGGAGTGTCCTTGAAGCCCAGGTTGTTTGAGTACTCGATGATGCCTGTCTCGCTGTTTGCGATACCGGGAGTACCCACGCCGATCCACTCTATCTGATCCATGGTGAGCTTTGCGTTCTTGACAGCCTCTATTGCCATTCTTGCCATATCGTCGGCAATTTCCTTTTCGGGTCTGGGGCAGTTTGTCTTTGTGCTTGCCTTAGCAATGATGTTGTATTCCTCGTCAACAACACCTGCAACGATGTTGGTTCCTCCGAGGTCGATTCCTACGTAATATTTCATTTTATATCCTCCTTATTGGATAGTCGTGACGATGACATCACAATTTCCTTTTATAGCAAATGCGCCTGTTCCTGCGGGAACGAAAACGCTTGAGCCCATAGTAAGTTCCAGCCTGTAGTTATCGGCGACAAGCTCACCGCCGCTTCCGCCTATCATGAGAACATGGGCGAAAGAGTTCTTATCCGCGTAAAGCTCCAGCTCCTTTATGAGCCTGTGGCGGTTTACGTTGAAGTACTTGCAGTCCGCCAGAAGCTGAGTCACAACGCCGTCCAGCTCCAGACCGTAAACGGGTCTGTCGGGGGCAAGGGGCTTGGTATTTGTGACCTCAAGAGCCTTCTCTATGTGAAGGGGACGGGGCTTACCGTCCGCTCCAAGCCTGCCGTAGTCATAGACGCGGTAGGTGACGTTGGAGCTCTGCTGTATCTCCGCAATGAGTATGCCCTTGCCGATGGCGTGGAGAGTGCCCGGCTCGATGAAGAAAACGTCACCCTGCTTAACGGGAACCCGGCGGAGCTTCTCCATGAGAGTATTGTCCTCGATGGCTTTGCGGAAGTCCTCCTTGCTGAGCTCCTCGCTGAAGCCGTAGATGAGCTCTGAGTCGGGAGCGGCGTCAATGACGTACCACATCTCGGTCTTGCCGTTGTCGTTTTCGTATTTATGGGCGTATTCATCGTCGGGGTGTACCTGTACGGACAGGTCGTTCTTTGCGTCGATGAGCTTCACCAGCACGGGGAAGCTGTCTCCGCTCTTAAAGCCCGAGCCAACAGCCTCGGGGTGCTCATTTACGAAGTCGCTGAGCTTCATGCCGTCGAATTCTCCGCCGCTGATATAACATTCACCGTCAGGGTGGCAGCTCAGCTCCCAGCTCTCAGCCAGACGTTCACCGCCCTCCTTGCCGAAAAGCTCTCTGAGTCTTGTTCCGCCCCAGATATAGTCCTTGACGGGTGCTTTTAAATAGAATGGTCTCACTTTTAATCCTTTCCTTGGGTCTCTGTGCTGTCGGTCAGCTCTGCCTTCCTTGATACCTTGGCGAACTGCCTGTCGAAGTCCTCCTCAGAGCCGTTGTACACGTTCAGATCGATATGCTCCTCGTCTCCGTTATAGCCTGTAAGAGTACCCTTATCGCTGTACTGCCAGAAGGTCCAGTCCAGCAGGTCGGGCTCACAGCTTACGCTCCTTATCCACAGGGGATAGTCGGAAAAGTCCTTCCTGATATATCTGCAATAGACGGGGAGTGTGCTGTAGATTATGGGCTTTACGCCGTAGTAAGCCTCCAGCCTTTCAAGGAGGGGCTTGAGTATAGCCTCGGTCTCCTCAAGAGAGGGCTTGTTTGAGCGCTTGTCGGCGTAGTATTCAATGTCTATAACAGGAGGCATATCTATCTCGTCCCTGCCCACGGCGGCGATGAAGTTATCCGCCTGAGTCTCGCCTGCGCTGTCGAAGCTGAAGAAGTGGTAAGCCGACACTCTTATGCCCGTATTCTTGGCTCTGTCAAGATTTCGGCGGACGGACTCGTCTGTGTGACCGCTTCCCTCGGTAGCCTTTATAAAGGCGAAGGAAACGTTCTGGCTCTCAAGCTCATTCCAGTCAATGTCTCCCTGATAGTTGGAGACGTCAACGCCGAAAACAGGGTACTTAGTCCTGTTGACCTTTGCGGTGGAGAAGAAGAGGGCTCCTGCCGCAGTGCCTGCCATGAGGATAACTCCTGTGACTGCGCATATTATCCTGCGTTTTAATCTATCCATTTACGGAAACAACTCCTAAGGCTCCGTTCTGTCAGTTTCAGAGCCGATAACGATATCTTCAAAAAGTCATACAAATATATAATAAACTAAAATGGCGAAATAGTCAACAGTTTTTTTGAAAAAACAGCTTTGACAGGGTGATTCCTGCATATAATGTAGGGAACGCCGCCCCGCTGTCCCCGGACATGGGCGTATTGACTTTCAGTAAAAGATATGCTATCATTGTTTCAGAAAACTATCTCGGGGAGGGAAATACCGTGGACTTTGAAGAAGAATACAAACAGAACAGGACTGCAATGAAAAAGTGCAAAAAAACAGAGACCTGGATATTCATAGTTTTTGCAGTAAATATCGCTGTTGCAGGATTTTATCTCTTTTTAGCTATTTCGGGAGATCTGCTCTCTATTATCGTTTCCGTTCTCGGACTGGCAGGCTCCGCACTGGGCTTACTGAGCGTGTGCAAAAGGGATTCCGCACTTGCCATTGCTGGAGGAGTTCTCGTTATAGCTGAGGTCGGCGTCATGTTCTTTTCTGACGGTATCTCTGTTCTGGGGGTTGTTGAGGTCGCTGTATTCACATATTTCGCCGTGGCAAACTTCCTGAACATAAAGAAGTACAGATGGCTTGAGCAGCAGGACGGCTTCCCAAATTTTGAGCCCCGTCTCAAGGAGTACGACATGGACAGAGCACAGCGCAATATCAAGGACCCCTACGCACAGAAAATGGAAGATATGGACAAGAACAACACTCACGAAATGCAGGAGCTCTGATATTACAGTGGTGCTGATATAGAAGTTTATACGTAACTATCGGGGGAAAACCTTTCTGATGTAATATGTCCTTAACGCAGAAACCAAAAAACAAACCGAATAGGATAAAAGTCGATACTAATATATGATATAATCCCCTTAGAGTAGACACATGAAATAATAAAATGGTGTAACTCTAAAGGGGGTTATTTTATGTCAAAGAAGAAATCACTTACAAGTGAAGAACGTGTTGCAGCAGTACAGGAATACCTCGATGGTAAAGGT
>JAKPUQ010000119.1 GCA_029572815.1 Bacillota bacterium | reverse complement strand
CCTGTCAAGATTTGAAATACCTGTTTTTGTGCGTGGTGTCGGTCTTGAAGCATTGATACCGTTCTCCGTCATGTAGCGGATAATATCGGTCAGAGAATTTTCGGGGTGCTGATACAGGTCATACGCCACACGCACCGCCTCGGCATTCTCCGAGGGAACAAGCACCGAGCCTGTTTTACCGTTAATAGTCCGTCTTTAGGGAGTGTAGCCGAACTGAACTTTACCGCCCTGATAGAAGCCTGTTTCTCTTGCCTTAGTCTGGAAAGCATCGGCTACACGGGCAGCGATAGTCTCACGCTCAAACTCTGCAAAATTCAGCAGATTGTTTCGCATCATACGTCCCTCTTTTGTCTCCGTGTTGAACGGCTCAGAGAGGGAGTAAACAGTCACACCGTAGCGGTCAAGCTCGTCCGTAATGTTAAGATACTCACGCATATTACGGCTAAAACGGTCATACTTTTTCACGATAATTCTGCTGATAAGTCCCTCACGGGCATCGCTCATCATCTGCATAAATGCGGGACGGTGCATCACATCTTTGCCCGACTTGCCGTCATCGCAATAGATACGATAATCACATTCACCCACAAATCTGATACACTCCTCCTTCTGTGCGGAAATGGACAGCGAATTGTTGCCCTTATCCTTGTCGCTGACGGAACGGCGTACATAGATAGCCGTGATACCGTCATTTGTTTTAGTTGATTTTCTCATTGTTGACCTCCAATTGCGTTTGCAATCGGACGGTTGGTTTTACATCTATATCATAGCGCAACCGTCCGAAAATTGCAACAGCGTTCTTGTAACTGTAATTCTTTTTCGGCAGATTGCCTTATTATTCAGTTTCTTCCTTTGTTCCGTTGCGGCGCATTGCACCGAGGAAAATATCGTACATCTTGTTGATCTTCTGCTGTCTGATCGTTTCGGGAACATCATCAGGGTAAGAAACTCTCACCTTGATACCCTCATCAGATACATAGTCAACTGCCTTCTCTCTTTTCTCTACGGCAGATGTTGTATTCAAATTTTTAGTCCTTTCCGACAGCTTTATCTTTCTCGCTGTCTGTCATTTCGGGTTTGGTTATCAGCATCATCGCATCTTTCAGCTCATGCTGGATCGTGTAAGTATCGCAGTACCAGTTATCGACATATCGCTTGCAGACGGCAAGCTGAATGTCAAGAGGTCTGCGGCGGAGCGT
>JAKPUQ010000114.1 GCA_029572815.1 Bacillota bacterium | reverse complement strand
CCGACCGCAACGCCCATTACCAATCTGCCCGGAGCAAACCCAAACGGCAGCGCTAAGATGGGAAGAGCTACCTATGAGTACAAACAGGCATTCTGGGACAACATTCGTCATCCCGGCAATCCGGTTATCCGTGATGTTCTGGAGGAAGGTACTGACGGTAACGGCAGATATCTTGTTCCTACCGAATTCGAGCATATCCTTGTACGCGCTCTCGATGAGAACAACATCATGCGTACCATCGGCTGCAAGGTCATCACAACGCAGAACGAGCGCAAGATCCCTGTGGCAAATGGCCATACGCAGGCGGCATGGACTGCCGAGAACGGTGCCTACACCGAGAGCAATCCGACCTTCGCTCAGACCAGCATTGACGCTTTCAAGCTGACTGACCTCATCAAGGTTTCTGACGAGCTGCTTTCCGACAGCTTCTTCGATATCGAGGGCTACATCTCCGAGGAATTCGGTCGCGCCTTCGGTGAAGCTGAGGAGGATGCCTTCATCAACGGTGCTGTACAGACCGGCCAGACGGCTATCGACAGACCGACCGGCCTGTTCATTCCTTCTACCGCTGGTGGTGCTCCTTCCGGTGTAACCGCAGCTTCCGCTACGGCAATTACTGCTGATGAGCTGATCAGCCTTGTGTATTCCCTTAAGGCTCCGTATCGCAGCAAGGCAAAATTCCTCATGAACGATGCCACTGTCGCAGCCATCAGAAAGCTCAAGGATCTGAACGGTGTTTATGTATGGCAGCCTGCCCTTACTGCCGGAGAGCCTGACAGGCTGCTCGGCTATCCGCTCTACACCTCTCCGAAGGTGCCTACAATGGCCGCAGGCGCAAGAGCCATCGCATTCGGCGATTTCTCCTGCTACTGGATCGCTGACAGAGCCGGTCGCACGATCAAGCGCCTCAATGAGCTTTATGCTACCAACGGTCAGGTCGGCTTTACCTGCACAGAGCGTGTTGATGGCAAGCTGATCCTTTCCGAAGGCATCAAGATTCTCGACATGAAGGCAACTTCCGGCTCTTAAGGATGGGAGGTGAACGACCGTGGCTTTGATTTCAACTGAAGATGCGAAGGCCTATCTACGCGTAGATTCGTCGGATGAGGATGCCACGGTCGGTATCCTCTTGGCCTCCGCTATTCGCTTATGTATCGATATTGCAAGACTTACGGATAACCAGTGGGAAGTGATCGACTCCGATGCTGCTTCTTCTGACGAGTATACCGAAACGGAGCTTTCAGCAATTCGGGAAACTATGAAGGTCGCTATCCTCTATACCTGTGCTTATCTCTTTGAGCACAGGGAGGAAGCCGACCACCATGCACTCACCATGACACTGCGCTCTCTTCTTTTTGCAATACGGGAAGGAGCGTTTTCATGAATATAGCAGCTATGAGGGTGCGCGTCACCTTCCAGAAAAATGCGGTCATCGTCGACAAATACGGAAACCACAAAACCGGCTGGACGGATTACTTCTCCTGCTGGGCGACTGTTGGCACAAGCTCCGGTTCGGAAAGCTCCGGTGTCGTCATCAATCCGGAGGAATCGCTGGACTTCACCTGCCGCTACTGCTCTGAGCTTGCGGCTGTGGAATCGACAAAATACCGGATCATCGCGGAAGGCCGCACCTACAACATCACCTATGTGAACCCGATGGGCTATAAGCATAACAGCCTGAAATTCAACTGCAAGCTGGAGAAAAACGCATGAGTAGAAATGTATCAATAAGCGAGATGGGCGAAGCCATTATGGAGGAGCTCGAAAAATATTCAAAGCTCGCCACAGACGACCTGAAGGCTGCTGTGAAAGAGACTGCTGCTTCTGTCCGCAAGGATATTCAGGCAGGTGCTCCGGTCGATACCGGCAAATACAAGAAAAGCTGGTCGGTCAAAAATATGCACGAGGATTCACAGAGCATTGACCTCGTGGTGCATTCGAGGAACCGCTATCAGCTTGCGCACCTTCTGGAGCATGGGCATGTAAAGCGTGGCGGCGGACGTGTTCCGGCACAGCCGCATATCGCCTCAGCCGAGGAGCGCGGAAACGAAAAGCTCGTCGATACCATCAAGCAGAAGCTGGGAGGTGGATCATGACATACGACGATGTAATCACCATATTAGAGGAAGCCGGTCTGCCGCTTGCCTACGACCACTTTGCCGAAGGCGAGTCACCAGACCCACCCTTCCTCGTTTTTCTATATCCGGGCTCTGACAATATGTTCGCGGATGACACGGTG
>JAKPUQ010000111.1 GCA_029572815.1 Bacillota bacterium | reverse complement strand
TATGATTTGAGTGAATAGTGATTAGTGATTAGTGAATAGTTGTGGTGTCGCCTTCGGCGACGTTATTTAAATAATGTGAGCGCAGCGAACACATTAACTAATCACTAACCACTATGCACTAATCACTATTAGCGCTTGCGCTAAATTATGATTTATGTCAGCAAAGATTGTAGTTTGGTCTCTCAGCGCTGTCAATAGAAAAGCCATAGTAATTCTGACCTTGCATCAGAAATACTATGGCTTAAACTTTTATATCAGCACCACATTTGTATGGAGCTTTTTATCATTCATCGAAGAATGTACTTTTATATTCCGCAACGCGGGCACGGTCACCGTGGCAGTCCACCTCTATCTCCTCGCGCTGAACGTGTCTTCCTATCATATGGAACAGAAGCGCATAGGCTATACTGTTAACGATTATACTGAAGTAAATTCGCAGACCCAGTATATTTCCCAGCATACCTGCGAATATGATAGCTATGCAGATTATAACGGAGAGCTCCAGCTTTTTCTTGTCGGAGTCAAGCTGGAGGAATGTAAGACAGACAAGTCCTGAGACAGCTGCATGAATTATCGCAAGAGTAAGTGAATAAGGCTTGTAAAAATTAAACCTGAAGGAATTGAGCTCAAGGAACATCATCACCGATTCAAGGACAATATAAAGGGTGAAGCTCAGCTTCATTATGTTTCTGAACCTGACAGATGATGAGATGAGCCAGTCGCCCCACAGAAGTATGGTAAAGCCGCCGAATTCACAGGTATATGCTAATATCTCGATTATTTTGGAAATTGCCGAGTCCGGGGAATAGACCTTGTAATAGATAAGGCAGATAATGCCGAATGCCAGAAACAGCAGGTTTCCGATAAGGCAGCTTTTCAGCCCTTTTTTGAACCGTTCATGCATAAGAATCTCCTTAGCCGAGAGCCTTGAGCGCTCTCTGTCCGATGTCTTTTCTGTAGTGAGCTCCTTCAAAGCTTATCTTTGAAACGCCCTCATAAGCCTTGTCGAGAGCAGCCTGAAGATCGTCGCCCTTGGCTGTAACGCCGATGACTCTGCCTCCGTTGGTGAGGAAGTCGCCGTTATCGCTGAGCTTTGTTCCTGCGTGATAAACGAAGCAGCCCTCTACCTGACCCTTATCGTCAAAGCCGTTCATCTTTATGCCCTTGGGATAGCTTTCGGGATAGCCGCCGCTTGCCATTACAACGCAGGCGCAGCTGCCCTTATGCCACTTTATATCCACCTTGTCCAGCTCATGGTTGTAGATAGCCTCAAAGATGTCATAGAGGTCAGCGTCCAGCATGGGAAGAACTACCTGTGTTTCGGGATCGCCGAAGCGGCAGTTGTACTCGATGACCTTAGGACCCTTGGGTGTCATCATGAGGCCGAAGTAGAGACAACCCTCAAAGGTGCGTCCCTCAGCGTTCATAGCGTTCATAGTGGGGATGAATATCTTCTCCATGCACTCCTTAGCCAGTTCCTCAGTGTAGCAGGGATTGGGGGATATAGTTCCCATACCGCCTGTATTGAGGCCCTTGTCGCCGTCCAGAGCGCGCTTGTGGTCCATAGATGAGATCATGGGCACCATGGTCTTGCCGTCAGTGAAGCTGAGCACGGATACCTCGGGACCTGTGAGAAACTCCTCGATAACTATTCTTGCGGAGCTCTTGCCGAACTTGAGCTCGTCGATCATTTCATGAACAGCTGCAACAGCTTCCTCCTCGTTCTGAGCGATGATAACGCCCTTTCCGAGAGCAAGACCGTCAGCCTTGATGACTGCGGGATAGCTGTTCTGCTCCTTGAGATAGGCGATAGCCTTGTCGGACTCAGTGAAAACTTCATAGAAGGCGGTGGGGATATTGTACTTCTTCATGAGCTCCTTTGAGAACACCTTTGAGCCCTCGATGATAGCAGCATTTGCCTTGGGGCCGAAGGTCATGAAGCCCTCTGCCTGAAGGGCGTCCACCATGCCAAGCACCAGCGGATCGTCGGGAGCCACAACCACCATATCGGGTCTGAGCTCCTTGGCAAGGGCAACAACGCCGTCAACATCGGTTGCGCTGACATTGAAGCACTCGGCATACTTAGAGATACCGCCGTTTCCGGGAGTGCAATAGAGCTTGCCTACCTTGGGGCTTTCAGCCAGCTTCATGATGATGGCGTGTTCACGGCCGCCTCCGCCGACTACTAAAACGTTCTTCATTGGGAAAATTCCTCCTGTATGTAAATAGTTATTTATCCTTTTATTTTATGGAAATGCAGTCAAGCATTTCCTGTATGTCAGCTCTGTTACTGGCGTACATCTCATTTTTTTGAAGCCTTTCCGCCGTATATCTCCACCGCAGCACAGCAAAATACCATTACCGCAGCGGCGTGGACGAGAAAATTGGTGGTGCAGAGCCGCACGCATATCTTTTCAGCGAGAGCCAGCTCACTGCTGCCGTAAAATCTGCCGATGACGGACTTTAGCAAGCTTGCTGTCAGGACAGCGCCAAGCATATAAAAGCTGTAGAAAACACCTGTGGTGACGGTTGTGGCAATGCCCCGTCTCCTGAGAAGGTCAGTCTTTGCGTAGTTTACTGCGGCGATTATACCTATAGGCAGCGTCGAAAGCACGGACAGGATTATCAGGAAAGCCTTTATATCCGTTGGCATAACAGCTTCTCCGTCACCGCTGAGTGCAGCGGCGTAGAAGGAAAGGTGGGTGTCGATTATAAAAAATATATCCAGTGCCAGTTTTGTGATACAGCAAAGTGCGGATATAAGTAGTGTAACTCTTAGTGCGTTTGGTTTCTGCATTTTTATACTCCTTATTTATACTTAAGATGCTTTACATGGCGGTCTTCGTCGATACCCAGTGCGGCGGCGGTGCATACAAGCACCAGAGCTCCCACAAGGAGGATAGCGAAGAAGAAGGTGATATATTCCGTCCGCTGAATGAGCCAGCTTTCGGAAATATAAGTTTTTGCCAGTGACGAGTGTGATATAAGGAGCGCTATGACGTGCTCGGCGATAAATCCGAGCATCCACAGCAGTGGTGCGGCTTTGAGTGTGCGTCTGCATCGCTTGGCAGAGAATGCCCAGCCCGTGCAGCTGAAAATGTATATGAGGAAGGGCAGCCATACTATCTGGGCAATGCAAAGCAGAGCCTTGCATTTTCCTGATATTGTCATTTCGGGGCGAGAAGCCGCGAAGCTGCCGCTTGCAGCAGCGGTGAAAACAGTTCCCGAAAGGATATATGCCAGTATGGATGCGATTATATATATTCCGCAGAAAACAGCAGCGGTGATATAAAGCTTTTTTAGTGAGATCGAGTGGTAGCTGCTCATAATGTCCTCCATTACTGAAATAATATAACTTGCGGTACAATTCTGCAAATTATAACTATACAAATATAGTATAACACACCGGGGACAATATTGCAAGAGCTTTATTTACTGTTTTCAGAAAGGGTCATGCCGCCGAGAAGGTCGGCTATCTTGCTTTCGACATAGCCGAAGTTGGGACTCTCAGCATAGACGCAGAGATACTTGCCGTCATAGTCTGCGAAGTAGGTCCTGCCATGCTTTTCCTCGTCTATAGTCCACTCATAATAATAGAAGGTGAGGGCTGTGGTAGCCAGAGCGCCTGTGTAGATTATTCTTTCATCATTGTCGTTCATGACAATGTCCTGCGCGCTCTTTCCACCGTGGTCATCATCTGAGACATATACGCTGACTCCGCAGGTGTTGGCGCCGCCACCTGACCTGAGCTGAAGGTCGCAGGGGGCGTCATCCTGATCGCCTGTATACTCCCAGATAGCAGGGTCAGCATAGAGAGAAAAGCCCTCTCCGCTGTAGGTGCCGTCGCTGTAAGCGGCACCGTTTTTTGCGGCTGAGGCTGTCTCTGACGAGACTTGAGAGTCAGATGAGACGGGAGAGCTGTCCGATGAGCTGCTTTTTCCGTCAGTACAGCCGCAGAGCGCCGGAAGTAAGGCGAGGGCAGCTGTGACAGCCGTAAATCTGTGTTTTTTCATATTATTCTCCATAGTATAAAGCTGCGGTCAGGAGTTGACCGCAGCTGATGGTTTATTAGTGGTGGAACAGGCGGATACCTGTGAATGCCATTGCGATATTGTACTTGTTGCAGGTCTCGATAACGTTGTCGTCACGGATAGAACCGCCGGGCTCTGCGATGTACTCAACGCCTGACTTCTTTGCTCTCTCGATGTTGTCGCCGAAGGGGAAGAATGCGTCTGAACCGAGGCAAACGCCGGTGTTCTTGGCAAGCCATGCCTTCTTTTCCTCGCGGGTGAATACAGCAGGCTTTACCTTGAAGATACGCTGCCACTCGCCCTCGCGGAGAACGTCCTCGTACTCGTCGCCGATGTAAACGTCAATAGCGTTGTCACGGTCTGCACGGCGGATATCATCAACGAACTGGAGTCCCATTACCTGTGGAGACTGTCTCAGCCACCAGTTGTCAGCCTTCTGACCTGCCAGACGTGTGCAGTGGATACGGGACTGCTGTCCTGCACCGATACCGATAGCCTGACCGTCCTTGACGTAGCAGACTGAGTTGGACTGTGTGTACTTGAGAGTGATGAGAGAGATAAGGAGGTCGTCCTTCTTATCGTCGGGGATATCCTTGTTTTCTGTAACTACGTTAGCCAGGAGCTCACGGTTGATGTCCAGCTCATTGCGTCCCTGCTCGAAGGAAACGCCGTAGACCTGCTTTGTCTCGATGGGAGCAGGCTTGTAGTTCTCGTCCATTTTGAGTATGCAGTATGTGCCCTTTCTCTTGGACTTGAGTATCTCAAGAGCCTCGGGATCATAGTCGGGAGCGATAACGCCGTCGGAAACCTCGCGCTGGATCATCTTTGCTGTGCATACGTCCACCTTATCGGAGAGAGCGATGAAATCGCCGTAAGAGGACATTCTGTCAGCGCCTCTTGCTCTTGCGTAAGCGCTTGCAAGGGGAGTGAGCTCGCCCAGATCGTCAACCCAGTAGATCTTCTTGAGATCATCGCTGAGAGGTCTGCCGATAGCAGCGCCCGCAGGTGAAACGTGCTTGAATGAAGTAGCTGCGCACATACCTGTAGCAGCCTTCAGCTCCTTTACCAGCTGCCAGCCGTTGAAGGCGTCAAGCAGGTTGATATAGCCGGGCTTTCCGCAGAGCACCTCGATAGGGAGCTCGCTGCCGTCAGCCATATAGACTCTTGAAGGCTTCTGATTGGGGTTACAGCCATACTTTAACTGCATTTCATTTGACATGATAATGTCCTCCTTATATCAATTCATAATTAACCGGATATTTTTTCGTACTCGTATCTGTACGTTGTATGCACATCTGATACGGAAGAGATGATATCCTTATATATCAGTCTGTCCGTTTCGTCGTACTCATACTCTGTTGAGACCGTTTCATTATACGGGGCCGTTTTAGTTTCTTTTATGAGATTGCCCCTGCTGTCGTAAGCATACTCGGTCTTATATACGAAGCTTTCGTCCGTATCCTCTGAGGATTCCGTTCTTACAGCGGTGAGAATATTCCCTGTATCATCGTAGGTATATTCGGTCACCTGAGATGAACCGTCGCTGTGCCAGGTCTCCTTTGTGCGATTACCGCCGCTGTCATACTCGCATTGCGTTTCGCTGCGATAGTTGGTACTTCCGTCGGAGTTATAGGAAATATACAGCACCTCGCTGCCGTGGCTGTCATATTCCTTGCGGTAATTCTTTTTCCACAGCCCCGTATCCCTGTCTTTGGTGTAATTGACATGATATTTCAGTGTTCCGTCGTCATAGTAACAGAACCTGTCATGGAAGTTATAGTCCTTGTCCGTTGACGGCGGATCTGCGTAGCTCTGGGTCTTTGCAGTGACATTGCCGTTTTTGTCATAGGTATAGCTGTAAAGCTTCGTCAGCTCCATATTTTCGGGATCACCGGCGGTCTCCGACCTGATTATGTTATCATGGTCGTCAAAGTCCTGAAAGTATTTGCAGACCAGTTCATCGTCTTCATACTGATATGAAGTACAGCGGTATGCAGCTTTATTATCAGGCAGCTCAACTTCCTCAGCCGAAAGGGTATCGGGCAGGTCTTCGGTACGCGAAGAAGACGCTGCTTTTCGGGAACTGCACCCTGTAAGCGCTACCAGCGCCGCTGCGAGTATTGCTGCGAAAGATCTTTTAATAACCTGCATTACTTGTTCTTGTTGACTATGCGAGTCTCCTCGGAGTTGTCCTCAAGGTTCACGTAGCGGACAAAGAGAGATACCTTGTTGTCAGCGTTGAGACTCGTCCAGAGCATATCTGTGAACTCATCGATATTTCCGCTGATGCCTACCAGCTTGGGCTCGCCCTCAAAGCTGGGGAGGGGAGAACCGTCGCCCATGTAGGTGTGGATGAAGTGTCCCTCGCCTGCGATGGGATTTGTGTAGCTGAATGTATATCTCTGACATGAGTCGGGGTTGCCGTTAGCGCTCTTGAGTATGGACATTGCGTAGTTGAAGCCCTCCTCACCGAAACGGAGTATACCCGATATACGGGGTGTGAAGTTGGGAGCGTCGTCCTCGAACTCTCTTGTGCGGAGAGCCTGCTCGAAGGTGTACTGCTTGTCCATGAGCTCATAGATAGTATCGGTCTGGTCGCCGTTTGTAACGATGAGCTTGTTGCCCAGAACTCTTACGGGAGCATAGATGATGAGGTGGGGATCAGTGAGCTTTGAAGGATCGAAAGCCTCTGTACGGATACCTCTGCCCTCTTCGATGAACACGCGGTTGCGGCTGTTCTCGCTTCTGCCCATGATGAAGTAAGCTGTTACGGCGTACTTGCCGCATTCAGACTTGCCGATAACGATACCTCTTCCGGGGTAAGCGTTTGAGCTGAGCTCCTGTGAAAGATCAAGTTTTTTCATAATAATAACTCCTTTCGGATAATTGTTTATCAGTATCTTAATATCAGCGTCAGTACGAAGTCAGTGACGACGGTCACAAGCACTGCCGCAGTAATGATATTGAGAGTCTTCGGCTTTGGCTTTGAAAGAAGCCGGTCGTAGAAGGGCTGAACGAAATACAGAAACAGCAGTCCGCCCATGCCGAATCTCAGGGAGGGAGACAGGGCTATCCTCGCCTGAAAGTTTATATCATAGTCCGCATAGGTGTTCCAGGGCCATGAGCCTGTGAAGAACTCCAGTATGTATGTGCCTGCCAGCTCAACTGCCGTAGCCACAGCCATACTGCCGAAGAAAACTATGAAGGGACGTGATATCTGAAGGGCAATGCCCCCTTCTTTTTTCATGAACCGTCCGAAGAACAGCAGGAACAGAAGTGCTCCCACGGCGTATATCGGGCAATAGGGCCCGAACATTATACCAAGATTGGTAAAACCCCATTTATAGACCACTACCTCGAGGAATACCTCGTAGCACCAGCCCAGTATCGCATACATCCAGAAGCAGAGAAACAGCTTCTGAACGGTCTGCTTTTCCAATAATTCCTTTATCTTTTTCATAGCTTTGGTAAGTCTCAGCCGTCAGGTGCCTGCAAGGACGGGCGTATAGCCTGTGACCTTGGTGATGATGAAGTCCGTGACGACTATTATAAGTACGATTATTGCGATGATATTTATAGTTTTGGGCTTCGGTCTTGCGAGAAGCCTGTCAAATAAGGGCTGTACTATGTACATGAACAGCAGTCCTCCCAGTCCGAAGCGGACGGAGGTGCTCAGGGCGATACGCGCCTGGAAGTTGTACTTGTACCGTGAATAAGTCTGCCACGGCCATGAGCCCTTGGTGTATTCGAGTATATAGGTCGCGGCGAGCTCAACAGCTGTTGCCACTGCCATACAGCCCAGGAAAATCAGGAGCGGTTTGACTATATTCAGCCATTTCACGTCCTTTTTCTTCATAAGCCAGCCGAAGCTGAGCAGAAACAGCAGAGCTCCCACACCGTATATCGGACAGTAAGGTCCGAACATCTCGCCCCCTGTTGGTGAAGCCCCAGCGGTAGACCACTACCTCGAGGAATACCTCGTAGCACCAGCCCAGCACCGCATACATCCAGAAGCAGAGGAACAGCTTCTGAACGGTCTGTTTTTCCCATAATTCCCTTATTTTAGCCATAGTCTTACTTTACATAAGCCTTTCCGCCGATTATCTCTATCCTGTCCTGACAGAACAGGGATACAGCCTGAGGAAGGAGCTTCCACTCAACATTTTCCATGATACGGCGCTGGAGTATCTCGGGAGTATCGTCCCTTTCCACATTTACCGTACCCTGAAGGATGATGGCGCCTGCATCTGCCTCCTCGTTTACAAAGTGTATGGTAGCGCCGCTGACCTTTACACCGTAAGCAAGAGCCGCTTCGTGGACCTTGAGCCCGTAGAAGCCCTCGCCGCAGAATGAGGGGATAAGTGCAGGGTGTACGTTTATTATCTTATAGGCATAAGCCGAGGTAACGCACTTGTCGAGAATTGTCATAAAGCCTGCCAGCACTACAAGGTCTGCCTTTTCCTCATTAAGAGCTTCAAGGATAGCCTTGCTGTAGCTGACGCTGTCCGCGTAGTTCCTGCGGGGGATGACTCTTGTAGGAATATCGTTGTTCTTGGCTCTTTCGAGGGCGTAAACGCCTTCCTTGGAGGATATAACACAGGTTATCCTGCCGTTCTTTATAATGCCCGACTTTTCGGCGTCGATGAGCGCCTGCAGATTAGTGCCGCCGCCCGAAACGAGCACGACTATATTCTTCATGGTGTATTCCTCCTGTTTACAATGTTGCCAGGGCTAAGATAAGCACTATTGCAGCGATGACGCCGCCTATGAAAAGGAAGCGGACATAGTCTCTGGTGAGCTCATCCTCATGACCTGCAAAATAGAAAAACATGGGATCCTGAGGGTCATAGCATATGAGCTCCTCGCTGCCGATATCATAGCGCCTTTTTGTATCCTGCACCGTATAGGTGGAGGTGACATTGCGTCCCTCCTCGGTGGTATAAGTGAGTATGGGGTAAACGCGCCTGCCCTTGTCCTTCTCGAAGTAGTCCTTTACCGTACCGTAAACGGTGACGTTGTTTTTCAGGCTATTTTTTATCTTCATTATATGACCTGTGAAGACAGCAGCCATAAGAACATATATGAGGACGAAGCCGAACAGCAGCCAGCCGTGATAGAAGGAAAATCCCACGATGAACATGGAAACGGCTGCCCATATCAGGTCTATTTTCTTTACGTTCATAATTATTCGGGGAACTGGACGTGTCCCTGTATGATAACGGTATCATCGTAGCAGAGGGGGATATCCTCGTCTACCACAACCTGTCCGTAGATGTCGGTGATACGGAAGGTAAAAGGTCCCTTGCCCATATCGCGTGACTCAAAGTAATTGTACGGACGGCGGGGGATCTCCACGAATTCGCCGTTTTCGTCAAGGTATTCCAGCTTTGTGATGGGGTAGCGGTGGTTGCGGACCTGAACTCCGCACCAGAATTCCGTGCTGCCCTCTTTGTATTTGAATGAAATGGGAGCATTCTCCGCAGAATCCAGGGGGATTATCTTCCAGCTCACGGGAACTCTGCCCTTCTCAACGGGTGCGATGAGAGGGAAGGCGTCCGTGTACAGGTCAAGGTCTCCCTTTTTGCCCTCGGGAAGCTCGTCTGTCACCAGCATTTTGATGGTACCCAGCTCGCCTGTGACCTCTAAGTAGGCGCCTGCAAGCTGAGCCTCATTGTAGTCGGCGTGGTTCATAGCGACTATCCAGTAATCACGGGAAACGGGGTCAAGCATAGCGTGACCGCCGGTATATCCTCCGCCGTAGAAGGTACCCTCGCCCGTGTGGACGGTGCCCTTCGGTTCAAGGATACAGCTCTCATCGATGGGATAGTCGGGAATGGTGAACTCTGTTGGTATCTTGCCGTTCACGCCCAGCAGGAACTTCTGGAGAGCATTGAGCTCCGCCCTTGAGATCTCGCTGTCTTTTCTTGCGGCTATCATGTCCAGTGAGTCCACGACGCCGTCTGAGTTATAGTCCATAGGTATGTCCGCAGCTGCGCCGCCATAAAGGGGCATAGCCGCAAGGACTGCAAGGAGCATACCCGCGGCTGCCGATCTGCGTAATTTCATATACATCACCGCCTGTAAAAATTATCCCGGATCCCCTTATCTCTGAACAATAGAAACTGATACGGCTCATGATCCGAATACTGATGCGGCTTTTGCTATGATAACAGCTTGGATTATATTATCAGCAGATGATAACGCCTTCCTCGGACTCAACAAGCTCGCCGAGTACATAAGCGTCCTCGCCTGCTGCCTTGATAGCGGCAACAGCCTTATCTGCGTCATTCTTGTCAACAGAGACGATCATGCCGACGCCCATGTTGAATGTATTGAACATATCTCTCTCGGGAATATCGCCTGTTCTCTGGATAAGGTCGAAGATGGGGAGCACCTGGACAGCGTTCCTCTCGATCTTTGCAGCGAGATTTTTCGGGAGTGAGCGGGGGATATTCTCATAGAAGCCGCCGCCTGTGATATGTGAGATAGACTTTACCTTAACGCTGTCTATAAGGCTCATTACAGCCTTTACATAGATGCGTGTAGGAGTCAGCAGGCACTCGCCCAGGGTAGTTCCCAGGTCATCAAAGTGCATAGCGAGATTCTGCTCGTTGACGTCGAATACTCTTCTTACCAGTGAGAAGCCGTTTGAGTGTGCGCCGCTTGACTTGATAGCGATGAGAACGTCGCCTGCCTTCTGTGTGTCGGGCTGGAGGATCTTGTCCTTATCCACAACGCCGACGGAGAAGCCTGCAAGGTCATATTCGTCCTCGGGCATGAGACCGGGGTGTTCAGCGGTCTCGCCGCCGATGAGAGCGCACTGTGCCTGAACGCAGCCCTCTGCAACGCCTGAAACTATTGTGGCGATCTTCTCGGGGAAGTTCTTGCCGCAGGCGATATAGTCAAGGAAAAACTGGGGCTTTGCGCCGCAGCAGATTATATCGTTGACGCACATTGCAACGCAGTCGATGCCGACAGTGTCATGCTTGTCCATGATGAAAGCCAGCTTGATCTTTGTACCTACGCCGTCTGTACCCGAAACGAGAACGGGCTTGCTTATACCTGTAAGGTCAAGCTCAAAGAGACCGCCGAAGCCGCCTATACCGGAAAGGGCGCCGGGGATCATAGTGCGGGCGATATGCTGCTTCATGAGCTCCACAGACTTATAGCCTGCGGTAACGTCAACGCCTGCCTTCTTGTAGCTTTCGGAAAAACTGTTGTTCATTGATCTACCTCCATAGTTGCCTGTCTCCCTGCCGCAGGCAGGGAGACAGAGTATAGGTTTATTCTTTGCCGTTCCAGCAGTAGGTGCAGAGTCCGCAGGAGTCAAGTCCCACAGCCTTTTCTGTGCCCTCAAGTGTCTGGAATTCAAGTGAGGTAAGGCGGAGCCTCTTGCAGATCTCGTCTCTGAGTCTGCGGCCTCTCTCTGTTGCAGAGTTGCTGTATTCCTCGATGTGTCTCACGCCTACGGGACCTTCAAATTCATCGATTATCTGGCGTGCGATGAGCTCCATCTCGGAGGTGCTGCGTGAGAAGTTGAGGTACTTGCAGCCGTACATGATAGGGGGACAGGCAGAGCGCATATGTACTTCCTTGGCGCCGTGCTCATAGAGAAATTCTACTGTCTCTCTCATCTGTGTGCCTCTTACGATACTGTCATCGACAAAGAGAAGCTTCTTGCCGTTGATAAGGTCATGAACGGGTATGAGCTTCATCTTTGCCACCTGGTTTCTCATGCTCTGGTTGGTGGGCATGAAGCTTCTGGGCCATGTGGGAGTATACTTGATGAAGGGCCTTGCAAAGGGGATACCGCTCCTGTTGGCATAGCCGATAGCGTGGGGTGTACCCGAATCGGGGACGCCGCAGATGTAGTCAACATCGGGGAGCCTGCCGTTCTTGATGTCGTTCTCAGCCATGATCTCGCCGTTGCGCGTACGCATGACCTCTACGTTTACGCCCTCATATACGGCATTGGGATAGCCGTAGTAGGTCCAGAGGAAGGTGCATATCTTCATCTTTGAGGGATCTCCCTCGGCGATGGTCCTGCAGTCATCGGCTGTGAGCTCAACGATCTCGCCTGCCTGAAGCTCTTTATAAGTAGTATAGCCCAGCTTCTGGAAGGCAAATGACTCTGTTGAAAGGCAGAAGCCGTCGCTTCTCTTTCCGATGATGATGGGAAGTCTTCCGTACTGATCCCTTGCAGCGATGATGCTGGTCTTTGTAAGTATGATAAGGGACATAGTTCCCTCGATCTTTTCCTGTGCATAGCGGATACCGTCCACGAAGCTGTCCTTCTGGGCGATAAGAGCGCCGATGAGGTCTCCGGAGTTGATGTTTCCGCTGCTCATTGCCTCAAAGTTGGCGCATCCCTTTTCGAGGAGCTCATTAACGAGAGCGTCCGCATTGCGGATTATGCCCACTGAACATACCGCATAGAGTCCAAGCTTTGAGCGCACGAGGATAGGCTGGGGGTCTGTATCGCTGATACAGCCGATACAGAGCTTGCCCCTCATATTCACAACGTCATTCTCAAACTTTGTACGGAAGGGAGAATTCTCGATGCTGTGGATATTTCTCTGGAAGCCGTTTTCCTCGGAGTAGGAGGTCATACCGCCTCTTCTTGTTCCGAGATGTGAATGGTAGTCTGTTCCGAAAAATACGTCGGTAACGCAGTCATTCTTAGAGGCTGCACCAAAAAAACCGCCCATATATTATTCTCCCATAAGTCTCTTCATGATTTCCTGGTAAGCTTCTTCAACGCCGCCCATATCTCTGCGGAAGCGGTCCTTGTCCAGCTTCTCGTGAGTTGTGGAATCCCAGAAGCGGCAGGTGTCGGGAGAGATCTCGTCAGCCAGGATGATAGTTCCGTCGGAAGTCTTACCGAACTCGATCTTGAAGTCGATGAGGTCGATGTTGAGACCCTTGAAGAACTTTACCATGAACTCATTTACCTTGAAAGCGTACTTGGCGATAGTCTCAAGCTCTTCCTTTGTAGCGATGCCGAGAGCCAGTGCATAGTAGTCATTGATGAAGGGATCGCCCAGATCGTCATTCTTGTAGCTGTACTCAAGGATAGGACAGAGGAGCTGCTTGCCTTCCTCAACGCCCATTCTCTTTGAGAAGCTTCCTGCTGCGACATTTCTGATGATGACCTCAAGGGGAACGATGGAGACCTTCTTTACGATAGTCTCGCGGTCGCTGATCTCCTCGACCAGATGTGTGGGAACGCCTTCCTTTTCGAGCATCTTGAACATGAAGTTTGTCATCTTGTTGTTGATGACGCCCTTGCCTGCGATAGTGCCCTTCTTTTCACCGTTGAACGCAGTTGCGTCGTCCTTGTAATCTACGATCACGAGGTCGGGATCATTTGTAGCATAGACCTTCTTGGCCTTGCCTTCATAGAGCTGTTCCTTCTTTTCGATGTTTGACATTTTAAAATTCCTCCTTGAGATATATAAATGATTATATATGCAATCCCGCAGCATTGCGGAAATTGTAGGCTTGAAAAATTATCTGCCGCCGTATCTCGGATCGATATAGGGTTTTCCGTCCCTGTCGAGGAGAGGCTGCATGATAGTGGGAGATTCCCCACCATGTGTTACGCTCACATAGGTAACGCCTGTGACTGTGTCCACAAGAGTTATATATGTGGAAGTGCTTATGTACTGTTCCGACAGCATTTCAAAACGCTGCGGAAGCTGAGGTTTGTTTGGATTGCCGAACGTTTGACCTTCCCCCTGTATCATGTTATGAGAGCAGCATATCTGCTGCCTCCTGCGGTGTGCGGGCGATGTAGTCCGCTCCTGCCTGCGTGAGCTCCTCCATGGAGCCGAAGCCCCAGAGTATGCCCATACATTTCAGACCTGTCTTGTGGGCGCCGAGAACGTCCTGTCGGCGGTCGCCTATCATGAGCACAGTGCTCCTGTCGGTGATGCCTGCCTTTGCGAGAACATATTCGATGACCTGGTCCTTGTAGTCACGGGAGCCGTCAAGCTCCGCGCCGCCCACTATCTCAAAATACTGAGCCAGACCGAACCTTTCAAATATGCGCACCGCATAGACCTGAGGCTTGCTGGTGGCGACCATAAGTCTTTTGCCGCCGTTTTTAAGCCTTTCCAGCATCCCGGGTATGCCGTCATAGACGCGGTTCTCGAAGAGCCCCGTGTCAGAGTACCTTTCGCGGAATATTCTTACCGCCTGTTCCGCCTGCTCACCGTTCATGCCGAAGAACTCGGCAAAGGACTGCCTTATGGGCGGTCCCAGGAACTTGTTGGTATCCTCGGGCACCTCAAAGCCCATGCACTCTATGGCATAGATAAGGCAGTTCAGTATGCCCTCGGTAGAGTCGGTAAGAGTACCGTCAAGGTCAAATAAAAGCGTATCGAATTTTTTCATTATGTATCAAGGGATATATCATACCAGTCATCGGTGTCGCTGACGAGCCATTCAAGGCCGCGTCTGCGCTCGAAGACCACCTCACCGTTGAGGTCTCCCACAGAGCAGCTGGGGTCGATATGCTCATGCTGCACCACTGCCCAGTGATAGCGGTAATAGAGGTCCAGCATATCCAGTATCTCGTCCTTGCTGCGGAGAGTGCACCTGCTCCTGAAGTCCTCGAAGCCCTCGGTCTGGGAAACGAAGCGTATGGACTGCAAACAGTCGCATATCTGACTGGCGTCGGAGATGTCCTCCACCAGACCCAGAGCCCAGAACAGAGACCAGCAGCATTCGTACTCCCAGACCACATCGGTGATGTCCTGCTGGGAAGCCTTTCCGCTGACAAGGCGGTTTTCCTTGGCGTTGAGCGCCTTATGGACGCCGAAGTGAGCCATAAGTCCCGCGAAGGTGATTGCCTCGGCATTGTGACCGTCATTGAGCTCAATTGCGTACTGAGTAGAGAGCAGAGCCGCAATGGCTCTTGTGCAGACCTCGTCAAGGCTCCTGAGCTTTACCTGAGAAGCCTCCTCCGTCATGGGGAGCGAGGGGAGTATGCTTATGCCCTTTTCTGTTATGAGCTTTTCGGAACGTGCTTTTCTTTCCTGCGGAGTCATGGTGATACCTCCTTATTTGTGTCAGAGAGCGGCTATCTGCTCCTGCAGAGCCTTGTCCTTTGCGATAACGCCGTCAGCCATGGCCTTTTTCTCGGCAGCAAGCTTCTCAGCCAGCTCCTCATCGGCAATGGCAAGCATCTGTACAGCAAGTACAGCGGCGTTCTTTGCGCCGTCGATACCCACTGTAGCCACGGGGACTCCGGGGGGCATCATAACTGTGGCAAGGAGAGCGTCAACGCCCTCAAGAGCCTTGGACTTCATGGGTATGCCGATAACGGGCAGAGTTGTGTGACCTGCAACTACACCTGCAAGGTGAGCAGCCATGCCTGCGGCACAGATGATAGCGCCGAAGCCGTTTGCTCTTGCATTTGAAGCAAATTCGCAGGCCTCTGCGGGAGTTCTGTGTGCGCTCATTACGCGGCACTCGAACTCAACACCGTATTTTTTCAGCTCTGTGAGAGCTGACTTGACAACAGGGAAGTCACTGTCGCTTCCCATGATAACTGCAACTTTCTTTGACATATATATTCTCCTTATCTGAATGATGATAGCTTTTATATGAGACCGGTCAGCCGTTTTCCTTTTGTGTGGTGCCTTCTGCTGCGGGAGCGGAAGCGGTCTGCTGACTGCCTGACCTGGTATCCAGTACGGGTACGGGATAATCGGGCTTATCAGGGATAAACCTGCCTGATACTGCCCTGAGCTCTCCTGCGGAGCCGCCTGCGAACTCCACAACAGCCTTATAGCTTCCGCGGAGGCGCTTGGTCTTGTTGGCTTCGTTCCTGTATGTGAGAGCGGTATCCGCCGTTACGGAAACGGCAAAATGGGGCGTTGTATCGTTTGAACGAACCGAATAGATGAACATATCGGATACGCCTGTGAGCTTTTTTGTGGTTATGGCGTGCTCCTCGGGGAAGATGGTGAGGAACACCGCCGAGGGATCAGCCTTTATGGCTGAGCGCGCATCGCTGTTGCCTGTATAGGCGTATTCAAGGTAATGTCCCACTGCCTCTGACATCTGCTCCAGCATTGTGACGGAGAGCTTTTCCAGCAGCAGTCTGCTTGATATATCGAGGCAGTAGTCGCTGCCCAGAGTACTTCCGCCGATTGAGGCGTGCTTGAATACCAGACCCTTGTCGGTAACGGAATAGCTGTATGTGCCGCTGCCGGAGGTGAGTATCAGTGTTCCGTCGTCAGCCTTGCAGCTGTCCCAGGCTCTTGAGAAGCATGGGGTAAAGTCGCTGTCATAGACAACGGTCAGGTTCTTATCCGATGTATGGGCAAAATAGAGCGTGCGGCCTGCTGACCTTATGCGCTCTATTGACGAATAGACAAAGGGGACGATGATATTTCCGTCATAGTTGATGCAGCCGAACAGTTCTTTGCCGCGGATACGCTTTGAAGCGATGCAAAGGTCTGTTTCGGTGAATTTCAGCTCCTGCCATTCGGGGGATACCACCACTCTGTCGCTGGTGTCGATTATGCCGCAGAGCCCCGAGGTATCCTGAAAGATACGGTTGCCGTAGCTGTCGGTATCCAGCCTTTTCTCAATAGCGGGAGCATTGCCGCCTCCGCCGCTGTTCCTGTCGGCTCCCGAATAAAACCGTGTTATAGCAATGGCAAGGACGATTATGACTATGAAAAGTACGGAGACTACAAGTCTCATGTGCTTATTCAATGTCTCCGCACCTCCTCCGTCACTTCTCTTCGCTGTCGGCGGAGAGCTTCTCCGAAGAATGCTTCTGAGCTTCAGCCTTGCGCTGGCGGTAGATGTCCTCGGTCTCCTTGGTTATGTATATGGGACGATTTTTCGTCTCAAGGTATGTTTTTGAAAGGTACTGACCCAGTATTCCGACGCTGAACAGCTGAAGACCGCTGAACAGGAATATGAGGCACAGCATTGTGGGATATCCGTCGGGGGCGTTGAGCCAGCCGAAGATAGAACGGATAATGGTGATGACGATGAGCACGAAGGCGATGAAGCAGGTGATTATTCCCAGCAGCGAGGCAATAGCCAGAGGAGCTGTTGAGAAAGCCATGATGCCTTCGAGAGAGTACTTGAACAGTCCCCAGAAGGACCAGGATGAGGTGCCGGCAGGGCGCTCGACGTTTTCGTATTCGATATATCTGGTGTTGAAGCCCACCCAGCTGAATATGCCTTTTGAGAATCTGTTGTACTCGGTCATATCCAGGATGGCGTCCACCATCTGGCGGCTCATAAAGCGGAAATCCTGAGCACCGTCAACGATCTCTGTCTGGGAGATCTTGTTCATTATTTTGTAGAACAGCCTTGCAAACCATGAGCGGACCTTTGACTCGCCCTTGCGGCTTACGCGGCGTGTGGTAGCGCAGTCGTATTCGCCGTTGCGGACATAGCTGTACATCTGGGGCAGGAATGACGGGGGATGCTGGAGGTCTGCGTCCATTACGACAACGTAGTCGCCCTTGGCGTTTTTGAGACCTGCATACATACCCGACTCCTTGCCGAAATTTCTTGAGAACGAAATATATCTCACGCGCTGATCCCTGTCGGCGAGAGAACGCAGTATATCAAGGGTAGTATCCTTAGAGCCGTCATTGATGAACAGGTACTCGAAGGTGAGCTCGGGGAAGTCCTTTGACATCTGCCCTGTCACCTTGGTGATCTCCTCATAGAACATGGGGAGCACTTCCTGCTCATTATAGCACGGAACTACTACAGAAACGAGTTTCACTTTTTTCCTCCTTCAAAGAAGCTGGCGGCAGGCTCCCGCAGATATCTTTCCTGAGTCTGCCAATACACTATTAATAATACAACAAAAACGGCGATAATGCAAGAGCAAAATGAAGGATTTCAGAATTTTTTACGTCTATGTAAAATAATAGCAGTAATGGAGCATGATTTTGTTCTATCTGATAGGAGGGCAAAACGGGCAGCAGTACAGAAAGTGACGTATTACTCGCATTTGTCTAATTTAACTTAAACAATGTAAGTAAGATTTGACAAAAAAATCAATAACGATTTGTTATTTTCACCGAAAATTTTAAAATGGGTATAATTTTGCGTTCATTTTTTAAGAAAGTGTTGATTTTTTTTGAAGTATCATGTATAATATACTTGTATAGATATTCGCATCAGGAGCTTTGCGGCACAGTCCCTCTTTACTGCGCCGATCGACGAAGCAGAGCAGTTCCTTGCGATTGGGAAATCGGCGTTCCGCTGCCGTAAAGCGGAAGCTGCGGTTTTTCCGCGGTGGGGAGAGGACTATGGATATAACACTGGTAACGTCTTCGTTTGACAAGGTGGTTCACGGCACCGAGAATGACAAAAAGACAGGCTGCGGAATAAACCTTCTCAGGCCCGAAAATGTAACTCGCTTCCACAGGACCTCAAGAATGAGGGACCTTAAGGAGATCACCTGCGAGAAGTGTAAGGCGAGTCTCGCAAAGAAGATGATCAAGGCGGATAAAAAGGAAATGGCGCTGCTCCTCAAGGAGGAGAAAAAGCGTGAAAAAATGGGTATCGGAGATGAGGGCATCGTTCCTCTCGGAAATACCACAGCAAGGATCACCAGAGATCCTGATGCAAAGAGAAAAGAGGAAGAGGCAAGAAGGCAGGCTGCCGAGGAAGCAAGACGCAAGGCTGACGAGGCAAGGAGAGCTGCACAGCAGAACGCTCCTCAGGCTCCCGAGCCTCCCGTAAATACCATTCCGGGTACGGGAGTAGCAATGGACGCAAGCCTGGCACAGTTTGCTATAAATGCCCCTCAGAACGAGCCCGAGCCTGCTCCGGCTCCTGCACCCGCACCCATGGCTGCACCTGCTGCTGAGGATGATTTCCTTGCACAGTTTGCTATAAACAAGCCCGGCAGCGAACCCGAAGCCGCTCCGGCAGCCCAGAGGCCCGAGGACGACTTCCTGGCACAGTTCGCGATACCTGCTCCCCAGGCAGAGGAGCCCGTTCCCGAGCCTGTTGTACAGCCTCAGACCGAGGAGGACATAATGCAGATGTTCTCCATCAACAACGCTCCCGTTCAGGAACAGCCCTACGGCGAGCCGCTGTACAGTCAGCCTCCCGTATACGGCGGAGAGCCGCAGTATATCGATGCAGAGGGACGCGAACTCACAGGTGTTGAGCCTGTTTATAACGGCATTCCCCAGACAATAGATGACGGACAGGAGATAATCCAGGGAAGCGAATGGGATTTCGTTGCAAATCAGCTTTTCGGCTCTGACGGAGCAGTTCAGCCTGTTGCTGAACCTGTGATGGCGGATCCTGTAATTGCTGATCCGGCACCGGTATATCCTCAGTATGACGAAAATCTTCCCAAGGAAATGGACGAACTTGACATACCTTCAATGGGTAACATGGCGGCACCCGTACTGGACGAGATACCTACAGTTGAGAATATCACAGCACCCGTACTGGACGAGATACCTACAGTTGAGGATATCACAGCACCCGTACTGGACGAGATACCCACAGTTGAGGATATCACGGCACCTGTCCTTGACGAGATACCCACAGTTGAGGATATCGCGGCACCCGTACTGGACGAGATGCCTGCGTTTGAGGACATTGCAGCACCTGTCCTTGACAGCATACCTACAGTTGAAAACATCACAGCACCTGTGCTGGATGATATTGCAGAACCCGTATTTAATGAGCCTTTAATGGCAGAAGAGGAGTTTACAGATATGAGTGATTATAATTATGTTGCACCCGGAAGAAGTGCAGACGAAAATACAGAGAATGCAGAGCAGCCCAGACAGGCAGCACCCCAGCAGCCCCAGATCATCAAGGTGCCTCAGCTTGCAGGCTATGACGCTAACAACCAGCCTATCTACAAGTATATTCAGATGAAGCTTGCAGGCTATGACCAGAAGGGTCAGCCCGTTTATGTTCCGCTTCAGGCAGCAGCTGCAAGACCTCAGCAGCAGGCAGCAGCTCCCAAGGCTCAGCCTCAGCAGGCAGCAGCCCCCGCTCAGCAGACAGCAGCTCAGGCACAGAGGGCAGCAGCAGCTCCCGTACAGCCTGCAGCACCCGTACAGCAGGCTGCACCTGTAAACTCACCTGTTCCGAAGAAGCCCGTTCAGCAGTCAGGCGTTCCCAAGGCAAATATCTCACAGATCGCAGTAAATCCCCACAGCAAGCAGACTTCACAGGCATTCATCAACGCTATCTCAAGCTCCAAGGAGTATGCTGACAAGAACCTTATCGAAACACAGGGCCTCAAGGCTAACAGCCCCATACTTACATCTGTTGAGGACGTTCTCTCAACTATGGGCGACGATACTGTAAAGAGACAGAAGGCTGTTCAGACACAGCAGGCTGTTCCCGTATTTGAGGAGTACAAGGCTCCCACAAGAAATACCTACAGAGGCGGCGGCTCATCACCCAAGATGCATCGGCTTGTCGAGAAGGACGTCCGCTATATGACAAAGTCCGAGCTCAAGGCTAAGAAGAAGCAGGACAAGATCGATGCCAAGTTCAGAAAGGAAATGTCCAAGAGAGGCTTCTGATAAAACCAGCACAAATGAAATGAGGAGAAATAATGGCAGAAAACAAGATCCTTGAGGAGCTGAGAGCAAAGCTCACCGACTCCCTTGAAGAGAATAACGACTTCCTCCGCAGGGAAGCCGAAAGATTTGCAAAGGAGAAGAACGCCGAGGGCGTTGAGGCAGCTACACAGCTGATCGTTGAGATCATGCCCCAGTCCCAGAAGGACGAGGTCGAAAGACTGACACATATTGACGGTATGCGTCTCGATGAGATGCAGAGCAAGATCGTCGAGCTGATAAACAAGAAGGAATTCAATGAGGCAAAGTCTCTTTCGGAGCGCCTTTACAAGAAGATAATCCTTGATTATCAGGAGGGGGAGAAGTCAAAATTCGTCTCCCTGAGAAATCCCTTCGAGGATAATCTCTATCAGCTGAGATACAAGCCTGATAAGATACTTAACCGCACACCCTTTGACTTCGGCACCATGATTACCACATACGGCTATCTGCTGGTTGAACAGGACTCACCCCTTGATGCTATCCCTGTTCTGGAGAAGGCTCTTGAGTTCAATCCCCTGGACTGCGGTCCCAGATTTGAGCTTGCAGAGGTGTATAAGCTTCTGAAAAACAGGAGAATGATAATCGAGACCACTAAGGAGACCCTGAAAGTGGCTTCCTCACCTGTGGCTATCGCAAGATGCTATGCAAATATGGGCTATGCGCTGACAGATATGGGCGAGTATGACGACGCAGCAGTTTTCCTTACCGCCAGCGTTATCTTTGCACCTCACCCGGCTATCCCCTATGAAATGCGCGACCTTGTCCAGAGAAAGGGCAGTCCCATAAAGCAGCCCACCCGCGAGGAGATAGTTGAGACAATGAAGAAGTACGGAATCGACTTTGGTCCCAACGAGGACGTAGTTTCCGTAGCTGCACAGCTTTCCGCAAACTACCTCATGGAGGAGGACATCCCCAATGCTCTTATGGCACTGAAGATGACCTATAACCTCACCCGCGACGAGGAGGTAAAGAAGATCATACTCAAGTATGAACCCGACGCACAGCAGCTGGTGCCCAACCAGGAGCCTGTTGCCGAGGAGGGTAAGCCCAATATCACACAGACTGTGAACGAGGCTCCCGAAGAGTGATAAACGGCGTAAAGCCGCGGTATCAGGACGGATTTTTATTTAGAAGTTTTGCCCCTGAGTGTTCAAAAGCGCTCAGGGGCGTTGTATTTATTCTGCTATGATAAATCAAAATTTAGCTTTGCTAAATTTTGATTTGAGTTTAGAGTTGAAAGTTGTGGAGTCGCCTGCGGCGACAATATTTAAATATTGTGAGCGAAGCGAACACATTAACTCTCAACTCTCAACTCTCAACTTTCAACTTAGCGCATACGCGCTAAATTATGATTTATATTAGTGTTTGATTTGCACAATAAGAACAGCACAAAATTGACACTTCCTACAAATTTTGCAAAAAAGCTTTATTTATTACTTAAAGCATGGTATAATGTATTGAGTTTATTTAATTTGCTTTTTGCAAAAGGATCAGCTCCGCAATTTACGGATATCTAACGGGGGGGACATATGAAAAACGGTGTTAAAATGCTTGACATCGCTACAAAGCTGGGAGTCAGCGTAGTAACGGTGTCGAATGCTCTTGCGGGACGTGACGGCGTCAGCGAGCAGATGAGGAAAAAAATCTGCGAGACCGCGGAGAAAATGGGCTATAAGCCCTCGAATACCAAGAGCGAGAAAAAGCGCCTCGCGATGCCTAAAATAGGCAAAAACGTGGGTATACTCACCTCCGAGCGCTTTGTGGGCGCAAGGGGCACCTTCTACTGGGAGCTCACTGCAAGCATATCCAATCAGCTCTCACAGCTCAACGTTTGTACAGTCTACGAGTGCGTTACCGCAGACAGTGAAAAGAACGGTATACTGCCCAATATGGTTACCGACAACAAGGTGGACGGCATAATCGTCATCGGACAGGTGCACAGAAGCTACATAGACTGCCTCAGCAAGCTGACTATGCCGCTGATGTTCGTGGACTTCTATGACAACAGGTACAATATCGACTCGGTAATATCCGACAGCTTCAACGGCGGATATATGCTCACCGACCACCTGGTGGAAAAGGGACACCGCAAGATAGGCTTCTTCGGCACCCTCAACGCCACCAGCAGTATCAATGACCGCTATCTCGGCTATGTCAAGTGCATAATGGAGAACGAGCTGGAGTTCCGCAACGAGTGGATAATCGGCGACAGAAATGAGAGGGGTATCCTCAACGACAAGATAGATTTCCCCGACGAAATGCCCACGGCTTTTGTCTGCAACTGCGACGAGACCGCTTTCAGGGTAATTTCAGCGCTGAAGTCCAAGGGAGTGCGAGTTCCCGAGGATATAAGCGTTGTGGGCTACGATAACTACACAGTATCAAGCATCTGTATCCCCACCATCACTACGGTGGAGGTGGACCTGACCAGAATGGCGGAGGTCTCAGTGGGCATTATGGCAAAGAAGCTTGCCGACCCCGGATACTCCGAGGGCAGGCGTATAATCAGCGGAAGGCTTATCGAAAAGGAAAGTGTCCTTGACATAAACGGAAGCTACGGTGAGGAGCGTTCCGATGCTGTTTGAGAACTTTTTCGGATATCTCAGAACTGTCCGCCAGCACAGACATCAGGTGCTCATACACTGCATAAAGGCAGGCATTCCATGGAGGGGACTGGTGCATGACCTGTCTAAGTTCTCGCCGACGGAGTTCATTCCGGGAGTGAAGTACTATCAGGGCAACAGGAGCCCCAACGAGCGTGAGCGCGAGGTGTCGGGCTACTCCCGCGCCTGGATGCACCACAAGGGCAGGAACCGCCACCACTTTGAGTACTGGACGGACTATAACATGAAGACCAAGAGGCTGGAGCCTGTGAAAATGCCCGATATATTCATATTTGAGATGTTCTGTGACCGCGTGGCGGCTTCAAAGACTTACAACAAGGGCAATTACAATGATTCCATGCCGCTGGAGTATTTTCTCCGCTCAAAGCATAAGAGGATAATCGAGAAAACTACTGCGGCAAAGCCTGAATTTCTGCTGACCATGCTCCGCGACAAGGGCGAGGACGCAGTATTCAGCTATATACGCAGACAGGTAAAGAAAAACAAACGGCGCTGAGCCGTAATGGGCGCCGAAAGGTGCCCATTTTTTGTGAATGAAAGGGATAAGGTGAATATGAATCCGAGACTGCCCTATCTCAGGGAAAAGACCGCAAAGCTGACCGCCTCTCCGGGAGTTTACATCATGAGGAGAAAGGACAGCTCCATAATCTACATCGGCAAGGCTAAGAATCTGCACAACCGCGTCAGCAGCTATTTCCGCGAAAATCCCGACCATACGCCGAAAGTAGCGGCAATGGTGTCCAACGTGTACGACTATGACTTCATCGTCACTGACAGCGAGTTTGAAGCCCTGCTGCTGGAGTGCAGCCTTATCAAGCAGCACAAGCCCAAGTACAATATCCTGCTGAAGGACGACAAGGGCTATCACTATATCCGCATCTCCGATGAGGAGTACCCGCGCATAACCAACGAGAAGAACACCAAGCAGAGCGGGAAATACCTTGGTCCCTACACCAGCGGAGCCATCACCAAGGAGGCTGTCAATGAAGCCAACCGCGTGTTCATGCTGCCTACCTGCCACAGGAGATTTCCGCAGGATATAGGCAAGGGACGCCCCTGCCTCAACTACCACATCAAGCAGTGCATGGGAGTGTGCCGCGGCAGGATAAGTGCTGAGGATTACCGAAAGACCGTGGACGAGGCTGTGGAGTTCATACGCAGCGGCAGCGCACAGTCCGTTGAGCGCATGGAGGCTGACATGAACAAAGCAGCCGAGGAGCTGGATTTTGAGAAGGCAGCTATCCTCCGCGACAGGATAAACGCCATAAAAAAGGCTTCCGAGAAGCAGAAGATAATCAACAGCGGCGTTGAGTCCGCAGACGTTATCGGCATAGCGGAATACCCCGACGGTCTTTATATCTCGGTGCTTATGTACCGCGAGGACAGGCTCTTTGACAAGGCGGTTTTCCCGTTTCCTCTGCCCGACAGCGGAGAGGATATACTGGGAAGCTTCATGCTTCAATTCTACTACAAGAGGCCTGATATACCGAAGACTATCATCATCGACCATATGCCCGTGGACAGCGAGCTCCTCGTCGAGATGCTGGAGGAGCAGGCAAAGCGCAGGGTGAAGCTCCACGTTCCTCAGAAGGGACGTCAGCTGGAGCTGCTCCGCCTTGCCAAGAACAACAGCGCTGAGTACGCCGCAATAAAGAATGACCGCACGGGCAGAGAGGTCATCGCCCTCGAGCAGCTTGCCCAGAGCCTTGGACTTTCCAAACCGCCCCGATATATCGAGGCTTACGACATATCCAACCTGTCATCGGAGTCCATGGTGGCCGGTATGGTAGTGTTTGAGGACGGAAGGCCCCTGAAAAAGGCGTACAAGCGCTTCACCATCAAGGAGCAGGAGCTCCAGAACGACTACGGAAGTATGCGCGAGGTGCTGAAAAGAAGGCTCATGCATATACTGACAGGGGAGGGGGACGAATACTTCACCCGCACCCCCGACCTGATACTCCTTGACGGCGGCAAGGGACACGTCAACACCATAGCCCCTCTGCTGAAGGAGCTGGGACTGGATATACCGCTGTTCGGCATGGTCAAGGACGACAAGCACCGCACCCGTGCCATAGCAACGGGTGGACGTGAAATACAGATAAACGAGCTGAGGCAGGTCTTTGACCTGGTGACCAGGATACAGGACGAGGTCCACCGCTATTCCGTCAGCTTCATGCACTCGCGCCACAAGAAAAAGACCTACAGCTCAGAGCTGCTGACCGTCCGCGGCATAGGCGAAAAGAAGGCGGCGAAGCTGTTCATGAAGTACAAGACCATAGCCAATCTCCGCAGGGCTTCTCCCGAGGAGCTGGCAGTAACGGCAGGCGTGGGGAAGGACGTTGCCGAGGAGCTCTGGAGAGTTATACAGGATATGTAAGCAGGGGTGGTATAAGCATAAATATGGGGGTATATATATTATAATAGTATACGGAGGCAAAAACCGCAGATACGGGGTATCATATGTAAAAACTATAAACTTGTCCACAAGTTTCAGTGCGGATTTGGGCGTGCGGAAAGGTTCTTTTAATGCCATAACGGGCAAATTTACTAAATTACAGTTAAGCAAATTGCCGCAGTTTACAATTCTGTAAAAAAAGAAGAAAAAATGAGCTTTTATGTTGCAATTTAAAAGTGAGTGTGATATAATTATTGTGGAAGTTTAACAATGTTTGGTATCTGTGTGCTAATACCTCATATTGTGCTGTCTTCAGACGTTGATTTTGTAGAATATAAGCCGTTTCCAGCAATCGATATTACCGATGGTATAAATCTTGGTAAATATTGATAAAAAACGGCAGATTATTTATGTCAAAAAAGCGATTGAAAAGTAACTCTTAAAATGTTATAATTATTATTATTAAGGCAGTGAGAAACGTTCATCACAAGTAATTAATTATGGAGGTGGTTTCATGAGGAGTTTTTCCTACATTGCTCAGGACGCAAGAGGCAAACAGCTCAAGGGAGTTATGAATGCGGAAAATGAGCAGGAATTCATGCAGCGAGCCAGAGAAAAGGGCTTGTATGTAAAGGAATTCAAGGAAGGCGATTCAGGTGACTCAAAATCAATCTACAAGTTCAATACTAAGGAGCTCAACTTCTGCTGCAGACAGCTGAGTGCGATGCTTACTTCAGGATTGACGCTTGTAAAAGCCATCGATATCCTTACCAAAGAGCAGGAGAATGAAAAAGCGAGAGCTATATGGCAGGATATCTACGAGAACGTTCAGAAGGGTGAATCCTTCTCGTCTACCCTCGAAATGCATTCGGGTTCATTCCCCGAGTTCCTGATCTCAATGGTCGGAGCAGGTGAGAGCAGCGGTTCGCTGGATATCATCATGACACGTATGGCAGATCATTACGCAAAGGAAAACAAGCTCAAGAACTCTATCAGAAGTGCTATGATCTACCCGATCGTTCTTCTCGTGCTTTGTATCGTTGTTGTAATATTCCTCTTTACGTTTATCATGCCTGCATTCATCGACATGTATGAGGACAAGAGCAAGATGCCTCTCCTCACAAAGATAATGGCAGCGATCAGTAACTTCCTCAGAACAAAGTGGTGGCTCCTGATCATCATTCTCGTGGCTCTCTTCGCAGGCTTCAAGTATGCTATGACTATACCGAGCTTCAGAAAGAAAGTCCACAGATTCATCATCAAGGGACCAATGTTCGGCCCTCTTGTTACTAAGATCTACACAGGAAGATTCTCAAGAACCCTTTCTTCACTCTATTCAAGTGGTATCCCTATGGTGGAATGCCTTGAAAGATCTTCCTCCATCCTTGGAAATTTGTATATCGATGAAAAATTCGAGAACGTTGTCGACGAGGTAAAACAGGGTGAGACCCTTTCAGCGGCGATAACCCGTACAGAGATATTCGAGCCTATGTTCTGCTCGGTAATCTACGTCGGTGAAGAGTCAGGTGCTCTTGACAGTATCCTCGAAAAGACATCTGATTATTACGAGGAAGAATCAGACGCAGCAGTTCAGCGTCTCGTAGGACTGGTACAGCCTGTTCTTCTGATATTCATGGGCGTTATCATCGGTATGGTAGTTATCGGCGTTTACCCTGCTCTCTACGGTTCGCTCGAGAGTATCGAAAACGAATAAAACGGAAAGGTGGAAAGATAAATGCTTTCATTTGATATTACTGATAGAAATATACGAGTTGTTAAGGGCGTTGAGAGCAACGGAAAGATCAAGATCAGCTCCGCCGCAACAGTCAACGTAGAAGAGGGATACATCGTTAACGGACACGTTAAGGACGTTCCCGCAGTTGCTACACTTATCAACAATGTTCTTAAAATGCACAGGATGCCCGACAAGGAAGCGATCGTTTCGATCTCCTCCAACCTGACTATCTTCAAGGAAATGGTAGTTCCCAAGGGCAGAGCTCAGGACCTCCAGAAGACAGTTAAGCTCCAGATGCAGGCTGAGCTCAATCTGGATGATTCATACAGCGTATCCTACATCATCGTAGGTGAGGCTGACAGCAGCGAAGCAAGCGAGCCTTCATACAAGATCCTTGCTACCGCCTGCCCCTATGAGATCGTAAACAGCTACAGAGAGGTGTTCAGACTTCTCTCTACCATCGCACTGAGATCGGTAATGATCGGATGCAACTGTATCACAAAGGTTCTTCTTGCTGATACAAAGATCAGATCAAAGATGCCCCTCCTCGCTGTTCAGATCGATAACAACTTCATCTCACTCAACCTCTATGAGCAGGGACAGCTTTCGTTCTCACGTTTCGCTTCCATCGATGCAGCTGACTACGGCTACTCAGATGACTATGTATTCGAGGCTGTAAACGAGAACATCTTCCGTATGCTCCAGTTCCACAGAAGCCGTAACACAGGTGAGTCTATTGAGAACGTTATCTTCTACGGCGATACACACGAGTATGTAAGACTTACAGACGAACTTGAGAAGCTGGACCTCAAGACCAGCCTTATCAATGTTCCTCCTCAGATCCACGGACACGAAAACCTTGAGTTCTCTCTCTATGCAAACGCTATCGGCGCTATGTTCAAGAGAAACAAGGAAGTAGAGAAGATCAACCTCCTGGATGCAGACCTTGGTACAGTTGTAAAGACCAAGATGAGAAACGAGAACACAGGTAATATCGTTCTCATCGCTTGCGTTGCAGGTTCACTCCTTCTTGCTGGCGGTGCTTTCTTAGGTCTTAAGTTCTATGACAACGGCATAAAGAACGATATCGCAGAGTGCGACGAGTTCATCAACAGCCCCACCACTAAGCAGAAGCTTGCTCAGCATGACAAGCTCCTCAAGCTCAAGGATATGGTAAACGCTTATTATACCAAGATCACAAACGCAAAGGATGCTTATCTCTCTCAGCCGAGGATCACAGGTGATGCTTACGATGAGATCGAGAAGATCCTTGACGAAACTTGTGAGGCTAAGGATATCAAGGAGAACAGTATCTCAGAGCCCGTATATGCGGACGGAGTTATTGCCTTCAATGTATCCTGCGATGCTGTTAAGGACCAGTACGCACAGACGCTTCCCTCAGACTTCATTCAGAACCTCGAAAAGAGCGATATGTTCAGAGCGGCTTCATTTGCAGGTTACAATGTAACAACTGTTGAAAATGAAGAAACTCATGAGAAAAAGGATGTAATCAACTTCAGCGCAACGGTTGAACTTGCTCCCAACCAGAGTGCTTATCATCCTGTTGAAGAAACGAAGGAGGCTGAATAAGAATGAAACTTACATACAGAGATAAGATAATCGCCGGTGTTCTTTTAGCATTAACAATAATTCTTATAGGTGTATTTGCATTATGCAGACCTACATACAAGGACATCAAGGCACATAAGACATCGCTTGAAAAGATTCAGGCCCAGAAGGAAGGCATCGAAAAGCAGATCGCTGAGATCCCCGGACTTCAGACAGACATCAAGGATACCTATACCAAGACAAACGAAGAGACAAAAGTATTTGTTCCTCTTGACAGAGTTACCGATACAACATACATCGATCAGTATATGCAGAGCTTTGCTGATGAGGCAAAGGTTAAGCTTCTGACCGTTAATCTTGAGGGATCCAAGCTGGTTCCGCTGGATTACTACTACGCTGCAGTAAGTGATGATCTTGGCGATATGCGTAGAGCTGCCGATGTAAATGGCGACCTCCAGGCAAACTATGACAAGTCTGTTGCTGAAAGCACTGCACTTTCACAGAGAGCTAAGGAGTCTATCGTACAGACAAAGTATGGCGTTCAGGTGTACGGAACAAAGAAGAACATCTATGACTACCTCGTTAAGCTCAAGGAGTTTGAGAAGGCAGAGTCCGTCAATTCAGTTACTATCGAAGACTATACCTTCGGTAAGGCTGAAGCTGATAAGGCTCACGTATCACTTCCCGACTCAAAGGACGGCGAGATAGTTACGGTATCTGCGGGAGATAATCAGGAGATCACAAATGCCTCTAACGCAAATATCGTTATCACACTTTATTCAGTATACAACATGGAAGAGCCTAATGTAGACTGATCTGCATTAGGTTATTATGCAGAATACTCCATAATAAACGCTACGGTTATTGAGAAAAATATAACTTGAAAGGCGGTTAGGAAAATGAAAACAGAGAAGAAAAAAACACTGCGCGGCTCGGTACTGTTTACCGTTGTATGTGTAATGGCACTGCTTATAATCTTTCTGACCGGTACTCTGGCGCTCGCATCAGCTGCGGGCAACAGAGCACACAGGTCGTACTCGGTTTCGCAGGCAAGCTATACCGCACGAACAGCTATCGAGAGCTTCACACAGGCGATGCAGCGCGACAAAGGCATCGAGGCAGCAGTCGAGGAGATGGGTTCAGGTGGTTATACAGTACTCCATCCCAAGGTTGTTATCCCCGATAAGACACTTGGCGAAATAGGTTACTGGAACGGTTCGGACTGGGTTCCCGATCGTATCGAGATCACACCTATCAGCTCAGGCACATACAGCTATTATGACAAGGACGGAAACGGCCCTACATGGAATGAGGTACAGGGTGTCAAGGTAACTGCTACCTGTAAGGTCGGCAGAGAGTACGAGACAGTTTCTGCTTATATCCAGAAGAGCCCTTCCACAGCTACAAAGAACAAGCCCGGCGGAATCAACGGTCTCCAGGAGGCAGACGGAAACAGCTTCCCCAACGGTGCTCTTATCACCGGCGGTCTTGGCGTAGGCGTAAGTAAGACTCAGGCTGAAGTTTATTGTATGCACAATAAACAGCAGATCGACACTACTCTTATGTTCGTAAACTCAAATCTGGTTTGCGGTACAAGCAGCAATCAGATCCATATCCACAAGCCTCTTGACAAGGACGCTGCAAAGCCTTATTCACAGGTAGTGGTTAAGGGCAGTCTGCTTTTAAGAAATGATTCATTCATAATGAATGAATATGAAATGACTGAGAGCTATACTCAGAAAGAGGTGCCTTACCTGTATGTTGATGGCATAATTGCACAGACACCAGATTCTTCATCGACTGTAAAGCTTGTAGACGGCAATAATTCGCCCTTCAATGTATTTGCCGGTACTATTCATCCCAGTGGTCCTATCTCTATTAACGCTGATCTTTACCTTATGGATAAAGCTGGCGGTACAATTGAGGCACCCTATGCTGACAGAGACGGTTCTGCTCAGTCTTCTAAGGAGTATGAAAAGGGCGTTAATTACATCGGACCTGATGCAGACAAGGGTGGCAATGCACTCTATGAGTGGTCAAAGTCAGTAGTACAGAGAACGGAAACTACTTTCAATTCAAGCGGCGGTAACATTTACTGCATGGGAGACCTGGTTCTTCAACAGGCTACTATCCGCGGTGATGTCAGAGTAGAAGGCAACTGCACTATAAATAATGGTGTTACGATCTATGGTGACCTTGTTGTAGGCGGTAAGCTTACTTTCGGCAATAACAACATCAATAAGATCGTAAAGGGCAAGATCTACAACAGTAATAATAACGGCGGCAGCCCCAACATGGACGGCATAAAGGCAGGATACACATATCATGAGAATGAGCTCTATCCCGACTATATTGAGGTCCAGAATGTTGTATACGAGAATACACCTGTTCCCGATGTAGAGCCTTGGTCTGACAAAAAGCAGGATCATGATCCGTGGGGCTTTGAGCTTACTTATCCCGATGGTACTGTAGAATACCTCGGAAACACAGATCAGGACCATAAGACCATCTATGTTCTGAAGGATACCGAGACATGGTGGGATGAGATTCCTTACTACAGAACAGACGAAAAGGGCTTTGATGATACAAACACGATCGTAACAGAAAAGTTCTCAAGATACGCTGTTGAGCCTGATGGTACAGTTCTTTACGAAAAGGACGAGAACGGTCAGCCCAAGATCAACGGCGAAGGAAACCAGATACCTGTAAAGTCAGATGACGATCAGACTTATTATAAGAAGCCTGATACAGTTGACGGCGAGTATCAGAGAGTCGGCAGAAATGACGCTGTAGGTACATACTATCTTGATCCTTCAGGCAAGATCGTCAGTGAAGGCGATGCAAGAGGCACAGTTAGTGCTGCTGACATCCTTCCTTACGAGACATATGTCAAGGATCACGGAAGTGCATATCCTACAAACATGACCAGAGAAGCTATCTATGGTAAAACTACCGCAGCAGGCTTTGAGGCAGCTCTGTCCGAAACCAAGATCGTAAAGACTCTTCAGGAAGTAAGAAAAGACCTTAAGTTTGACGAAGAAGGTAATTTCGACGGTTCATACTACAATGATCTTCCCGAGGAATACGGCACAGTAGATGAACTTCCCTACGCATATAGTGTTGATCAGTGGGGCAATGCATCTCCTAACTCAGACGTACTGACAGCCGGCAATATCAGCACATCCTGTATTATCGGACGTCCTGATTCCGAGAACAATGCAAAGTTAAATGTTCCGAATGACATAACCATAAAGGCTAAGGATGAGATCTGGATCGTTATCCAGAATATGAATCTTGAAAAGCATATATATATCGATGAGGCAAGTGCAAAGGTCAATTTCCTCTTTGTTGGCGACAACAACAGCATGAATAACGGCGAGATCCTTTCAACTGCCTTCAAGGATAATATGACAGTAAGATATGACATGGACTGGGGCGTTGAATTCTATGCTACAGAAGGCGCAAGACTTGAATTAGGTAACCAGTGTCTCTTTACAGGTACCTTCAAGGCTCCTACTCTTACTATCAGGCCCGGTAATGCCGGAAAGCATACTATAAATTATTATGACGAATACGGTAATACACAGAAGATCAATCCTGTTGTCGTAGGAAGCGCTCTGGTTGACCATGTTGAAATTATCGGAAGCTCAAATGAGTTCAGCGTTGTTAATACAGGCAACGGCGGCTCAGGCGTAGGTACAACATCATTCAAGGGTACATTCGGCTGGTATGACGTAAGCTACTTCATGGGAGTATAAAGGAGGAATGTTCTTATGAAAAAAAGCAAAAAGAAGCTCAAGGGCATGACTCTGATCGAAATGATCATTTCGATCGCGATATTTGCGATAATGGGCGGCTTGCTCGTCCTTCTCGGTACTCACATCGATAATACCACAAAGGCTACAAACAAGCTCAAGAACAAAATCGTTGAGGAGTCGCCCTATGCGGCAAATCACCAAAAGGTAGGCGTGGATAAGGACGGTAATACCATTAACCTTAGCAGCACTCCTATCACTATAACAGTAGAGCAGGACGAGGTTGCAGGTAAGTATTATTACCGTGCCTTCAATGCTGCTAAGGGCGAGTATGAGCTCGTAGAAGGCAGCTATCAGAAAACCGATAAGGTTGAACTCAGCTGTGATAAGTACGCTACCGAAGACGTAGTCACCGCCGGAATGACAACTGATGCCGAGAAACAGGCATACAGAAGAGGCGCTAACGGCGAACTTAACCTTGAGTTCGTGGATATCAACAATCCATGACGGGAGGTGCGGTTATGAAGAAAAAGATCAAATGCGGTTTTACTCTCGTTGAGCTCATAGTTGTTATGGCTATCTTCTCAATACTTCTGCTGGGCGCAATGATGATCACCCAGCCTGTATCGAGAATGTACAAGAACACAACACTCTCAGAGAAAACCTATTCACTTTCAAATAATATTCAGGTCTTCCTTCAGGGAAGACTTGAATACGCCGAAGTTATCGGAGTAGGTACAAGCAATAAGCTTGATCTTGATACAAGCGGCGCCTTTGATAAAACAGATCTTGCAGTCTGGGCAGAAGATTTCCGCCAGGAGCACTTTGTAAATACCGTTGGCTACAATGGTACAGCAGTAGTGCCTCTCAAGGGCAAGATCCATATCATAAGACTTGTAAATAATGCAGACGGCGCATTCCCTCAGGGACAGATCACAGAGAGAATCTATGATTTCAGGGCTGATCAGCCGATCTCAATTGCATCTGATCCTGCAGAGGTAGCTCAGCTCAATGATACGTACTTCAATGCTGCTGATGCTGCATACAACTTCAGCTATGCACTTGGCGCTACAACACTTCAGTCAGTGCCTACACCTGCAGGCGGCCTTTCAGGCAAGGGTGAGACATACAGAGCTCTCGCAAATGACGTAAAGAACAAGCAAGCAGATATCAATCAGGAAAAACTTGCTGTCAGCATAGTGATCGACAAGAAGACAGGCGGATCCATCGATGTGGCAGAATCAGGCAACACCTACAGAGCATTTACTGATCCTCTCTCACTTCAGGTGGCTAATCTTCCTCTGACAAATGTTATGCACAGAAAGAATAAGAATGAAGATTTCGGTATATCAAGACCTTATATGGATCCTGCGACCAGCAAGGTAGATTTCCTTGCAGCTTTTCACACCCCTGCATCTGCCGGCGGTTCAGGAAGATCCTATTCCGAAAGTACTTCTAATGGTACGTCTATTCTTGACAAGTCTATTGACTTCAACAATGATATTTACTTCATCTTCGCCTACACAGACGAGATAGTAAACAGCTGATAAGTAAAAAACAGGCAGCAGTTCAATGCTGCTGCCTGTACTTATTATTTTCATTTTAAGGATCACTGACCACTGAGTCTTTCGGGAATGCTCAGATACCACTGAGCTATCTGAGAGCCCCACAGAGATCCGATAGCAATTCCGATAGCAAGGAAGGGACCGAATGCGAACTTTGAATCCTTGGTCACCGCCTTGACGATAAGTCCGCCCACAGCGGCAACGATAATACCGATAAATGTTGAAACGATAACAGCTTGTGTTCCGAGGAACGCTCCCGCAGCGAACATCAGCATACTGTCTCCCAGCTCGATAGCTCTGAAGTCCTCACCGAACTTCTTTCTGATGATCGGTCGGCTGAGCTCTCCGATAAGGAAGAAGGGGACGCTGATAACAAAAGCTCCGATGATGCGGCTCTTCAGTGTGACATCTCCGTTCTCCCTTGAGTAGAAGAGATGAAGCGGAACAGCAAGAATAAGTATGACAGCTAACATGCTGACATATATATCCTTTGTGTCCCAGTCGATAAATCCTATAACAATAAGGAAAGACATGAGAACGCAGGTTATTATGGATTTAACATTGATATCCAGAACAGCAAACGTCAGAACATAGAGTATTCCGTTAAGGGATTCAACTATGGGATAGCGCGGTGAGATCTTCTGACCGCAGCTGTGACATTTTCCCCGAAGCATGAGCCAGCTGAATACAGGTATCAGATCAATTGGTCTGATCTTGGCACCGCAGGTCATACAGTGGGAAGCCTTTTCCTTCTCTTCTTTGGAGCCCCCGATGCCGAGTATCGACTCGCCCGCAGGGAGCCTGAGAATAACGACGTTGAGGAAGCTTCCGATACAGATGCCGAACAGGAAAATTACGACGTAAAACATGATCTTGAATGGCAGCTCGGCAAATTCACTATGGAGCATATCTTCAAATCCGAACATGATTTTACCCCTCCTTCATTATTATTAATGTACATAATATTATTATAACATAAATTATGGAAAATTCAAGTAAAATTTTAGAATACATATCTGTACGACGGATGCAGAATGTGTTCAGAAAATAAGCGGAGGTTTTTTATGAGAAACGAGAGAATTGGTGACTACTTAGTCAATCAAGGGCTGATCACCAGCGAACAGCTTCAGCAGGTCCTTGACGCCCAGAAAGCATCCAACGGTTCCAAGAAATTCGGCGACGTTGTAGTTGAGCTGGGCTTCATGTCTGAAGTCAACTTCGCTAAGGCACTGGCAGGAAACCTGAGAGTTCAGTACGTTGACCTTGATAATGTCGAGATCAATACAGACGCTGTACAGATGGTTCCCGAGGCTCTTGCAAGAAAGCATACGGTAATCGCTATCAACGTACAGGGCAAGCGTCTTACAGTCGCTACCAACGACCCTGTAAACTTCATCGTTCTTGAGGATATCAAGGTATCCACAGGTATGGACACAGTTCCTGTACTTGCTACTACATCTGCTATCAACAAGGCGATCGGTAAGTGCTACTCAATGCAGAACGTTGACAGCGTTCTCGAGGGCGTTAGCGCAATGGGCGGCGACCTTGGTGAGATGAGCGAGGCTGACCTTGAGTCCAAGGACAGAGTTGAAAGCGCTCCTATCGTTAAGCTTGCAACTACAATCGTAGAAAACTCATACAGAGCAGACGCTACCGATATACATATCGAGCCCTTCGACAAGTATACAAGAATACGTATCCGTGTAAACGGTGACCTCGTAGAGCTCATGAATATCTCCAGTGCAGTTCACAGCGCACTGACCACACGTTTCAAGCTCATCAGCGGCATGAACATCGCTGAGAAGAGAATCCCTCAGGACGGCCGTTTCACACAGGTCGTTGACGGAACAACTCTTGACGTCCGTGTATCCTCACTTCCTATGGTTCACGGTGAAAAGATCGTTATCCGAATTCTTTCAACAGGACAGATCGCCCTCCGTAAGATCACGGATCTGGGTATGTCCGATTACAACTATACACTGTTCGAGTCAATGCTGAGAGTTCCTCACGGCGTTATCCTCGTAACAGGACCTACCGGTTCCGGTAAAACTACTACACTTTACGCGGCTCTCGGTGAGATCGCCAAGCCTAACGTAAACGTCGTAACAGTTGAGGACCCTGTCGAAAAGGCTATCGACGGAATCAACCAGTGTCAGGTTAACATGAAGGCCGGCATGACATTCGCTGCAGCCCTCCGTTCTATCCTCCGTCAGGACCCTGACGTAGTAATGATCGGTGAGATGCGTGATACCGAGACAGCTGATATCGGTATCCGTGCCGCTATCACAGGACATCTGGTTCTCTCCACACTTCATACCAACGACGCTGCATCCACAGTTGTCCGTCTGGTTGATATGGGCGTTGCTCCCTACATGGTCGCTACTTCACTTATCGGTGTTATCGCTCAGCGACTCGTTAAGGTACTCTGCCCCGACTGTAAGAAGCCGAGAATGACAACTCCCGAAGAAAATGATCTTATGAATCTGGATCACTCTATACAGATCTATGACGCAGGCGGATGCCCTGCCTGCAACAATACAGGCTACAGAGGAAGAACTGCTATCCACGAGATCATTCGCTGTACAACAAAGGTTTCCTCCATCATCGCCGGCGGCGGTACAAAGGAAGAGATCGAAAAGGCTGCTAAGGAACAGGGAACAAAGCTTCTTCGTGATAATGCTGCCGAGCTTGTACAGGCTGGCGAAACATCTATCGACGAGCTTGTAAGAGCTACATATACAGTATAATGGCTTTGCACCTAATTAGGGAGGATAATTAATATGGCAATCGAAATTCATAGAATACTGGACGAGGTAAGACTCCTCGGCTGTTCTGACCTTCACTTCACAGACAGGATCGCTCCTGTTGTACGTCTCAACGGTACTCTCAGAACTATGCGTTCACAGTACCCCGAAATGGACGAGGAGGAAATACTCAACATCGTTCATCAGATGACTAACGACGCTCAGCAGACAAGCGTAAACAACCACCACGATACCGACTTCTCATTCACAACAAGAAGCGGCTACCGTCACCGTGTAAACGTATACTTCCAGAAGGGCAAGCCCGCTATCGCTATCCGTCTTCTGAGAAACGATATCCCTACTCTTGAGGATCTGGGACTTCCCCCGATACTCGCAGACTTCGCTATGCGTCCCCGTGGACTGGTTCTCGTAACAGGTCCTACCGGTTCAGGTAAGTCAACTACCCTCGCAGCTATGATCGACTTCGTTAACCTTAACAGAAGCGCTCACGTTATCACTGTAGAGGATCCTATCGAGTATGTTCACGAGCATAAGAGATGTATGGTAAACCAGAGAGAGATCGGCGATGACGTTGATAACTTCGCTCTGGCACTGAGAGCTGCTCTCCGTGAGGATCCCGATGTTATCCTCGTAGGAGAAATGCGTGACTTCGAGACTATCCAGGCTGCTGTAACCGCTGCCGAAACAGGACATCTCGTTATGTCAACACTTCATACCACATCAGCAGCTGATACCATCAACCGTATCATCGACGTTTACCCCGAGCACCAGCAGCAGCAGATCAGAACTCAGCTGGCTAACAACCTGGTTGCCGTTATTTCTCAGACTCTTATCCCCAAGAAGGACGGTACAGGACGTATCGCCGTAATGGAGATCCTTAACGTTACAGACGCTATCTCTGCTATGATCCGTGATAACAAGATCCACCTTGTTCAGTCTGCTATTCAGACAGGTAAGCAGCAGGGCATGATGTCTCTGGATATGGAACTTGCAAGACTTGTATCCAAGAACGTTATCAACGAGGTAGATGCGCTTGAGAAGTGTCTCGACAAGCAGGAATTCTACCGCTTCCTCTCTCAGATCAGCGGCGGCGGAATGAGAGCAGGTATGCAGCCTCAGATGCCCAACGGTATGCAGGGCTGATAAGATCGCCAAAGTTATCAGGACCGTCGGACTTAATTGTCCGGCGGTCTTTAAATTTTATGAACATAGTACCCATAGTTTAAATATGAGCAGAGCCCTGTGCTGGGGAGAAGTAAAAATAAACTCCGCAGATAGAAATTTCAAAGAAAAAAATCGTGAAGATCATGGAAAATTTTCTTGAAAACGGACTCAAAAAAGGGCATATATGAAGCAAAATATCCCTATACAAAAAGTATAGTTGACTGTGAATATAACAAAAACAAGCTAAATAAATTACATTATTCACAGATTCTTGTGCAATTCGACGAAAACCCTAAAAAATAAATGCCTATTCACCGTTCTAATGTAAAAAGTGCCTTGAGATATGGATTTTTTTTTCAAAAAGTGTTGACATTATGTGAATAAGGTGGTATACTATAATCACAGGGAAGGGAAAGGGAGTTAAAAAATCCCGAACCCAAAAATCGAGTGAAAGTCAAGATGCTTTCACAAATCTATATTATTAAGGAGGGTTTTCTTATGAAAACTACAAAGAAAGGCTTTACACTTATTGAGCTCATCGTTGTTATCGCTATCATCGGTGTTCTCGCAGCAATCCTCGTTCCTTCAATGCTTGGTTACGTTAAGAAGTCAAAGGTTTCTTCTGCTAACTCAACAGCAAGCACACTTCAGAAGGCTATCAACACAACTCTGATCGAGATCGACGAGCAGACACAGGACTCTGGATCAATCACCAGAGTTCACAAGGATGCAACAGCTTCTAGTTCACCTATCATTTTCGATAGCACAACAGCCACAGGTTATGATACTAAGCTGAAGAACTACATGGAAAAGGCTTCCAAGATTGCTTTTGACTCTAAATGTGAGGGTGGCGCTTGCGTAGCAGTTGCAGTTGCACTCGACAGCACATACACAGGTACAGCTCCTTCTGGCGTAGTTACAGTTGACAACTACAAGTCATATAACGGCACAGGCAATCTCTCAAAAGCTCTTAATGCAGCTGCATTACTTGCTTCTGCTTCGTAATCTGCTAATAGCGAGTTACTTGAATTGAAATGAAGAAATGCTCCTTCCTCTCGGAGGGAGCATTTTTTTACAGAGAACGAGGAGAAAGTTATTGGCTAAATGCACAATAATCCGGCACAAAAATTGTTGCCGACCTTCGATTTTCTGTGTTGACAAAATATCGGTTTTTTGATATAATGTATATGAAGAATTGTATTGGGAGGTGCATTTCGATGAAAACGAATAAAAACAAGAAGGGTTTTACTCTGATCGAGCTCGTTATCGTGCTTGCTATACTGGGAATCCTTGTTGCTATAATCGTACCTTCATGGAGTTATTTTGTCAGAAGATCAAGAGAGAGAACGGCTAATGCCAAGGCTAAGATGGTCTTTAATGCATGTCAGACTGAGGTCACAAGAATCAGCATGAAAGAACGTCCTCTTTTAAATATTATTAATGATCCTACTACTGATTCTGTAAAGTTAGATGCTACAAAGAAGGAAGTGTATATGGGTAGCGGTGATTTCTTCTTTTACTGGGACGGTAAAGATGGAAATAAGCTCGATGCCAAAGATACTAATCCCTTTAAAGCGGATACGAGTGCGTCTGATAAAGATAATACGATGCTCGCCAATGGTATCAATAATATCAATAACAATGGTGAAGGCACTTATAAGGTCTACGTAAATAATTACAAGGTTCAGTCCGTTATTTACTGTGATCTTCCCAATGGAAGATATAAGGGTACTTACCCAAAAATGATAGAAGATCTTCCCGATACTGTCGGCGATAGTATCAGAGCAAATGGCGTTGTAAATGCTGATATGAAGCTTCTGACTTAAATGAAATTTAAAGCACAGCTGTGATGCTGTGCTTTATTTTTTTACCCTATACTGCTGATAGTTAGTTTTCAACATTTTGATATTGATAAAGTTGAAAAGTTTATGCTTGACTTTGACGCAAAAAAGAGTTATAATATATTTACTGTCCGACAGGGAAGCGAAAGCAGTCGAGAGAAAAAAGTTCAAAGGAATTTGGAAAAAGAGCTTGACAAACCTGAAGGAAAGTGATATAATAGTTAAGCTGTCTCGAAGAGAGATAGCGAAGACAGCATCTTGAAAATTGAACAATGCGAATAAAAAGTAACGACCCTTGAGATTCCTTTATGAGAATAAAGGGAAGTCAAGAAAAGACTTTAAAAAAACAC
>JAKPUQ010000100.1 GCA_029572815.1 Bacillota bacterium | reverse complement strand
CGCACAGAATTGAGGAGCTCATCAACTCCAACAAGATAATCCGTCCTGCCTACAAGGCAATATCTCCCATGCGCGAGTACACCGACATGGAGAACCGAATGGACTGACAAATCATAATTTTGCGGAGCAAAATTATGATTTAGCTCATGGAGCTTGCTTCCTTGTTTTACAGCAGCAGGCACAGTGAACGGAGGCGGCTCCCTTTGCGCTGAGCTCGGCAGTGATCTCGCGGAGAGTGCTGCCGGTGGTGCAGATATCGTCAATGAGTAGAATATGCTTCCCATTGACCTTTTCAGCGTCGGCGGAGAAGGCTCCCCGGAGATTTACCGATCTGCTCAGCCTGTCCAGCTCCTTCTGTGCTTTGGTGGACTTTATCTTTTTCACAGCCTTCTCCTCAACGGGGATACCCAGGACTCTGCTGACCTCGCGGGCTATCAGCAGAGACTGGTTGAAGCTGCGGCGTAAAACGTCTCTGCGGTACATTGGAGCAGGAATGATGATGTCTGTGTTATTGACTGAGCCCTCGCTGCGGAGCCGCTCTCCCAGAGCAGAGCCGAGGGCATAGGTGGCGTTTCCGTCAGTGCCGTCCTTCAGCAGAAATATGGCGGGCTTAACGTTGTCATCATAGTCAAAGGCAGCAGTAAAGCCTGCTGCTCCTTCTATGGTAAAACTGCCCTTGTAGATGTTGAGCTTGTCTGCGCAGTCGCTGCAGAAGCGGTCCATTGCGCCAATAAGCTCTCCGCAGACGGGACAGCGCGTGGGAAAGAAAATGTGGAGAAGCCTTCGCTTCAAAGTATATCTCATATCATCACCTATGGGAAAAGCTCCGTTTTTGGCGGAGCTTTTTTGTCAGAAGTACATATATAGCCGGCATTTTATCATGCCGTTGTAGAGCTTTCTGCGCTTGCGGGCTTCAGTGCCGAAGAACTTCTCGAACTCCTCATGAGGGGAGATGATGTAGCTCTGTCTGCTGCCGCCCTTTCCGAGGACTCTGCCCATTTTGCGGTAGATGTCCTCAGCCTCTCTAAGCTCAAGGAGTCTCTCACCATAGGGAGGGTTGCAGATAACTGTGGAATTTTCAGGCTGAACGAACTTTGTAATGTCAGCCTGTTCAATTTTCAGTCTGGATTTTATTCCTGCCTTGTGGGCGTTGTCCAGTGTAAGTGCAACTGCCGCATCGTCGATGTCGGCGCCGATACCGTGAAACTCTGCGCTCCTGTCAACGCTGTCGATAGCGCGTTTGCGCTCCTCCTGCCACATCTTGGAGTCAAAGCAGCTCCACTTTTCTGCGGCAAATCTTCTGTTGATACCGGGAGCAATGTTCAGTGCTTTCAGTGCAGCCTCAATAAGGAGGGTGCCGCTTCCGCAGAAGGGGTCGCAGACTATGGAGTCCGAGCGGACTCTTGCCAGGTCTATGATACCTGCTGCAAGGGTCTCCTTAATTGGAGCAGCATTGGAGTTGCGCCTGTAGCCACGCTTGTGGAGTCCCACGCCGCTGGTGTCAAGATATAGCGAAACAACGTCCTTGAGAATGCTGAACTTTATCTGCACCGTGGGACCTGTCTCCTGGAACCAGCTTATCCCGTACTTGGCTTTGAGCCTTTCAACGGCTGCCTTTTTCGCTATGGACTGACAGTCGGGAACGCTGTGGAGGGCTGAATTCAGCGAATAGCCCTTTACGGGAAAGGCATCATCGGGACCAATGTAGCGCTCCAGCTCGACAGCCTTCACGCCCTGGAAAAGCTCCTCGAAAGTAGTGGCTTTGAACTCTATGAGCTCGATGAGGACTCTCTCTGCGGTGGAAAGACAGAGATTAGCACGGGCGAGGATATTCTCGTCGCCAGTGAAGCTTATTTTTCCGTCGCTGACCTTCAGGTCAGTTCCGCCTATTTTTTGTATCTCATATTTGAGTACGCTCTCCAGACCGAAATGGCATGGACAGCAAAGTCTGATCTTATCGTTCAAATTATCACCTGTTATCAGTATTCGAGTACGCCTGCGCCGCCTCCGGCAGCACCGCCTGCGTCACCGCCGCCTGCATCGCCGCCTCCGACGTATCCGCCGCCGGCATCACCGCCGCCGCCTGTATCGCCGCCAACGTATCCGCCGCCTGCGTCGCCGCCGCCGACATCTCCGCCTGTGGCACCGCCTGCGCCGCCGCTTACGTCACCGCCGCCTGTTGCAGCGCTTGTGTCTGTACCTGTACCTGTGTTTGTACCTGTTGAGCTTCCGCCTGTGCCGGCAGGAGCAGTATAGCCGTGTGAACCGTCACAGTAAGGAGGCGAGTAGGTATCTGTTATCTCTGACTTCCAGTAGCCAGTGATGGTTCCGCCGCAGTACTGTGATGCGATACGTCCCGTAACAGGGCACATGGGCATCTCGATGACTGACTTGACGGGCTCGAAGTCGCGTCCTGTCTCGGGGTACATGGTATTTGCGTATTCGCCGATGATGTTCTGCCATACGCTTGCCGATACTCCGGGAGGAACATAGAGAGCGTCATCGTTTATGTCGTAGCCTATGGTGATACCGCTGACAAAGTCGCGTGTAAGACCAACGAAAGCTTCGTCATGGTAGTCCTGTGTTGTACCTGTTTTACCGCATACTACCTTGTTGCCAAGTCTTGCGGCGGTACCTGTACCGTTTTCAACAACGTTCTTGAGGAGTCGGTTCATTACCCATGCAGTTTCGTCGGAGACAGCCTGTCTGGGATTGCCGTTGTTCTGATAGATGACCTGCTGTGAGCTGTCCTCTATTCTTGTGATGAGGTGAGCTTCGTTGTATATACCGTTATTACCATAGGGGAGGTAAGCGTTTACAAGGTTTTCGAGGGGGATACCGTAGTAGAGAGCTCCCAGACTGAGAGGAGAGTATGCCTTATCTGCTGCGGCGTACTTCACGCCCAGTTTTTCCTTGGAGAATTTATATACTTCCTCGATGGAATATCTGTCTACAAGCTGAGCTGAGCAGGTATTATAGGACTGCTGGAGAGCATAGTAGGTCTTAACGTTTCCGCCTCTTCCCGGCATTCTTCCGTAGTTGAAAGGCCATGGCTGACCGTCTTCGCCGGTCATGATAGCGGCGTCTTTAATATCCGAGCCCCATGTAAGATCGCCTGATTCGATACCGTAGGCGTATCCCGAGATAGGCTTGATTGTAGAACCTACCTGACGACCCTCCTTGACTGCGAAGTTTGTTACCAGTGAATGTGTCTTTTCGCCGATGTTGCCGACTGCGCAGAGCACCTCACCGTCATAGTTCAGAGCAACGAAGGCAACGTGGGGAAGATATTCCTCGTTGACGCCATCCTGACCGAAGCTTCCGTTTGCAAGCTTGAGATCTGCGTAGCGCTTGACGGTATATTCGGGGATTATATTGTTGATGTCAAGGAACTTTTCCTCAACGTATTTCTGCATTTCCTCATCGTATGAGAGATAGATCTTATAGCCGCCGTTGTCGATCTTGGCTCTTGCCACATCGTCGTCGGTTATATTGAACTTCTCCTTGAATATCTCCTGAGCCTCAAAGTAGGCTGCGTCGAGTATCCAGCTGTAAGCCTTCTGCCTGTCCTCCATCTCCTGAGCCTCAGCCTCGGGGTGATCCTTGAGGTATTCCTCTGAGTCTGTGAAGATTAGGGGGGTAACGATATACTCCTGGTATTCGTCATAGGTTATAGCTCCGTTTTCGTAGAGCTTGTAGAGAACGTATTCCTGACGGGGCTTGTTGTTGGCGCGTCCGTCGATGACCAGAGGCTTTGTCAGGTCATCGTCCTGATGATAGTAGGCAAAGGGACCGTAATCCTCAGGGCTCTTGGGGATAGCAGCCAGAACTGCCGCCTCGGGGATAGTCAGCTCCTCGGAGTTCTTTCCGAAGTAACGTATGGAAGCCAGCTGTATTCCGTTTGTGGCGCCGCCGAAGCTGATGTAGTTGAGGTATTCCTCAAGTATCTCGTCCTTTGAGTAGGACTTTTCCAGCTGTATGGCGGAGAATATCTCTCGTATCTTACGCTGAGGGGAGTGCTCGTTGTCTCCCGACAGGTTCTTGATGAGCTGCTGTGTGATAGTCGAACCGCCCTGTTCCGTATCATAGAAGTGGAGGAACATATTCAGGAAGGCGGAGAATGTACGCTTGTAGTCTACACCGTCATGGACGTAGAAACGCTCGTCCTCGGTATAAACAAAGGCGTTGCGGACGTGCTGGGGTATCTTGTCGATAGAGACAGGAAGTCGCTGGAAGTTGTTCTTGTTCTCGTGAAGAACCTTGTACTCTTCCTCGCCTGCAGCGTTCTTTGTGGTGCTGTAGAAGTAGGTATCGCTTCCCGATTCAAGCTGCTGAAGGGTGATACTGGTGGAATCGTCCATGAAGTTGAGGACGTAGACCGTCAGCGCGGTACTTACGATAGTTCCCGTGATGATGATGACCAGCAGCAGTGAGAGCAGGGTGGTGGCGATGACCGTCATCAGCTTCTTGAAAATGATGAAGCCCTCGCTGTGCTTTTTCTTCTTTTTCTTATGCGCAGGATTGCTGCGCACCTCCTTTTCGTCGGAGGGAGTAAGTTCTTTATCCTTCATTTTGTCAGAATGGCCGCCATACAGCGGCGGCAGCTCCTTTCAAAGATTTATATATTATTTATCTTTGTATATAAATATACATTATACATTATAACACGTTTGAGGTAAAATGTTAAGACCTTTCCGAAAAAATCGGCAATTTGTATAATATAGAAAAATCGGGGGATATTATTTACGGATATTTCGGCAAAGGAGTGGTATTATGACGCGCAGGAGCGCAAAACAGATATATTTCACACTGGTGGCGGCACTGACCGCTTCGGGCTTTATCACAGTGTGTACTCTGGGGCAGGCGGTTCGCAGACACAAGACTGAGGTGAGGCTGGCAGCGGCTGCCATAGAGGCGGATGAGCCCCGTTTTCTCGTCCGTGAGAGCGGAGGCAGGATAGCCGTTTTCAGAAACGGCGATGAAAAGCCATACCTGCTGCTGGATATGCTGCCATCACTGCTTTCCGAGCAGGACAGGGAGCTGCTTGCCGAGGGGCTTTATTTCTCCTCGGAGCAGGAGCTGAGGCAGTTCATCGAGGACATCTCCTCATGAGTTTTTCGGGGGCTTGCGGTGCTTTTTCTTCTTGCGGACGGAGAAGCCGAAGTCGCCCAGCTTCCTGCCGACAGCGAAGTATTCTCCGTGGGCGAATGCCATGAGTCCGCTCTGCTGGAGGTTCAGCTTCCCCTTGCTGTCGAGGTACTTCTCGTCGGCATCTATTCCCACTATCTCCGCAAGGAACATGGTGTGTGAGCCCAGAAGCTTTGATTCCGTTACCCTGCATTCAAGGCTGACGGGACACTCCTCTATAAGGGGAGCAGCCACCTTCTGTGCAGGCACGGTGTGGAAGCCGCATACCTCTATCTTGTTCACGTCCCTGCCGCTTTTGACGCCGCAGAAATCGGTCTCGCGGCACATGGCGGAGGTGGTAAGGTTAATGACGAATTCTCCCGACTCCTTTATGATGTCGTGGGAGTACCTCTCAGGGCGGACAGATATATACGTCATGGGCGGACGGGTACAGACGATACCTGTCCAGCCGATGGTGAGGACGTTTGGTGAGTCCATGGTGCCGCAGGTCACAAGAGCCGCAGGCACAGGGGCAAGAAGGGCACTGCCCTTCCAGAATTGTTTAGCCATTTTTTCTCCTTCTGTAATCATGTTTTGGAGAGCTTCCGGAGTTTGCTGCCTGGGCGAAGCGTTTATCCTTCAGCACATCTCTGTGGTCGGCAAAGCTGTATTTGCCCTTGACCTTTGTTATCTCGCCGTATTCTATGGCGTCGGTGGGGCAGTTGCCTATACACGCCATGCAGTGGGTACAGCTGTCGCCCCAGAGGGGCTTTTTGTCGGTTATGGAGATATTGTTCAGGGGACAGACCTTCTCACACTTGCCGCAGCCCACGCACTTCTCATTGGCGAAGAAGTCCTTGGCGGGCATCTTGTATTTAGCCCACACGGGGTTGAAGGGCAGAGTGATTATCTTCTCAAAGAGGAACACATATCTCGCCTTCAGCTTTCCGCCGTTTCTGATAGTTGAGGCAATATCATCCAGCTTGCTGTAGGAGTTGAGTATGCGCTCGCGTATCTCCTCGCCGCTCTGGACGGGATAGTGGCCGATGTAGTAATTTCTCGGCATCACCAGCTCGGAATAGCCCATAAACTCCATCTTCTTCCTGCGGAAGAGCTTTTTTGCAAGGTATCCCGTGATACCGCTGTAGCCTGCGCTGTTGGAGATGAAGTAGACCCTGCGGTTTCCCGTGAGCTGTGCCTTTTTCAGGTACTTGCTGAGGAAGCGGGGCATCTCGCATATATACACGGGAGCACATACGATAAAGGGCTTTTCGGAGTGTATTTCCGAGAAGTCACCTTTTTTTATCCTGCTGAGCAGGTCTGTGCACTCATCGTCCAGCTTCTTTGCCAGCTCTGTGGCGATGAAGCGGGTATTGCCGGTGGCGGAAAAGTAAAGTATCATAAAATTCCCCCTTGATATGTAAAAGAAAGTCTCTCATATCCGTATGATGACATACATTATCATTATACCATCAGACGGCTGATTTTTCAATGGTTTTTGAAAATTTCCGCTGCCGACGGTCTCCGACAATTTTTGCGTCTCATTGGTGGTATCATAAGGCATGAGAAGGCTGCTCTGTGCAGCAAAAAGGAGGAAAGGACATGAAAATAGACATAAAAACCGAGAACGGAGCGGCAATTGCAAGGCTCAGCGGTGAAATTGACCACCATAACGCAAAGGAGCTCCGCGCAGAGCTGGACCGCTATATAGTTACCGCTCAGCCCAGGGAGCTTGCAATTGATTTCGGCGGAATCACCTTCATGGACAGCTCGGGCATAGGGCTCATAATGGGCAGGAGCAAGCTGATGAAGGAGTGCGGCGGCAGGCTGGAGGTACGCAATCCTCAGCCCTATATACGCCGTGTGCTGAAGCTTGCGGGGATAGAGCGTATCGTCAGAATAAGATAAAAGGAGAAAGACTATGGAAATACTCAACGAGATAAAATTCATCATGCCCTCCCTTTCGGTAAACGAGGGAGCGGCGAGAGCGGTGGTGTCCTCATTCCTGATACAGGCGGATCCCACTGTTGAGGAGCTGTCCGACATACGCACGGCGGTTTCGGAGGCAGTGACCAACGCTGTAGTCCACGGCTACAGGCACAAAAAGGGCAATATCGAGCTGACGGTGCGGCTCCTGCCCGACAGGGTCATATACATAAAGGTCAGGGACAAGGGCTGCGGCATTGCCAATGTGGAGCAGGCTATGGAGCCGCTTTTCACCACCGCTCCCGAGGAGGAGAGGTCGGGGCTGGGCTTTTCGGTCATGCAGTCCTTTATGGACAGGCTGACTGTCAGGAGCGCTCCCGAAAAGGGCACCACCGTCACCATGAGAAAGAGGCTCTCTGCCCATGGAGACTGAGGTAAAGAAGCCTCTTGCCGAGGAAAATCTGGGACTTGTCCACCTCTGCGCAAACCGTTTCCGCGGGCGGGGCATCGAGTACGATGACCTGTACTCCGCAGGCTGCATAGGGCTGCTGAAGGCAGTGAAGGCTTTTGACAGCGGCAGGGGAGTGAAGTTCTCAACCTATGTAGTACCTGTCATACTTGGTGAGATAAAGCGGCTTTTCCGTGACGGCGGTGCGGTCCGCGTCAGCAGGAGCCTGAAGGAGCTTTCCCTGCGGCTGAGCCGTATCTGTGAGGACTTCCGCCAGCGCGAGATGAGAGAGCCCACCATCGCGGAGCTGTCAAGGCTTTCGGGGGAGACCGAGTCCGCTGTGGCAGAGGCTCTGTGCGTCAGCCAGCCCCCCTGTGTCCCTGACCGCAGGTGACGATGATGAGGGGCAGACCGACATTCCCACAGAGTCCCCTGACGAGAGCATAACCGACCTTCTGGCGCTAAGGCAGATAATGGCGCAGCTCCCCGACGGCGACCGTGCTCTGCTGGAGCTGCGGTACTTCCGCGGTCTCACCCAGACAAAGACCGCTCAGGCTCTTGGCATGACGCAGGTGCAGGTGTCGAGGCGCGAAAAAAAGCTCCTCGCTCAGATGAGGGAGGAGCTTTTAAGCTGATTATTTACTGTGCCATTGAGAGAAATTGCTCAATGTTGACGTGCTCGCCTGATGTGGTTGATGTGTACGCATAGTAAGCGAGTATCTTTGAAGCATCAACGGCGTCAACGGTGCCGTTCTTGTCGATGTCGCCTGCGCGTCTCTGGGCAAAGGTAAACATGGGGTCCTTACTTGTTGATGTGAGAGCGTATTCCGCAAGTGTCCGGGAAGCATCAACTGCATCGACCTTTCCGTCATTTGAAACATCGCCTGTGAGCTTAATTGGCTTGCCTGTGAGGAGAACGATGTTGAGCCCTCTTTCATCTGCCCACTTGAATGCAGTGGAATCCGTGTATGTCAGGATAACGCCGCTGTAGGTGTTCAGCGGGATCTTGGGATCGAAGCTGTTGCAGACTGTGCATTCCGTATTTTTGTTCATTATATTTGCTTCAGCGTTGTATATGGCGACCTCTGCAAGTGCGGGGCACTCTGCGAATGCGCCTTCGCATATGGTGTTGACCCATTCGGGACACTCGATGTCCTCTATGTAGGCATTGCCTGTGAAGGCGTTGGGCTCAATTGCCTGTATGCCCTTGGGAATGGAGAAAGAGGTGTCCTTCTTGCCTGAGGGATATGCCACAAGGTCGCCCATATCCGTACGGTAGATCACGCCGTCCACGATCTTGTATGTTTTATGGATGTTTGAGCTGTCCATGCCTGTGAATGCCTCAAGAGAGGTACAGCCTGCAAAGGCTCTGGGACCTATACGTCCCGGATCGCCTGTGAAGTTTACTGTTTTCAGGCTTTTGCAGTTTTCAAATGCACTGTTCTTTACATCGCGGACATTCTTTCCGATAGTTACAGAGACTAAGTTATCGCTGTCCCTGAATCCGTTTTGTTCTATTTCGGTAACGGAAATATCGCCTATGGAGTCGGCAATGGTGAGACTGAGATTTTTCTGTGTAGTTGACGGGCAGAGCGCTGTGTAATGATCGGAGAAATAAGAGTAGATAACATTGTCCTTTTCTGTGTCCAGAGCGTCCAGCTGAGTCTTTCTGCCGTGGGCGATGAGCTCCATGTGGTCGTATTTTTCCTTTTCCTGAACGTATTTTGTCTCGGAAACTTCCTTGCCGTCGATCATGTATACGATATTTGTTTCGCCCATTTCTTTCAGCTCGGAATTGTCATTAAAGGAGATCTCTCTGGTGAAAACTCCCTTTTCAAGCTTGAAATATGTGAGACTCACCTCGCCCATGTGCCTGTCATAGTTAACGAGGTAATGAGCATTGGGATCGGCGAATGCGTTGCCGTAGGTGCCGAGAACGACGGGCTGTGAGAGCTTGTTGTTATAGAAAGAGTAGACAACACAGCGTCCGCTGCGTCCTCTGTTCTGTGAGACAAAAAGCTCGGGCACTCTGTCGTGGTCGATGTCATACAGCTCAAAGCGTGAGCCGGAAGTAATATCCTTGTCTGCAAAGTTGTACTCCTCCGATCCGTAGCAGTCCGAGAGAACGACATGGTATGCATCCTGCCAGGAATCGAAAAGGATTTTGTCATAGGTCTTGGCTTCAACTGCCTCCGCAGTTACGGGTAGAGCTGCTGTGAGCAGCGCTGCTGCTGAAAATGCAGCTGTGATCTTTCTGATCTTCATGGAAAGTCCTCCTTAAAAATATTACTGCCCGAAGGCAGTCCCCTCAATAAAAATTATTATACAGCATATTTCAAAAATAATCAATACTTTTCACTAAATATTTTTTATCCGTCTGCTAAAAAAAGTCCCCATTTATTGCTGAAATCAACAAACGCCGTTGACAAGGGATATAAAAAGATGTATAATAATGATGTTATTATACACCATATATCAAAAAGAGAGGGGTTTCTTGATATGGCAAAAAATCTATTCAAAAGAGCAGCCGCTGTTGTATCGGCTGCTGCAGTGCTGCTTGTTCCTTCAGTGAACAGGCTGCCAAAGGAAAAAGCAGTCGCAGCTCCCGACGAGTATCATGACGACTGGCTCCACGTCAACGATAAGGCACAGATCGTTGATATGAACGGCAACGAGGTCTGGATGACAGGCGTCAACTGGTTCGGCTACAATGTAGGAAGCCAGATCTTTGACGGCGCATGGTCGGCTAATGTACACCACTGTCTCGACCTTATCGCAGATCACGGCTTCAATCTTCTCCGTGTTCCTATGTCAACGGAGATACTTCTCCAGTGGAAGGCCGGCAAGCCCGACCCGATCATCAAGCTCAATGAGTACGAAAATCCCGAGCTGACCGTTGAGGGTGTTGAGGGCGGTACTCCCATGTACAGCTTCGACATCTGGAATCAGGTAGTCAAGTGGTGCCGCGAGAACGGTATCAAGATCATGATGGACGTTCACTGCGCTACAACCAATGCCGCAGGTCATAACTACGCTCTGTGGTACGATACAAACTTCAGCGAGAAGGACTGGCTGGACGCTCTGGCTTGGTTCTCCGACTACTACAAGGACGATGACACTATCATCGCTATCGACCTGAAGAACGAGCCTCACGGCAAGAAGGACGATGGCATTTTTGCAAAATGGGACGGCTCCAAAGATGCGAATAACTGGCGTTATGCCGCTGAGAAGGGCGCTAAAGCCTGCCTGGATCAGAACCCGAACCTGCTCATCATGATAGAGGGTATCGAGGTTTATCCCAAGACCGAAAAGGGCTTTGACTGGAATTCACCCTCCACTGACTACGGTCATTATGGCGATCCTGAGTATCAGCCCTATTACGGCGCATGGTGGGGAGCTAATTTCCGCGGCGTAAGGGATTATCCCGTAGACCTTGGCGAGCATCAGAGCCAGCTGGTATATTCACCTCATGACTACGGTCCCGAGGTATACAAGCAGACCTGGTTCTATCTTGAAGATCCTTCCAAGACCTTCAGCAGAGAGACTCTCCTGGACGATTACTGGAGAGATACATGGGCATTCCTCGTTGAGGAGAACATCTCACCCCTGCTTATGGGCGAATGGGGCGGCTGGGTCGATGAGGAGCACGACAAGACCGGTGAAAACGTTCACTGGATGCAGGAGCTCCGCGACTATATGATCGATAAGCATATCCACCACACATTCTGGTGCTTCAATGAGAACTCGTCGGATACAGGCGGACTTGTTTACGATAACTTCCAGAAGTGGGACGATGTGAAGTATGAGTTCATCAAGCCGGCCCTCTGGCAGACAAAGGACGGCAAGTTCGTAAGCCTTGACCATACTATCCCGCTGGGACGCGCAGGCAACGGTATCTCGCTCTCTGAGTACTACGGCGGTGCTTCAACTCCCAGACCGTCAACTACCACAACAACTACAACAACAAGCGGTACGACTACAAGTATCACAACTAATTCTGTTACCACAACTACAGTTACTACTACTCCCGTTACAACACCACCTGTTACAACTACTCCCATAGTAAGCACACATCCCGGCTATAACTTCAAGGGCGTTGATTCATACCCCGCAAAGACAGTTTATGAGCAGGGTGAGGAGCTTGATCTCAGCGGTCTTCTGTTCGGCGGAACCCCTCAGAGCGGTGCAGGCTCAGGCGGCGGAAGGTATACTGACGCCGATGTCAGCGACAGCATCGTGACCATTAAAGACAGCAGCGGCAAGGAATACGCAAAGAATAAGTTCAACACCCTTCCCGCAGGCGAGTACACTGTAAATATCAAGGGCGGCGTAGGTGACTATTACAGGTACACCTACTGCTACGGCGTTGACATCTCCTATAAGGTTACAATAAAGGGCGGCAGCACAGACGAAACTGTATTGGGCGATGTAAACTGCGACGGCAAGGTAGAGCTTGCAGACGCTATACTCATCATGCAGAGCCTTGCAAATCCCGACAAGTACGGCGAAAAGGGCTCTGACTCCAAGCACCTGAAGGCTCAGGGCAAGATAAACGGTGACGTTGACAAGTCCACAGAGGGACTTACCGCAAACGACGCTCTGGCTATCCAGGAGTATCTCCTCGGCAAGCGTACAAGTCTTGCATCTGATAAGGCATAATAAAGTAATATTGCGGCACGGTTTTTACCGTGCCGCAAAAAAATTTACAACAGATATGTTATCTGTTGTAATGTTTAAATGAAATTATTTACTGATCAGAGGAGTAAACATGAAAAAGGTATTTATCGCACTGTTCTGCGCGGCAGTTCTTACTGCCTGTGCCGAGAATAAAAACAACAATAGCCGCGAAACAGAAACAACAATTGCTGAGGCAGCGACTACAGTGACTACAGAAACCGAGACTACAACTGCCGCAGCCACAACAACTGCTACAGTTACAACGACAGAGACTGTAAGTACGGCTGATGAAGACGGCGAGCCAACGGTCATACAAATTGGAAAGCTTCCGGAAGATATATTTGAGGAGTATGAATTTAACAACTTCAGGTATTACAACGGACGTACCTATGACGACCTTACTGAGGAGGAAAAAGAAAATCCTGCTTCGTTCCCACTTTACAGCACTCTTGATGGCGAGCTGACAGATGAACACAAGCAAATGCTTTATGATTATTTTACAAGTCATGAGTTTGAAGAAGTCGATCACACTTATACTTACTATCTCTGGGACTGTGGTTTGCCTCATGACCAGTCGGCTGCAAAAAACCTTATATGGCTCATCATGACAGATAACAAAGAGTTGCTCGAAAGCGGTAATACACCTCATCTGAACGGTAATTATGAATTCATCTTTTCTGCTGACAGAAAATATTTTGCTCTGAGGCGAGGATTAAGCGGAGGCTTTAATACATACAAAATAGCTGATCCCGAAGAACTGGATTTTCTTTATGACCTTGTACCTCAGTAATGTATATCTTTCCCCGTCAAAGAGACGGGGAATTTCATTTTTATAAAGTAAAAACCCTTTACAAACCTTAGCGTTTCTGATATAATTATACTGAGTAAATATGTTTGAAAAGAGGTAAAACATTGGCTAACGACAAGATCAGAAATTTCTGTATTATAGCGCATATAGATCACGGCAAGTCAACACTTGCCGACCGTATCCTCGAAAAGACCGAGACTGTCGCTATCCGCGATATGGAGGATCAGCTCCTGGACAATATGGACATCGAGCGTGAGCGCGGTATAACAATCAAAGCCCGTGCGGTACGTCTCAAGTACACCGCTCAGGACGGCGAGGACTATATCTTCAACCTCATCGACACTCCCGGTCACGTTGACTTCAACTACGAGGTGTCACGTTCACTTGCCGCCTGCGAGGGTGCAATTCTTGTGGTGGACGCTTCGCAGGGCATAGAGGCTCAGACCCTTGCTAACACCTATCTTGCCATTGAGCATGACCTTGAGGTAGTGCCTGTGGTCAACAAGATAGACCTTCCCTCAGCCGACCCCGAGAGAGTCTGCAACGAGGTGGAGAACGTCATCGGCATACCTGCCATGGACGCTCCCCGTATCTCCGCAAAAATGGGTACCAACATAGAGGCGGTGCTTGAAAAGATAGTTACGGACATTCCCGCTCCCAAGGGAGACTCCGACAAGCCCCTGAAGGCGCTTATCTTCGACAGCTACTATGACTCCTACAAGGGCGTTATCATCTACGTCCGCGTCAAGGAGGGCAGAGTGAAGGTGGGGGACAATATCCGCCTTATGGCTACGGGAGCTGTCTTCAACGTTGTTGAGGCAGGCTTCATGGACGCCACCACCCTTGTGAACAATGGCAGCCTTGAGGCAGGCGAGGTAGGTTATATCGCCGCTTCCATCAAGAGCATAGGCGACACTCAGGTTGGCGATACCGTCACCAATGACGAATTTCCCTGTGACGAGCCTCTTCCAGGCTATCGCAAGGTGAACCCCATGGTGTTCTCGGGTATCTATCCTGCTGACGGTGCAAAGTACGGCGACCTCCGCGACGCACTGGAAAAGCTCCAGCTCAATGACGCATCGCTTTCCTTTGAGCCCGAGACCTCAATAGCACTGGGCTTCGGCTTCCGCTGCGGCTTCCTGGGACTCCTCCACATGGAAATTATCCAGGAGCGTCTTGAGCGAGAGTACAACCTTGACCTCATAACCACAGCCCCCTCCGTTATCTACAAGGTCACCATGACCAACGGCGAGGTGCAGTATATCGATAATCCCACCAACTACCCCGACCCTGCCCTCATTCAGGTGGCTGAGGAGCCCATGGTAAAGGCGAGTATTCTTGCCCCCTCTGACTACGTGGGCAATATCATGGAGCTGTGTCAGGACAGGCGAGGCGTGTTCAAGGACATGAAGTACCTTGACGATACCCGTGTTGAGCTCCACTATGAGCTGCCGCTGAACGAGATAGTATACGACTTCTTCGACGTGCTCAAGTCACGTACCAAGGGCTATGCGTCCTTTGATTACGAGATGCTGGGCTATGTCCCCAGCAAGCTTGTGAAGCTGGATATACTCCTCAACGGCGAGGTTGTGGACGCTCTCAGCTTTATCATACACACGGATAAGGCTTACGGCAGAGCCCGTAAAATAGCCGAAAAGCTGAAGGAGAACATTCCTCGTCAGCTCTTTGAGGTGCCCATACAGGCTGCCATAGGCGGCAAGATAATCGCCCGCGAGACCGTAAAGGCAATGCGCAAGGACGTGCTTGCAAAGTGCTACGGCGGCGATATAACCCGAAAAAAGAAGCTGCTTGAAAAGCAGAAGGAAGGTAAGAAGCGTATGCGCCAGCTGGGTACCGTAGAGGTGCCGCAGGAGGCGTTCATGAGCGTTCTGAAGCTTGACAGCTGAGAACGGGAGGCTAATTATGATAAACTATATCATTTTCGGACTGCTCTGTGCAGTTCTGGTGCTGAGTATCATAACGGTTATCACCGAGTTTTTCATAGGTAAAAATACAGGCGCAGGACGTTTTCTCCGCGCCATAAGGATAAGGCTCCGCGAGAAATCGCGTACCAGCTTCTGCGTCACAGCCATAGTCCTGCTGATATTCGGACTTGTAGCAGGGGACGACAATAAGCTGATGCTGCTTGCGGCTCTGGGAATAATGCTGGTGACTCTCATTGTCCTCCACCCCGAGGACTTCCTCAGTATTTTCCGCACCAGACGCAAGGCAAAGAAGAAAACTCTGCTGCCCCTGACACCAAAGCTTGCGGGAGAAGTACCTGCGGCAAAGCTTGCAAAGGTGCTTGAGCCCATTGAGACTGAGGGCAGTGCAGAGGAAGGAAAGGAATAAATATGAGTAGTTTATACAACTGCCCCTGCTGTGGCAAGAAGACCTTCAACCCGCTGAGCAAGGCAATGGCAGGAACAATGAAGTCCAAGGGAAAGAAATGCACGAAATGCGGCAAGCGCTGTGTCAACGGAAAGGGCGCAACTGCTTTCGCGGCACTGTACTTCACCATATCCTTTATCTGCATCGTCATCGTCTTTATCCACGGACAGGACAATGAATGGTGGTATACCCATGAGGTACCCATCGTTCTGGCTCTTATACTGAATATGCTCATCGTGCCGAGGATAGTCAATGGCTTCTTCTTCAAGATGATGGAGACTGTCCGCATTGACGCCTACGAAAAAGAGAAATGACGCTGGGACTTTATATTCATGTGCCATTCTGCGGCAGAAAGTGTGCCTACTGCGACTTCTATTCCGTTTCATGGACAAGGCAGAGGGCAGAGGATTACGCAGCGGCGGTGCTGAGAAATATCCGCCATTACAGCGACAGGGCTCAGACCGTGGATACGGTATATTTCGGGGGAGGAACTCCCTCACTGCTGACAACGGCTCAGCTTGAAAGCATAATAAACGAAATAAACGGCAGCTTCGCACTTGACGGGGCTGCCGAAATAACTATTGAGGCAAATCCCTGTACTCTCACACCGCAGAAGCTGTTGGAGCTCCGCAGTATCGGCGTGAACAGGCTGTCCGTGGGAGTCCAGTCCATGAGGGACGAGGAGCTGAGAGTGCTGGGGAGAGTCCATACTGCCGAAAGAGCGGAGCAGGCTGTGCTGGACGCAGCCGCCGCAGGCTTCGGGAATATCTCCTGCGACCTGATGATAGCCCTGCCCGACCAGACTGCGGAGAGCCTGCGCTATTCCATAGAGCGCATGACCGCCCTGCCCGTGCAGCATATCTCCGCTTATATTCTCAAGACCGAGGAGGGAACTCCCTTTGACTGCGAGGAGATAAAAGGGCGGCTCCCCGATGAGGAGACCACCGCAGAGCTGTACCTGGAAATGGTGCGGCTTCTGGAGGAGAGGGGCTTTGCACAGTACGAGGTATCAAACTTCGCCAAGGAGGGCTTTGAGAGCCGCCACAACTGCCGCTACTGGAAGTGCCTGGACTATCTCGGCATAGGACCTGCCGCCCATTCCTGCTATAAGGGGAAACGCTTCGCCGTTGAACGTGATATTGACGGATTTATCGCTGCTCCCTTCCAGCAGGTCAGCATCACCGATGAAGCTCCCTGCGGCTTTGAGGAGTTCGCCATGCTGCGGCTGAGACTGAGGGAGGGACTGTCCCTCTGCGATGTCGGAGAGCACAGGGCGGATATAATGAAGAAGCTGCCGCCTCTTGTGAAGGATGGCTATGCACAGACCGACGGCGAGAGAGTATGGCTGACTGCAAAGGGCTTCCTCATGTCTAATTCGGTGATAGAGTATCTTATTTTCTGAAAAATGCAACACCCTGCCAAATCCTTCCGTATGTTATAGTGAAAGGGAAACGTTTCCGATGTATACGAAAGGAGTGTTACTATGAAAAAGATGAATGGATTTATTGCAGCGGCAGCCTGTGCGGGACTTCTTGCAGGCTTTGGAGCCATGACATTCAGCGCAAGAGCAGCAGAGAATGAGATCGTGGATATTCCCGAAGCAACTGAGGAATACACAGGAACACTGCCCGTTACATCTGAGCCTGTCGTAACTACTGTGACAACATCAGATGAAAACAGCGAGCTTGAGGAGCTGAGGCGCAAAGGTCAGAGAATGGTGGGACAGTTTGTCCGCCAGGAGAAGATACTTCTTGGCGAGCTTGCCCCCCCGATGCGCCCCGTATCACCCTTGATGAGGCAAACGACATAATCAGCCGCTATGGTACGGCACAGGAGATAATCAGAGAATTTGATATTATACATAAATACCCTGATTATATCGGCGGAAGCGGCGTAACCAACGTGGAGTACTGGCTCGATGACAGCGGAGAGGATATGATAAACATATGTCTTGAGGGAGATATGTTCGCTCATATCAGTTTTGACAACGGTGAGCGTCAGGCAGAGATGTACAGACTTGATTCAGATTTAGGCGTCGCAGGAGATGTGAACAGAGACGGCGAACTGAACATATCCGACCTTGTCTTCCTGCAGAGATGGCTTATCAATAAAGATAAGAATGAGCTGCCCGACCGACGCCTTGCAGATGTGAATTATGACGGCGATGTGGACGTTTTCGACCTGATAGCTTTAAAGAAGCTTATTATAGGCAAGTTGTTATGAATAGAAAAGCGGAGCTTTAAAGCTCCGCTTTTTTTACTTTGAAAGGTCGTGTATTATCCTGTCGAATGTGGGGAAATCCTTGTCGTAGGTTTCCTGCATATCCTCCTGACTTGCATTGATAAGACCTCTCGGTCTGCGCAGTGCAAGGTACATATCATCGGGAATCTCAGTCTTGCTTACGCCGATCTTTTCGGCAAAGTCGGTATCCTTGAGATAGTAGAAGTACTTGTCCTTTATATGGGGATCGTCGGGGTAGAGCTCCGAAAGGTCCACAAAGGACTCAGCAGGTTCAAGGAGCTCATCCGAGGTCTTCTTGTTGCCGATGACCACCACAGACTCATCGTTGCCGAGGAAGTTGGTCAGCTTGTTGGTGACGCCCTTGATGTAGTTCTGGTATTCGTCATCACTGTAGGGAATGTAGTACACCGAGACCAGGACCTTGCCGTTTCCGTTGGAGTCCTCACCCAATCCGGTGAAGTATTCCTCCAGATAGGCGGAATTGCCGACGGAGTCATTGTCGCATAGCATGAGTATTACCATGTCGGGATTTGGCTTTGACAGCAGATCGTAGGCAAGGTAGCCGCCCAGTGCCACGAAGAACACTCCCAGACCCAGCCACCACTTGTTGTGGTAGAAGAAGTTGCCTATCTTTTTCCAGAATGACAGCTTTACTTCCTCTTCCTTTTCCTCATGTATGGTGGACTCGCTCTCCTCAACGATGCCCTGCTTCAGACGCATAAGTTCAATCTTTTCGTCCTGTAGCTGCTTTTTGTAAGCTTCACGCTTTTGCTTTTCCTTTTCGGCGTAGCGGCGTTCTGCCTCGCGCTGCTGAGCCTCAGGCTCTGCCTCGCGCTGCTTTCTCAGGTCCTTGTTGACCTGAAAAAGGCTTTTGTCCATTTCAAGCCTGTCATCTTCTTCGGGAGCTGCTTTTGGTGAGTTTTTTTCTTTTTCTTTCATACTTTATTCCTTACGATAACGGGCGGCATAAGCCGCCCGTATTGTTATTATTCCTCTGTTTTGTCTTCCTTTTCCTGGCGTCCGCCGTTTGCAGGGAGGCTCTTGAGGGTGGGGAAGAGAAGTACGTCTCTGATAGAAGCGCTGTTTGTCAGCAGCATTACCAGACGGTCGATACCGTAGCCGATACCGCCCGTAGGAGGCATACCGATCTCCAGAGCATTAAGGAAGTCCTCATCTGTGCGGTTAGCTTCCTCGTCGCCCTGGCTGAGAGCTTCTTCCTGAGCCTTGAAACGCTCACGCTGGTCGATAGGATCGTTGAGCTCTGAGTAAGCGTTGCACATCTCACGGCCTGTGATGAACAGCTCGAAACGCTCAACATAGTCAGGAGCATCGGGCTTCTTCTTGGTAAGGGGAGAGATCTCGATGGGGTGATCCATGATGAATGTAGGCTGAATGAGGTGCTCCTCAACGAAAGCCTCGAAGAAGAGGTTGAGAATGTCGCCGCGCTTGTGGCGATCCTCGTACTCTACGCCCTTTTCATCAGCTATCCTGCGTGCTTCCTCGAGAGTCTTTATCTCGGTGAAGTCAACGCCTGAATACTTCTTTACAGCGTCGATCATGGTAAGTCTCTCGAAGGGCTTGCCAAGGTCGATCATGTACTCGCCGTAGGGAACACAGGTAGTACCGCATACTTCCTGAGCAACATGGCGGAACATATTCTCTGTGAGGTCCATCATGCCATAGTAATCGGTGTAAGCCTGATAGAGCTCCATGAGTGTGAACTCGGGGTTATGACGGGTGTCAACGCCCTCGTTACGGAAAACTCTGCCGATCTCGTAAACTCTTTCAAGACCGCCTACGATAAGTCTCTTGAGGTAGAGCTCCAGACTGATACGGAGCTTTACGTCCTCATCGAGAGCGTTATAGTGAGTCTCGAAGGGTCTTGCAGCTGCGCCGCCTGCGTTGGATACCAGCATGGGAGTCTCGACTTCCATGAAGCCCTGTGCGTCCAGGTAGCGTCTGATGGACGAGATTATCATTGAGCGCTTGATGAATGTGTCCTTGACCTCGGGATTGATAACGAGATCCAGGTAGCGCTGACGGTATCTTGTATCAGTGTCCTTGAGTCCGTGCCACTTCTCGGGGAGGGGCAGGAGGGACTTGGTGAGGAGGGTGATGCTCTTAGCGTGGACAGAGATCTCGCCCTTGCGGGTTCTGAAAACATAGCCCTCAACGCCGATGATGTCGCCGATATCCCACTTCTTCTTGAACTCCTTGAAAAGGTCTGCGCCGATATCGTTGGAACGTACATATACCTGTATACGGTCGGACTTGTCGCGGACGTCGATGAAGTTAGCCTTGCCCATGTCTCTCCAGCTCATGATACGTCCTGCAATGCGGACGATATTCTTGTTCAGCTTTTCAAGCTCGGCAGCCTTCTTCTCCTCGTCGTCGCCCACAGCAGCGAGTATCTCGGCTTCCTTTGCCTCGTGCTCAGCCTTGTACTGAGCAGCGTGACCTGTAACGTCGAACTTTGTGATAGTGAAGGGATCGTGACCCAGCTCGCGGAGATCAGCCAGCTTGTCGAGTCTGTCCTTCTTGAGTATATTTATGTCCTGAGCAGGCTCCTCTTCAGCCTGAACAGGGGAATTGACCTGATTTTCGCTCATATTTATATCCTTTCGATTACTTGGAGATCTCAATGACCTCGAACTTCAGCTCGCCTGCGGGAGCCTCAACGATGAAAATATCGCCCACTCTCTTTTTCATGGCAGCCTTGCCGATAGGAGACTCGTCCGAGATAAGGCCTTCTCTTACGTTTGCGTGGTTTGTACCAACGATGGTGAAGGTCTCGAGCTTGCCTGTATCGAGACGCTTGATAGTGATCTTTGAGCTCATACCGATCTCGTCAACAGAGATGCTATCGTCGTCAACGATCTCAGCGTTGTCGATGGTATACTGGAGCTCCTGTATGTGAGCTTCGAGGATAGCCTGTTCATTTTTTGCCTCATCGTACTCAGCGTTCTCGGAGAGGTCTCCGTAAGAACGGGCAACTTTCAGTCTTTCGGCAACTTCCTTACGTTTATTGATCTTAAGGTCATCGAGTTCAGCGACGAGCTTGTCGTAGCTTTCTCTGGACATCTTCTTTGTAGCCATATCAATGCACTCCTTATATGTTTTATTTCGGGAGAGAATAAACACAAAGTCCCCCGAAGCTTAAATAGCATTACATATTATTATACTATATCATGCGAAAAAAGTCAACCCTGAAAGGAGAGAAATAAGTTGTCAGCAGTAAAATGCAGTGGCGCACACTGTGCGCCCCCGGGAACAAGAAAGGAGACAGCACTTGCTGTCCCCCTTAATTTTACTGTAATGCCGCCATAGCAGCGTCAACAGCTGCAGCGTACTGGTCGTCGTAAGCCTCGTCGGTGTTCTCAACGGATATATCGGGAGTAATTCCCACGCCGTCGTAGCATTCCGAGCGCTCAGTCTTGTACTTTGCAACGGTAAGAACTACCGCGCCGTTGTTGTCGAACTCTGTGGTCTCCTGCATAACGCCCTTGCCGTAGGTCTTTTCGCCCACAAGCTGAGCACCGCCGAAATCTCGGAGAGAAGCCGCAAAGAGTTCCGCAGCGCTGGCGGTCTTGTCGTTTATCAGCACCACCATGGGGATCTCAAGTGCAGCCTCGTCTGAATATACCAGAGTCTCGCTGTGACCGTCCTTGTACTCCGCTGTGGCGATAACGCCTTCGGGGAGAAGTGGGTCCACACATTCGCCGAGAGCCTCCACGATACCGCCGCCGTTGTCGCGGACGTCGAAGATAAGCGCCTTAGCGCCGTTGGAGGTAAGTCTCTCAAGAGTATCCACGAACTGCTGGGGAGTATTCTTCTTGAAGCCGTCTATCTTGATATAGCCGACGAATTCGTTGACCATTTCGCCGCTTACGGTTATCATCTCGATAGAGCGGCGGGTGAAGGTATAGTCCTTGTCGATACCGCCTCTGCGGACGGTGATATTTATTTCCGAGCCCTCTGTGCCGCGCATTGCCTCCACTGACTCGTCGAAGCCTGCGGTGAGAACGTCCACGCCGTCGATGAGTGTGATGACGTCGCCGACACGGATACCAGCCTCCTCAACGGGGGAGTCCTCCATTATCCTTGCTATGCGGATATATCCGTTCTCGTCCTCCTCAAGGGTGAGACCCAGTCCCACCAGCTGACCCTCGTCATCGCTCTGTTCAGCCAGGTACTCCTCTTCTGTCAGGTATCTGGAGTACTTATCATCAAGTCCCGAAATATAGCCTTTAAGTATTCCGTCGCTGAGGTCGCCCTCATTTATATCGCCCAGGTAGTGTTCACGGACGTAGGAATCAAGAGACTGAAGCGAATTATACTTCTTGCTCTTTTCGTTGACGTCAACTACCTTTTTGTTGAAGCTCTGCAGTGAGAAGAATGATGTGAGTATAAAGGTGACCGCAGAAGCGATAGCGATAAGGCTCAGCGCAAGGCCAAGGCTGATTTTCTTATTCATATTATCATCGCTTTCTGACAAAAATTCGGGCAGTTGCAAAGAACTGCCCTGAATCTGATTGTTGCATTTTTACGGACTAACGTAGCCCAGCGGGTCATTTGCGACACCGTTCACGCGGACCTCAAAGTGGAGGTGAGCGCCGGTAGACCAGCCTGTTGAGCCGATGTAGCCGATGACCTGTCCCTGTTCTACATACTGACCAACGGAAACAGCTGCCGATGACAGATGACCGTAGAGAGTCGAGTATGTACCGTCGTGGGAGATTATAACATAGTTGCCGTAGCCTCCGCCGCAGCCGCAGCTGGAGGTCTTGGCATAATTGTGTGAGCATGAGTTGTTAACGGCGATAACTGTACCTGCCTTTGCAGCACAGCAAGCTCCGCCCATGATACCTGCATCGCCCACGTCGATACCTCTGTGGGTGGTGCCCCATCTGTAGCCGTAGCCGCTGGAGATATAGCTGAATCCGGGAGCAGGCCATGAGAAGCCTGATGCGGAAGGAGCGGGGACATAAGCGGGCTCGGTGTATGTGGGAGTATATGATGTATCGCCCTGCTGTGCAGCCTGCTGAGCGGCAGCAGCTTCTGCGGCAGCTCTCTCCTGAGCAAGTCTTGCCTGTTCAGCCTCATAAGCAGCCTGTGCAGCCGCAGCCTGACGGGCGATCTCAGCCTGGATCTCAGCCTCCTCAGCGTCAAGCTGAGCGATGTAGTTCTGGAGCTCAGCCTTATCCAGCTCAAGTGTCTGCTGTTCCATAGCGATACGGTTGATCTCGTCCTGAGTCTGGCTCATCTTATCGTTAAGACTTGCCATCTCGGCGTCCTTTTCTTCCTTACGCTTTTTCTGCTCCTCAAGTCTCATTTCGAGAGTGAGCTTTTCTGTTTCGAGATCCTTCTTGGACTGCTCCATGTTGTCGATCTCTGTGAGGATGTCATTGATGAGCTCCTCATCGTAGGAAGCTATACGGTTTACCATCTCAACTCTTGAAAGCATATCATAGAAGCTGGAGGTACCTACCATTACTGTTGCAAGGTTGTCGTTGCCTGTTACATACATAGCGCAGAGGCGCTTCTTGAACAGCTCAACGTTCTCGTCGATCTCGTTCTGCTGATCTACGATAGCCTGATCGAGGTCTGCGATATTGTCCTGAGCGGTCTCAATATCTGTATTGATGCTTTCGAGCTCCTTGTTGAGGAGGTCGATGTTGTCCTGGATATAGCCTATCTGCTCATAGAGAGTTGACTGATAAGCCTGTTCGTTTTCCTTATCGCCCTCAAGTGAATTGATCTGTGACTGTAATTCTTCGATCTTAGCTGTGTTGGCTTTTCTTTCTTCCTGGATCTCGGCGATAGTCTTTGCCGAGGCGTTGTTCCTGCCGTCTGAGAGGGACGGATAGGCTGCTATTACTGCAAATGAAAGTGCAGAGCAGGTGATGAATGAAATGACCTTTTTGAATCTGTTTAGCTTTTCCATAATTAAGCTGCGTATCGGACTAAGGGAATTGCTGTCCGAATGCACACTCCTTTCATAAAAAAATTCACATCTTCTGATTGGTATGCTGCATATCAGACGTCGATATGCTTTCTTGTGCTTACCACACTTCCCAGAGCTCCGATAAGAGCGCCGAACACGAGATAAGCAAGTGCCAGGGGAAGCCTGATGTCAGAGAACGGGATAATGCTCTTAACGCCGAAGGTGTTCATGAGCATACCCTGATCGGTTATCATGTTGTATATCGCACGATATACAGCCCAGGTTATAAAGTATGCGCCTGCGCCTGCAAAGAGACCGGTCACCATACCCTCAACGAAGAAGGGCATACGGATAAATGCGTTTGTAGCGCCTACATACTTCATTATCTGTATCTCCTCACGGCGGGCAAAAACGCTTGCCTTTGTGGTATTGGAGATAATGATCATTGAAACAACGGCAAGTGCGATGATAATAGCACCTGCGATAAGAGAAACGACTCTTCTGAGCTCTCTCAGGAACTCAGCTACCTGGGGAGAAGCGGAAGCACTCTGAACATTGGCGATAGCGCTTATCTTTTCGGTAGTCTCTGTGATGAGGTCAGTATCCTTTACTGTAACGCTGAAGCCGTCGGGCATGAAGCTTGCGTCCGAGCCGATATACTCGTCGAAGATCTTCTCAGCGTTGGGGAGGTTAGCCTTCTGTCTTGAAAGGGCGTCCTCCTTGGAGATAAAGGTGACCTTGTCGATGTTGGGAAGCTCATTGATAGCGGCTTCCGCAGCGGAATTCTGCTCCTCGGTGGTGCCTACGTTCATAAGAACGACCACCTCGTTCTGGCTGCCCAGGCCCTTGATCATGGAATTGAGGTTGATATAGAACAGACCTGCAATTCCGACCAGGAGAAGGGATATGAGCAGTACGCAGAATGTTGCGAACGCCATCATCTTGTTCTTCCATATATTTTCCACGCCCTGATCGGCGAGGTATTTGATACCGCTCAGCTTCATTCCGCACCTCCTTCAGTCTTTTCTGTGAGTGCGGCGAGAAGCTCCTCGAGAGTTTCCGCTTTGCTTACCTGTTTTGATTCTTCGATATCCACGTCGATGTTATCGGCAAGCTTCTGCATGAGCTCGGGCTCGTCTGAGGAGCTGCCGTCGGGGATACCGCCGATAGCGGAGATAATATCATCAGCGGTCATATTCTCGATGGGTAGGTCTATAGCCTCCTCGGTATTGGTGAGCTGGGGCTCCTCCTGTGCAGCAGGCTCGTTTACCCGCTCTGCATCGCTGATAGCAGCAGCCATTGCCTCTGTGGGTATCTCAGAATCCATATCGGCAAGGAGCTCGTCACCCGTACCTGTGATGACCTCATCGAAGACGATCTCGCCCTCGGTGATGTTGATGATACGTCCGCCGAAGTGACGGACCAGATCGTGCTCATGGGTAACCATGAGTATAGTAGTACCCTGATCGTTGATGCCCTTGAGGAGCTCTACGATCTCGTAGGAGAGCTCGGGATCAATATTACCCGTAGGCTCGTCTGCGATGATGAGCTGGGGGTCGTTTACCAGCGCTCTTGCAATGGCAACACGCTGCTTTTCGCCGCCCGAGAGCTCATCGGGGTAAGAGTTTGTTTTTGCGTGGAGTCCTACCAGACTTATAACGTAGGGAACTCTCTTGCGTATGTATTTGATTGGGGCGTCGATAACTCTGAGAACGAAAGCGATGTTCTCATATACTGTCATCGACGGGATAAGTCTGAAATCCTGGAATACGAAGCCGAGTGTACGGCGGAATTCGGGGATCTTTCTTCTTTTAAGCTTGTTGAGGTTATAGCCGTTTACGGTAACAACACCGCTTGTTGCGTCTATTTCCTTCAGAAGAAGCTTGATCATAGTACTTTTTCCCGCACCTGATGAACCTACCACGAAGGCGAAATCGCCGTCGTTTATCTTGAGGCTGACGTTATTGAGGGCGTCAACACCGCTTGAGTAGGTCACGGATACGTTTTTAAGTTCTACCAATGGGTCACACCTACCTTAATCTGTAAAGGGCGGAAATATTCCGCCCAAAGTTCAATATAATGCCTGTGAAAAGGCTTTATCAGAACTTGACAGGGTTAGCAGACAGGTACTTCTTTACCATGAGAGCGATCTTGAATATGATAGCGTGATCGAACTCACGGAGATCAAGACCTGTAAGCTTCTTGATTTTTTCCAGTCTGTAAACGAGTGTATTTCTGTGAACGAAGAGCTTTCTGGAAGTCTCTGATACGTTCAGGTTATTTTCAAAGAACTTCTGGATAGTGAAGAGAGTCTCGTGATCCAGTGACTCGATGCTGCCAACCTTGAATACCTCGTGGAGGAAGGTCTCACAGAGAGTTGTGGGGAGGTGATAGATAAGACGAGCGATACCCAGGTTGTCATAGCTTACGATAACCTTGTCTGTATCGAATACCTTGCCTACCTCAAGAGCCATCTGAGCTTCCTTGAAGGAACGAGCCAGATCCTTAACGCCGACAACGGCTGTACCGATACCAACGTTAACTCTTGTATAGAACTCACTGCTGAGAGTGTCAGCGATAGAACGAGCCAGCTTCTCAAGATCCTTTGAGTCAACAGCGCTCTTGAGCTCCTTGACGAGAACGATATCAGTCTCAGTGATATTGAAGACGAAGTCCTTGTTCTTGTCGGGGAAGAGGTTCTGGATAACATCATAAGCTGAAATGTCGTTAGCGGAGATAATCCTGATAAGGAATACAGCGCGGCTGATCTCAGCGTTGAAGTGGAGCTCTCTTGCCTTGATAACTATATCTCCGGGGAGAACGTTATCGAGGATGACATTCTTTATGAAGTTGTTTCTGTCATACTTCTCATCGTAGTACTGCTTGATATTTGAAAGTGCGATAGCGAGAATGCTCGCATACTTTGCAGCAGCGTCGTCAACGCCTTCCACGAAAACCGCATAGTCGGGCTTTACTCTTGAGCCGAAGGGCTTGTAGGTGAAGCCGTCGCGGATGAAGATGTCGTGGGAATCGCTGAGGTCCAGTGAAACGAATTCATTAGTGGTACCTACGCGGGCGAGGTCGCTGCAGGCGATGATAGTTGCGGTCTCGTCCACTACACCGATGGTAGCGTCGATAGAGTCGCGCATCTGATGAACTAAACCCTGAAATAATCTGTTGGACATGATTAACATCCTTTCTCTTAATAAGATCTTATTTTGAGCGGACCTTCAGAGAGAGTCGGGGAGCACATCGCTCCTCAACATATTACAAATTGTAACACATTTTTGCCTGTAATTTGTTAACAAAGTGTTAACTTTCGTCCGAAGGCTCACAAACATGACTTACATATATGTTGAATTTTGTCTATAATCACCAAATGCGGTGATTTTTCTGTAACCAAACCGTAATTTTTACGGTGGAAAATGTAATTTCTTACATCTTCTCGGGTCTGTCGATATTGAGTATCTCCAGAGCGTTCCTGAGTGTCTGGCGGACTGCCACACAGAGGAGGATACGTGCGTCCCTGATCTGCTCATTCTCTGCGTTCTTTACGCTGCAGGCGTCATAGAAGCGGTGGAAGAGAGTTGCCAGATCAACGGTATACTTGGTGATCTTGGAGGGATCGTAGCTCTTTGCGGCCGTATTTATCTCCCTGGGGAGTGAAGCCAGATGACGGATAAGCTCGATCTCGCGGGGATTATCAAGGAGATCAAGGTCGGCAGTCTCGGGTATCTCAACGCCCTCTTCACTGAGGTTTCTCAGCAGGCTGCAAATTCTTGCGTGGGCGTACTGAACGTAGTAAACTGGGTTCTGTGAGGACTTCTCGATAGCCAGATCAAGGTCGAACTCAAACTGTGAGTTTGCCTCGCGGAGGTTGAAGAAGAAACGTGCTGCGTCTATGGGTATCTCGTCCAGGAGAGTTACAAGGGTGATAGCCTTGCCGCTTCTCTTGGAGAGCTTTACTACCTCGCCGTCGCGGACCAGCATTACCATCTGCATGAGGACAACGTCAAGCTTGTCGGCGTCAACGCCCAGGGCTGTCAGAGCAGCCTTCAGTCTTGGAACGTAGCCGTGGTGATCGGCGCCAAGTACGTTTATCGCCTTGTCAAAGTTACGTGTCACCAGCTTGTCATAATGATAAGCGATGTCGGGTACTATATAAGTATAGAGACCGTTGCTTCTCCTGAGAACGAAGTCCTTGTCCAGACCGTATTCCGTAGCCCTGAACCAGATGGCGCCGTCCTGCTCATAAGCCTTGCCTGCCTCAATGAGCTTGTCAACCACCTTCTTGGTCTCGTTCTTTTCGTGGACTGTGCTCTCGCGGAACCAGTTATCGTAAACGATGCGGTACTTCTTAAGGTCACGCTCAAGACCTGCTATATTAATAGGAAGTGCGTAATCGACCAGAGCCTTTCTGCGCTCTTCCCCGGAAACGCTTTCCATAGCCTTTCCGTTTATGTCATAGAAGTTCCTGGCGTGTTCGATGATGTCGGTGCCAAGGTAAACATCCTCGGGCATCTCGAACTCTCCGCCCTCGCCGCTTCCTGCGAAGATCTCGGAGCAGAGCTTCTCGGTGTCGTTCTTGTACTGAGCCAGGAGCTCCTGTCCCTTGGGGGAGCAGAGCTGCAAGTATCTGAGCTCCAGAGACTTTCCGAACTTTTCGATCTGATTTCCTGCGTCATTGACGTAGAACTCACGCTCGGCATGATAGCCTGCCCACTGGAGAACGCTGGCGAGACAGTCTCCGATAGCGCCGCCTCTTGCGTTGCCGATGTGCATGGGACCTGTGGGGTTTGCGGAAACGAACTCCACAAGGACTCTCTTGCCCTTGCCAAGGTCGGTCTTGCCGTAGTTTTCTCCCTCGTCAAGGACGTTCTTCACAACGTCCGAGAACCATTTCCTGCTGAGGAAGAAGTTGAGAAATCCGGGACCTGCCACCTCGGCTCTCTCGAAGATAGTTCCCTCAAGGCTGAGCTTTTCGCAGATGAGCTCGGCGATCTTTCTGGGGGGCATTCTGAGAGCCTTTGCGCATACCATAGCGGTGTTTGCGGCGAAATCACCGTGGGACTTATCCGCAGGGATCTCGATATTGAATGGGGGGAGTGGCTCCGAGGGGATCTTCTCCTCAGCCACCAGCACTCCGAGAGCGTCCATGATAACTTCACGGAGACGGAGCGATGCGGAATTGATAAGGTCTGACATTTGATCTATCCTTTCTTTTTGACTCAGTTCTGAGCCTGTACTGTCATTATTATCTCGTTATCAGATAGATACGAGGAATTGAGATCGAGAGTATATTTAAGGTAGAGCCTTCCGTTTTCGGCCAGGGTATTTTCGATAGCGTGGGTGTATACGCCGATCTGAAGGTTGCCGTATGGAGTTCCGTACTGGCAGAAGTGTTTGCGTCCTATCTCCAGGGAGAGGACGGAGTTTGCCGTTCCCTCGCGGGTAATGGAAGCGTTCTTGCTGTCGTCCACCTTGATGGTGGTCACCGAGCCCTCGAAGCCCGTGGCGGAGGTATCCTCATAGGAGATTATATCCCAGCCGTTCTCGTGGGTCATTCTGGCTTTGGTGAGCAGCTCTGTTTCGTTTTTTTCGTCTTCCTGCCACTGGATACTCGTCAGTGAGATCAAAACGTTATTTTTCAAAGCAGTCTCCTTAATGTATATTACTTTGACTTCTGTATGCCGAAGGTCAAAGCGTCGGGCAAGCCGAGGGGGGGAGTGCGTTGCAGCCGTGTGACATTGCTTCGCTCGTCACACTACTTTTCAGGAAGGGCGCTGCCCTTCCCCGCACCCCTTCCTGCTCAAGGGAGAGCCTCCCTTGAGAAACCCGATGCTGCGGCTTCGCCGCTTTTTTATTTCATTTTTATAGCTCAGTAAGTCCTGTCGGCGTTGTCCATAGCCTGTTCCAGAAGCCCGTCTATGAGCTCATCATGTGAGTAGCCGAGCTCCTCCATAAGTCTGGGGAAAACGCTGTTCTTTCTGAGCCCGGGCATGGTGCCGATCTTATTCAGAAGGAGCTCTCCGCTGTCCGTGAGGAACATATCAACTCTTGCCATGCCCTTGCAGCCCAGAGCCTTGAAGGCTGTGACCGCAGTTTCCGTTACCTTCCTCTCGATGTCCTTGGGAAGATCTGCGGGGATAGTCAGGTCATCGCCGGTGCTTACATTGAAATTGTTGGGGTCATAGGGGACATCGGGAGCGTTTATCTCGCCGATAGCCGAGCAGATCGGCGAATCATAGCCGAAAACAGCAGCCTCAAGCTTGCGTCCGCTGATATACTTTTCGATGACCACCTTATTGTCGCTGGAGAATGCCAGCTTTACCGCTGCAAGGAGCTCATCTCCGTTATGCGCGAAGCTTACTCCTGCGTTGCTTCCGCTGTTTGCAGGCTTTACCACAAGCGGAAAGCCCAGCTCCGAAGCGATAGAGGTGCATTTTTCGTCCAGGTGGTTTATCTCACGCTGTGTGATGAGTCTCCAGGGAGCGGTGAGAATATCGTAATCGTCCATGACCATGTGGGTGTGGGACTTGTCCATACATGAAGCCGAAGCAAGAACTCCGCTGCCCACATAGGGAATGCCCGAAAGATCCAGAAGGCCCTGTATAGTGCCGTCGCCGCCTCTTTTTCCCATGAGTACGGGAAATACCACGTCTATCTTTTTCAGCGAGGTCTCACCGTTCTCGATAGTGATGATACCTCTGTGGAGAGGGTCGGGCGAGATGAATGCGGAGGTGCAGTCGGGATCCTGATCCCAGGTGCCGTCAGCGATGCTCTCAGCGTCGCCGGGGAAATAGAGCCAGCGTCCCTTACGGGTGATGCCGATGCAGATCACCTCATATTTATCTCTCGGGATACTGCTTATGACCTCTGCGGCAGACGCCAGGGAAAGGTCATGCTCTCGTGCAGTGCCGCCGAAAATAACGGCAGCTTTTATCTTTGCCATATGTTTCTCCTTTTAAATAGTATCCTTGAAAAATCTATTGTCATTTTCCAGTATCACTCTATTTTATCACAATTCACAAAAAACTGCAAGTATTTTTTGCGAAAATGCAGAATAGTACAGTGAAATTCGCAAGGATAGCACATAGCGGACAATTTTCAACGCGTATATTTGTGCACAATTACAATAAAAAATCCCTGTTTTCATCAATTTGACGGAATACCCCTTAGTAAAAATGACGAAGATGAGGGACAGAAGTAAGAAGTATTGACTTTTTATTTAAAATAGTATATAATTCATTAAATGATATTATTGGGATCATTTCGAAGGGAGTAATTTTACTATGAAGCTTTTAAAAAGAGTTATAATCTGGTTTGCGTTTCTGACAGGCATATTCTTTATCGTCAATGCTGTTGGCTCGCTGTTTGTTGATAAGCTGCTGGTTAACAGGATGACTGACTCCATGAAGGGCTACTCTTCAAAGGTGGATCAGATGATCCATCCGCTTTATAAGGAGCCCGAGGAAGAAGGCAAGAGCAACGGACTTAGCGGACTTACTGTCCGCTGTCTGCTGGACAATTCCACCCTGGATCTGAAAGAGAACTTCATCAGCACATTTGTATTTACCAATGTTCAGATGGACCAGTCTGTGATAATGTTCGATGAAAACGGCATGAGCAGGCTGTCTGACGGCATTTTTGCACTTGTCTATGAGGATAATGATCTTGGAGCTGATAAGTTCAAGAGCGCTGTGGGAGTCATCGATGTCAGCGAATTGATAAAGGCAGGCGAAGCAGGAAAGATATTCAGCATAATGGAGACGATCGATGATATACAGCTTAGGCTTGACTCCTATACTGTGGATGAGAACTATATTGTCTCGCCTGCAAAGATAACGGTGCTTCACGAGGGCGGTCAGATGATCGAATCCTTTGACTTCCCGGTAAGCGGAGAAGTGATAAACAGTGATAATACCTATATCGATCATGACAATGAGGATAAGATACATTCAGGCTTCAGCCTTTATCTCAAGATAAAGGACGCTAAGAGAGGCGAGCGCAAGTCCGACAGAGCCGCAAGACAGCTTGCGGATAAGGTGGTCTTCTCGGGCGGCGACCAGAATGACTATGACAAGAGCTACGGTATCGGCGTTATAAATTCAAAGCTTTCTGAGGTCAGGGACGGTAAGGCTATGGTCACTGTGCTTCGGTTCAGGTTCCTGAGATGCGTATTTGCGGATACAGCGATACTCGGCGCAATAATGACACTGATAATGGTGCTTGTCTGCCGTTATAAGGACAAGAATGAGAGAGCCGGTTACGGTTATCAGAACAGCTTCAATAATTACCGCCGCTGAAGTGCGGCGCAAAGCAGAAGCCCCGAAACGCTGTGTTTCGGGGCTTTGCCATATTCGTTATAAGTGATGGAATGATGTTATCTTCTTCCGACGGTGCCGTCTTCCTCCCAGAGCTTATCGTGGGCGAGTATATAGTCATACACGGTCTCCACGGTAGTGAAGGCTACTCCCACATAGCTGTCTGCGCAGCCGTAGTAAATAGCTATGCGGCCTGTTGCGGCGTCGGTGAGAGTTGCGCAGGGGAAGCACACATTTGGCACGAAGCCGCGCTCCTCATACCACTCCTCGGGGGTGAGGATATAGTTCTCGCAGCGGTGAAGCACTTTCGATGGCTCGTTTATATCAAGTATCGCCGCACCTATGCTGTAAACATAGCCGTTGCAGGTGTTGACTACTCCGTGGTAGAACATGAGCCAGCCCTTGTCGGTCTCGATGGGAGCGGCTCCTCCGCCGATTTTCAGGTTTTCCCACCAGTTTTCGGAGCGTCCCATGACATGGCGGTGACGTCCCCAGAACTCCATATCGGGGCTCTCGGAGATGAATATATCGCCGAAGGCTGTGTGTCCGTTGTCACAGGGACGTGACAGCATTACGAAGTTGCCGTTTATCTTCCTGGGGAAGAGCACAGCGTTGCGGTTGTAGGGAAGATAGGGATTTTCAAGGCGTCTGAAGGTCCTGAAATCCTTTGTCTCAGCGATACCGATGGTGGGACCGTAAGCGTCCTGGCACCACATGATGTAGTATGTATCCTCCACCTTTACAAGGCGGGGGTCATAGGCATATTTTGGCATAAAAGGCTCGCCCTTCTCGTCGGTGAAGGGTATCTTCTCGGGGTCAAACTCCCAGTGAATGGCGTCCTTGCTCCTTCCGAGGTATATGTGGGGGATACCGTTGCGCTGTTCGCCGCGGAAGACTCCGATAAAGCCGTCCTCATAGGGCATGACTGCACTGTTGAATATCCTTGCAACATCGGGCAGGGGATTTCTTCCGATTATGGGATTTTCACTGTATCTCCACACGGGAGCGGTACAGTCGGCAGGCTTTTCCTGCCAGGGGATAGAGGGCAGATCGCTGCCGATCATCTTAATATCCGCCATAATGATCTCCTTAAATTTAAGTTAATGGTGATGTGTTAATTAAATTATACAGTAAAATCATGCCGCCGTCAAGTGTAAATTGAAAAAAACGGGATTTTCGTGAAAATGCACTATTTCAGCTCTGTTTTTTTACATGGCAAAGTTTACATAAAGTTATAGAAAAGGCGGCTATCCGGGTGTATAATTAAGTTAAAAAGGAGGCAGACCATGAAAATAATTACTGAACGTACAATGCAATTCGGCAATATCCGTTACTTCTGCGCCTCTGTGGCAAACAGTCCCATGACCTGCTATGTCCTCAGGGGCAGGGACGGAGATATGCTCATAGATACGGGAATGCCCTTCATATACAAAAGGCTTTCGGAGTACATAGCCGACCTTGATATACGCTATATCTTCCTTACTCACGCCCACGTCGACCACGACGGCAACGCGGAAAGGCTTCGCCGGGAAACAGGTGCGGAGATCATTCTCGGCGAGCGTGACAGGGAGCTTATTGGTCATTACGGCAGACAGCCCGTGAAGGCTGCCCTGCGCCGTTACAGGCTCCGCAATATACAGCAGAATGTCTGCGGCAGGATGAAGCTTTTCAGCACTCGTCCCTACACTCCCGATATACTCATCGGCAGCGGCGACAGAAATATCCTCAGGGAGCTGGGCTTTGATGCGGAGACAGTTCCTCTGCCTGGGCATACCCTCGGCTCTGTGGGAGTGCTCTCCGACGGAGTGCTCTACTGCGGCGACGCCTTTACTGCAATGTGGGGCAAGCCCGATATTACGCCTCATGCCACATCTCTGACCGCTATGGCAAGGTCTCTGGAGAGGATTCTGGAGATCTCTCCCGAATGGCTGGCGACAGGTCACGGCCTGCCTGTGAAAATGAAGGACGCAAGACCGATAATACGAAGGTATCTGCTTATGTGCAGGCAGGGGATACTTAAATGATAGCTTAAAAGGAGATGAGCCTATGAATATTTACGAACTTATCAGCGGCATATCCGACGGCAGATTTGATGAGCAGTTCCGCAGGCTTTACGGCGCCTCGGAAAGAGCGGTGCTGAAGGCAAGAGCCCGTTATCTCAGCGCTGCGGAGAAGTTCTCGGTGATGTGCCCAGAGTGTGAGGAGATCCACGTTTACTCAGCTCCCGGACGGACAGAAATAGGCGGAAATCACACCGACCACCAGCACGGCTGCGTTCTGGCGGCGGCAGTCAGCCTTGACATTATCGCTGTTGTCAGCTTTCACCATGATGGTGTTATCCGCGTTCACTCAGAGGGTTACATGGCTGATGAGATAGACCTTAGCAGCCTTGAGGTCAATGCGGCGGAGAAGGGGACCTCTGCGGCGCTTATCCGCGGTATGGCTGCAAAATTTGCGGAGATGGGCGTGAAGATCGGCGGATTTGACGCCTATATGACCTCGGAGGTAGTCAGCGGCAGCGGACTTTCCTCATCGGCGGCTTTCGAGATACTGACGGCGACCATTATCAATGAGCAGTACAACCAGGGAAAGGCGTCTGCGGCGGAGCTTGCAAGGATAGGCAGGTTCGCGGAGAACGCCTACTTCGGAAAGGCCTGCGGTCTCATGGACCAGACCGTCTGCGCGGAGGGCGGAGCGGTATTCATCGACTTTGCCGAGCCCGACGCCCCGAAGATGTCCTCTCTGCATTTCGACTTTGACAAGGCAGGCTATTCCGTCTGCATAACCGATACAAGGGGCAGCCACGCCGACCTGTCCGCGGATTACGACGCTGTGGCGGCTGAGATGAAGTCCGTGGCTGCGGCTATGGGCTGTGAGTACCTCCGCGAATGCGATGAGGAGCGATTTTATGAGGAGCTCCCCGTTCTCCGTCAGCAGTGCACCGACAGGGCGCTGCTCCGTGCCGCTCACTTCTTCGCCGAGAACAGCCGTGCAGCTCAGGAAGCGGAAGCTCTCACCGACGGCGATACAGAGCGCTTCTTTGAGCTGGTCGGGCAGTCAGGAACCTCCTCCGCAGAGCTGCTGCAAAATCTCTATTCAGCAGGCGACCCGCAGGTGCAGCCTGTGACTCTGGCAATTATGCTCAGCAAGCGCTTCCTCAGAGGGGCAGGAGCGGTGAGAGTCCACGGCGGCGGCTTCGCAGGGACTATACAGGCATTCGTGCCGAACTACCTCACCACTGACTACGCCATGGAAATGGAGCGTATATTCGGAGCAGGCTGCTGTTACGTGCTGACAGTCCGTCCCGTGGGCGGCTGCGAGCTGAGGCTTGACTGACAAGGAGGTACTATGAAGGAATTTCCTGATTTTATGAAGCGTGCTGCCAACAGGATACCTGCTGAGCAGCAGAATACTCCCGATATAGAGGGGTATTACTATACCGCTCCAGACGGCAGCCAGATGGCTTTCTGGAGCTATCCCTGCGACAGGGTGTCAAAGGAGCACGTCCATGACTATGACGAGTATATGATCTGCGTGGAAGGGGAGTACACCGTCACCATAAACGGAGAAGCCACAGTCCTCCATGCAGGGGACGAGCTCTTTATCCCTAAGGGGACCCTCCAGGGCGGAAGCTGCAAAGCAGGCACCAGGACTATCCACGCCTTCGGCGCAAAGAGAGTAAAATAACACAGAAAGATCGTTGGAGAAGCTGCAATGGACTACAAGGAATTACTGCACAAAATGATGAACGAATGCCGGGAAGATGCTGAAAGATACCTTTCGGGGGACAAGGAGGATTATCTTTACTGTAAGGAGACTGACGAGGTATACGGCGACACCGATAAGAATTACAGCAACCGTACAAGACTGTGCTATGAGCTGATGTACGGGAGCTATCCTGCGGAAAAAACAGAAGCTGCCGTCAGGGAGCTCTTTGAGACTGAGGTGGTTTCCCGCGAGAATGAGTCATTTCAGGGCGTGGGGATAAATCTGGAGCTGTTCACCTGCCTTCTGGGAAGATATCAGCGTCCCGAGGACGATGCTCTGTTTGAAAGGGCAAAGAATGCCAATTTTGACTGTGAGCTGGGCTATGACAAGGATCACAGTATGAAGCGGTTCAAGCCTCTTGATGAGCTGACTCTCGATAATAGTATATGGCTGGCAGATGATCTGGGCAGACAGGATTACGCCTGCAAATTCGTGGATATTTTCAAGGAGCAGCCCCTCGGTCTTGAGGAACTGAAACAACTTGAAAGTTATGCCAAACACGCTACAAAAAGAATGTGCGACAGGGAACAGGCTGTTACGGGCATATATGAGACCTATCTTGCAGAGCCGCCCAAGTACGAGTGGGATCTGTGCAGCGCTGTGGAGCACTATGTCCTCATGCTGGCTGACAAGGGTGAAGTCGACAGAGCTGCGGAGGTCTTTATGGAGCATATAAATCTTTTAAGTTCCGAAGAAATACCATGCAGTAAAGTCGGAGCCCGCCTCATACGGGACAGCGCAGAGGAAAGAGCTGAGATATGGGAGATGATCCGCCCCCTTATAAAAAAGAAGTTTCGTAAATTCGCTCCTGTTGATTATGCTCCTCTTGCAGCTGCGGCAGAGATAATGGGAGATGTCAGGTTAGTGAAGAAGCTCCGCAAAAAAGGAGAAGATGAGCTGGCGAAAATAAAAAGAGATTTTGGAGACGAGTAAACAATGGGTTTCGGGATTGTAAAATACAATGACCGTATGCTGAGCGGAGTTATGGACTTTTTCAGCAAAGTGTTCCCTGAGTCGGGGAAGGCGTTTGAGCCTCAGGGCAGACACACTGTTTTTGCAGATATTGAGCATAATTTCATGGGCTTCTGGTGTCTTATGGACGATAGTGACATCATCGGAACCGTGGCTGTGAAGAGACTTAATGACAGTCAGTGTGAGCTGAAGGGGCTTTATCTTTACAAAAAGTATCACGGTCAGAGACTGGGATACCGCCTTATACAGACTGCTATAAGCTTTGCGCAGTACAGCGGCTTTTCGCAGATGCTCCTGGATACCGTATCCGATTACGAAAGAGCAATGCGGCTGTATACAAAAATGGGCTTTATGCCCATAGAGCGATATAATTCAAACAAAAGGGCGGATGTTTTTATGATGAAAGAACTTAGCGGTAAAGCAGTAGTAAGAGAGCTTGAGGACAATGACCTTGACGGTCTCATGACCCTTTATATGGAGCTTCACGATAATCCGTTTCCAGAAAAGGATCAGCGGTTCATGAAGATTTGGAACAGGATAATCAGCGACCCCGACCACCATATAATAGTTGCCGATGTGGACGGAATAATCGCCGCTTCATGTGTCTGCGTCATCATACCCAATCTGACCCGCGGACAGCGCCCTTACGCCTTCATCGAAAATGTGGTCACCTCTGCTCCTTATCGCCGCCGCGGTCTTGCCTCTGCCTGTCTTGACTTCGCAAAGGAGATCGCTGTAAAGGAGAATTGCTACAAGATGATGCTCCTGACAGGCTCAAAAGAGGCAGGAACTCTCCGATTTTATGAGAATGCAGGCTATAACAGCAGCGATAAGACTGCATTTATACAGTGGCTTTGAGGTGAATGTATGGTACTCAGAGAGTTCATGGAAAGTGATGCCGAATATATTACCTGCTGGATCGGCTGCGAAAGAGAGTTCAGAATGTGGTGCGCCGACAGGTACGACAAATACCCCATAGTGCCAGGCGATATCATTGATAATTACAGAGCCTGCTCCAAAAACGGGGACTTTTTCCCCATGACTGCCGTAGACGACAACGGTGTTCCCGTGGGACATCTGATACTGCGTTTTACCGACAGCGGAAGAACTGCTGTCCGTTTCGGCTTTGTCATCGTTGACAGCTGCCGCCGCGGACAGGGCGTAGGCAGAAAAATGCTGGGGCTTGCTAAAGATCATGCGAAGTATGTGCTTCATGCGAAAAGGCTTTCGCTGGGAGTCTTTGCCGAAAATTCCGCAGCTGTGGGCTGCTATCGTGCGGCAGGCTTCGTCGAGTGCGGCGTGTCAGAGGAGTTTCCGGCATTCGGCGAGCTATGGAGCTGTATCGAGATGGAACTGCTGCTGTAAGAATTGTTAAAATAAAAAAATATCTTTTCTTCTGTTGACATCGCACTTCAAATGTGATATACTAATATAGTCGCAGATGATATTGCACTATATATCGCGGTGTGGAGCAGCTAGGTAGCTCGTCGGGCTCATAACCCGAAGGTCGTTGGTTCAAATCCAGCCGCCGCAACCAAACGCTTGAACGCTGTATATCGAGGAAATCCCGATATACAGCGTTTTTCTTTATATCAGACATTCGGTTGAAACTGCATTTTTGCAGTTGGAAATGTGAAAAAATCACACGAAACACGAGGAAAATCACACGAAAAATCACACGGATAAGAGTAACGGAAGGTGTACCAGATTACAGAAATTACTATTTCGGAGGAATTATCCATGAGAATTTTCAAAAGCAAAGAAACAGCATATGATCCGCACACAAAGAAAAATGTTCCTTTTTGGACACTCGATACAGCTGCCTGCTGTGTAAAGCACTTCAACGAAGGAACGCATGAGACAGAGAGCACCAGCTTCCACACTGACTGCATCCAGTATCACCTATCTTATTCTGCAAGCAAGTACCCTGAACGTCTGCAAAGGCTTGTCGATGATGGTAATGTTATTGAATACCTTGACGACCTTGAAAAGCATGTCATTGAAGCTATCGACAGTCAGGTCGAGCGTTGGAAGAAATCGGATAAGGAATATCTGATCGCAGTTGATAAAGGTGATATTCAGAAAGCTGCCGGACTTGAAAACTGCCTCGTCTTTATGGCGAGGGAGATTATTTTTGATTGTATGGTATATATTTAAATCACTGAATTATATATTTTGCCTTGACATAAAACGAAATATATGATATACTGAAATTACCATAAAGAGTATGTGAGGGACAAGCCCGTTGACCGTACAGCAACCTGCAGGAATGTAAGGTGCTAAAGCTTGAACGATGGGATGATAATATAGCTGATATAGCGATCCTGTCGTTACGATGGGGTCGCTTTTTTGTACTCTTGTGGAATCAATATTAAGGAGTGCATAAATCGTATGATCAAAGAAATGTTAGGAAATGAAGAAAAAGTGTGGGTCTATCTCAGTAGTGATGAAATCTGCAAGAAATTCTTTGACGCTGCTGCATCAGTGCCTTTGTCAATAAAAAACTGAGCCACAGCGCTAATAAAAAAGTGAGCCAGTTTTGATAAAAAAATAATGAGCCACTAATCATTATTCATGGTCGAGTCGATACGGTAAGATGAGCTGCAGTTCATATTAAGAACGAAG
>JAKPUQ010000065.1 GCA_029572815.1 Bacillota bacterium | reverse complement strand
TGCGAGGCGCCTGACGTAATAAGGGGCTCTGCCCCTTGAACCCCGCCAGAGGCGCTGCCTCTGGACTCTGCCAAAGGAACACAGTCCCTTTGGAATCCCATTCATAGTTGCCGCAAGGTATTACGATAAATTATGATTTATCACAGGTATCCGTATGCGCTGGATTTTGACATCTGCTTACTCTTGCTGTATAATATTATGGCGGACTGAAATATTTTTTTCAGAAAAATGAAACCTTTTCCGCCGCAGATGTGTATTATGAGTGTAAAGGTCCTGACGACCTCCCACGAAACGTTTCTAAAAGGAAGAACAGAAAGCTATGACTGACGAAAAATTCTTATGGGCATATACAGAATTTAAAAATACGGTCTATTCCGTCATATTCAGCTATGTGCGCAATACAGAGGACGCCTCCGAGCTTTCCCAGGATACCTTCATAAAGCTATACACATACGACGGCGGCTTCGACTCCGACGAGCATATGAAAGCATGGCTCATCAGAGTCGCTGTAAACAGCTGCAAAAATCACTTCCGAAGCAGAAAGCATATTTCTGCCTCACCTATCCCCGAGGACCTTCCCTCGGAGGAAACACATGAGACCGACGAGATCATCAGCGTCGTCATGAAGCTTCCGGAAAAATACCGCATCCCCATCCACCTCTTCTACTATGAGGAGTACAGCGTGGCGGAAATAGCGGATATACTGGGACTGCCCGAGGCTACGGTGAAGACCAGGCTCAAACGGGGCAGGGACAAGCTGAAGAAAACTCTGAGAAAGGAAGATTGGCTGTGAACGAGAATAAATACAAAAAGGCAATGAACGACGTATGTGACAGGAATTTCAATGTATCGGCTGCGGAAATGCTTGAAAAAGCCCGCTCCGCTCCCCCTACGGAAAGGAATATCACTATGACAGGCAAAACTAAGACAAACATTATAGGTAAATTCATCGGCGCGGCAGCTGCCTGCCTTATAATCTCAGGCACAGCCGCTTCGGCTATGGGCTATGGCCCCCTTGGAGACAGCTTCCGCAGGTTCTTCGGCAAGGACGAGACCACCGCTGAGATAATCGATGAGGGTCACTACTGCGAGGTGGGGCAGGAAGCCACCGACGACGGCTTCACCGTATTGCTGGACTCCGTAACAGGCGACCGCTCCTCTCCAAAGCTGCTGTTCGAGGTAACTGTACATGATGAGGAGCTTGCTGCAAAAAACGATAAGCTCCGCCTCTTCGCATATGTGCTGGACGAGGACACCTACAGAAACCGCCTTGATGATTACGGTATGTGGGACGCCTGGGGCGAAAAGGACCCCGATGTCAGCAATATGTACCATGTCTGCATGGACGGTCCTGCAACATTTATGATAAACGAAGCCGATGTACTTGCGGCAGTAAAGCAGATAAGCTTTGAAAATGACCCTGTGAACCGCAAGTTCGACTATGATGTGGATATGGAGTTCCGCTTCAAAGTCCCCGAGCAGGCTCTCAAGGAGACCGCTTATGAATTCTACGATGACACAACCATAAGCAGCGGCAATGTTGATTATGAGCTGTTCTATGCCGAATTCGGCGCATATGATTCTATGCTCAAGGTAAAGTACGACTTCCTTGGCACCGACCTTGCAGGCGGCGAGACTGACTACTATCAGGTTGCCGACAAGTTCGACAAGGACTGGCACAACCTTGCCGGTGACTTCATTCTCACCGTTGACGGAGTGGAGTATGAGCCCAAGGAGATGGGCTACAGCTACTGCGATACTGAGGGAGAAGCCTTTGACGCTGGAAAGTGCAGCACATGGATGACCTTCCCAAGTGTGGACTTCACCTTCGCTGAAAGCGTTACCCTCACCACAAACGGACAGGTCTACGACCTCAAATAACATGATATAGTTAAAAGCGGCACAGTAAGAGCGATACTCTTATAGAAGTTTTACAAGTGATATTGAGGAAAACCCTTTTGAAAAAGGGTTCTTCCTCAAACTCCTTTCCTAAAACTTTCAGCATTAAATTTAGCCCCAACAGGGCGCTCTCAGTATTATTACTGATTTTCACATCTTGTGTGGAGCGCCCTGTCGGGGCTAAATTCAGTTATAAAGTCTTTGGAAAAAGGGGGCTTGGGGGAAAAGAACCTTTCCTCAGAAAGGTTTTTTCCTCCAATAATTACATATGAACTTCTATATAAGTACTACTCTTAAAACTGTGCCGCTTTCATTTTATTGCTTCTTTTTCACCATATTGCATCTGCCCCACAGCTCATTGCCGAAGGAGAAGGCGTCGGGAGTTGTATGCCTCTCGGTAAAGCCCGCGCTCTCATAGCATTTACGGGCTCTCTCGTTGACGGTGAACACATTGAGCTGAACCGCCTCCGCTTTCAGTATCTCAAAGCAGTACCTTGCGGCAAGCTCTATCATCTCTCTGCCATAGCCCTTGCCTCTCTGAGCAGGGTCCACTATGACAAATGCAAGCATTGCCTCATTGCTATCGGTGCTTATGGAAGTGCATATAAAGCCCACTATCTCTCCTTCGTCTGTTACGGCAGCAAAGGGGACAGTCGCCGTGTTTATCGTACATAGCCGTAAGGAAATCGCTGAAGGCGTCCTTCTCCATGGGATAGGGAGCGTGGCTTGCGCTCCACATGGCGTTGGTGCGTTCATCGGCGACCCATTCCTTTATGGCGTCAAAGTCACGGCTGTGGACGTATGGTCTAAGTCTCATAGCAAAACCTCCCGTTCAATTCATAATTATTTTGTCCGCTGATGCGGATAAAAAAGCAGGGGCTGGCGTCCTCGACAGCCCATTATTCTGATTACATTCAAGGGACGTCGGGGACGCCGTCCCCTACAATGATATTATGTTATATATTTCGTTGGGCGCTGGCGCCCATATTTTATCCTCACTGCTTACTTCTTGGAAGCTGCTCTCTGGAAGCACTTTACTATCTCAACGATAGGAAGTATGCAGAAACCTGCAAGGAATGCCCAGAGGTAGTTCATGCCTGAAAGCGCTGACAGTGAGAAGATATTTCTCAGTGCAGGGATAAGAAGTATCGGCAGTGTGAGAACTGCGGACAGTGCGATAGCACCGATGAGTACCTTGTTGTGCTTCTTCATGGTGAAGACAGAGCCCTTGAGGCTTCTCATGTTCCATGCGTGTATCATCTCGCATACGCAGAGTGTGATGAATGCCATTGTCATGCCTGCGCCGTGACCCTCGCTCTGATAGCCGATAACGTAGGATACAAGGGTAAGAACTGCGATAACAGTGCCCTGCCAGAGCAGGTTTATTCCCAGACCGTCAGAGAAGATGTGTGAGTTGCTGCTTCTTGGCTTTCTGGACATTATTCCGTCCTCGGCAGGCTCCATACCCAGCGCAATAGCGGGGAAGCAGTCTGAAATGAGGTTTATCCAGAGCAGGTGTACGGGGTTGAATATTACGAATGAACCGTCTGTAAGTCCTGCAAGGCCCAGTGTTGCGATAAGTATGCAGAGCACCTCGCTGAGGTTACTGGAGAGCAGGAACTGTATTGCCTTGCGGATATTGTCGTAGATACGTCTGCCTTCCTCGACAGCGCCTACGATAGTTGCAAAGTTGTCATCGGTGAGCACCATGTCTGCAACGTTCTTGGTAACGTCGGTACCTGTGATACCCATACCAACGCCGATGTCGGCACTCTTGATAGAAGGAGCATCGTTTACGCCGTCGCCTGTCATGGCAGTTGTCATGCCCTTCTTGCGCCATGCATTGACGATACGGACCTTGTGCTCAGGCTGTACACGGGCATAAACGCTGTAATCCTCAACGTGAGCGTTGAACTCGTCATCGGGGATCTTTGAGAGCTCTGCGCCTGTGAGAGCCTGCTGACCATTTCCAAGGATACCAAGCTCCTTTGCGATAGCAACGGCTGTGTCCCTGTGGTCGCCTGTTATCATTACGGGACGTATTCCCGCTGTGCGGCAGAGACCGATAGCGTCCTTTACCTCGGGACGGACGGGGTCTATCATGCCTGTCATGCCGATGTAGATGAGATCATGCTCCAGCCCCTCGGGTGATATATCATCGGGGATCTCGTCATACTCGCGGTAAGCTGCAAGGAGGACTCTCAGAGCCTGATCTGCCATTTCCTTGTTGCGGCGGAGTATCTCAAGTCTGTCGGACTCGGTCATTATGCGGACGCCGCCCTCCTTGACCATGTGTGTGCAGTTTTTCAGCACCTCATCGGGAGCGCCCTTGGTGTACTGTACAAAGCCCTTTTCGGTCTTGTGAACAGTGGTCATCATCTTTCTCAGTGAGTCGAAGGGAGCCTCTGCCACACGGGGAGTTGCAGCCTCAAGCTCGTACTTTTTAAGTCCGCACTTGTGTGCATAAGCCACCAGGGCAGCCTCTGTGGGCTCACCTGTAACTGTATCGTCGGAATTGAGCTGAGCGTCACAGCAGAGCGCCATAGCCTTTGCAAGGAGCTCCTTGTCGTCTGTGTTCTCATGAACGACTGTCATCTTGTTCTGGGTGAGAGTACCTGTCTTATCGGAGCAGATGACCTGTGCGCAGCCAAGAGCCTCAACGGCTGTAAGGCGGCGTATGATAGCTCCGCGCTTTGACATATTTGTAACGCCGATGGAGAGAACTACGGTAACTACCGCAGCCAGACCCTCGGGGATAGCAGCAACTGCAAGGCTTACAGCGATCATGAAGGACTCAAGGAAGCCGGGCAGTGTGATAGCGCCGTTCTTCACAAGCATCTGAACGATGTTGAGTCCGAGAATGATAACGCAGATAACGAGAACTGCGATAGAGAGTATCTTGCTGAGCTGATCCAGGCTCTTCTGGAGAGGAGTCTCATCGTCATCGGCTTCTGCGATAGCGCCTGCGATCTTACCCATCTCGGTCTTCATACCTGTTGCGACTACAACGGCTTCGGCACGTCCGTAGGCGATGCTGCTGCCCATATAGAGCATATTCTTTCTGTCGCCCAGGGGCACCTCCTCGCCTGAGAGGACACGGCTGTCCTTCTCTGAGGGAACGCTCTCACCTGTCAGCGCCGACTCCTCAGCCTTGAGGGCAGCGGCTTCCAGTATACGGCAGTCAGCAGGAACGTTGTCGCCTGCCTCCAGGGTGATGACATCACCGGGAACAAGGTCTGAGCTGGGGATAACAATGAGCTCACCCGAGCGGTACACCTTGCTCTGTGCGGCGCTCATTGCCTGGAGCGCCTCTATGGCTGACTCAGCCTTGTTCTCCTGATATACGCCGAGAACAGCGTTTGCCAGCACTACAAAAAGGATTATGAACACGTCAGCTTCAAGCTTGCCCTCTGAGATAATGCCTGTTACAGCCGATATCACAGCGGCTGCGATAAGCACGATTATCATGGGGTTCTTGAACTGCTCTATGAACCTTGCAAGCAGCGTAGGCTTGGGCGGCTCGTCAAGCTTGTTCTTTCCTGTGGTCTCAAGTCTTTTTGCAGCTTCTTCCGCAGTAAGTCCCGAAGCGGAGCTGTCAACTTCTTTAAGGACAGCATCGGTGGTTTCAAGATAATGCTTCATGATTTTCCTCCCATATCTCCCTGCGTCTCATAAGTGAAGCTGAAAAAACGCTTTTTACGGGCGCAGAATTACATCATCAAACAGATAATATTTTATCATCTACAGCTCAAAAAGTCAAGATATATCAGTGAACGAGCTGTGACGAAACTGTGACAGCAGCGTGAAACAGATACTTTTGCCCCGCATAACAGTAAAGGAGCCCGTTCCGACTGAGAACAGGCTCCTTTACGGAGGGAGCTGAAGCGGGACTCCCTCATATGAAAAATCACTGTATGATTCTACTGCGAAACAAGCGAATGAAAGGAAATTCTGAAAAATATACTTTCAAGCGTTTTGGTAATTGGTATATAGAGATGGTTTATTTAAGAGAGATCTGAAAGCTTGGGGGTTCACTGTTTGTTCCGAAAAAGTAATGCCATTACAATGATCATCACCGAAAATTTTGTTACGGGAAAAACCGTCTGCCTCCTTTATTGAAGGCAGGTGATTTTTTCCGTTAGGGGATATGATATATGTTATGAAAGCTGTTGGTGCGATCAAGCGTGCAGGCTGTATCCCTGCGATACCATATTTGCAGTCACTTGTTGATTTTATTGACCGAATGCCCATTAAATTAGGTCCGCCGCCCGAAAAGGTGACTGCTTGATCATTCGCCTGTCCGATCGATCCGTTTCAGGAATAGCACTGAGACTGTGTCGGATTTGATAGCTGAGACTGTTAGTGGCAATTGCTGGCTGACAGCATTGTTAGATCCTTTGCTGCTCGGCGTACCATGGATAGACATACGCTTCTGTTGGTGTGACTGTAGTGTGTTGTTTTCAGAGAATAAAAGTAAGTTTTGTAGTGAGAATATTATAACTTTGTGTTTTCAGTTTGGTATTATGTAAGTTAGTGTTTAGAATTTTCTGAGTTTTCTGAGATCCTTTGGGGGGTCAAGCTGGTTGAGCCACCATGCACAAGCTGAATTGGCATTCTGCTCGGCAGCCTTAACCGATCTTGATACGATAGATTTCATCAGTTTTGCCTTGACAGTATTTAGGTTTTTCTTCATGACAAGATATTCCTCCTGAGTAAATGATATGCGGGCACCTTCGGGTCGACGCCTAATTATTATTATATTTCGGATTTTGCAAAAGTCAATAACTTTGCACTAAACGCCGTTTATTTGCATTTTTATCCCGCAGAAGATGATTTTTATACCCTTATTCGGTGGTTTTTTCGTTAGCCCCGGTATCGGGAATGGGTATGAGGAGCTCGGTTATGAACTGGTCTCCCTCAGTATGTACATTGAAGCTTCCGCTGTATTTCAGGCAGGCGCTCTTTATATTGGAAAGGCCTATTCCCTGATGGAGCTCCTTTGTGCTGCGGAAGCCCTTTTCCACATCGGGAGCCACATTCGCAAAGGTGTTTTCCATATATATGAATACGAAGTAGTTGCGGCGGGTTATGGACAGCCATACCCTGCGATCCTCCTCGGGGAGCTCTGCGCAGGCCTCAAAGGCATTGTCCAGCATATTTGAGAATATGGCTGTGATATCCAGATTGGATATGAAGTCTATCCGTGTGAACTCCGCGTCCACTCTGAAGTCCACGTTCATCTTCTCTGCGGCGTCCAGCTTGTTGTTTATGACCACGGTCAGAATGGAGCTGTCGCACTCAAAACGGGGCATGAGCTTATCCAGCTCGGCGTTGAGCAGATCCTTGTAGCGCCCTGCCTCGTCAGCCTTGTTGGAGTTTATCAGTCCCTCCAGAGAGGATATATGCTTTCTTACATCATGTATGATACGCCTTGAGGCGACGTATTTCTCGTTGAGCTCATTATAGGCGTTGAGCTGGAGCATTGACTGCTGTGTCAGGAGCTCAAGCTCCTTCTCTGTCTGATATGTCTTTGAGATCATTCTTATGAGATATGCCAGATAGAGATCCAGCGACAGGAAGGTCAGGAGTATGACAACTATCTCCCATCTTGACTTTGATGAGATTATCTTGTCGTTGAGGTACTGGAAAAGGAGTATCTCGCCTACCATAAGTATGAGGAACATGAGAAACTCATGGGTCCTGATGTTGTTGGCGCCCTTGCCTGATATCAGCAGAAGCAGGCATTTCGCCACGGCTATCATGACGATCCAGCACAGCACCGTAGCTGCAAGGAACAGCACGGGAGTCCTCTTTACATCATTCGTATCTGCATTCACCATTACCGCCAGCAGCAGTGATGACAGCATCTCCACTATACAGGTGGTTATGAGGTAAATGGCATCATAAATGAGAAAGACCTTTCCCGGCGGCTTGTAGAACAGCAGATTGAGCAGCACCAGAAGTGCGATCATAGTGAAGAATTTGACTATGGGTATGTCTGTGGTGCCGACAGCTCCCATAATAAGAGAGGCAGCCGCAACAAACATAACCTTCTTAACCAGCGAAAGCTCCCTTGAGGTATAGAGCTTGTCAAAGATTATGAATGTGAATATGTACATACCCGCTGACGATATGGTGTGCAGTAAAAAAAACATAAGCTTATCCCTGTCTTATATAGTTCTTGATGAAACGGCTGAACTCGTTGTGGAATTCCTTCAGTTTTTTCTGCGCAACGGGTACTTCGATGCCGTTTGTGGTGTACAGTGTGAAGTTGTTGAGCTTGTCTATATGCTCCATATTGACAATGAAGCTCTTATGGGGCGAGACAAAGCTCTCGGAATCGACCAGTGCGAATATGTCGGAGAGGCTGCCCTTTATGCGGTACTTCTCCGATTTTGTATATACGGTTATACGACGGTTGCCTGTATATTCAAAGGCATAGATGTTCTTGAGGCTGAGGAGGAGAGGCCCTTCCTCGCCCTTGAGCTGTATCACGGCTTCCTTCTCGGCGTTCTCGGTGAGATAGCGCGAGAGCTCGCTCAGGACGCTGAAAATACGCTCCTTTTCAAAGGGCTTCACCACGAAGTCGAAGGGGTGTACGGCATAGCTTCGCAGAGCATACTCGGAATGGTTGGTTACATAGACTAACCTCGCCTTCTTGTCTATCTCGCGGAAAAGCTGAGCCGTTTTGAGGCCGTCGATCTCCCCCATTTCTATATCCAGGAATATCAGGTCGAAGCTGAGCTTTGTTTCAAGGAGCTTTTCTCCGCCCCTGAAGCTGTGTACATCATATTCCACCGAGTGTTCCGTGCTGTATTCGGAGATGCATTCCTTGATCTTGTCGATTATTTCCTTGTCATCATCACATATTGCAATATTTATCATCAAACCGCTCCTTTCCTGTCTGATAATCTGCCAACTGCGAGAAACGCTCCCGTAAAGAATACTGCCAGGGCAGCCGAAAGCATGAGCCTGTATAAGCCTGCCAGCCACAGGGCTCCGCAAAATATCAAAGCCGCCCCTGTGACTATAAGTGACCTTCTGCGAAAAACCACCCTTTCAACGTCATCAAATGGCTTGTTCGGAGCCTCTACGGGCGCAAGAAGGACTATGAGCAAGGCACCTGCGGCAAAAACGCCTATTGAAACAAACAGCGCAGGTCTGTCCTTTATGAGCTTTGAGGCTGCAATGACTGCCGCCAGCACCAGCATTGATGACAGGAAGCAGGCTGTCCTTGTCCTTGCGTGAAATCCACCGCAGCAGCTCCGCATAAGAGGGTATGCCAGCATGAAAACTATGACGGCAGGGGCGCTTCTGAGGATAAAAGCGGTCACCAGCATAGCCGCTGATATGAGGGTCTTCATTATATTCAGCTCAAGACCGTAGCGTACAATGGCCGAATCCTCCTCGGTGGTCCAGCCGCCGCTGAGGAGCTTCTCCATTATGAGATCCAATAATCGGTTCATTTTAGGTTACCTTTTTCACATAAGCCTGCCGCTTGGCGGCGGTAAATCCAGATGTTTCTATTAATTCATTATATATTATATTTTCATAAAAATCAAGAGCGTGTGCATGAAACGTAACATTCCCGCCCGAAATGTCACAGTGCAACGTCAATGCCTGTTTTATCCCGTTCCGAACTTGCTGCACCGGGCTGTACAGAGAAAAAAAGCAGTCTGTCGCCTTCACTGCTCATATATTTTTTATAACTCATCAGAATGTGCAGACTATTATGATCAGATCAACGCTGCTGCGTTGTCGCCGGCTTTGTGCTGCTGCTATGCCGCCGGGAGAGCCGGCGCAGTTTTCGGATAATTTAACAGGTGGTATATAAAATCTATATTATAACATTTTTCTCCTTTTCATTGCATTATGTCAGCAGTTTTTATTGACAGTTACAGCATATACTGTTATAATAATAACATAATTCCAGATATAGGAGGAAAGAATATGAAGGGATTTATTTCGTTCATCACCGCTCTTGCCATCATAGGCGGAGCTGCCTGCGCTTCCATGCCCGCAACCGCAGAGGCAGTGCAGATAAGAGGATATATGCACACGGAAAGAGAGCTGACCGCTGAGGATATTGCGGAAATGACACCTGTCAGACATGAAGACAGCGGAACTCTCATCTACGCCATATATGACGGTTTCGCAATGGTCAGCGACGTCAACAGATCAATAGCCGAAAGCCTTGAGGAGATCGTTATCCCCGAAACCATAGGGGATCTGCCAGTTGTGGGCATTACCGATATGCCCTTTATCTACTGCCCGAAGCTGAAAAAGATCACCCTCTCAAAGGATACGCAGTTTTTCTCAAGATATGATTACCTCTGCGACTCTCTTGAGGAGATAGTCATTCCCGAGGAGAACCCCTATTTAAGAACAGAGGGCAATTATCTCTATTCCGCAGACCTGAACACACTTATCGGCGTGATACCCACGGCTCACACTCCCGTCAGCAGCGACATTCCCACCGATATACAAAAAATAGACGACTACGCCTTTGCAGGCTGTATGGAGCTTGAGGAGCTTACCCTCCCCGACAGCGTCCGTGAAATGGGCACGGGCGTTTTTGCGGGCTGCGAAAACCTGAGAGAGGTCACTCTACCGGATAAAATCACAGTACTGCCCGCTATGACTTTCGGCAGCTGCAAAGCTCTCAGCAAGGTCGAGCTCCCCGAAACTGTCAATGAGATAGGCGCCTATGCCTTTAAGGACTGCCATAACCTGTTTGATTTCCATCTGCCGCCCCATGTCACTTCCATACGCATGAACGCCTTTGAGAATGCAGGCTGCACAGAAAACATGGACGGTATACTATATGTGGACAACTGGGCTGTGGACGCAGACAAGGATATACAGCGGGCAGACCTCAGAGAGGGCACCATCGGCACCTGTGAGGCGCTTTTCGATAATAACAAAGCTCTCAAGGTCATCACCATACCCGAATCCGTAGAATATATGGGCAGACTGCTGGTATTCACCATGTATAACCACATCGAGCGCGTTGACTTCTATAATAAGATCATCGGACAGAACGCCCTTACCGGCTGCACGCACCTGAAAATGGTGTGGATACATGATAAGGACTGCCGCATAGCAGACTCCCCAAAGACCATACCTCAGTACTGGACAGAGGACAAGGGTGAAACGGAAGACATAACCATAATCGGTGTCAACGACGAACCTGCCGAGGAACCCGAGAAGTTCAACACCCTTATCTTCGGCGCTGCGGACTCCACCGCGCTGAAATACGCTTCCTTCTATAACAGGGAATTCCACCTTGCAGACGAGAAGGAGTACACCTACGACAAGGAATACACCCAGCAGACCGAAAACGGTGTGATATACAACGTGTCAAAGTACTCCTCCACAGCCGAGGAGCGGGAGGATAACAGCCAGCCCGACGTATTCATAAACAGTCTTATCGGCGACTCTCAGGTAACAAATATCTCGTCGGGACTTTTTTTCCGCGGAGACACCCCCGTGGAAAAGCTTCATATATCCGACAATCTCGCCGCGCCTTCGTATTATGAGCCCTTCTATAATTACTGCTCATACTATGAGACAGGCGAGGACTGCTACAACTATACAGCTGTGGACGATATCCTCTACAGCAAGGATATGCACACTCTTATCAGCTGCCCGAAGAACTATGACAAGACTGAGATAGTCATTCCCGACGGCGTAGTATACATCGGCAGCTATGCCTTCATGGGCTGCGACAAGGTGGAGAAGATAACTCTCCCCGACAGCGTAACAGAAATAGACACCGGCGCATTCAGAGCCGCGGCAAACCTCAAGTCTGTAGTCCTTCCCGAAAAGCTTGAGCAGATAGGCTTTGACGCCTTCCGCGACTGTGCTTCTCTTACTAATGTGACTATCCCTGCAAGTGTACACACTGTATACAGTAATGCTTTCAGCGGCACAGCTGCCTATGAGGTGGAGGACGGCGTCCAGTACATCGGCGACTGGGCTGTGGGCGTGGAGAAGTCCGCTGCGGAAATGACTATACGCCAGGGCACGAAGAAGGTCGCTGTCATAGACTTCTCAGGCTCAAAGGTCAAGAGCGCGTATATTCCCGCAGAAACGCAGCTTTGCGATCACCTCACTTACAGCGCGGACTGCAATATCGAGACTCTCATAATCGAAAGCCCGGCTATAGAAAAAGACCAGATCAGCAATCTCTATCATCTAAAGGATATATACATCAATGATATTTCCTGCAATATAAGCAGTAACGCCATACCGACTATTTCAGCTAAACCTCCACAGAGAACCATTGTACATTATATCGGCGGAGAAGGCGCAGCCAGCTCTGTATTCACCGGCTACGAGTACAACAGTGCCGCAGGTCCTGCTATCCACGGCAGAACGAACTCCACTGCCCATGAATACGCCAACGTCCATAATATGAAGTTCATACCCACCGACGAGGGCGAGGAGAACTTCGTCCGCTGTGATATCAACGGAGACAACAGGCTGAATATCGCGGACTATGTCCTGTTCAGCAAGTACCTCCGCGGAAGGATAGAACTGACCGAGCAGCAGGCTCTCACAGCAGATATCAATCAGGACGGCGTAACCGACATCTTCGATATGGTCGAACTCAGGATCGCATTTTTAAGACAATAATCCCTCAGAAACGATAAAAGCCCGTAAGATAAACTCTTACGGGCTTTATTTATTCCTCTGTCTCTTCAAACGAAGCTCTTACGGTGACGCGGCTCTGTCCGCTGAGGGTACAGGTGAACAGGGTCATATCCCAGTCCGATGAACCGCCGCTCAGCATCTGGTCAACGTCATAGCCGTCCACATTCTCGGTGTAGTCCACGCGGTAGAAATACTGCATACCGTCGGCTGTTGTGAACCATATCTCGTCGCCCTGGGACAGCTCCTTTATCCTGCCGAAATGGCTGTTGTAATTATGGGCGGCGATTATTATATCCCTGCCCTCAACGGTGCCGCTGTAACGGCAGGGTGATGTTTTAAGCCTTTCGTAGCTCCAGCCGCTCATTACAGGGAGCTCCAGTCCCAGCTGAGGAAGGGTGATATATCCGCAGTATTCCTCGCCGTTCACGCTAATGCTGCGCATTTCCGAGGGAGGCTGGGTAGTTGGCTCCTCATAGGGCGCGAACAGGTCGTCCGAGGGAGGCTCGGTGCTCGGTGAAGCGGCGGCATTGGCAGGTGAAGGGTCGGGGATAAGCTGTTTCAGCTCAGTCATTACGTCCTGGGACTTTTCAAAGGCGGCATTGCTCTCATACATATTGTAGACCACAAGTCCCACAGCTCCGCCAATGAGCAGTATGCCTATCAGCACAGGCAATATCCATAGTTTTTTCTTCATTCCGCACCGCCTTCCGCAATATGTCTTACTTATATTATACTCCCCGCAAGCCTTCCCGTCAATCCCCCGTGAAGCGTTTAGCGCCATGATAAATCATAATTTATCGTAATACCTTACGGCAACTATGAATGGGATTCCAAAGGGACTGTGTTCCTTTGGCAGAGTCCAGAGGCAGCGCCTCTGGCGGGGTTCAAAGGGCAGAGCCCCTTATTACGTCAGGCGCCTCGCAAGGGGTGAATCCAAAAACAGTCCGGTGGACTGTTTTTGGAGAGGGGACGCCTTGTAAGAGAAGGCGTCCCCTGGTTGAGCGGATGATAGTTGCCACTATAATACGAA